>JBGSKV010000130.1:0-26027 GCA_041740975.1 Oligoflexales bacterium | reverse complement strand
TATATTGTTGGTGTTTGTAACTTCAATCTCGACTCCCATTTGGGCACATTCCGATAGAAATATCACTAGTGCCGACACTAAGCCTGATGGCAGAGTGGTAACTGTAAAATTTAGCGCTGCGGTTCTGGGCGATCTTCCGGTCGGATTCAAGCCGACCGTTTCTACTATGCAAGTTGAAGTCGGTAAAAAATATGAAGTCGCTTATTCCTTTGATAACCGAAGCCCAAAGGACCTACCGATTTTGGCGACTCATTCGGTTGAGCCGTACGAAGCAGGAAAAAGCTTCAAGAAGTTTGTCTGCTTTTGCTTTGAAGATCAGACCTTAAAAGGCAGTATCAAAACAGATATGCCGATAGTTTTTGTAATCACTCCTGACTTGCCCAAGAATGTGAAGACTCTCGATATAAATTACAGGCTTTATCTTAAAAAAGCCCCAAACGTAAAACCAGCCGTTGGCGGTAAATACCAAAAAACAAATAAGGGCTAATCTTGAATTATCCGATCAGGAGTTCAAAATTACGAAGTCGAGGTCGGTTTTGGCTGTATCTTGGGTTTTGTGTTTTGTTTGTGGGGGCGTTGATCTTCTTAACGCGTCGCTAAAGTCAGAATTTCTACTTCGCCGTTACTCTTTACAGCAATTGTATGTTCAAACTGAGCACTCAGTTTGCCGTCCGTTGTCACCGCAGTCCAATCGTCCTCCAAAATTTCACATTTCCAGTCACCTTGATTGATCATCGGCTCAATCGTAAAAACCATCCCGGCTTCGATTCGCTGACCGTGACCTTTTCGACCGTAATGGGGAACTTGTGGATCTTCGTGAAAAATTTTCCCAATCCCATGTCCAACGAAGTCTCGCACGATACTGTAACCATATGGATCGACGCACTCTTGAATCGCAGCGCCAATATCGCCGATTCGTCCACCTAGGCGAACAGACTCAATGCCCTTCATCAAAGACTGTTGGGTGACTTCCACAAGTTGACGCGCTTCTTTGCTGACTTTTCCCACTAAGAACGTCCGGGAGGTATCACCGTGATAGCCGTTCAATATTGTCGTGACGTCGACATTGATAATATCGCCATCTTTAAGCTTATGGTTGGCGTTAGGAATGCCGTGGCAGATCACTTCGTTGATAGATGTGCAGATTGACTTGGGAAAGCCGCGATAGTTTAGAGGCGCTGGGATCGCGTTATGGCTCAGGATATATTCGTGGCAAATATCATTGAGTTCCAGAGTGGAAACACCAGGCTTGATATGAGACTCAATCATATTCAATACACTTGCCGCAAGTTGGCAGGATGGACGCATATCTTCGATGTCTTGGTCGGTTTTTAAATAAATCATTGGTTGTCGTTTTCTAGTCATTTTCGTTCTTATCTGTTCAAACCCGTGTTTGGTCCTGGAACCATTGCCGCGGCCACCGTAAACCAAACACAAGAAAGATAAACTACAAAAATGCCAATGATATCTGAGTTCCTGAAATTATTGGCTTTTATTGGTCAAAGCGCCTCAGGTAAGCCAGAACTTTCTCTCGGAGCTCATCGTGTTTTTGGTAGAGTGGCATGAGCTGTTTGGAAAACTTGCGCTTCTTATCTTTGGTGAAGATTGTGAATTCATGATCAATAGCAACTTCTTTGACGCAGTTCGTAGCACGCAACTGGCTAACATATTCAGCGGGATAACCTTGGGTTTCGGCGCCTGTGACAATTAAATTCAAGTACCGAGGCGATGGGCTCAGGCCTGCTTTTTCCTGCGCGGCAACATAGACAAATGCCTTAATGATTTTGCCTTTGTATTCAATGGGAAGTTTAACCCGCCGGTAGGCCCCGAAAGGTACGAATTCCATTAAATCCAAAAGGTACAGTGAGAGTTTATCGATCTTATAGAGTTGCCCCCAGACGGTGTCACCATTGGATTTGGCGACACTGGCGTAGCCAAGTCCCTTAAACTGACTTTGCAAACCAAAGCTAAGTTTGTAGTTCTTTAAGCAGGCTGTACCTAGCAACTTTGTCACCATTTGATTTTTATCAAAGCGACTTTTATTAAGGTTGGCGCCGTAACCAAAATAATATTGGTCCGGTTTTCGCTGAATACCCAGCTTATTGAATAACTTCAAAGTGGCTCGAAATGAACGCGAAGCCACTTGTTGAGAAATGAATGCAATCATGTGTTCTGGCCGGAATTGGAAAGTCGGTGTTTCTTGTAAACTTCCAACATCCATTTAAAACCTGATCTGCTTTTATATCGATCGTAAAACTCATGAGTTTCTTTTGGGCGAAGTTCAAGCGGCCACGGATAGGGGTGTTGCGGGGGGCGGACGAGCATCACCAATGCAGTCGCAGCACTGATGTCTAAACGCGAAAACTGAGAGCCACTGATATATCCATCACTAGAAATCTTAGCTTCCAGCCAACTCAAGCCTTTTTCAAAAGTAACCAGGCTATCTTTGTATCTTTCTTCTGTCAGTCCAAAAATTTTCTTGGCCCTCTGACTGATTATGGGAATAGCGGCGCGAAAGAGGCCGCGCTGCCAAATAGGAAATCCATTCATATAATAGTGGGTCATAAGTTTAGGATCTTGAAACAGCCAATGATAGTGCATGACCACAAGCGGAATGCCGACTCCTTCGTCAATCTCACGTTCTAGTTCGATCCATTCATTTAAAGTTTTTTTGTCTGCAGGCCCGAGCATTTTCTGAGGATATTTTTCATCCAAATAAGTTGTGATCTCATGTGATCCCTGAACACATTGCGAAGCATCCAAGATCACCGGTAGCGACGTGCCCTCTGCGTGCTTTTTGACGGTCAAGCGATGCATACCGGGAATTAGGCGTTTAGAATACCAAACTAAGTCTTTATGATCGAGTGCCCAGCGAGCTTTTTCGCAGAAGTGTGACTGTGGAAACTCTAAAAGTGAAATCATAATGGTCCCATTTTTGAAGCCAAAGGAGCGTTAGGTATAGCAGGCAAGTTTGGGATTTATCAATCGATTTTAGCTCTGGATGACGGACTGATTATTTTTCTGTATGGTCAGCCCGAGGACTGCTATGGAAAACTCGAAAGTTATTCTCATTGCCTTGCTAAGTGTGGTTGCGCTCATTTTTTCTATTATTTGGGCCGCGGACCTTACTCAAAAAAAACAATGGAAGATGCCGACGATTTTTGAATCGTTTGTCGGATTTATCACAGATTTTTTTGACACCTTGGGGATTGGTTCTTTTGCAACGACCACCGTCCTTTATAGATTTAAAAAAAGTGTACCTGATGAGAAAATTCCGGGAACAATGAATGTCGGACATTCGCTGCCGACTTTTGTTCAAGCGGTCGCTTTTGCTGACGCTATAAAGGTCGGCTCGGTCACTCTTATACTTTTAGTCGGATCGGCAGTCGCGGGCGCATGGTTGGGAGCGGGCATTGTTTCTCGCATGTCGCGGTGCGCAATCCAAGTCGGCATGGGAAGCGCTTTGCTGGTAGCAGCGTGTTTGCTCCTCATGAGGCTTGGTCATTTGTTTCCGCCGGGTGGTGATGCGCTTTCGCTTTCCGGCACAAAGTTGATGATTGGTGCCTGCTCGACTTTCATTTTCGGCGCGCTGATGACCATCGGAATTGGCGCGTACGCGCCCATTATGATTATGGTGGCGTTACTTGGTATGGATCCGGCTGCCGCTTGGCCGATTATGACTGGAGCCTGTGCCTTTCTCATGCCTGTCT
The DNA here is from genome assembly GCA_041740975.1 of Oligoflexales bacterium. Classification (GTDB taxonomy): domain Bacteria; phylum Bdellovibrionota_B; class Oligoflexia; order Oligoflexales; family JALZUQ01; genus JBGSKV01. The sequence goes on along the minus strand of JBGSKV010000130.1, from coordinate 22,317 downwards.
GCGGTATTCGTTTCCTTAAAGCAGATGCCTATGAACCACGCGCGTCACTAGGGCTGACCCTCGCCGGCATTTTTGGAGCGCTAGTGGCTGTATATATTTTTAAGTCTCTTCCCATGGAGGCACTTCGTTGGCTTGTTTTTATAGTCGTCGTCTATACTGGGATTTCTATGTTGCGCGCGGCAAAGCTTGAAAATCAGCATTCGAAGTAGGATCGCTGCAGCGCTTGGAATCGTGCCTGAAAACGTGCTATAGATTTTCTATGGCTAAAAAGACCGCAAAAACTGAAGAAGCAAAAAAAGACGACAAAGTTATTCGTTTGGTAGCTTGTCCCACATGTAAAAAATCTTTGGAATACTCTACTGCGAATCCGCATAGACCGTTTTGTAGTGAGCGTTGCCGCATCCGTGATGCGGCCGCATGGGCAACCGATGGTTATGCAATCGCAGGCGAACCCGTCAATAAAGACGATCATCTCGAAAGCGGCGACGTTGACGAAGACTCGTCATCGTGAAAGAATCAATCAAAATTCGGATTGCGCGTGAGAAGATTTTCTTTGACGGGCTTGTCGCCGATAAGGTCTTGCTGGATGACTTTTTCAATTTTATCGGCCGTGAGTTCTTTATACCAATGCCCACCCGGATAAACTAAGGCGATTGGGCCTTGCTGGCATACGCGAAGACAGTGAACTTTCGTGCGATATACCGTTCCGTTTGTTAATTCAAGATCCCTACAACGAGTTTTAAGTTCATTCCAAGCGGCTTCGCCCACTTCTGCAGAGCAACACTTTTCGCCGGCACAAAGAAAAATATGTTTTTCATAGTTTTCGACGTTGAGTTTCTTGAGTTGGTCGTTAAGCGGTAACTTCTTTTTTTCTTTATTTTCCGGCTTCAATGCGCAGTCCTTGAGTAGAAATTCGAGCTTGATGGAGGACAGTGCCCCCCGCTTTTTCCACAGCCTTTATGACATGTTCCCGGGTTGATGGCTTGGTCAAAATCGACATGACCCCACCGCCACCTGCGCCACAAACGCGACTAGAATAAGCACCGGCTCCACGAGCCTGCTGCGAAATGAGCTTGGTGACTTCCGTTTCAATACCAGGCCAAAGTTGACAGCGTAGCAGCCATTCTTTTACGGATAAATTCATAAGTTCATCAAAATCACCGGCTTCGACGGCGAGTTTTGCTTCATAGGCACATTGACCCATTTTTGTTAACAGACCGACCGTTGCCGGTTTTCGATCAAAAAAATCCCGAAAAATTTGCCAGTTATTCATGGCGGAGGCGCGCGACTGTCCGCTGTAACAAACGATCAAGTCGTCTTGCAGTTGCTTGAGAATATTATTATTCACTTGCTGAACTTCAGTTCGACCAGCGGGAAAAGTCAGGATGTTTAATCCACCTTTTATGGCGCCCCAATAGTCTTGCACTCCAGTTGGCGCGTGAATCAGTCCGGCTTCAATATCTTTGACGGTATCGACAAGCACATGTTCGCTTGGTAGGGCTGTGCCAAAAACATGATGTCTCGCTTGCATAATAGCCCAGGCGATGGTGACGGCTAACGCCGACGATCCACCTAGACCTGCGCCTGCCGGGGACATCGCCGAAGTTTTAAGGTGTAAGGACGGCGCATCCTTTGGCCAAATCGCAGCAATGATTTTGGCGTGAAGAGGCAACGCGGTATTTTTGGAAAGATCGTCATGTGCGCAAGTGGCGGAGACTTTTTGATCGGTGCTTTCCAAAATATGATTTGAATCTGGTTTTAAGGAAAGTTCGGTCGAAGCATCTAAAGTGATACCAAAATTGATGGTCGCACATTTCTCGAGTACCTGATTGAGCGGCCACAAATCGAGCGTTCCGCCAATGATGTCAATGCGCGTTGGCGCCGAAACCTTTACGCAGAAAGACGTTCTATTTGTTTTTTTGTTATCCATCGCTTGTAGAGAATCCCTCGTGATAGAATAACTATAGAGAAAAACAACTTGTCAGGCAAAAGTTAAAAGCGAGATCGCCACATGGCCCACACCAACAAAATCTTCGAACAACGCGTTTTAAATATTGCGTATTTAGACGCAGAGCAGCGTCATGTCGATGCTCGAAAGCTCTATCTGGAAAGTAAACTGAAATCCCTTGCTGACATTCAATTGACAATGATCCCCTCTGTCGATGCACTCGCGGCGGCCCGTTATGACTTAGTGATCGTCAGTGCGAGTCATATTCCCGGTGAAGATTTTGAGAGATGGCTGGATACCTTTTGTTTGCGAATGAAGGCGCATGTGTGGATACCGGCGCTTATATTGGCAACACTTGAGTCTAGACAGCTGGAATCGCTTCTAAAAAAAATTGTTCATCAGAACTGGTATTTTGATATTGTCGACCCCCAGCACATGGATTCATTGCCTATTCGAGTAGCAAACCTGATCAGAATTCATGATCACTTGCAGGAATTGCAACGATACGATGACGAATTAACCGTGTTGACGCAACGTTTGGCCGAGATCGAAGGACAGTTAGATGACAAGCAGCCCCAAAGCTGAAGAGAACATGGTGGAACTGATCAGCGGCTTTGTCGTTGAATGTCGCGGACGCGGCCATTTTCTTCCTTATAGCGATCACGAAATCATCAAAAGCTGGATAGACTCTGCTCCCGACTCCCAAACACTTCTAGGCGTTCTGGATGAAGTGTTGCCTGAGTTTTATTCAAAACATCAAGATAAAAACTGTCCTCCTGAACTTAAAGCTGTGGATCGGAAGATTAAGAAACGCCTGCGGGATGTTTCTGTTTTCAAGGCATAGTCGGTTTGGTAGGCTCGGACCTAAGATCTTCGTAGGAGCATGTCATGGCAGATCACACCTTTGTAGTTACTGACGATAATTTTCAGGAGAAAGTTGTCAACTCAAACGTTCCCGTTCTCGTGGACTTTTGGGCCCCGTGGTGTGGACCGTGCGTCGCTCTAGGACCTGTCTTGGATCAACTTGCCAAAGACAATAATGGAAAAATTCTCGTCGGCAAAATGAACGTCGATGAAAATGCCAATGTTCCCGCAACATTTGGTGTACGTTCGATTCCTTACGTGGTCATGTTTAGCGGTGGCAAAATGGTGGGCTCAGTGGTGGGCAACGTCCCAAAGCAAAAGCTTCAGGACTTAATTAATTCCGCAACCACAGCATAAAGTTCAACACATTGAATCAGTCTGACCGCGGATCACTAGAAAAAAAATATCTAAAAAATCATTCTATCGTCATTGGCGTGGATGAAGTCGGGCGTGGCTGTTTGGCTGGACCGGTCTACGCGGCTTGTGTCGTACTGGACTATGAAAAACTATATGAATTGGACCCAAAGGTCCTTCGGTTTATCCGGGACTCAAAAACACTATCAGCTAAGCAGCGAAATGATATCCACCCGATCATATTGAGTGTAGCACGCCAGGCTTTTATAGCGGCTGCCGATGTCGATGAAATCGATCAGCATAATATTCTTCAGGCGACGTTTATCGCGATGAAGCGAGCTGTGGAGCAATGTCAGGGTCTAGAGTCATCGATGGTATTGGTAGACGGGCATCAAAAAATTGCTGGTTACACTAGACCGCAACTTCCCGTTGTAGATGGAGACGCTCTGACGTTTTGCATCGCGGCAGCATCCATTTTGGCGAAGCAGGCTCGAGACGATTATATGGCTAAGCAAAGTTCTAAGTACCCGATGTACGGGTTCGAACGGCATGTCGGATACGGAACGAAGTTTCACTTAGAAATGCTCGAAGCCCACGGGGCTTGTTCATTGCATCGCCGAAGTTTCTCACCTGTCGCACGAGTCTTGTCACGAGCCGACGCAGCACTAGCCTGATAATTTATTTTCATGAAAAGAGTCAATCGCCAACAAGCAGGCGAAGCGGAAGCTTTCGTCGCACTGCTATTAGAGAAGCGCGGATGCCGCATCGTCGGTAGAAACTACCGCATCAGAGGCTCCGAGATTGATATCCTGGCGTGTAAGGGCGACACTCTGTTTGTCGTCGAAGTGAAGTATCGGCAGCGCCCTACCAAATGGGCTTTTCAAATCGAATCGATGTTGAACTACCCAAAGCAATTGGCCTTGCGCCGAGGGAGCGAGATGTTTATGCGTCGCTTTAATGAACCCATTAAAACGATTCGGTTTGATTTGGCGGTGGTTTCTTGTGGGCGAAAAAAAACGTTCGGGATTCAATATTTCCCGAACGTTTTCGAAGTGTAAGGGGACATGTTGTTTAATTAAAAAAGCCGACGATATCGTCGGCTTTTGAATTAAATTACGTGTCCCCGGATAGCTAATTAAGACTAGAATCTTCTGCTGGAGTAGTTTCAGTCGCAGAGGCTTGGTTTGTTGCAGTCCCTGTGTCTTTCACCGCAAATTGGCTACGGATACGAGCGGCTTTACCAGCAAGATCTCTGAGGTAATAAAGTCTAGAGCGTCGAACAACACCGCGAGACAAAATTTCAATTTTCTCAATGAATGGAGAGTGCATAGGAAAGACGCGCTCAACACCGATACCGCCAGCAGAAATTTTACGAACAGTTACGCTCGATCCAGTTGTGCCGCGGCGACGACGAAGGACGATTCCTTCGAAGATCTGAATGCGAAATTTTTCTTTATCGCCTTCACCACTTTCTTTAATTTTGTAATGAACTTTTACGGAGTCGCCTGAACGAATATCAGGAAGGTTTTCCTTAAGAAGACCTTTTTTCTTTTCGAAGGCGGTGATAATTGGATTTTTCATCTCGTCGTTTCCATTTCTCGTGGTGCCAGTACTTGGCTAAATCTTAGTTAAATCAAACGTTTATCAGGAAGATATGTGTTACCGAAGATGGCCGGTGTGGTCAAGAGGATTTGCGTATAAATAAGCGTTGCGATAGTGTCCTGCTGATGGTTTAAGCTGCAAGCGCCTAAAAAGGATAGAAAAATTGGCTCAGGCTCCGATGGACGAAATTGCTGCAAAAATTCATGCTGGTCATCGCATTTCCACTGCCGATGCTGTCCTGCTGTACGAGCAAGCGCCCATGGAGCTCCTATCGGACCTAGCGACCAGAGCCAAAAGTCGCTTCCACCCGACCGATGAAGTGACCTACGTGATCATGGCCATCATTAATTACACCAACATTTGCGTGGCGAAGTGTGACTACTGCGCTTTTTACCGTTTACCGCATCAATCAGGAACCTATCTCTTAAATTTCGATCAGATTTGTGAGCGCATTGACGGACTACTTTCCTTGGGCGGGACTCTTGTTGGTTTCAACGGAGGATTTCATCCCAAACTTCGTATTGAGCACTACGCGGAGATGTTTCGAAAGATCCGTGAAAAATACCAAGGGCAACTTGAGTTTTATGGGATGACCGTCGCCGAATTCATGTTTTCGTGCAAACTGAGTAAAGTTAGCTACGAAGATGGGGCCGCATTACTAAAAGAAAATGGCTCATTGTGGGTGACGGGCGGTGGCGCTGAAATCCTAGACGATGCGTTTCGCATGCGACACAGTCCGGGCAAATATAAAGTGGCTGATTATTATAAGGCGCAGCGTGCCATTGTCGATTCCGGTATGGGATCGACGGCGACGATGGTGATTGGCTTTGACGAGACTCTAGAAGAACGCTTCAACCATCTCTCTACCTTGCGTGATTTTCAAGATTCTTTAGAACAAAAGCTGACTAGTTTTCTCTGTTGGACCTACAAGCCTTACCACACAGAGCTAGGGGGCCAAGAAGTTTCCACGGAAGAATATCTGCGCTGGCTCGCGATTTCTCGTTTGTATCTCGATAATATCACCCATATTCGCACATCGGTCCTTACAAAAAACGAAGACGCGCTTTTGGGGCTTCGATACGGGGCCAATGATTTCGATTTGCCAACTGAAGACGAAGTGACACAGAAAGCGGGCGCCACGATCACCTTAAATTTTGAGTCGATTTTGCAAGCTGCCCGCAATCTCGGATTTCATCCGACGTTACGTAAGCCATTTTCCATCATGCAGGCCGAAGCTTCAGTCATGCCAGCCGTCATTCAGAGCGATCGGCGTGCTTTGCACTTGATGCGATGAATCTCCTCGCCCCATGCTGAGCGAAGCGAGAGTCAAATCAGTTTTTTGATTTCAAGAATGGCTGCCGCTATATCCCGCTTTTGGCCCTTGTGAACAAAGTTCACGCTTAGCCTTAAGGCGGTGACTTCCAAATTGTCCTCAGCGGAAAATAAAATAATTGGAATTGCGTTCCACGATTTGTTTTTTTTGACTTCTTTGATAAACTTTTCGCCGGAACATATCGGCATATCTAAATCTGACAAAATAGCGCTTATGAGTTGCCCGCCTTGACGTAAATATTTTAGTGCTTCTTCGCCATTATGGAAGGGAATTGGCCGAAAACCCTCTCGACGGCATGCTCGACTCAGAAGGAAGCGGTAATCTTCATTGTCCTCAATAATCAGAATTTGGATTTTCAATGGAAGCCTTCTCTGTCGATCGAGGAGCACAGAAGTAGTCTTTATGACATATCTCCTTTTATGTCTATAAACCTCCCTAGCGACCTGTTATTTAAGCATTATATAAATAATACAGGTTCGCCAAAGTAGTCTATATATCGATGTACCAATCTCCTTTCACAATTGAATCAAAAGGGGATTATCGTTGAAGCTTAGAAAGACCATTGGACAGAATGTCCTACTGTTGCGGAAAGAACGCGACTATAGCCAGGAAGAGCTAGCAAAGCTTCTTAAAGCTAACAAACAGACGATATGGCGCATCGAATCTGCAAGCACAAATATTGGCGTTGATACGATTGAAGACCTCTGCAAAGCCTTGAAAGTCGAGGCTCATGATCTCGTAACGCCGCGAAAGGCATTGCCTTTGGTTATAGATCACTCGGAGTCTTTTGAAATCGCAATGGTGATGATTAATGACGGAATTAAGATGTTAAGGCTTTATAGGTCCAAACTGAAATAGCATCCCCTAATTTACTTCCGATGAATAGCTGGCGAAAAAGGCCAATGACGTAGATCTCCGACTGGAACTTTCATTGTCTTTGACCACAACTCATAATCTGCAAGGGTTCCCGTGGAAAGTTCTTCCAAGGTTAATTTTGTATCGTTAGCAACTTTGACTGGACCAGAAGGTGCAGCCGATTGCAGAGTCATCGCATAAAAGCAGGCATTCCATAATCCAGGGTCGGTCGTAGCCGAGACAAGGCCAGATTTTCCTGCCATTGGTTTGCTGGCAACATTTTGATTGTAACAACGAAATGGACTTAAGTAAGGCTTTCTCAAGTCAAGAGACAGTCCTGAAAACTTACGAGCCATAACCCCATCACCTTTAGCTTGGGCGCCGTGGCAACTTACGCAGAACTTTTCGTACTTTGCTTTTCCATCTTCGAAGGTAGGTGGAGCAGACGGAGAACGTCTAAGTTCGAAGGCATTGGAAACTTCTTTGACAAGTAACTCATAAAATTCTGACGGTGCATCCGTTCGAAAATCCGTGTATTTTTTCTCTAGACTGGCCAACTGAGCGGGGGTGATTTTTCTACCAACGCGATCCAGTATTTTTTTGGATTCGGCCATAGCTTTTTTCTTTATCGCAGCATCGGAAGCCAGTTGTGCGGCAAAAATATGGGATTGAAGCTGGTGTATATCGATCGAGTAAACTTTATTTCGTTTTGTGTAGGCGAGAGAGGGTGATGGTGGGAGAGACCATAAAATCAGGGCTATGCAGAAAACTTTTATCATGGAACCGTTATACTCAGTTGCGCGCGACTGAGCAAGGACATGTGAAAAAGTTAAGCGAGAACTTGAGGATCTTTAAGGGAGTAATTTGCATTCTGACCATTGAACATTTCAATGGCAACGAGCGAGCTCAAAAGTGCCCCCAAAGCCCGCGAGTTTAGACGTATAGATTTGTGATCGGGCGTGAATGTCATTGCCAAACGTGGAATGCCCGCCAGCTCGTCTAGTTCTTCTTTACTAATTGAGAGCAGCTTTGTTTCGATTTCTACAAATTCTGGCGTTTGCGTTTTGCCGTGACGCGAAGCGATTTTTTCACTGATCAGTAGAAGTTTTTCAAGGGTGTCGCCCGAGTACTTTTCTGCGATATTCGCCTGTACGGTTTGCGAAAATATTTGCAGAGCATCAATGGCGTTGCGGTGGAGGATAGGAGGAGCTCCCGCTCGGTTTGAAATAAGACCTGAAGTTACGAACACGTTAATAATTTCTTTCAACTCAGAAATTGGTCGCTGAATAATGGCCGCCAACTGCGCAAGACATTCATTCAAATTGAGATCGCGATTTTGTAAAGTCACATAGTGCGAAAAGACGCTCAGTCCAATAGCGCATTGTTTTGCAAGCAGTAATTTGTTTTGATGCTCGGCTTCATGCTTTTGATGGGCGATCATAAGTTGGCAGTAACGCGAGTTGATATTCTGGATGCGAAAGACAAAGTCTTTGATCACTGTTTTGACCCAAAATGGTACGCTTTCGATTAGCTGATCAACATTAACGGTGTCGATATACAAAGTTGTAACGTCGGTTTTTGCGCGAGCAGATGCCAAGCGTCGCTCTTTCGTGAGAAGTGACATGGTCCCGATGACTTCACCGGACTTTAAAGTTGCGAGGACCACTTCGCTGCCTTGCTTGGACTGATAAATCTCCACCTCACCTGACTTAATGAAGTGCAGTGAACCACCAATTTCGCGCTCACGGAAAATGACCTGCCCAGCCTTAAAATGCTGAAGCTCGCCACTTTCTTCGATGGGCTCAATTTTTGGCAATTCTAAAGGGATCGCTACCACGAAAAGTTCCTTGTTTATGCTGAGCTTTTTATCGGCGAATTCAAATTGAGATATAGAGCTAGCTGCTTTTGGAAGCTGGTCGAATATAAAAAAGCTTAAGAAAATCTTGTCATATTAGTCGATTAAATTTATCGTAGAGGGGCGTTGAAAAATGCATGAGTTCCAATTTAGGTCGCATTGGATTTAAAAAAATGGTCGATAAAAATTCTCACAAACCTTCCGCGCAACATTTAGAGTGGGAACGGCTTGCAGCGATTGATAATAAATCTGGTGAGACAAAAAATCTGGGGCGAGTGACCTCTGAGAACATCACTCTTAAACCAATCTACTTTTCTTCGGATTTGGAAAATACCAAAGCTCAAGAAGCCGTTCCAGGAAAGTCTCCGTATACTCGTGGACCTCGCGCCACAATGTATCTGGGAAAACCTTGGACGATACGTCAGTATGCTGGATTTTCAACGGCGGAAGAATCGAATCAATTTTACAAGCAAGCTTTGCGAGAAGGCCAAAAGGGCCTTAGTGTAGCCTTTGATTTGGCGACCCATCGTGGATACGATTCTGACCATTCGCGAGTAAGTGGAGATGTCGGTAAGGCCGGGGTTGCCATAGATTCAGTGGAAGATATGAAGCTTTTGTTTGCTGATATTCCGCTGGACGAAGTTAGTGTTTCGATGACTATGAATGGCGCGGTGCTACCTGTGCTCGGTGCTTTTTTAGTGGCGGCCGAGGAATCGGGTGTGTCCCAAGACAAAGTATCGGGGACTATACAAAATGATATTCTTAAAGAATATATGGTTCGCAATACCTTTATTTTCCCGCCTGAACCTTCTCTTCGAATCGTTGGCGATATTATCGAATACGCCAGCCAGAAGCTGCCAAAATTTAATTCGATTAGTATTAGTGGCTATCACATGCAAGAAGCAGGCGCGGACGCTGCGCTCGAATTAGCGTTTACCCTGGCAGATGGTCTAGAATATGTAAAGATTGCATTGTCAAAGGGTTTGCCAATCGACAGTTTCGCGCCACGACTGTCTTTCTTTTTTGGAATAGGCATGAACTTTTTCATGGAGATTTCAAAACTGCGAGCAGCTCGTATGCTTTGGGCCGAGCTCATGACAGAGTTCAATCCCAAGCTCCCCCAGTCCTCAATGCTAAGAACCCATTGCCAGACATCTGGATATTCTCTGACAGAGCAAGAACCGATAAACAATGTCGTACGAACCACTATAGAAGCGATGGCGGCCGTTCTGGGTGGAACGCAGTCACTTCATACAAACGCTCTGGATGAGGCAGTTAGCTTACCAACAGACGAAGCGGCGCGAGTCGCACGAAATACCCAACTTATTCTTCAGCACGAGACGGATATTACGCATGTCGTCGATCCGTTGGGTGGAAGTTATTTTATTGAAAGTTTGACGCAAGAATTAGTGAATAAAGCCCGAGAAACCCTAAAAGAAGTGGCCCAAGCGGGTGGAATGGCCAAAGCCATCTTGTCCGGAATGCCTAAACGAAAAATTGAAGAGTCTGCAGCTCGCAAGCAAGCCCGTATTGATAGCGGCGAAGAGCTCATCATTGGCGTCAATAGTTTTCAGCAGACCGAGACTCAAAAACAAACTCCTGTGCGGGATATCGATAACACCGAGGTTCGTAGAGGCCAAATTGAAAAACTTAAAAAAATAAAAAGCGAACGTAATGAAAAGGCCGTTCAGTCATCTTTAGCTAAACTCACCGAAGCCGCTGAATCTGGTAAGGGAAATTTACTGAGTTTAACCATCGATGCCATGCGCCTTCGAGCCAGCGTTGGTGAAGCGACAGAAGCTCTAGTAAAGGTTTATGGACGATATTTGCCAAATCATCAGGTCGTGAGTTCGGTTTATTTAGGATCGTATAGCAATATGGAAAGACTCGACGAAGTTCGCAATCGTGTTGAAAAGTTTCTCAAGAAAAATGGTCGACGTCCTCGAATATTGGTCGCGAAGTTGGGCCAAGATGGGCATGATCGGGGGGCCCGAGTTATTGGTAGTGGCTTGTCGGATCTGGGTTTTGATGTCGATATTGGGCCGCTTTTCCAAACACCAGAAGAAGTAGCCAAGCAGGCCATTGAAAATGACGTGCATGTCATTGGAATCTCTTCACAGGCAGCAGGGCATAAGACTTTAGTTCCCGAGCTGATTGATGCGCTTAAAAAATTGAAATCCGAAGATATTTTAGTAGTGGTTGGTGGGGTCATTCCACCGCAAGACTATGCCTTTTTGGAAAAGAAAGGAGTCGTGGCCATTTTTGGCCCCGGCACTCCTATTCCCGACGCTGCGGATATGATTTTGAATAAGTTGGAAGGCTGAAGTTAGGAATATCTCATGACAACAAATGATATTGCATCGCTAATGGATCATACTCGCCTCGGGGATCGACGGGCTTTGGCAAAAGTTATCAGTGTTTTAGAAAATATCAACACGTCAGCCGGCGATCGCGATTATATAATCGACAAGCTTTTTGCGAAAGACACGAACGCGCGGTTTATTGGAATCAGCGGTACTCCCGGCGTTGGAAAGAGTACCCTTATTCAGGCCTATGGAAAATTTTTAGTCGAAAAAGGCCGAAAAGTCGCTGTTTTAGCTGTAGATCCAAGCTCGCCTGTCGGTGGAGGTAGTATTCTGGGAGACAAGACTCGGATGGCGGAAATTGCTGTGCATGAGAATGTTTTTGTTCGTCCTTCTCCAAGTATGGGCTTTCTCGGTGGCTTGACTGCTCAAACTTATTTGACTCAGCTTCTTTGTGCCTACGCTGGTTACGAACATATTCTGGTGGAAACAGTTGGAGTAGGTCAATCGGAAGTGGAAGCTGCTGAGATTGTCGATTTGTTTATAGTGTTGTGTTTGCCTAATTCAGGTGACGAGTTGCAAGGGATAAAAAAAGGAATTTTGGAAATCGCTGATATCGTTGCCATCAATAAGGCAGACGGTGAGCTTTTAAGTGCGGCTGAGAGAGCGAAGATGGAATTGGAGAATGCTTTTCAGATTACGCGAAGCATGGGGGTCAAGGAAAAAGATTTTATTACTCTTAGTGCAGCTAAAAACAAAGGAATTGACAAGCTTCATGAGACTATTGAAAGTCGCTATCATGCGCGGGCTGGCGATTTGAAATCAAAGCGCCTGAATCAGAAAAAAGCCTGGTTTCGCAAAGAACTTGAAAGTAGATTGATGAAAATTCTAAGGCAAAAAAAATCTTATCAGAAGTTTATGCAGACACCTATTGCGGATGTTTCCAAAACTCAGACGATTCAGTCATTTGTTGACCAATATGCAAAAAAGCTTATTAACTCCGATAGCTAACTCATTTAGTGCCTGATTTTCGGCCAATAAGTCTCAAAGATAAAATTTGACGAGTGGGGTTGATGATGGCAGCTCGCGCAAACCTCTTTTGCAGACTTCAATGTTCCTGGATTCGCCGATGGATTGCTTACATGCTCTTTCCGGGGGCCGTGGCAGGTTTCACATTGAACATTGGCGAAGTGGGGGGTTACGGTCTCGTTTACAAACCCTCCTTTTTCCTTGAGGCCCAACACATGACAACTGATGCACTCCGGATCTTGATGCTTAACTTTACCCTTTAAGGTAGCAAAAGCATGCGAATGAGCTGAATTTTCCCATATCATGAATGCTTCGGGGTGGCAACTTTGACAGGCTTTTGCACCGGCAAACTTCGTATCGACCAGTTCGGCAGTGCGCTGTTTGGCAAGAGATTTATAGGCATTGGCAACACGTTCATTATAAATTTTAAAAATCTGCGCCAATGATCCTGAGTCTTCAAAGTCTTTCGTAAGCCATAAAAAAATCTGATCGCTGCCGAAACTAAAGTCTAACTTCTCGTCCTTTTCTTTCATGGGCTTACGATCGCTAAAAATACTGGTAGGTTTCTTGGCGCCGTACTTACTTCGAAGAGATCCACCTAACAGTAAACCCTGACCGAAACTAGGCACCATATAGACACCGTCTTGTCGGAGCAGAAGTCCTGGCTTCTTTTTTTCTTCATGATCTGGCGTTGCTTTAAGTGGTTTTGGATTTGAAGAGATGATTTCATCAAAAATTTTATCTTTCTCGATAGTCTTTAGATCCGCGTCCGATCCCGCAAATAATAATATTTTATATTTTTTATTATTCTTCAGTTCCGTTGCCCACCGTTCCTTGACCTTCAGATAAGAAGCCAAGGCAAACCCCGCATTTGAAAGGTTCGGAGACGGAGTAACAAATCCGTAAACGGAAAAACTTGGCGTTTCTATTGAGCTGCGGACATTTTTCAGAGGAGAGGGAGTCACATTTGACAAAACATAGTGAGCGCGAGAAAAATCGAGCGGCCTCTTAGTCTTTAACATATTAAGTTCGATTTCATTTAAAAGTGCCGCGGTCACTTTAATAGAAGAAAGACTCGCGCCAATCAATTCATCTTTAAGTGGGTTGGGATTCACGGGATAAAGGTTACCCAAACTAAATATAGCAACTTTCGGATTATCGCGAGCTAGCTTCGCAATTCTCTTGAAACCTCCTAAATCTGTCAAAGGATCGCACCCGCAAGGTTCTATCTCGCCGCGAACATCTCCGAATGCGAAGTAGTCGGGACCCTTGGTCTTGTGTTCGGCCATTTTTATCTGATCTAAGTTTGGCGGAAAAATATCAGCGCAAAGCTTTGGCATCAACAATGGCACCGTGAACGCGAAAATCAAACCTAGCGATATCAGAAACCTTATCAGGCCGTAGCTCGTATTTTTAATTTTTATATGATATTTCATAGACTTCGTAAGTTTATATGGTTTGTGGTCCGGTCACAAGCCCTGGAGTTTTCAATGCACCCTATAAACCTCACCCCGAGTACGCTCGAACAGGTTAGAAAATTAAAGCAAGAAGTGGCAGATTACAAGAGCAAGAGCCTTCGTTTGTATATTGAAGGTAAGAATTGTGATGGCTTTTCATATGGAGTAACATTCGACAAACTCAGGGATGGTGACAAAGTTTTGGATATTGAAGGATGTGAGGTCCTTGTCGATGGCGATGCTTATATTTTTCTTAAAGGATCCACAATTGAATGGGTAGACGATGAGCGAGGTCAGGGGTTTGATGTTCAAAATCCCAATCAATCTAAGTTTCGTGGCAAATTTTTCAAGCGCAAAGTTTGGCAGGACTATCTTGAAAAGAGAAATAGTAAAGAGTCGGAGATAAATTAACGAATAATGACGCCGTTTTTGCGATATCGAAAGACATTATTTTCGGTTTCTGATTTTTTTTCAACGTCCAAATAGTCTGAGCCAACACTTAAGGAAAAGTCTTCATTCCCTACGAATATCTCGACTTCTCTCGCATCCATCTGCCACGCCGTGGCGTGAATTCTGCCCGACAGTAAATTGAGGCGAAACCTAGGTATATTCCCAACTCTGACTAATGAAATATTGAGAAGTGTTTGTGGCCATACTTTGATCTGCCGACCGTCGCGCAATCGAAAATTGGCCACTTCCGACCCACGGTAATGAATCGAATCTCCGCTATTAAGGTGAGACCCACCTGGCAAAACCTGCCAGTGATTGCTGTCATTCGACAACGCTTCCACATCTTTTTGGGTATCTGATAATTTTGCGATTTGAAGTCCAATATTACGAGGCTTTGCATCGAGATTGATGTCCCACAATAGCGTTCCTGCACATGCAAAACCCGCCAACCAAAGAAGTCCGGCTATTCGCATAAGCTGTTTGTCTTTTCTAACTGCAATCAAGGGCTTATCTTCCTCTCGGCGATACATGCATTTCGACAATCTAATCTTCGGACGAATGCTACCAATCTTAAAGTTTGAACCAAATACTATAGTTTTTTCAAAGATTTCCGAAAAAAAGGGGAGGCCGTATTTTGGCCCGGAGGATACTTGAAGTTTCTCAATTTCATGACTGTGCGAATTTTCTTGCTGACGAGCGGCGTGTGCCTACTGGCTGTCACGACCATATCATGGCAGGGTTATAAATTCTTTTATGAATCTCAGTTTGAGTCAAAGCAAGCTCAGCAAAAAACGGAAGTCACGAACATTGCAGTTCCTGTAGACCAGCTTTTGCTAAACTATCGCCATGAAATTCGTGAAGTGACTGAAAAGCCCGAAAGTATTAAAGGATTCGTTGATAAATGGGCAATAGAACATCCGACGTTAGTCTATGGACATTTCATAATCGATCGTAAGTCGGGAAAAATTCTCGAATCATCATGGACCCCTCCAGGCGACCCCAAACTTCTACTTGGGAAGACCTTAGAAATCGCCAAACTCGAATCCGAAAGTCGTGCAAAGTCGCTCATGAATTCGCGTGTGAAGCCAAACATGTTTGCGTTTGAGGATCTGCAAGAGGATTTTACTTTGCCCATTCTGGCAGTTGTTCATGCCACTACTACCAAGTCTGGCGCGAACCTCCTTGCCTTGCTCTTTCTTTGGAAAGGGCCACTGTTCGGAAATCTGACCGGCAGCGAAAACAAACAATATATGCTTGTAGGTAGCAATGACAGTTTAGTCGGGTTGACAGGAAAACCGCCT
The DNA here is from genome assembly GCA_041740975.1 of Oligoflexales bacterium. Lineage (GTDB taxonomy): Bacteria > Bdellovibrionota_B > Oligoflexia > Oligoflexales > JALZUQ01 > JBGSKV01. Next base: position 6,966 of record JBGSKV010000130.1, on the reverse strand, counting down.
ATCAATAAAAATGCCTTAAAAAAGACATTTTTCAAGAAAATATTCATTCAGAAAAAGCCTTGGCTGTTCTTCGAGAAGCTGGAAGAGGGTTCGCAATTCTCACTGAAATTTTGGACAACCTCGTACCGCAAATTAGCTATACAAGACAACATCTTTATAGTTTTACGTGAGTCCTATGGATCTGCGTTTCTCAATATTAAGAAAGTGGTGGGCACCACACTACTTTGGGCCTGTGTTTTCATTTTGCTGCTTTTTGCCGGCTGCTACTTCACCATTTTCAACTTTAGCCTAGCATTGAACAAGAGTGTAAAAGCCGTGCAGCGAATGGCGAAAGGTGACTTGTCGCCAATGCAGTTCGAAAACTACGGCTTTGAAATCAACGGGCTCAACTATGCCATCAATCGCCTTAGTGAAAACTTTGCACGTGCCCTTCGACAACAGAAACGACAGGTCCAGAAGACGAAAACTATCGAGATGTCCGATGCGATCAAGCAAGGTGTTATGCCACTTCATAAGCCAAATCATAAATATTTGGGTGTAACTGCTTTTTCGCGCCAGACTCCGGACTTTAATGGAAACTGGTTTGGTGTCACCAACATGGCGCCAGGAATCAACTGCGTGTTTATGGGGGAGAGTTCAGGAAGCGGACCTAGTACCGCTGTCATGGCGGCTTCTATGTGTGCAGCCTGTGAATCCCTTCTTAAAGCGTCCGCTCATATGAATGATGGCATTCCAAATATCGAGCGGGTCATCAATGATTTGAATTCTTATTTGTACGAAGCCAGTGGTGGAGCAAATGTTGCCCGTTTATTCCTTGCTTTAACGAACTTCAAAAAAGGCACAGTGGAATACGTCAACGCTGGTCTGCAGAAGCCATTCATTATTCAACGGTTCTCTTCGAAAGATGGGGCGAGACAACAGCCAGAAATTCAGTCACTAGATTTAGTTCATGATGTATTTCCGATTGTGTTGAAAGAGAGTATGTTACCGATGGGCGTCAAAAAAGACGTTCGTTATGAAAGTACCAGTGTGGCCATGAAGGCCGGGGATAAATTGTTTATTTTTTCCAGTGGGCTAGTCAAATGTCGGTCGATTTTGGGCAGGCCTTGGGGGCGTAAGTCGCTCATTGAAAATGCTCTAACTTTGGCAAAATCAACAGCGGATGCTGCAAAAGATGAACTTATCGAACGAGTAGCGTATCATAGTCGAGGCGCTGAGATTAGTAATGACATTGGACTTCTTATTTTGGAAGTTTCGAAAGAGTGGAAAGTGGGCGTCAAAATTGAAGAAGAAGTTGCGGCATCTTAATCACCACAGGTTTCTAACAATATGAAAAATGACGACAATGATATCGTCACAATTGACGACATAAAAGACGCGGCAAAGGAAATCGCGGATGTAGTCAGTCCTACTTTGCTTAAAAAGTCTGAGGGTCTTTCCAAGAAATTAGGCCATGAAGTTTATTTGAAATTAGAGAATCTCAATACCACCGGTTCGTTTAAGATTCGTGGTGCGACGAATGCTTTGAGAAAAAACAAGACAGCTGCCCAACAAGGAGTTGTGGCTTCGAGTGCGGGTAATCACGCGCAGGGAGTTGCTTTCATATGTCGGCTAGAAAAAGTGCCTGCCACCATTTTTATGCCAGAGAATGCTTCCTATAAGAAGAAGAGTTCGACGGAAGCTATGGGCGCCAAAGTCATACTTAGCGGGCGCAACTATCAAGAGGCTTTCGAGGCGTCGCAAGTTTTTCATAAAAAATATGGTGGAATGTTTTTGCATCCATTCGCTTTGCCTGAGGTGGTAGCCGGCCAAGGAACCATAGGATTAGAGTTGCTTGACTGCCTCAAAGAAATCGATGCCGTGATTGTACCCATAGGCGGTGGTGGACTCATTAGTGGTATCGCGTGCTGCATAAAAGCACTTAGTCCCAAGACAAAAGTCATTGGCGTTCAAACGATGTACTACCCAGCTATGCAGAACAAGTTTGCGCACCTCGCGCCTAACCTCAATAAGGAAGGCACGACTTTGGCGGACGGAATAGCCGTCAAAAATCCGAGTGACTTTACCTATTCGTACATTGAAAAGTATGTTGATGACATTGTTCTCGTAAGTGAGAATGAAATGACATCTACGATTTTGTCTTTAATGGAATCCGATCAGATTCTCGCGGAAGGCGCTGGTGTTGCAGCGACTGCTGGACTGATTGGTGGTCGAAGTGAGATTCTCAAAAAACTTCCTAAAAACTCTAAGATTGTGTCTATCGTTTCAGGTGGAAATATCGATATTGGTATGGTCAGTAAAGTGGTGGCGCGCGGGCTTTACATGTCAGGGCGACTCATGCGCCTTCGCATTAAGGTGCAGGACCAGCCAGGAAGCTTATTAAAACTGTTGTCTGTTTTTTCTGGTGAGGGGATCAACATTTTGGAAGTGAGCCATAACCGAATTTTTTCGGACGAAGAAGCATTTGTAGTCGAGTGTTGCGTCGACGTTGAAACGGTCAATAATGAACAGCAAGATTCTGTGAAGCTAAGATTAAAAGAGTGCGGCTATTTGTTTTCAGTTGGCTAAGAAGCGACTGGCGAAACTTCGGTGATGGTTTCTTCGCCAAACTTTTCTTGCAGTTGTTGCTTCACACCTTCCATAAGTGTAAATCGAGAAGATGGGCAACCTGAGCAGCCCCCGCCCAGCTTGATATAAGCAATGCTATCTTCAAACTCTTCCAAACGTGCAAATCCGGAATGCAAAGCTAGCATTTCCGATACGTCAGCTTCCAAGAAAACAGCAATATCTTTTGCGACGCCATCAAACCGATCGCTAGTTTTGGGCTCTTCGAATTTTCCAGCTTTGTCCATTCCAATCAATGCTCGCATCTGATCTTGCGATTCTTCTGCTGTAAGGCCGTGAGTCACTTTACCAGAAGGGACATGCACGGACTGCCAACTTCCATCGGCTTTCTGACTGGTTACAACTGATTGTAGATCGCTCATTTTTCTCTCTTTTTCACAAAAACTTCAGCAGTTCATTTAACTGGCTTTATTATCGCCATTAGTCCTAACTTGTCAAGGTTAGCGCAGGCGTGCATTCCAGGGCTTGTAAAGCTCGTGATTGACTTCAAGAAGTTCAAGAACTCGTCCCACCATAAAATCGACCAAATCGTCTAGGGTATCGGGCTTTTGATAAAACGCAGGCATCAATGGTGCGATCTGTGCCCCGGCTTGACTTAAGGTTAACATATTTTTTATATGAATTTGATTAAACGGTGTTTCGCGGGGACAAATGATCAAAGGACGATTTTGTTTCAACGCTACATCTGCGGATCGTTCAATTAAATTCGAAGAAATTCCACCGGCAATTCGCGCCATGGTTCCCATTGAGCAAGGCAGTACAACTGTATGCGTAGACGCGGCAGATCCACTGGCAAGTGGTGAAAATAAATCATCACAGTCAAAAACCCGAAGCTTTTCGTTTGCGTCGTGAGATGACCTTTTGTCCTTTAGAACTTCGCGCAAGCTGAAGCGATCCGTATGAGGTTTTAGTTCGTGTTGAACGACTTGAACTGCCGATTTCGATGCGACAATATAAACGCGAGAAACATCTTCTGCTTGGCACAAGTACTCGGCTAGGCGTTCCGCAAAAATAGATCCAGAAGCGCCTGTGATGGACAGTAATATTCTTTTATCCATAACTAGCCTTTGTAATTATTTAAAATAAAGTCGGTTTGTAAGCATATCAAATAAAATATGCTGACATAGGCGTTCATCGTGAAAAATGCTGCGTTTAGCTTCGCGGGATCACGGTTTCCAGCAAAATTGGATATCAAAATATGTTCATAAAAAAGAAAGCATCCAATAGCGATGACTCCCATAAAATAAACCAACCCGCGTGCTTCCAAAAAACCTATGCTAAATAGTGCTACGACCATCACGACAAAACAAAGTTTGCTAATTCTAAGAGCCGGTCTCATTCCAAAGGCCGCCGGCACGCTTTTGAGATGGTTGGCTTTGTCAAAAGCCTCGTCTTGCAGTGAGTAAATAATGTCAAATCCCGCTGTCCAAAAGGTGACTGCCCCGGCCAGCAAAACTAGCGACACATTGATGTGTCCGTCGAGTGCGATAACTGCTGCGATGGGCGCGAGGCCTAAACATAGCCCTAGGTACCAGTGGGTCAACCAACTGATTCGCTTCATGAAAGAATAACTCATCAGGATGATCAGAAGCGGCAAACTCAGCCACCCCGAGGTAGAATTCAGAGCGAACGCGCAAGCTACAAAAATAATTGCGGCAACGCCTGCCCAAATCCGGTAATTTTTGACGTCAATTTGCCTGCTCGGCAAAGCGCGACCTAGAGTGCGCGGATTTTTCTCATCGATTCGCCAATCAATAACGCGATTCATGGACATCGCAAATGTTCTGGCGAAAATCATACAAAGGATCAAAAGAAGAACTTGCGTGGCGGTTGGAAGTGAAGTTTCGGCAATAAAAAGGCCAGCGCAGGCGAACGGCAAAGCGAAGACGCTGTGCGTGAGTTTTATATCTTTTGCGATGACTTTAAGGCTCATGATTTCCTGGTGTATTGTCCCCAGGTCTTATAGCTCACATACCTGAAATTTCCAAAAATTCTTTCCCTTTGAGCGGGTTAGAAACCTAGTGCGACCGGCAGTTTTTGGAGCGACAAACCCAATAATATGTTGATTACTTTGCAGAACTCCGGCGTCCAGAGTCTTCGAAATTCCCTTACTGGGGTCGACGAAATACCGCGTTAGTAGAGCTTCACCATCTATCCAATGTGAGATGTTTAACACGGGATTTTTCCCCCCCTGCCAAATCGGTTTGGCAAGGTGGCGATCATTCATATCAATAATTTTCTTCCAGTTTTGTTTTACTTTCTTAGGAGAAAACGAATAGCTGTAAATGTGAAGTTTTGAAACTCCCTCGACTTGAGAGTCGCCATCAACGAGAGCAACCAGAAGAGTATTCCCTACATTGATCAGATCCCACGATTCGATGTTTTCGCTAGTATTGAGGATTGGTATTGCTTTGCCTGAAACCAAACTTTGTAGAAATAATTTGCCTTTTGATGACCAAACTGCGAACGCTGCAGAGCCAAGTTCAATGACTTTGGGTTTGCTCTCAGCTGTTATAGTGGATCCCAATGATGGTGACTTCTTTAACTCAAGTTTTTGAATGAAAAAGTGGTCGTCATCGGGTTTTTGATGTTGGAGCCAAAAACCAATTTTGTTTCCACTAAGGGCCATATTGTATGCTTCGCCAGGCAACTTCATCTGAGCAATAACAGCGTTTTTTTCAACATTTCGAATGACAGCTTCGTTGGAATCCTTCTCAGTTACCAACGCGCCAACTCTTCCAAGCTGTGCAAAGCTATTGATCGACTCTTCTTCTGGAAGTTTGAAGGGTTTGAGCTGGTTTTTGTCGAGATCGAACTTAGAATCCAATGTGACCAAATAGTAATTGCGAAGATTCTTTCGTGTTCGATGCTGACTAACTGCATAGCTGGCGTCTTGAATGCTCGATAAATAAATATTATCCACAGACAATTCATTAGCCTGCATGGGCCAATCACGACACGGAATGATCGGCGCATTTTTCGCGGGGGCCCATTCGGTCGTTTTGGCCGGTTCCGTGTGCGTACAACTCATTACAGAAAGAAGTGCGAAAATCTTAATTGTGCTTCGAATCATAAGTAGAACCCTATTTAGAAGAAGACATAAAAATATCATAAAAGAGGAGTTATTTCAGCCTACTCTTCTTATATGAATGATAGGCCACTCCCCTTTGAGCCCAAGAAAGGCTAAACTAGTAAGAACATTCCCCCAGCGAAAATAGGTGAGGAGACTATGACTCAAATGATGCGTTTGATTTTCTGTTCTGTCTGTCTTGTGTCGGTCTTCAGCCTCAGCGGTTGCGCGACGACAAATAAACAAGCTGCGCAGCATCCTCATTTACATCAGGGCAACCAGTATGCGCGTGACGGACTCTATCGTGAGGCCATTCGCGAATATGAAGAGGCCCTCAAAAACCCTTTAAAGGTAAATGCCGCCCGTCGCAATATGGGCATGGTTTACGTAAAAATGGGCGAATTTGCTAAGGCCGAAACGGAACTAAAAAAAGCCATCACGCACTATCAAAACAACTTCGAGTGTAACTTTTATCTTGGCGAAGCTCTTCGCGCCCAAGAGAAGTACGCCGATGCTATTTATCATTATCAGAAGGCCGATCGTCTTCGACATAATGATGTAAAGAACCTTAAGTCTCTGGCCTGGTCATACTTCAAGATTCGCTACTATAGCGAAGCGCTCACCGTAGTGCGTCGCGTCATCAAAGCCCGAGCTGGCGATGAGCAGGCGAATATCATCCTCGCAAGAACGCTCCTTAAGTTGAAACAGCCTGATAAAGCTTTGATTGTTATCAAAAAAGCTCAGAAAAAAGCGGACAAGCAACTCTTCGCTTATTTTAAAAGTGTAGAAGGTGACATCCTTTTTGATTTGGATAAGGTCCCGGAGGCTGCGGAAGCCTACCGAGCGGCTATGAAACGCCAACCTCTTTTGGCCGGTGCACTCTTGGGATTAGGTCGTTGTGAGTTGCACAAAGGCAACACGACGGAAGCCATTAAGTTTATGGAACGTGCGGCACGTCTGAAACCGACCATGGCTCAAACTCAATACTTTCTAGCGAAAGCTTATGAAGGCGTCGATAAAGACAAATCTCTTAACCACTATCGCAAGTTTGGTCGCCTTGCTGCGGCCGATCCTGAGTTCTTAACTCAAATCACCGAAGTGAAACAACGTATCAGTATGTTAAAAAAATAATAGTTAAATGAACATTCGGCCGCTTCGCGGCCGGAGACCTAAATTTGCTCCGCCTTTCGCACTCACAGTTTTCAATTCTTTGTTTGATTGGTCCGGTTATCCCGGCTTAGATTTGTCTGGGCGGTGTCGGCTGATGCAGC
>JBGSKV010000129.1:0-7696 GCA_041740975.1 Oligoflexales bacterium | reverse complement strand
GAGATCCGCGCCGCACTTATCCTTGGCACATATCAGATTTTTTATATGGACCGAGTCCCTGACCGGGCCGCGGTCAACGAAAGCGTCGAATACATTCGCCAACGTCAGCAAGCCAATGCCACAACTTTTGTGAATGGCATTTTGCGACAGATTTCAAGGCGTGCGGAGTACTTCGCCAAGCCCAATAAGACCACTCACCCTGGTGAATACTTAGCCTTGCAGTTTTCGCATCCACAGTGGATCGTGGATCGCTGGCTCAAAGAGTTTCACTTCGATAAACTTGAAATCTCGTTGGCCCAAAACAATACGCCGCCGGTGATTTACGCGCGTCTCAATATCCTTAAAACGCCTAAAGAAGAGCTCTATAATTTTCAGAAGCAAATCCTAAAAGAAGAGAAAACGCACTCAGACAAGCGACCTTTGCGTTGCAGTATCAAGCTTCACTCCTATCCTGATTTGATGGACCCTGAAGGCCTTTTTCAAAAAGGTTATTACACCATCCAGAACGAGGCTTCCCAGCTTATTGGTTATTTGGTGAATCCGCAAAAAGATGAAGTCATTGTCGATGCGTGTTGTGGAGTTGGTGGGAAGCTAACGCACCTGGCAGAACTTTCCGATGACCAAGCGAAACTCATCGGCCTAGACCGGAATCCAAACCAACTTGATAAATGTCGCGAAAACATTACGCGCTTAGGTATTAAGAATGTCGAAACTTTGGAAACGGATTTCTTAAAATGGAGCCCGAAAGAAAAAGTCGACAAACTTTTGTTGGACTCGCCCTGTTCGGGGCTCGGGGTTTTACGCCAACACCCCGAAGGCAAATGGCAAAAGGAACCAGATATCATCGGTAAAATGGCAAAGCTGCAGACGGATTTCTTAGAACATGCCATCCGCCAGATTAAGGTCGGTGGGTCGTTAATTTACTCGGTCTGTTCGTTTGAGAAAAACGAAACTGTCAATCACTTAGAGAAACTTTTAAAGAAATACCCAAAAGAACTTGAAGTCGTATCCCCTACGGCTTTCCTTCCGGACTATTACAAACGCTACGTCACCCGCGAAAACGTCTTACTCATCTATTCTGGGAATCAGGATGATTTGGATGGGTTTGGGAGTTTTATTTTGAAGATTAAGGCAGCGATTTCAGAAGAATAATTTTTCGGAAAGCGTGCAAGCTTAACTCAAAAGCAACATGTCATTTTGGCATCGAACTCATATTTCATAATATTCAGTACGTTAACTCCTCGCGAATCGGAATTGCAAGCGTGTTAAATGGAAAGAGTAGACAATCTTTTCTGACCGGAGGCAAGTGATGTATTCTGGACCCCAGTTTTTAATTGCAATGACAACCTATGGAAACGCATATCTATCATCTTCGTACAACTAAGAGGTGGTCCTTTCGAACCAAAATTACTTATCTAGACACGATGGAAAGTCGAGGAGAACACTTGATGCAGTGTATGATCGGCGAAACTCCACTTCGACCGTATCTAATATTGGATTTGTCCACGGCCATGGAAAATCTGAAAACTTCATTAATTGAGATTCGCGCATATTCTTCTGAGTTTCGAAAAGGTCATTTTAATGAAAATTTCAATGCAGCTCTCGAAATTTTGCATTCCGAGTTTACGCCAACTATCTCTACCGATATCGATCCCACAAAATTGCTATCATCAGAGGCAATAAAATCAATTTTTGCCTGCTTTAAATGTAACGTTTCGGGCGCAATGGGTTCATGGAATGACTATTTCACGCAATCGGACGAAGAAGAAGTTGTTTATACGAGGGTGAGCCTAGCTCTTGGAAAAGCCGTGACGGCTCTCATGGTGGCAGCTGTAAACTCAGCCTACGAAACCCGCGGCTTAACGTGAGAAAGAGGTAGAAGTCGTATCACTCACGGCTTTCCTCCCGGACTACTACAAACGGTATGTCACTCGCAAGAATTTGCTGCTAACATATTCTGGTAACCAAGATGATTTGGATGGCTTCGGAAGCTTTATCCTCAAAATCAAGGCCGCTCTACCTGAGGAATAATCATGTTCAAATTTATCTGCGTAGCACTGATCTCGCTTGGGTTTCAGGCACATGCCCTCGCCAACACCAGCTCCAAAACCTTTACGACACAGACATTTAAGAATTACGCTGAGCTCAAACATATGCTCCTGACCCATATGGGAGCCGCAAAAACACGTATATGGCTCGCTACCGATTACCTGTCTGACAACGATTTGTCATCGGCACTGTACTTTGCGAAACGACGTAAGGTTGATGTCCAAGTTCTTTTGAATGAAGTCAGTGCCCATGCGCGTTTGTCGCGTTTAAAATACCTTTTCGATCAAAACTTGCCCGTACGCGCCAAAGAATCCTTTAAATCCTTACAAGCTCCGACCGTCCTCTTGATTGACGACAGTTTGGTCTATTTCAATACTGAGCTCGACTTCCGGCAAGAAAACACCGAATTTATTGCTCACTCGGCAAGCAAAGCCATCGCAAAGCGCTATATGCAAGAGTTTGCGGCATGTAAGAAAGATATCCAGCCTTTCGCGGCCCTTTCCGAAGGAGAAGAAAACTCTGATCCGGAAAACACGACTCTGGAAGCCAAATCCCCTGGAGCGACTGGTAAACCCACGAAAGCCGTCTACCGTTACTCCAAAAAATACTCGACGCCCCCAGCCGGCGTGGCCGTAGATCTGCCACCTACACCAGTTTACGAGAAAAATAAAAAAGCAGGGCTTAAGTATTCCGAGTAATTACAGTACAATAAGAAATATAGTAAATGGAACATACGGTGGTGTTTGGGGGAGCTGGGCATGAAGCTTTTTAAATCGTGGCAAATTCTTTTTGCTTGCGTAGTTTTAATGGGTTGCACACGCACGTGTGGACCAAGTCACGCTGACTTAAGTCCAGAAGAAGTCGTGGAAGCATACCTTGATATTGCACTGAACATGACCAGCGTTGAAAATAAAGTTAACTTGATGCGTTACACGACTGGTCAACTTCGTTATGCAATTGAAACGGCGACAGACGAAGCCATTATCAATGCATACATCAAACGTAAATATAAACTCTTGGCTTACTCAGTAGTCGAACGCCGCGATCGCCGCCCAAAAGAAGTCGAAATCACTTTCGAACTCACTTATAAAGATTTGAATGATTTTGACGAGAACCAAAACTCTGTGACAATTAGCGAAGAAGAAGCCGCAACGACTAAAACCGAAAACACTGTTCGCGTCATTAAGCAAAATAACGTTTGGCTTATAAGTGACGTTGTTGGCAAGAAAACTACCATTGACTTCCCGGTTCGTCCGCAAGATGTCATTAAGAGCGGCGGCCCATCTTCGCCGTAAATTTCTTTTTTTCACATGAGGTCGAAGGCACAAATTGCTTTTGGCCTCATTTTTTTTGCTCTTTTTACTCCTTTATGAATCCGTTTGAGATAGTTTAGAACCTCTTCGTTATCAACTAATAGGATCGCGAAGTGGTCGCGAAATTTTTGCCTCTTTAAGGGCATTTTCCACTCGCATCACAATGTCTGTTTGAAAAGCCTTCTCAAACTTCACATCTAGTACATATGCTTTTGCTTTGAGTTCAACACAAAGGCGATCAGCCAAAACTTTTTCAGTCGCAACGATGGCGACCGGCTTCTCCAAATAAACATAGCGACTCGTGACAACAGTTTCAAAGATAATGTCTTTGGCCATTGCTAAGTTCGAATCTAAAGACACATTAAAATCCGTGCATACCATCATGTCTAGAGCGCCGGCATTTCCTGACGCAACCACATCCGTGATAAAAAGTGAATTCGGAATTGTGACGAGATTGTCGTCTAAAGTCACTAGTCGCACTGCTCTTAATCCAATACTTTGAATTTCTCCGTATGTTTCTCCAAAAGTCACACGATCACCCACCTTAAATGGTTGATCGAATAACAGGATGAGACCTGCAACGAGTGAGGCGACCAAATCCTTTAGTGATAAACCCACTGCTACGGCCACACTCCCACCAAGAGCAATAAGTAACTCTTTAGGAGGTTGAAGTACGCCATAAACAATAAGCAAACCGCCACCTAGGTACAAAGCAAAACTGAGAACTGTTACGATTTGCAATGCAATCAAACGACGTGACGGAAATCGATGCCCAACGCTTTTACTGAGCCGATTAAGAATGTGAATAATACCAAGCAAAAAGAGTATCGAAATAATGAGCGAAACAATCTTGCCGGTGTTAAAAAGCTTCGCGATATCTGCTAAACCGCTAAAATCTGTGTTTCCCATTGTTTATCCATATACAAAATTTTTATGAACCAAGCTTTGCGTCAAAGGAACTTGCCAAAGTGAACGTATTCTAAATCGGCCCGAATCCGAACAATCCAAAAAGCCTCGCTCCATACCTACTCGAATGGCATGCATGACAACCCCTTCCGAAAGGCTCGTAACCGCACAGGCTTCTTCTTTGGTTAAGTTTTCATGCCTAATGATAGCAGCTACCACGAAAAGCTCGTCTTCTGTCAAACCTTCCAAAGGTCGCACAGGAGCAGCTTTTGGCAAGCCTACCTTAACTTTATTTTCCCCAATCACTTCGAGCGCTGAAAGCCACAATATGAGTGCCGCACGAGGGTTGCCTCTTGATTGCTCCCAAAGCAACTCAAAGTATCTATCTTGAATGAGTTTTGCCTCTTCTGGCGCCTTGTAGCGGTGCATCGCAAATATAATGGAGTCAAACTCAAGCTTATAGCCAGTTTTCTCATGACGCTTCATTATGAGTTCCCGAATCTCTTCGTCACTCCACCCCTTCATCGGGAAAACATGCCTAAAATACTGAGAGCCACCCGTCACCGCATTCAAATATGCCCAAGAATATCGATTAATCGTAACGCACCAAAAAATTCTGCTAGATCCTGAGCCGCACAGATCAATAAAAGCCCGAAATGCTTCAAATCCACCGCGCTTACCTAAAAATAAATTCTGCACTTCATCTAAAAGGACTAATTTTTTAGGAGCATTTTCCTCCGCCAATCTTAAAGACTCCTTCCCCTTAGAGAAATCTTGACCTAGAACATCCCCCAAAAATTTATATAATTTTTTTTCATCAGTTATTTTATCCGGAACTACGATTTGAAAGATCTCAAGATCAGTAAAATGATTGCGAATGACTTTCAATAAGCTTGACTTGCCAATACCTTTTTCACCTTGAATGGCAATGGTGTGCTCAGATGTTGATCCATCCATCCATGCCTGAATAATTTCAAATATTTCACTCGAAGGAACAGATTCTGGATTCACAAGTAAAGAGGCATCACTTGGAATTCCTAAACCAAAACAATCTAAATACTCCTGAGGTGGTGTTTTTTTATTGGATCTTTTCTCAATATTTTTGGCCGCTGACTCAAGTTTCCTACGAAATAACTGCGCCGAAATTCGTTTTGCAGAATCCAGTTGCGATACTTCTGAAAAAATCATTTTGCTTAAAATGATAAAAAACAATAAGACTGCGACGGGCAGACAGATGAATCCCCCCCACTTGGCATTTAGCCACCTTGCCACTTTTCTGCCGAAAGACTCAGGAAGCAACTCAGTCGCAGCACCCTTCAATTCTTCACGCCACCAATAAGCGGCAATGGCTAGCCAGATAGGGCCTAGGAAAAACAAAACATCCCAAATTAAACTGTAAAAAAGTCCTTTACGCGCAACCGTCTCAGTAGCCTGAAGTAGGCAGGCTGCAATAAAAAAGAAAATACCTACAAATTTGGCAGTTCGTTCGATTTTTTTGCCAATTCCTTGAGTGGTCAAATCAGAATAATATGAGCTTGCTGCCAAAACCCCTTCCGACAGTGCCAGTCGGAAAATCCGATACCAAAAGAAATATTCAAAATAAGGCAATATCTCTGCAATTCCTTCCAGATCTGTTCCATAGACAATCTGTCGAGCTATGTGAGAGGCCAGTAACATAACGAGCCACGGTACATAGGGATTCAATCGCCTAATCCATAATGCGTAGAAGTGTGTGCGAGGCGTTTGATGGCGGGGTCGAATCAGCCAAATACGTATTTTATCAAGATATTCCGAAACTCTTTTCGCAACTAAAAAGGAGCAGACTCCGATGGCCAAAAATAATCCTAAAACGAATAGGCGCTTGAACAATGCCAAAAATCCAGCAACTCCATTTGATAGTTGATCTTTCGTATCAGAAGTAAAGCTTTTCAGAATAACGACGGGACGATAGGGAACGAGTCGAATTTCACGAAATAAATCAGACAAATATTCATTGTCGAACTGTGTTGCCGATGGATCTTTGCGCCTTGTAAGCTCCTCAATAAATTGTGCCCGAAGCTTTCCTGCCGTTAAAAGAAGGCGATAAAACATCCCCCCTTCTTGCTTATCAAGTTTATCTTTCAATATTTTAAGTGATGTGGTTTCTTTTTGACCTTTTAGAAAGGCCGTCCTTAATTCAGAGAGCGCCTTTTCATTGGACTCGTTGGGCGATACATTTATCTGCATCGCTGGAAAATTCTCTATTTTTCTAGAAGTTCCCGGATCGTCCAACCGGGTAAACATGTAATCCACCAAAGATCGCCAAGTCTCTTTTACTGCAAAATATCCTCTTCTGATTTGAATCACGGAAACGGCCTCGCTCCCTGAAAGAACGGCTGAGTCTCGAGAAAGCTCGCCAGAGAAAGACTTTGCCTTCGTGGCCAAAACTTCGAGTTGTTTGGTCCATAGCAAAGTCAATTCGGCAATATCTTAGCGACGCTTTTCGATGAGAGCTCGCTCGGAAGCAATTCGCCGAAGATCTTCACTCTCGGCAGTTTGGGCTAAATTCTCTGCAGTCCGCAATGAGTCGTCCGATTCATTAGATCGCAAAATAGCATTTCTTTTGTCGGCTGCTAATTCACTTAAAGCAGACTCTTGATTCGCAGTATCTTCATGTGCACTTAGAAGTGCGTTGCGTCTTTCCTCTGGCAAATAAAGAAAAGCTAACTTTAATTCAGCAACTTCTTTTTCTAGAAGAATGAGGTCGTCAATCGTTTTCTGAAGTTTTTCATTTTTTGTAATACAGGGTCGAATGCTCTCAAGAGCGGCGTCAGCTTTATTTGAATCAATTGAGTTTTTTAGCTCTTCTGCTCTTTTTGTAACAGCGTTTTCATCTGTCAAATCCACTGTGAACAACGCGCCAGGGACGATCTTCTGACTTGCTAAACCTTGGTTAAGTTTTTCTAAGCCATTCTTCACCGCCAGCGCAGTTGACTGGCGAATTCCAAGAGACTTCTCAATATCTGATAAGGAAAGACAATCTGATTCGGCAAAACCAGGTGTAGATCTTATTGTCGAAAAAAGGATTATTGTAAAAACTAGAATTCTATTCTGAATGATATTTTTGGATAAATTCAAATTCATTTACTTTGGATGTCCCGAGATTGAATGGAATGTTCGCCGCTAAACAAGTCTAACGGATGACAAGTTCAACTGATAGCTTTAGAAGATTGACACCTATACTTAGAGGTTATTCTTTAAGCAGTTGTGATGCTGCTGACATTATTCATTGCCCCATGAATCCAATACCTGAAGTTCCCAGGATTTAGTGGACACCGAGATAAGGGAGAGGTATCTCCCAGAAAAGAGGTGTCAGAATGGAAAGAGTGGGAACAAGAAGACGTTTTTCGAAGGAGTTCAAAGTTGAAGCCTTGGAACTTACTGAAAAA
>JBGSKV010000128.1:0-45359 GCA_041740975.1 Oligoflexales bacterium | reverse complement strand
TGGCGGAGCCTCACTGTTGGAGAATTTGAACTTGCGAAGAGTTGGTCGAAATTTCTCAATGCGGTGTTGAGAGGGGGTTGTGAGCGCAGGACGCGCGAACACCAGCGCAGCCTGGGCAGGAGCTCTGTTACAAACAAAAATCCCGGTGGCCAGGCAGGCAAGCGTACCCTCTGAAAACCGCTTTGAGAAATTTCGACCAACTCTTCGCAAAAACAAAAGCTCCGCCTGTGAAAGGCGGAGCTTAATGAAAACAATCCTCACTCGCGCAGCGAGTGTTCAAAAAACTATGGTTTAATTTCTTCTAGCTTCATAAAGAAGAATCGCAGCAGAAGCTGCAACATTCAAAGAATCGATACTTCCAAGCATCGGAATGGCAACATTCTGTCCAAATGACCAACGCTGCCATTCATCGGAAACACCTTTGTCTTCGGCTCCCACCACCAATGCACTCGGTGAGTTTAATTTTGCAGATTTAATATCAGTGCTTCCATCAGGCTTAGCAAAGAAAAGATTAAGATGATGAGCACGGCAGTATTCCACCACTTCTTGGCGGGTCAACTGAAGCACAGGCCGTAAAAAAATAGAACCTAAGCTAGCCCGAATGACGTTCGGACTAAACAGATCCACTCCCTCACCGGTGACAAACACCGCACTCACCGCAAACGCATCACAGGTTCGCAAAATCGCACCCAAATTCCCCGGTTTTTCAACACCGTCTGCAACCAAAATAAGGGGATTTGCCCCAAGAGTGACATGGCTAAGGTCACGAGTTTTTTCAAAATAAATTCCGACCACCTTTGCCGCCAACTCCCTCACAGCAAGTTTTGAAAAAAGTGGGTCCGTCAGTTGAAAGACAGAGGCTCCGGGATGATCCTCCAATATATTTCGCACCCCTTCGTCGTCTTGCGAAGCTGGATAAAAAAAGCAATGAGGGCTATAGCCGCCGCGCAAGGCACAGCGGTTTTCCTTCAAGCCTTCTACCAAAAACAACTTTTCGGCGAGGCGTTCACGCTTCTTATCTAGAGACAGAGCTAATTTGAACTTGGGATTTTGCGGGCTGGTAATAAGCACGTTTTTCCTAACACCGTACAATAAAACTTCGAGCTCCTAGTATACCCGAGATCGCTCTTAGGTATCAAGGATACCCTTGCGTCGTAACCAGCACTCTACACCGCTAGGGAGGACGCGTTGAAAACTGTGCTCGTTTTCAGGGATAAACATCTCACCAGCAGACGTTTCAAACGCACTACCCAACTCCTGCTGCATGGGGAGCACCAAATTCTGTAAGGTCATCGGCGTAAATCCAGGTGAGTGACACGATAAAAGCATAAACAAAAAGTCTTTGTCCATGACGCCTTGAATCAAATTTAAGAGTTCGCCGATGTCTTCTTCAATTTTCCAAAGATTGCCTTTTGGTCCACGCCCAAAACTTGGCGGGT
The DNA here is from genome assembly GCA_041740975.1 of Oligoflexales bacterium. Taxonomy (GTDB): domain Bacteria; phylum Bdellovibrionota_B; class Oligoflexia; order Oligoflexales; family JALZUQ01; genus JBGSKV01. The sequence goes on along the minus strand of JBGSKV010000128.1, from coordinate 43,920 downwards.
CCAAAATAATCCCATGGTACCGACTTCCGCGTCTATTTTCTCTTTGTAAAAACTGATGCACATCATCGACAAGCCATCGGATTTTGGCATCTTTATCGAACTTCTGCTCACACTCTTTGCCCCAAGCCACTGTGGTTTTGGATGCATCAACATGCACAACTTCGGCACCGCCACGCGCGGCGGCCCGTGAAGCTAGCCCCGTGTAAGCAAATAAATTTAAAACTTTCAAATCAGGAGTCTTCTTTTTGGCTTTGCGACAGATGCCTTCGATGATCTTCCAATTTTCAAACTGTTCGGCAAAAAAACCAAGATGACCAAAATCCGTCATCTTGCACATCATTTTGAGCTCGCCAAAATGGACTGGCCATTCTTTATCAATTTTTTGGCGGCCAAGATTTTTCCAGGTGCCAGATTTTGCCGAATCGCGCACAAACATGGCGTCAGCATTGTCCCATTCTTTTTTGGACATGCGTGGTTGCCAAGCGGCTTGCGCTGCCGGCCGAATCAATCGCCACTTGCCGACTTGTTCCAGCTTTTGAAATCCACCACTATCCAATAATTTGTAGGAGTCTGTTTTACTCAATGGATCCCCGTAAGCGTCCCATTCTTGCCAGGCTTAAAGAATAGGCAACCTAACCTTAAATGACCCCAATTGACAAGCCAGTGCGGTCTCTATAGCTTAAAGCCCTCAAACTCTTTGGATTTGCGATGAGCATGGACCCAAATCGACGCATCAAACGCGGCTGGATGCCTTTAAAGGTTGTGGATATCCGCCTCGATACCCATGACACGAAAACCTTTTTTCTGGTCGATGCTGATTCGAATAAACGTGAGTTTGATTACTACGCCGGTCAATACTTGACGATTCGTTTTGATGGGCTTACCGCAAAGCCTATCGTTCGCTCTTACACAATGTCTAGTTCACCGAATCAACCTGACACGGTCGCGTTTACTTTGAAAACAGTAGAAAAAGGTTTGGTGAGCAACTGGCTTTTCCATAATATTAAAGTGGGAGACGTCCTGAGGGCTCGTGGGCCAATCGGCCGTTTTTGTTTTGAGCCAGAAAAAGACTGTTCACACGTGGCGATGGTCGCCGGTGGCAGTGGTGTCACGCCTTTTATCAGCATGATGCGCGAGTACGGATCACTTCTCGGCAAAAAAGACGCTCCTAAAAAAATGACTTTGTTAGTGTCCTATAAGTCCCGTGAAGATTTGATTTGCTGGGACGAACTCGAAGAAATTAACCGCATCGACAATATGCAAGTGATCTGTACATTAACGCGCGAAGAGGTCCCCGGTTTTTGGCATGGTCGCATTGATCACGCGATGCTCGCCAAAGCCTTTCAAAATAATTATGCAGATACAACTTTTATGACCTGCGGACCGCAGGCCATGATGGATCTTGTCGTGGAACACTGCCTTAAGCATGGCGTCGACGCCCATCACATCAAAACCGAGTCTTTTGAGTCGTAACACCATCAACCTGAGCGAAGTTCGCCGATCGCTCTTTATGAGCAACTAAATTATAGAGTGTAAACCCGCCGCCACTTTTGTTGCGTTTGCATCATCAATGATAAATTTACAAGAATCATCGTTCAAGGCAGTAGCATAAACGGGAACGTTAATTTTACTAAACATATTCTCGACCAGATCAGCGTCGCGATTGAGACCCATGCCGACCACCGTAATGATCGCAAGATTTTCGACAGCCCGAATAAACTCTACTTCGAAGTCTAACGAAGCCGTGTAAACACGAAAGTCGCGCAACAATTTTTGTGGAAACACTTGCCAAACGTAGGTTTTTCCATCAGCCATGGATTGATCAAATAAGCTAAAAACTGCATCATGTTCGCGTAGCCATCGGGTCATCTTCGCGGCGTAGCCAGAAGGATTAATGGTTCGGCATTCGAAAAGGCAAAGTTCATGCTTGTCGGCCATGCCGGTGATTTGTTTCTGCTCCATAGTGTCTCTCTCATGAATAAATGTGCCGCGGTTATTTGGTGCAAAACTCGATTTGACGTGGATGGGAAGTTTATGATGGGCGGCAAGTTTTACGGCGCGTGGATGCACGACGCCATTGCCGTTTTCAGCCAAAATATACATCTCGCGCCACGTGAGTTCATCCACAATTCGAGCTTCATCACATAAGGATGGATCCGCCGTGAAGACTCCTTCAACATCTTTATAAATACTACACTCATCAGCTTTCAAATGTACGGCCAATGCAATCGCACTGACATCCGATCCGCCTCGACCGAGTGTTGTGATTTCTTTATTCGCAAGACACATCCCTTGATAGCCCGCAACGATCACAACTTTTTTGTCGTTCAGTCCTTGCTTGATCCGGTCGCCTTTAATTTCCAAGATACTGGCATTGCCATGGACATCATCGGTAAGAACACCACTTTGAGATCCGGTCAAGGAAATCGCTGGAACACTTAACTTGGCAAGACTGATGCTAAGAAGCGCCATACTGATCCGCTCGCCGACAGTGAGCAACATATCGAGCTCGCGCGGTGGAGGTTTATCATTAAGCTGATAAGCAAGATTGGCAAGATCATCGGTGGAGTTGCCCATCGCACTCACGACGCAAACGACCGAATCCCCACGCTCCCAAAACTGGTGTAAATGCTTCGCAACACTATCAATCTGTGCGGGAGTGGCTAAAGAAGAACCACCAAATTTTTTGACGAACAGGCTCATATCATCTCACTCTCAAGCGCTTAAAGAACAGTACTCGAGTAATTCCTTTTCAAATCTACCAATCGCCTTTAAGCTACCAGTAATATGGAAAAACGCAAAGCCTCATTAGGAATCACAACTCCCGTTAACCCCTACCGATCTAGCCCGGAGTGGGATGCCCTCGTTAGTGATTCGCTAAAGAGACTTAACATTGCGACTCTAAGCGAATCCCAGAAAATCGTTTTAAATACAATCCATTCCCGCACGGACTGCCTCGCCGTTTTACCGACGGGGAGTGGTAAGAGCCTTTGCTATATTTTGCCAAGCTTAACCATGCGCAAATCCGTGGTTGTTATTTCGCCACTTATTTCATTGATGCATGACCAGATTGATCAGCTTCGCCAATACAAAATAAAAGCGGTCGCCTATGACTATCTTCAAACGGCTGAAGAGCAACAAGCCGTGACGAAAGATATTTTGTCCGGGCATCCGATGATTATTTATGTTTCGCCCGAACGTTTCCTTTCGGATCGCTTTAGCGAGACCTTACGACAGATTCAAATAGGATTGATTGCAGTAGATGAAGCCCACTGTGTCGTGAAGTGGGGCTTTCAGTTTCGACAAAAATACCGCAAGTTAGGGGCTGTTTTAAAGACGTTTGGCCATGTTCCTAAGTTGGCTCTTACGGCTACGGCCACAAAGGAAACACGCGATGACATTGAAAACCTTCTGGGCCTAACGAGCCCCGTCATTGTTACGGCAAGCCCCCTGCGCGAGAATTTGAATATTCAGGCAGAAAAATGCAACTCTGTGGGAAGCCAGCAGCTGGTGGTCCTTGACATTGTCGAGCGGACCGAAGGCCAAGGGATCGTATACGTGCCCACCAAAAAAATAGCCTTACAACTATCAAACTGGCTCCAAGGTCGAGGCATTTCGTCTAACTATTATCATGGTGATTGCAACGCGGCCCATCGTAAGAGTGTTTACCGTAACTTCTTCGATAAAAGTCTCAAAGTTATCGTGGCCACCTCGGCTTTTGGCATGGGTGTCAACAAACCAGACATTCGGTTCATCATTCATGCAGGCCCACCTAAAGATTTAGAGTCCTATCTGCAAGAAATTGGTCGCGCTGGACGAGACGGACTGGCGTCGGACTGTTACGTCGTTTTCACATCTAGGGACTATGCGCTCAATAAATTTATGTTGGAAGCTACTCTTCCTTCTTTAGAGGTCACTCTTAATGCCTTCCATATCGCGAACAAAGTGATCCAATCTTATCCAGAGATTAGGGAGCATGATCTTATCGAGCAAATTGCTGAAGAATTAAAGATTAAGAAAAAGCTAGTCAGAAGCTCACTTGAACTACTCATTCGCGAAGAAGTCATTAAACGCTGGACTGATATCAATGACGCCTCGCATCAGATGTTTGAAATTGGAACGGCTGAAAGCCGGGAAGACATTTTTTGGGATGAATACTCAACGCGCCGCGCCCTTGCTTTCAAAAACCTTCGAGAAATGCACCACGCTGTCGCACAAGACTCTCTACGCGAAAGCATTATGAAATATTTTTCCTAGAGCTGAAGATGGCAACTCCACTCAAAACCGTTCGTATATTAGGATCTGGAACGTCTACGGGAGTGCCTGTTATAGGTTGCGACTGTCCGGTTTGTTTAGATTTAAACCCTAAAAATAAACGCTTAAGAAGCTCGATTCTTTTGATAGATGCATTGGGACGAAATGTCGTCATCGACACTACGCCTGATTTTCGGCAACAAATGCTGTCCGCTGATGTGAAGAATTTGTCGGCCGTACTTTACACGCACATGCATGCGGATCATTGTCACGGGTTTGATGATATCCGCGCTTTCTCATTTCAAGACCTGGCCTCTATAGATTGTTATTCAAGCGCCGAACATTTAGATGATTTGCGCACTCGTTTCAGCTATGCATTCGAAAAGACGCAGTACTATGGCGTGAAACCGATGGTTCATTTGCATGAGGTTTCTGACAAACCTTTTCGCGTCCTCGACTGGGAGGTAGATCCGCTATTTTTGGAACACGGTGGCATTCAGACTATCGCCTTTCGCATTGGGTCCTTTGCGTATGCGACAGATTTTAAAGCCTTCACTGCTGAAAACATTCAAAAGTGGAAAGGCAAAGTCTCCGTCATGGTGGCCAGTGGAATCCGATATCGTGAACATCCTTCCCACAGCACCCTTCCGGAAACCATTGACCTATTTGCAAGGCTAGGGGTAGAGCAAGGCTACATTACGCACATCTCGCACGAAATTGAGCACGTCAAAGACAGCACTAGACTGCCAAAAGGCGTTAGCTTAGCATACGACGGAATGATGATTGACGTCAGGTAGTCCGTCAGATAAAAAATGACTATTCTTACAACGAGTTTTTATTGCTAGAGGTATTTTATGATCATCGGCGTTCCCAAAGAAGTTAAGAACCGCGAGAACCGTGTTGCCATCGTCCCTGGAGGAGTCAAACTTCTCGTCGCAAACGGTCATACCGTTCTTGTTGAAAAAAATGCGGGTTTGGGTGCAGGTATCAGTAACGAGAAATTCGTCGAAGCTGGCGCACGCCTCATTAGCACGGCTGCCGAAGTTTGGTCGCAAGCCCAAATGATTATTAAAGTCAAAGAACCAATTCCTACTGAATACAATTTGATGAGAGAAGGCCAACTTCTTTACACCTATTTGCATTTGGCGGCGGTGCCAGAGCTGGCACAAGCACTCGTAAAAAATAAAGTCACGGCAATCGCCTACGAAACCATTGAACTCCCAAACCGCACATTGCCGCTTCTCACTCCCATGAGTGAAGTTGCCGGTCGTATGGCCGTGCAAGTCGGTGCGCAGTGTTTGCAAAAACACAACGGCGGCAAAGGCCTTCTTTTGGGCGGCGTTCCTGGCGTCAAACGTGGCCGTGTCAGTATTATTGGCGGCGGTGTGGTCGGTATCAACTCTGCAAAAATGGCGATCGGCCTTGGCGCGCAAGTGACGATTTTGGATATTGATGCCGCTCGTTTGGCTTATCTTGATGATATTTTTGGAACAGATATTTCGACTCTGATGTCGACTCCAGAAAACATCGCTCTTTCTGTTGCCGAAGCGGACTTAGTCATCGGCGCAGTACTTATCACTGGCGCAAAAGCTCCAAAACTAGTGACGCGCGATATGATCAAAACCATGGAAAAAAATTCTGTTGTTGTGGATGTGGCCATTGACCAAGGTGGGTGTATCGAAACGATTCGTGCCACCACGCACGATGATCCCGTCTACGTCGAAGAAGATATTTTACATTATGGCGTGACGAATATTCCCGGCGACGTGCCGATGACGAGTACGTATGCGCTAACAAACGTCACGCTTAGATACGCACTTGAAATCGCCAATAGTGGATTTGAAAAGGCAATGAAGAATCCGGCTCTTTTAAAAGGCCTCAATGCATACAACGGTCACATTACGCATAAAGCCGTTTCAGACGCGTTGGATATGGATTACCGCGCTTATAGTTAATTCGGGGACACATAACTAATTTGTATAAAAAAAGATCCGTCGCATCAATCGCGACGGATTTTTTTTTATACAAATTAGTTATGTGTCCCCGAATTACGAATTAAAATTTATATTCGTAGGATAACGCAGGACCCTCAGCCATCAACTTCAAATCGAAAAGATGCGACGTTTTATTTCTGTTTTGATCTTCCCACTTCTGCCATCTACGTCGATCACTATTGCCTGATCTGATCAAAATGATTCCCGTGATAACACTGGCAGCAACCAGACCAAGCCCAGTATACATAAGGACTTTAGAGGATCTGCAGTTTTTTTTGTCTTCCAATATACTATCTTCGTCACAAGCCGACTCACCGAACGCACCCCCCAAAAAATAAATTCCACCCAATACACTTCCGGCGGGGATCAAAATATATCCTGTGATTCTCTTGCCAGTACCGCGCGAATAAGGATTTTGTTGTTGGGCCATCGCGCCAGAAGCGAGAGAAAGCGATACAAGTAAAGCCGTGAGCTTTTTCCAAACCATGCAAACTATCCTTTGAAATTATTCAATATCTCGGACGAGACCTAATAAAATTGTTGGACCAGAAGACTCGCCGTGTAACATAAAAGCGGCGCCAAAACTTGGGTGCCATTTATCAAAGCCGTTGTAAAGAAGTTCCAAACGGCCAGCGACCAATATATTAAAACCGTCATTGACATTGACGTCCCAAGCATCTTTGATAGCCTCGTCCGCCAAATCCTGGCTACCCAAACTCGCAGAAGTAAAGGCACCTCCGAAGGAAAACTCGCCACGCACGGAAACAGCACTTGAGCGAAAGCCCTCATAAGCAACGCCCGTCAAAACTCCAAAGCCCATCATGTCAAAAGTTTCCTTGGTAACTTGAGCTCCGCCTGCAGTAACAATAGTTCGCTCGATTTCTTGACTACCCATTAAAAAAACCGCTCTTGCAACTGCGGATAATCCAGCCGGTAGTTCCATACCAAAAGGCTGGCTCCAACCCGCAAACCCACCAATCTCAAAACCGGACATCGAACCACTAACGTTGTAGCTAGAATATCCCAGAGCTCCGCCCGCCCGGAGTTTAAGTTCGCTTTTGACACTGCGAAATTTTGCATTCTTTGATATCGCTTCTACCCTAGCATCTCTTTCGATTCTTCCGTACTTTTCCAAGATTTTTACAACGCGGTCGCTACCCTTGATGCTGCGGACAATCCCGCGCGCGGCCAGTTCATTATTATCGTTAAAAAAGCCCACCCGGTCCCCGATCGTCAGGCGAAGGGTTTGCACGGTGCATTCCGACTGATCGGGATTGCATCGAACGTATTTACTAAGTGTGGTGGGAGCCGCATAACTTGCGCTTGTTAAGAGCATAGTAAGTAAAACCGCTGGAAGAAAAAAACGCATTTCGAAACTCCTTAAAACTCTGATCAATTTAGTAAGTCTTTGGTATCCACAACATCCGTGGTCTCAGTCAAACCACCCTGCAACACTTGAAACGCGCGAAGATAAGTCAGCCGCTCTTTTCCCGGTCCTAGGTCGCGCAGTATTTGCGGCATCGTTACCCAGTCCTTAGCGTCGTCCTTTGACACAACCGGCTTCCAGTTGGCGACATAAAGCTGGACCTGACCCAACTCAGGCTTCGACTTCACACTGTCCACATAATTTTCGACAAATTCCAAGTATTGTACAAGGGATTTTCTCGCAAAAAATTCTTCCACTCGTTGAACGAGTTGCGGAAAAACCGCTTTTGCCGCATCGACCTTCGTCAGCAAGCCCGGCGGTCCCTTACGATCCAGCGGAAATTTAAAGACGTAGTTTCCGGCACTCCCCTCCGCGTCATCGCTCAAAGGAATTTTGCAGGCCAATAAAAGAACGGCCCATGAAGATGTTGATCTAATAAGCATAACACTCTCACATGTATGATCAGAGGTTCGAACTACGAGGAAAGCTTGCGGATCACTTGACGGCCAATACCATGTAAAGCTTCGACTGTGCCCCTCGACTGGTGAGCAATGCTTTCAAAATACGGCATCTGCGAAGGATTCAACTCTTTTTGTAGAACACTAAGAGGAATAGCATCGGCAAGATCACGTTTATTGTATTGGTAAACGGTCGGGAGTTCTGAAAGATTGATCCCCTCATCCTTCAGCAAAGTTCGCGACGCTTCTAAGGCCTTTATGTTTTCATTCATCGCCGCAACACCAGAGTCCGCTACGAAAACGAAGCCATCTACACCTTTTAAAATAGTGGAAACGACCGTTTGATAGAGAGACTGCGCAGGCAGTGTGAATAAATGTAATTTCAAATGGAAATCTTTTACGTGGCCTAAGCTCACGGGCAAAAAATCAAAATATGGAGTCTTGCCTGATTGGCGCTCGAACTCAACCACACCGGATTGATGGTCAGATGTTTGTCCATAAATAGATTGCAACGTCGTTGTCTTGCCCGCTTGACTGGGTCCAAGATACAAGATCTTGCAGTTTATCTCTTTTGTATCAAAATTCGTGAAAGCCATAAGATATTCTAGTCGGTTACGATAATCTCGTCAATTTTACCGCCAAAGGCTGCCAGGACTTGCTGAGTGAGCGGGGATTCTTCCGCTTTCTGCCTGATATCGGCCACTCTGGCGTCTTTTGCGGACTTCTTCACTTCCAAAATGGATGGTTCGGCGGGCTGAGACGTTGCCTCAACTGGTTTAATGAGTAGCTCGCCCTCAAAACCCATAAGGTCGAAGAACTTTTTCTTTAAGTGGTCCAGGCCATTTTTCGTCAGTAACGCCTGAGCAGAACCGCTTTGGGCGGGAATATGCAATTCTATTTTGTGCTTCGAGAAACCCACGGCATGCAACTCCTCCAAGGATCTTGCAAAAAGTGGCTCACTTTTCTTCATATCATCAACCGCAGCGGTCCATGTCGTCGGAAATTCTATCACCTTCAATGGTGTGACTTCTGTTGGTGAGGCGTCTACCGCGGAGACTGGCGTGACAGGTTGGGAAGGGGGCTGCTTTAAGCTGCTCAGATCCAATTTCTGTCGCACTGCGTTTTTATTCACTTCTGCAATCGCCATACTCGCGGCTGAGACCGTCGGAGTCGTCGGTCGAGTTTGGGTCGGGGCAGTCATGGACATGCCATCCATAGGTAAACCCGGATCAAAACACCATTCCATCATAAAATTTTCAAAAACAAACTTATCAAGACTCGATCCGTCCAAATCCTTACGGCATTTGACGAGAGTTCGAAAAATTCTATTGAGATCAAAGGAATCCGCTGTTTCCGCTATTTTTTGCAACATTTGTAAGTGGTCTGAGCTTAGGCCAATCGTCGCCATATCCAGATGCTCAGTGCCAAGGTCCTTAACGATAAAGGCATGGCGGACCATCGCACAAACATCTTCAATTGCTGTCTCAAACTCATATCCCGCTTCATCCCATTGGGCAATCAGCTGCAATGCTTGCGAAGCGTCCTTCTTTACCAGCGCGTCCATTAGATTCAAACACGCTTCCGGACCGATGTTATCAACAAACTGCTGAACGCCATCGAGAGTGATCTCGCCGCCATTGAATGCCAACACTTGATCAAGAAGCGTCAGCGCATCTCGCATAGAACCTTCGCCAGCCCGGGCAATCATCGGCAAGGCTTCTGGAACAAATTTAATATTCTCTGTTTTCAAAATATCAGAGATTCGCAAAACGATTTCGTCCGCCGAGAATTTTTTTAGGAAAAAAGTCTGGCAACGCGACACAATGGTTTGGGGAACTTTGGCAAGTTCAGTCGTCGCAAATACAAAAACAACATGGGAAGGCGGTTCTTCAAGTGTCTTTAAAAGCGCATTAAAAGCGCTTTGCGACAACATATGAACTTCATCGATGATGTAAACTTTGAAACGTGAACGTTGAGTGGAGTAGCCTACAGTTTCTTTGAGAAGACGAACATCATCCACACTCGTGTGCGAGGCGCCGTCGATTTCCAAAACATCTTCATGAATACCTTGGTTGATCGCGGTACAACTTGTGCAAGCATCGCAAGGATCGACACCCTCAGCTTCGCAGTTCAACGCTTTCGCATAAAGTCGCGCAATTGTGGTTTTGCCAATCCCACGCACACCCGTTAAAATAATTCCGTGTGGCTCTCGGCCGAGTTCGATCGCCTTGCTAAGTGCGCGCACAACGGCTTCTTGACCAACAAGTTCACTGAACTTTTGTGGGCGATACTTTCTAGCTAACGAAAGGTAAGACAAAAAAACCCCGACAAAAAAGAAAAACCCTTGGTGATAGCCAGATCATCCAGACACCTACGTTTCCTACTACCGTTGCTACCTTCCGGTCCTGGCGGGTTTCGTGGGATATGCATCATCTGGCATCTGGCTATCACAAAGGGTTCTACCAGAATGCTGCAGTCTAGCGCATCCGTTCCGAGTGATGAACTATTTTATTTATGAAATGATTTCAATTTGTTATAATGAATCCGACAGATCACGCATTACTCACAGCAAGTGTTGGGCACGAACTATGAGCTCTAAAGAAGAAGTTACCCGAGTCTTAACCGCAGTTTCCTTATTCGAAGGACTCAGCACGCAATATATTGTCAATGTCGCCGACCTAGGCATTGAGAAACACTACAAACGCGGTGACCGCATCGTTGAACAGAGCCAACTTGGCGATGAACTTTTTGTCGTATTGACTGGGCGTGTTGAAATTTCTATTAGCGGTCCGGAGCACGCAAATATGATTCCTATTGCCATCCTGAAAGATGGCGATATTTTGGGCGAATCCATGCTGCTTGGAAAAATGCGCCGCGTGGCCACTGCCGTCGCAAAAGATGAAGTCGATACGTTAGTTTGGAAGACCAACGATTTGCTGAACTTTTTTGATAAGGAGCCTCATATTGGCTACATCGTCATGAAAAATTTGGCGCGTTCCCTGTCTGACAAACTGAACACTACAAATATGGCGCTTCGAAATAAAGTTTGATTGCGCGCAGTTTGTTTCGTATGTATAAATGTGCAATTAAAATTCAGACATTCATTCTTTAGGTGGAGATTGCGATATGAAGGTCAAAGTTTCGTTAGTTTTCTTGAGTCTTTTCTTCTTGCTTAGCTGCGGCGATAGCAAACCGAGTAATTTAAACGGTGTCAGCTATGATATTTACGACTCTCGTTCTTTCCTTGAGCTCGACAATCCTAATCCCATTGACTACGGTTGCTTGAATCTCAAAAAGAAACCAGGACAATCATTGGTTGGCGAAGAAGAAATTGACTTGGTAGGACCAAACGTAACGTTGCGATGGACCCGCTCCGATGAGTCCATTACGTTCACACTATTTACAGACCATGATCAAATTTCAACGACTCATACTTTAGAATACTTCAGCACAGGTGGAGCCAAAATCATTTCTCTTCGCACCGAAGAAGATCGCGAAATCACGGTCGAACTTATGGGCAGTGACTGTTAATTCTTAGAGTTTTGTTTGTTTAGATAATCTAAGAGGTTGTCGGTGTTTTCACTGACAACCTCTTTTGGCAAGATACGCTTGATAAGACCTTGTAAGACTTTTCCCGGCCCCACTTCCACGTAACTTCGAATTCCCAAATCATAAGCGGCCTGCATGCTTTGCGTCCATTTGACCGCACTTGCAATCTGCTCAACCAACAAATCCGCCGAATAATCAGCGCTCGGGTGGGCTGTCGTATTAGGAATCAGTTTTTGTCTCGTACTATGAATTACTGTCGCCTTCAAAAGTGGTTGCATTCCCTCTTTGGCTGGTAGCATCAAACTCGAATGAAAAGGCGCGCTGACATTCAGAGGGACAACTCGGAATTTTTCCTCTGAAAGTTTTTGCGAAACTTGTTCAACAGCTTTCTTGTGACCAGCTATGACGAGCTGCATCGGCGAATTGTAATTCACAATCTCAGCTTTATTTTGCGGCGAAGAAAACTCGTCGCAACTGGCTTGTAGGGTTTCGACTGGACAACTGAGCACAGCGGCCATTGCTCCCACGCCTTCTGGAACTGCCGCTTGCATAAATTTGCCGCGTTCTCTTACTAGCTTCACAGCATCGGTAAAGTTCAACTTCTCTGCAGCTACCAAAGCAGAATACTCGCCAAGACTATGGCCCGCGAAACAAGCGGGTTCAAAGTCCGTTTCCATCTTCAAAACAGTCCAAATTGCATTGCTCACCGTGAGAATACAAGGCTGTGTGTTGGCAGTCAGTGCCAACTCAGAATCAGGGCCTTCATTGCAGAGTTTTAATATATTGACGTCTATGGCGTCGGAAGCTTGTGCAAAAATTTCTTCTGCATATGTAAATTCACGCACGAGTGCGTTAGCCATTCCCACATATTGCGAACCCTGTCCGGGGAACATCGCAAGAGATTGCATTCTATCTGTCATGTTTTCTAAGATTTGTTAGATGAAAGATCCGCGTCATCACCGAAGCTTTCTTGTTTCGCTTCTAATGAAAAAACTTGTTTTCCTTTATAGAAACCGCAGCTCGGACAAACACAATGTGGCTGACGCACAGCTTGGCAATTCGAACAAAAAGACAATCCTGGTTGACGTAAAAAATCATGGGAACGTCGCATATCACGTTTGGAGGCGGACGTTCTGTACTTCGGGGTTGGCATCGCTAATTCCTGTCTTCGACAATTAAAATTCTAGACAGCAGTTGTAACGACTTTACAAAAGGAGGTCAAGTGGCTTAAGGGGCCGAATCGGCGCCTGCGAAAAAAACGTATCATACTGGATATATTATTAAATTCTAAACCCGGAGGTCGATCGAGTGGACTCTGCTCGCCTATTGAACGCCCTTTAAAAGGAGGATTTTTCCTTTTTCACGAACCGTTCCCTCAACAATCGCCACACCATTCTTGTTTTTTAACTGAGTGTAAAATCCGTTCTTAAAGAACTTCACATTTACAGTTTGTCCACCTGCTCCGCGGAAAGCAACAACGCAGATACCTGTACAGGCATCCACATCAGACATGCTGTAACCGAGAGGGCCAATTTTTATTGTCGAATCTTCGCGTATGGTCAAGTCACCAATGGCTCCCAGCCTTGCAGAGTTATCTTGGGCTTGAGGTTTTGGCCTAGGGGCGGGCGCTTCGCGTCTGACTGGAGCTCGTTCAGGAGTAGGCATTGGTTTGGCGGCTACCACACGTTCGCGTTGAGGAGCTGGCGCTTCTCTGCGAACAACAGGAGCAACTCGAGTTGGTTTGCGGGGTTCTGGAATTTCTCTAGCTTCGACACGAACTCGCCTCGTTGGAGTTCTCGTGGCCATGACCACCGGTACTCGCGCCATCGGCATCGGCTGTACCACAGGTGCTTTTTTCACTTCAGGTTGACGCTGCACTTGGCGAACCGGTGCACGTGGTTCCGGTTGCGATACGGGCGGAGGTTTGACAGTCGCGCGCGGCTGCGACATAGGCGACCGGGTTGTAGGATTTGCTTTGCTTCGACTTGGCTCGTCCTTGTCGATGGTCAAAACAAACGCTAAAAAGCCTATTACCATGACGGTAGCCACTAAGCTCATCGCCATAATCCAAATTAAACTTCGATCCATTGACCGACCAATGGCCAGTTTGGTCATGGTGCCCATGGGTTTGTCAAAGCGCTGCGGAACCATCGAGAAATTATCTGCACCACCAACCTGACCGCGTGCTTCTTGGTATCGTTCAACAAACATTTCCAGCGAAAGTTTTTGCGCACGACCATTCTTCTGAATTTTTGCATCGCGCGGCAATCCACCTTTTTCGTAGATTTGCATGATCTCTTTGGCTGTCATGGGGCCGACAATATTATTATTACGATGCACGAAATATTTTTTTGGCGACCGTCGCGGTTTAGCAATCTTTTTTAGAGCGGCAGGTTTCGCGGGTTTCTTTGCAACGTTGATGGCCCCGCCAAGATAGCCGTGACTGACTTTTTGCATATCGGGGCTGAGTGGAGCGGGCTGATATGGCGCGCCGCGCTCTTGAGCTTCGACGTAGGAAACCGATTTGGTCTCAAAAATTTCATCAACTTCCACGAGCGGACGGCGCACGGCGGAATCTTGCATTCCCACCATGTCAAAAGCACGAATGTCACCCGTACGCAGTGCATTGCGAATATCCTGAGCCTCGAAAGGCCCTAGCACTTCGTTATTACGGTAAACATACCATTTCTTCTGAGCGCCCAAGCGTCCCCCAACCAACGAAAGTTATTCGTAGTTCTGCAGTTTCCAAATCGGCCCTGTAGCCTTTTTATTTCACCAAAAGTTTTTAAAACCCTATATTTTCAGTGGGTTGAAGGCGTCTACCCTCACTTCTTGGCCGCTTCCCGACCTGTCTAAATACCCGAAACATTTGATTTGTCGCTTTCCTGACCATCTTTCCGCGTCAAGTCAAAACGAATTTAAATTGAGATTCCAAATGAATCAGGATAGGTTGTGGAGGCTTTTTCGGGCAAATTTTATAAATTTCTGCAGAAGCAAAATTCACTAAACAGACAGTCTGTTACCAAAAGAAGGGTGTGCTTTTGTAAGCACCATAGACTGTCAACGTAAAACCTTTCTAGGAGAGATCATGTCAAGCAACGTTACAATGAAAGACCTGTTAGAAGCCGGTGTCCACTACGGTCACCAAACCCGCCGTTGGAACCCCCGCATGCGCCCGTATATCTTTACTTCGCGCAACGGCATCCACATTATCGACATTCAAAAAACAATCCGCCTATTGCAAAAGGCTTGTAACTTTCTTGAAGATGTTACGTCTCGCGGTGGTCATGTACTTTTCGTAGGGACAAAACGTTTATCTCGCGATCTTGTTAAAGAAGAATCCGGTCGTGCCGGCATGTACTTCATCAACCATCGTTGGTTGGGTGGCACCATGACGAACTTCCAAACGATTCGCCAAAGTATCCATCGCTTGAAAAAACTGGAAAAAATGGATCAAGACGGCACTTTTGATAAACTCACTAAAAAAGAAGTTCTTAATCTCCAGCGCGAAAGTTTCAAACTTGAACGCAACTTGGGTGGTATCAAGAACATGCCGAGCTTGCCGGATGCTCTTTTCGTAGTCGACGCTCACAAAGAGCAAATCGCGATTAAAGAGGCAAACCGCCTGGGCATCCCTGTCGTTGCGATTACAGATACAAATGCTGATCCAACCGGAATCGACTACATTGTTCCCGGTAACGATGACAGCACAAAATCTATTCAGATTTTCATCCAAGCAGCTGCCGACTCTTGTATTGCTGGAAAACAACGTCGCAAAGATGCGCCGAACGAAACTTCACGTGGTAAGCCAGTTTCCGAAGGTAAGTTCTACGACAGCACCGGACATAAAGTTGCTGTGGAAAAGAAAACTAAAGGAAAAGCGCCAGCTGCGACCGGTTCGCATGGCTCGGCTAACTAATAATAAAATTTTTGAAATAAATTCCAAGAATATTGGAAAACGAAGGGGCACAACTATGACTGTTACTGCAGCCCAGGTAAAAGACCTGCGAGAACGTACCGGTGCTGGTATGTTGGATTGTCAAAAAGCACTAAAAGAAAACGGTGGCGATATCGATAAGTCGATTGTTTGGTTACGAGAAAAGGGTCTTTCTAGCGCCGCCAAGAAATCTGGACGCGTAGCCGCGGAAGGTATCGTCGTTACCAGAATGAATCCGGAAAAAACGTCAGGTGTCATCCTTGAGTTCAACTGTGAAACGGACTTTACTGGCAAGAATCCAGAATTTGTCGGTTTCGCCGAAGAAATGGCCGGTTTAGTTTTACAAACCAAGGCCAAAACAGATACTGAGCTTTTGTCTCAAAAAGCAAGTACAGGCAAAACTGTCGAAACAACTATTACCGATATGGTCGCGCGCAT
The DNA here is from genome assembly GCA_041740975.1 of Oligoflexales bacterium. GTDB lineage: Bacteria > Bdellovibrionota_B > Oligoflexia > Oligoflexales > JALZUQ01 > JBGSKV01. Next base: position 27,864 of record JBGSKV010000128.1, on the reverse strand, counting down.
TGGTGAAAACATGAAGCTCCGTCGCTTCCAAAGTCTATGCGTCAGTAAAGGCGTTGTGGCTGGTTACTCACATATGGGCGGCAAAATCGCGGCACTCGTTGCCATCGAAGGCGCCAATGGAGCAGAAATTGAGACTCTCGCTCAAGATATCGCGATCCACATTGTGGCTTCGTCGCCTCGTTACTTAGGCCAAGCGGACGTGAATCCTGCCGAACTTGAACAAGAAAAAGAAATCACACGCAATAAAATGAAGAACGAAGGTAAGCCGGATGCGATTATCGAAAAAATCGTTATGGGCAATATCAACAAATTCTTTAAAGAAGTGTGTCTACTTGAGCAAGAGTTCGTTAAGGATCCAACATTGACGATCAAAAAACTTGTCGAAAAAGTCAATCCGAACTGCAAAGTTGCGGGTTTCATCCGCTACGGTTTAGGTGAAGGTATTGAGAAGAAAACGGAAGACTTTGCGGCAGAAGTTGCTGCGGCAATGAAATAAACCATGGAAACAAAAGCTCCTTACAAACGCATTCTGTTGAAACTTTCTGGTGAGATGCTAGGTGGGGAAGGCGGCATTGGAATCGATGGTGACGCCTTAGAGCAGATCGCCTCCGAAATCAAATCGCTGCACTCATGCAATGTCCAAGTGGCCATCGTTATCGGTGGCGGGAACATTTGGCGTGGTGCATCTGCCGTAAAATGGGACATGGACCGCACGGCTGCCGATTATATGGGAATGCTTGCTACTGTCATCAATGCGATGGCTTTGCAAAACATTTTGGAAAGCAAATTTGATGTATACACGCGCGTCATGTCGGCGATTCATATGCAAGAGTTGGTGGAACCTTACATTAAACGCAAAGCCGTAAAGCATCTTGAAAAAGGTCGGATTGTGATCTTTGCGGGTGGGACCGGTAATCCATTCTTTACGACAGATACGGCCGCGAGTTTACGCGCGCGCGAGATTAGCGCCGACGTTATTTTTAAAGCCACCAAGGTAGACGGTATTTATGATTCTGATCCGACTAAGAACAGCAAAGCCAAGAAGTTTGATGAATTGAGCTATCTGGAAACTGTTTCAAAGGGTTTAAAAATTATGGATGCTACCGCTCTGACGTTATGTATGGAATCCGATATTCCTATCCTCGTCTTCAAAATGGAAAATGGCAGCCTTAAAAAAGCGTTTTCTGGAACCCAAACGGGAACTATTGTTCGGTAAATTTTATCGGTAAAGAATTTTTAGCGAAGGTATGGAGAGGGGTTTTAAATGTCTGAAGAAATCATAAAAAAATGCAAAGACACGATGCAAGCTCGCATTAGTGGCTTTGAAAAAGAACTCGCAAAGGTCAGAACTGGACGCGCATCCATTACACTTTTCGACAATGTTCGGGTTCTTTACTACGGCAACCTCACCCCATTGAATCAAGTCGCTACTCTTGCAACTCCAGATGCTCGTTCGGTGACAATTGCGCCTTATGAAAAAGGTCTTTTAAGTGAGATTGAAAAATCAATCATGAAAGCCGACCTCGGACTTCAGCCCAATAATGACGGCAATCTCATTCGCGTTCCTATTCCCGCATTAACCGAAGAGCGCCGCAAAGATATTGCGAAGTCGCTAAAGAAAATGGCTGAAGACGCCAAAGTAAGCCTTCGTAAGATCCGCAAAGACGCTAACGATGAAATCAAAAACCTTGTTAAAGATAAGGTAATTTCAGAAGACGAGAGCAAGCGTTTTCAAGACAATGTCCAAAAAATCACTGACCAATTTACAAAAGTTATCGATGACAAAGCAGCTTCCAAAGAAGCCGAAATCATGAAGTTATAGTTTATTGATCATTCGGCCGCTTCGCGGCCGCCTTCTCCCTCGCCGGCTCGGCAGACACGCTCCAGAGGCGAAGCCGAAGGATCTCCTGCTCCGCCTATCACACTCACAGTTTACATTTCTATGTTTGATTGGTCCGGTTCTCCCGACTTAAATTTGTCTGGGCGGTGTCGGCTGATGCAGCCTCAATGCCCAGGCAAATCTAAGCCGGCTCAACCGTCCCAACCAACCATCGAGAAAAAACTGTGACGGCGAGGCTCCGCTCACGAGTGCGCCCCGCACGAGTTGCATCCGCAACGGTCGCTCGAATGAGGGACCCAGTATGGCGGAGCCTCACTGTTGGAGATTTTGAACTTTGCGAACGGTTGAGCAAAACATCCTAGCTCTGTCTCCAGAGGGGGTTGTGAGCGCAGGACGCGCGAACACCAGCGCAGCCCGGGCAGGAGCTCTCTAACGATTAGATATCCCGGTGGATGATCGGGCAAGCGTACCCTCTGGAGACAGAGCTAGGAAGTTTTGCTCAACCGTTCGCAAAAAAACAAAAGCTCCGCCTGTGATAGGCGGAGCTTATTTAAAACATTCCTCATTCGCGTAGCGAGTGTTCAAAAAACCATATATTATTTGCTGGGAGTCGAATTTGTTAGGGTCACTTGCATTTTCTTAGGCATGCATTTAGCTTTACCTGATGAGAGGAAGGTCGGTTCTTCGTACAATACACATTCAAGGTCTGCTTTTGCATCGCATTCCCTTTCAAACATCCCACTGGTAACCAGTACCTTTTTGCCTTCTTTGTCTTTTCGGTAGAAAGGACAGTTCATCCCCTCTTTGCCCTTTAATTCACAGAAAAAATTGGTGTTCGGTTGTTGAATACAGCGCGGTGTCGTCCATTCTCTAAGAGTTGGTAGAACGTTGAGAAATTTGTCCGTACAGTGATCATCTTGAATACAAACTGAACCTGCCAAATCCAAATGGGCATCGACGATGCCGGCCTGCAATCCATTCAAAACTGAGCTCTGAACGTTTTCATTTTGCGCGAAGTCCTCACAACTTTTAATGACTTGGTCGGTGCTCTCACCAACAAGTGGTCGGCGCATTTTAGAAGTCTGCGTATAGGTCGAGGCCGTTGTACTCGATATTATTTTTTCGTAGTTGGCTTCGCCGCCACCACCCAAAAATTTTCCAGGTGAAGAAAATTTGAGTTTTCCGGCCCAGCTGTCGGAAAGCGAATGACTCGCTGATAAAAGACAGAAAACAATCATGTCGCGACCTTCCCAGTAGTCAATTCGAACAGCTGGCAACTGCGACAAATCAAAAATATTCTCGCCTTTTTCCGCATCGTTCGACGCCATCAAAATGGTGGTCACCAATGTTCGTCGTTCCAAAGCAACTTTCAGAGAGGTTCCTGCTTCGACGATGCCGGCTATGCCGGCCTTGATTCCCACTTCTCCGGCATCACTATGCGAGATTACAGTTTGATGCTGGAAATCAGCGCGGGGAAACTTAGGCCAAGAGGGGTCGTTACGGTACGGCTGGAGGACGGACGGCAATATGCTCAAGGGGCTGAAGCCCCCCATTGGGTTGCTCTGCTGAGCTTCCAAATCTGAGGAACTGGGTGCGACGCTGCACGATGCAATCAGTAAAGTTGCAAGCACGATGCATTTTTTTAGGTTTTTAAGTGGCATTATCTGACCCTCACGTTTCAGAAAATGCAAAAAACTGTCTCGGAACGTACTGAAATAACTGGTTGTACTGGTTGGGGATTTTGAAAAGTGGGGTGTCTAAAAATTCGATGGTGTCTAGGCGTATGACATTATTTAATAAAAATCGTTGACTTTATAAGTTTTTATAATATATTCATAGAACTCCCGCTGATTCTATTACTTTTCCCAATGATTCTTTCAATAACCCATCACCTGGACGGAAGAACCGTGATCAGACATCTCGCCTTAACTCTAAGCCTCAGTTTTATAAGCACAATTGCCGCCGCAGAGATCCATATGGGGCTCTATCGCGGAACCGATGCCCATGGCGAGCCCTGCACGATGGAAGTTCGCTCCCGTCCTGAGTTCCCGACCAATATCGCTGCAGTCGTAACCGAGGGTGAAGCGAATAAAGATCCGATGGATCCTCAGGTGTATGGCGTGATTGTGACAGGAATGCCGTGGGCCGATATTCTTCAAATTACTCCACTAAGAATGGAAGGCGATTTAGAAAAGTTAAACGAAAAAGACTACGGTGGCTACCGTGGCGACTTACAGACGGAAGCGGAGTTAGTACGCTTGGCTTTGGATGATAAACTAGATCCCACATCTTTTGTCTATTTTAATAATGTTGATGCCACCGATAAAACCCAACCTATCGTGGTTGAGTGTAGAGATTTGGTTTACGCTCCCCATCCAAGCCCAGAAGAAGTGACCGTCGACGATTTCAATAAATAATAGACGCGAGGAGATCCTTCGATCTCCCTCACCGGTTCGGCAGACACGGCTCAGTATGACTTTTGAAAGTTAACTTGACCCTCTGGGTGGTTTTGGCTATTGAGTAGGAAATCCTCTCAAGGGCAACAAATGTCTCGCTGTTATCTCGTTTTCCTATCAGTTTTCCTCCTTGGTAATGCTGCCGCACCAGCTCGCTTCGAAAAATGGATCACATACATTGAACAATCTATTGCGAACCATCATCTTGAAAAAACGACTAACGCACTCATCGAAGATGATCAAAGGTATATCGTATTTAAACTTCAAGCCTTGACCAGACTCTACAAAAAGGAAGCACCTGAGTTTGACGCTATGCATAAATCTTTTAAGAAATTAGAGGATGCGCTGGGAGAATATGGCAAATGGGCCGGCCTACATGAAAAATCACCGGATCAATTTAAAAGAGCCAAGCGAATTCAAGCAAAAAAAGTGCTTAGTGACATACTGAAAACGGAAGAATACGTCGCCAGTTATCGCCGACCAACTCGTTTGCAGCAATTTCGAAAGTTTCTGCAGTCGTATGAATGGAAACAATACTTAGTGGATCGTTCCACCGTTTTGCAAAAGCTGCAAAAACATATTCAGTCCATTTTGGATGGCACGTACGATCTACGTTTTCTGGAAGCAGAAGGCGGGCTCCACCAGCTACGCCGAGAGCTGCGCTGGTTTTTGATTTATGCGCAGGCGCTTGATGGTCTCGTTGTTCTACGCCAACAGGAAGAGTGCCCGATCGTCGAAGATAAGTATTCAAGTTTACCGCACTCAGCAAAAGAAATGCGCCCCGTAGACCTTAGTCCATGCGCGTATTTAAAACTTGTCAGTGTCGTTCGCGAATTAGGGGATATTAAAGACGAAGCGGAATTGGAAAACTCCAGAGTCAAAACACACAATGATAAATTGTCCGATGAACAGTACGAACGTGTCTTGGATATTATCGAGCCGCTGGAATCAGAGTCTATTTTGAAGATTTTACTTCAAGACCTGGAAGTCTAAACCTACCGTGAGGCAGGTTTTAGTGGCGCAATTTTTCTTTTTTTAATGCGTTCCACCAGCGTCGTGCGATTCAAACCCAGAAGTTTGGCTGCTTTATTCTTATTGTGGTCGGTACGTTCCAAAGCTTGCAGTATAAGTTTATTCTCCAGGTCTTCAATAAACTCACATAATTTGATGCCAGAATCCGGCAAAATACTCATATCGTCTAATGCCGCATGAGCCGAGACGTCACTCGCCGTTTTTGGTTCATCGATAGGACGCATGTTCTGCACGATGGAATCAAGTGGGTTCGAATCACGCTTTCCGAAAATTTCTTTCGGAAGTTGCTCTGGCGAAATCTGCCCGCCACCCTTAATCACGACCATGCGTTCGATCACATTTTGAAGCTCGCGAACATTGCCAGGCCAAGGGTATTGGCGCATGATTCCTAGAACGCGCGCGCCCAAATAGCAAGGCTCCTCAAAGCCATGAATGCGATTGGCTGTTTTTAAAAAGGACTCGCTGAGGGATTCAAGGTCATCGAGGCGGTCGCGAAGCGGTGGAAGAACGACAGGTAGTACATTTAAACGATAGAAAAGGTCGGCACGAAACTTCTTCTCATGGATAGCTTGCTGTAAATCGATATTGGTCGCGGCAATCACCCGAACATCAACCTTTTTGATTTCGTTACTTCCTAGGGGGGTAAACTGTCTCTCTTGTAGAACGCGCAATAGTTTTGACTGGAGGTTGAACGGCATATCGCCTATTTCATCTAGAAATACTGTTCCGCCCTCAGCGGATTCAAAAAGACCGGTCCGACGCTTGTCTGCTCCGGTAAAAGCGCCTTTTTCGTGACCAAAAAGCTCGGACTCCAGAAGCTGTTCCGGAATGGCGCTACAGTTCACGGCAATGAAGCGATTGTTTGCACGGGCCGAGACGCGATGGATAGCAGAGGCGACAAGTTCTTTGCCTGTCCCGCTTTCACCAGATATGAGCACGGATCCATCTGAACCGGCGATCTTAGCAATGATTTCTAACGCCTGAGAAACAGCGCGGCTGTTGCCTAGGATTTCCGGAAACCATTGACGCCAGTTTTCCGGAAGTCGTCCCGAGCGTAGACGCGATCGATTGAGCAACTGCTCCACTGGCTGGCTCAAATCGTTCGACAATAAATCAATCTCAGGCTTGTTTGAACTCATAGAACATCCTCAAGGTCATTGCGAAACCAGGGTGCGAAGGTGCCCATAGCGTATGGGTTTTTTCGCGCACTAAATTTCAATTGTGTGTGGAAACGTTTTTTTTAATTTGAAGGTCGGTAATTTGATTATAGCAGACACTATCCCAATAAACCAAGCGACCCACAAATTGCGGCAAGGACACAACGTTAGTGGGTTTTTTCCGTTCTTTACGTTTTTGAATAATTTCGAGGGCTCAACTTATCGATTCTTTATCTTTAAGTTATTGAAATTACAATAGTTTTTATATTAGTATTGATATCTATAGAATCATAGTATATTTTATGAAAACGAAGGGTATTCTATACCTTTCATTAGAAAATACCGGGCTTAGCTGTTGTTGAGTGTCACTATCTGAAGTTGTTGGAGCCACACGTCATGAAATTATCTTTTCTTCATTTCTCACTTCTTATCTCCTTAGCCCCATTGTGGGTATCCTGTGGACAATTCGAAGGACGTTTGGAACGCGATTATAGCTTTTATGTCGATAGCGACAGTCAAGGCATGACAACGAGCGTTGTTCAACTCATTCAAAAATTCAATCAAACGTTCGGCAAGAACATCATGTCATACGAACCAAACCGCGGTGATGCGGGCTCGGTCATCAAACTTGAACGCGGCATCAAGGAACGCGACAATAAAATCGGTTGGGCAAATTACCGTATCACACGCTCTATCAATGACGGTAAAACGACTGGTAACGTCCGATTAGACTACAATTTCGTTCAAGAGAATTCTGCTGGTTCACAGCCAAACCTTAAACTCGAAACACTACTCTTTCATGAACTCGGACATGTCTTTGGTTTAGGTCATACGATTTCTGGTTCGCCAGGCGACACAAAACAAGTGATGTGGGAAAGCATCAACGACGAGACAAAAGACTTCGACGCTCATTTTTTCCGCCTTAAACAAGCATATGATAAAGACAGTCCCGAAGAAGTCGTCTATGGTTCTTACGAATAAGACTCTGGGCTCTTTTTAAATGGTAATCGTAAGCAACCTTTACTAAAATCAAGCTCCAGTATTCGAATACCAGGAAAGCTTGATGAAACACTTTCAATTTTTAGGTCTCTATAATGAACAGGGCTGGCATGCGCCGGCCTTTGTTACGATTGATGACCTCGGCATCATTCAAAAGCTCGACTCCAAAAAATCACCTGAAACTTTATATGAAGAAGTTAACGGCTGGTTCTTACCCGGAGTTCACAATAGTCATTCTCACGCTTTCCAGATCGCAATGGCAGGACTTGCAGAATCAAGCAGTCAATCCACCAACTCTTTTTGGACGTGGCGAAATTTGATGTATAGCTTGGCGCAGAAAATTTCGCCAGATGATATGGAGGCGATTGCAGCATATGCATTTATGCAAATGCTGCACTACGGCATCACCAGTGTTGCTGAGTTTCACTATATTCATCATGATCAAAAGGGCCGGCCCTATAACAACATGAATGAAATGGGAGAGAGGCTCCTAAAAGCCGCAAATGTAGCCGGAATAGAGTTATGCTTGATTCCTGTTTTCTACAAATATTCACATTTCGATACAGCCGCGCTGCCCGAGCAAAATCGATTTGTTCTTACTGATGTAGACCAATACTTAAAGTTACAAGACATCGCGTCGAAACAGGCATTGAGTCTCCATCAAAGTTGCGGATCTGGCGTTCATTCGATTCGCGCCGCGAAGATAGATGAAATTAAACAAATATTTACAGAGTCCTTGGGGCCAACCCATATTCATATTTCTGAACAGGTAAAAGAAGTTGAAGACTGCCAGACTAGGTGGGGTCAGACTCCTATCGAGTTCCTTACTAAGCACGTTCCACTGAAGCCTCATCATGTTCTCGTTCATGCAACACACGCCACGGATTTTGAACTTCAGATCATGAGACAAGCTGACGTAGGGCTTTCCCTGTGCCCTAGCACAGAAGCAAACCTTGGTGATGGCATTTTTCCGCTCCATGAGTACGAAGGCACATTCTCGGTTGGCACTGATAGCAACGTGTGCGTCAATCCGTTTGAAGACATGCGGCTTCTGGAATATAGCCAGCGTCTGTTTTTAAGACGTCGTAATATCGTCGCGAAACCCTTTGCATGCACTGGTCGAAATATTTTTCACCAAGCTTGGCAAGCAGGAGCGAAGGCATGCGGCAAACCAGGATCACTCACAACGGGAGCTTCATTCACGGGTTTTGTATTGCCTGCCCAAGGGGCCTTTCACCAAGACGAAGCCACAACAGAGATTATTTCGAAGTTGGTATTTTTGGGACAAAATATGCTCCCCATTGATATTTATGTAAAGGGTAAGAAAATATTAACGTCGGGCCAACACCCCAGCCGGGATTCAATAACCCATCAGTATCAAGCAACCCTGAAGAAGCTGGCTTTAACGAGTTAAAGCTACAGCGCCATTTTTTGTAGTTTTGAGTTCGGGACGAAAATCCGAGCGCAAGTTAACCATTTGAAGTAATTCCTGAGCCGAGCGACCCCGTAGGAAGAAGCCTTCGGGTGATTTTATTCGCCCTTCAATTTGCTCTTCACCAAAGTTTAAATTCGTCGTGTCCATTTTTACAAAGTCACCATCACGAACCTTCTCTGTTTTCTTTTTCACGACTTTTTTGGGTGCAGCGGCCTGGCCAACACCAAACTCACTGATCGACCAAATCATTATAAAAGTAATGATACGCAATGCCATTTTAAAGTTCCTCCAAAGAGATTAATGGCCCAAAGTTGAATCAACTGGACGTACAGGTTCATTCTTAGCCGGAGCATTTTCGCCATCTTTTTGATTAGCTTTAGCGACTGCTTCTTGTTGCTTTTGAATATTCAACTTGATGTCTTCTAAAAGTGCGAACGCTGGTTCCGTCGAGTTCGTCCTGGCACGACGCGTCTTCAGGTAACTTCTAAGGTTTGCAAGTGCTTCGCCGTATTGCTTCGTATTGTTATTCAGAACAGCAAGATTATAAAGTGCGACCGCATTATCTGGATCATTCTCTAAAGTGTCGTTAAATACTGCGAGTGCCTGCTTATATCGACCCATTTGGCTGTCAATAATTGCCAAATGCAATTTTGCATCCGCGTGACCTGGAAAGTGAACGAGAACATCCTTGAACTGCTTTTCCGCGCTATCGAGCTGCTGATACTTCAAGTAAACCAAACCGAGGTTCATTCGTGCGGAAACTATGTTTGGATCTAACTCAAGTGACTTTTTCAAATGCGACATTGCCAAGGTTCGCTCGTTATTGCGAAGCGCGACCAGGCCCAGCATGTTGTGAATTTCGCCGTCTTTCGACTCTTCGCCACCCAGGCTATTCAAAATAATCAGCGCCAGGTCTTTATTGCCTTTACGCAAATAGGCTTGAGCAAGGATTTTACGAGCATTGTCGGCCTTGTCGAGATCCAAGCGAATCGATCGCTTCGCGAACTCTATCGCTTTGTCATTGTCGCCCATCATGATGTAGAGCTGAGCTGCGTCACTGAAGTTCTGAGCATTATTCGGATCTTTTTTAATAAGCTCCTTCACTTCGTTGAAAGCTGCCTGAATACTTCGGCTTTGTTTCGCTGGCCGGAACAGGGAGCTGTCGTCAAAGGTTGAAACAACCTCTACAGAGCCGCTTTGAATTTGCTCTTTGCTGAATTTGCTTGTCGTGGCACAGCCAGTCAAAAACAAACCAACAGTTACAATGACCACTAAATTCTTCATACACGCCTCACTTATTGACTAATCTTTGGAGTACAGTCGGTGATTTAAAATAGTGTCCCAAATACAATGGCTCGCTAGACTCTTCATCGACGGCTTTGTATTTCTTCGTGTCTATTTTTGCCATACGATCGTTGATAGTCTTTACCCATGTACTGTAAGCATCTATCTCTTTAGTGCGTTCCATGGCCTGAGCATAGAACTTACTAGCCTGATCTCTCAACGGTTTCGCGACTTGTTCAATCTGCGAACGGAAATCCTTTGTTTCTTCTTCCGAAAATCCAGCCGGCACTCTGGCACTCGTCAATACCTGAGCAAAATTTTCATGCATTTCACCAACTCGATACAATGACGCCGCCATAAACTCCGAGTTGCGAAGTTCAATGACACGTTTGTAGTCATTGACTAAACCCGTAAGGAGAGCTTGCTTCGATAAGAGTTCTGCTTCAATTTTGAGTGAGTTTAGAATTTCAACCTTTTGGTAATTATTGAAACGAGGCTCAAGTGAGTCAAACCATAACTTCGCTATCATTTCGCGTGAACGATATGCGTTCACCTGCTTTTCTTTAATCAGAGTACTTCCAATGGAATCCAAAGTTGCCCGAGCATAATTTCTATTGAGATTTCGGTACGAAATCATTGCCGATTTCGTTTGAGCGAAATACTTTAGGTCCACATCCGCCTTCGGAACCTTAGCCAATTTATCGTAGGCTGCGACTGCATTCGTGAAGTCGCCATTTCTCTCGAACATCTCCGCAATTTGAAACTGCGCGGAGACAGCCTCTTGCGTACCTGGATACATTCGAATGTACTCTTCGAAGTATGCTGCCGATTGTTGGACGGCACCAACTCCCTTTTGCAAAGTAGCTGCCGCGAACAACGCATCACGACGCTTGGGATCATTAACAAATTCTTTGTAGAATAAATAATAATATTTCGATGCTTTTGGAAGTTCGACTAGTTTCTCATAGTTCTCTGCGAGCTTTGCCATCACTGCCGGTCTAAGGGTCGAAGCAGGATATAGCGATAAAAAGAACTCTGATCTCGCTAAGGCACTGTCGATATTCTTGGCGCGGTAGAAGTTAATCACACCATTGTAAACTGCTTTGTCAGCATTTGGATCCTTAGGGAATACTGCTTGAAAACTCAGGAACTGTTCCGCCGACTTATTATATTCCTTTTCTTTTTCATACTGAACGGCAAGTTCAAACATCGAAACTTTTAAAACATTTGTCGTAAAGTCCAAGAGAACTTTGTCCATTAAATCTTTGGTTTTCAAAAATTGATTGGAGAAGGCAATCGCGCTTTTCCAATCCTTTTTATCATTGAAGTAAGCCAGAACGATGCGGGCTGATGAGCGGCCTTCAATAGTTGTCGGGTACACCTTAGCAACTTCGGTATAGCGCTTAACTGCTTCTCCATAGTGGCCATAGTCAAAATAGATTTTGGCACTGGAAAAGCGCATTTTCGCGGCTCTCACATCAACTGGATATAGTCCCAAGAAAGCCGTCATACGATCGACAAGTTTCTTCTGAACTGTGGGAATGACCATTGGATTAACAATGCTACCCGCCTTAGGTACAGGCGGAAGTTTTGCTGCGGCAACGGCTTCTATCCCTACGTCCACCATCGAGTCAGCTGACTTCTTTTTATGTTTTCCATCGGCTGGACTTTTCACGGCGACTTCATAGAAGTAATCAGACGATTCATCGTAACGTTTTAGGTCATACAAAAGCTCGGCCAAGTAGTACATGATTTCGATATGATTTTTGCTTGTCGGAAACTCTTTCAGATGCAGCTTATAAAGCCTCACCCCAGCAAGTTGATAGCGACTATCTGCGGATTTCTGACCACGGTCATGATACATGGCACCATAGCGATGGACGTGACCTTCCAGCTTTTCGCGCGCCTCTTTGACCGCGTCGACTTCTTTGCGATTTGTATCGGCCCATGCGCTAGTCGGTTTGTAGAAATCAACCATCCGCTCTAAGAGAGCGACAACCTGCCCTGTGCTATTCTTACGGTCATACAATTCTAAAAGCCGCGAATGTATTTTTGGCGATGAGAGGCGAAGCGGAGCTTCTCGGATTAATCGCTCATACACAATGACGGCACGGTCATATTTGCCTTGTTCGAGATAAATCCAGCCTAAACGCTCAAGCATGTTGTAGAACTTTTCCGTTTCATCTAAAGCACGGAAGTAAGCCCAAGCAATTTCGACTGCATTGAGATCCGCCCAAACCATGACGAGATCATTCAAAGACTCTTCACGTAGTGAAAACTTGCCTTGATCCGCTTTGTCGGTTCCAGAAAGTCGGACGACATCTTTGAATTCTTGAGCCGCCATTTGCCAGTTTTTTTGCTGACTTAACTCATCGCCAGTCGGAGAGTTATAGTACGACCAACCGAGTTTATATTTGGCATAGATATAGGCTTTATGGTCTTTGTAGGCGAGAACCTTTTTATAGTTCTTAATCGCCTCAACGATATTGTGTTTATCAAAGTAGTATTCACCCAACGCCAGGTAAGTATCAGGTTTAACTGGCGACTTCGGGTGATTTTTCAATAGCAACTCAAAGTATTTTGTAGCTTCCGCATTGTCTAAACGAGTGAGCGCAGTTCCCAAAGCATACAGCGTTGAATCGGTACGTGGATGAAGTGGATACTGCTTTACCAAGGTTTTGAAAATATTAATGCCGTTATCAATTTGCTTTTTTGAGGTCGCGTAACTTGCCTTTGGGGCTTTACCTTTTTTTCCAGCGGCGACCCATTTGTCCCATTTTTTGGTGAAGGCATCGATCTCGAGCTCGCGAACAAAATCGTGGCGTTCGAGATAAATCTCGCCCGAGCGCAACAAAAGCTCATACTTTCGGTTCTCACTCATATCTTTTTGCTGTGTCATCATTTTTCGCATAGATGCTAAGGCAGTGAGGCGAAGCTTATCAGCCCGAATTTTCGCATCACGCGAGCCTATGTTGTTCTTCATGAACGCACTGGACTTTTCTTTGGTAGGGGCTGCGCGTTTTGCGTTTTCCGCCTTGTCTTCACTGCCCTTGACTGGCTTTTCTGCCTGCTTCAAAGCGTCAGGGACGCTAGGAATGGCTACCGATGTACGCGCATTCGGCACCGTTCGTGCTGCAGCTTCAGGGCTGCTAGCTTTTGGCTGCTCAGCGAAAGATGTCTGCGCGAACACACCGACAAGCGACAATGTAAAAAAAACTCTAAAAAACATATCTATACCCCTCTACAGATTCTAGTGACTTGCTTTGCAAGTCGGAGCTAAACTATAAATATAGTAACCAACCTCGTCCCACCAAAACTCACTTAAAGTTGACTGATTCCAGTTCTGACCGCCGCCACCCCAACCCTTTATGGCCTTCTTCATGGATACGGTGTTAATCTTAGATGAAGAGTGCAATTCATTTCCCATAATTTTTTCTTTTTCACTCATCAATAACTCGACATAAAGGAACTCAGCTTGTTCGTTGAGTCTCTTGAAGTTTGCGGCAACCGCACTAAGCTCCGCTTGATAGGTCAAGCCAATTTTTTTAACGAGAATTGCTTCAACGGCGGAAATATATTTGCGTGGTTTTTCCAGGAAGTTAAAACTTTTGAAGATGCCGCGCTTTTCCAAACGACCTTTTTCTTCTAGAAGTGTTGCATATTGGTCTCGCAAGAGAAGCATGGAGTCTTTTTGACTTGCCGACTCCAATACGGCCTTAGGAATCCCGCTCCCTTTTTCGTCGTATTTGCGTGTCGCGATTTTCTCAAACAGTTGATAGGCCAAGTCATGATCGAGTTTATGGTCTGTCATATACTTGTTCAGAGCTGTGACACCGTCAGAATATTTGTCATAAAACCGAGCCAAGGCGTGACGACTATCGTCGTAACGACACATCCAATAGTAGACAATGGATTCCAACATTCCTGATTCGGGATGGAAAGTCTCGTTGAAGAAAGGCGTTTCCATGCTGTAGATGCCGCCTAGAGCGTGGTTAGGATAACCCGCCATGAAAAAAGCCCAGGATTGCTCAAACAACGCTTCATGAAACTTTATACTTTCTCTATTGACCGCGCGGTAGGCGGCAATCGATTTGGTAAATTCTTTCTTTTCGTAATAAACTCGCCCCAGACCCAAAAGTGCGTAGTTTCGCATTTCTTCTTTGAACTTCGGCAGCATAGGCGAGTTTCTAATGACGTCTGCGTCAGTTATGGATTTTAAGGCTACGATGGCTCTGTTTAGGTCGTTGAGCTCAATGTATATGAGCGCCTCTTGGTAGCGCGCCGGCATATATAGACGATTTTTTATGTTTAGCTTTCTGAGATGTTCTATAGCAGATTGATTGTCGCCTTTATTCAAGAACGCCAACGCCGTAAAATAATTCCAATCACTGCCAAACGCTGGTGGATTTTCGGGTGGATTATTTAGCAAGTTTTCTGCCAATACTTCCAAGATATTCTGAATGGGATATTTGTTCGAAAGACGGTACAAAACTTTCCAGGCAATCAAAATGTCATTTGCACTTGGGTTCTTGCTGGCGGTAATCGCTTGCGAAGCATAGATGGCAGAAAGAATCGGATATTGGTTCTTCTCTAAGATGAGGGCTAGCTGCTGAATAAGATACACACGAGTTTCTAATTTAAGAGAACCATTTTCTTCAATTTCGCCAAGCTTTTCCCAAGCGTAAGCGGAACGAATTTTATTTTCAGTGTAGAATTTATTGATGAGAGAAAGCTGTGACTCGACGTTCGGAGCCTTTTCAATTCGGCGTTCGTAAACATTTAGCTTAAGATCCTTAGCTAATGTGGGAGCGGTTTTTTTTGAGGCCACTGTTGCTTTTCGAGCTTTTTGAACTTCTTCCTTCCCTTGTCCGAAGGCAAGTCCTGGCAAAAGAAGTCCCAGAGACAACATGAGACTTTTTAATGATTTGGACGTAAAAAACACTTTATACCTCTAAAATTTACAAGAACCAGCTGAGACCAAAGTCCATATAGTAGGCCTTCTTGTTGTAATCTTCGCCATTGAGCTTGTCGTTATACATACGCGCACGAAAATCGAATCGCAAAGAAAGAGAACGGGTAAAGTAAAGGCGTTGCCCCAGACCCAGCGAAACCGCATTGTGGTTTTCGTCAATGATACCCTGACGACTCGTATCTACTTTTGAATAGCCTAATGTAAAGTAGACATCTGAATATACCGTCAGTGCGTTAGATAAACTGAGTTTGCCGTAGAACGGCGCAAAGACGACGGCGGCATCTATTATTTGAGTTGCTGGATTGATTTCTGGAACAATACTCGCCTTGTTGATGTTCGCTTCGTTAAAGCCGCCAGCCGGATCTTCCTTGCGGAAAGTTGATTTACTAAGGAATTCTAGCCGACGATAGTCGTCTGACTTTTCATAGTCCATTTTGATGTATTGAGCTTCGACACCCAGCCACTCTGAAAAGAAGTAACCAACACGTCCACCCAGTCCACGTGAATCAAAGTAAGCCTCGTCTGTGAGAAAGCCCGTCATGACTCCAAGTTCGATGCGGTGAGCTTTTTTGAAGAACCGAGAGTGTAAAACTGCGACGGATTTTTTTGTTTCCGGCGTTTCGCCTCTGATGTCGGCTGGATTAATTGCTGGGGTGTCGCTCTGCGCGTAGGCTTGCGCACCAAAACTAGCTAATGTCAGGACAAATACCTGACCCACCGTTATAAAACGTTTCAGACGTGACATGACCTTGCACCCTCTAAAAAATTTACACTTGGCCGGTTTTAAGGGCCCACAGCTTCTGCGAAGAGATGTTCGGACGTATCCCTACGAAAATTTAGCCCGCTTCCAGACTTTTCTAAGCTTATGGAAAATTTAAGAAATAATTTTTAAATATATTAGGTACTTACAAGGTATAAATCAAAAAAACATAAAGCAGCAAATCATGATGAAAGTTGGAATTAGCGCTCCCAGGCATAATCCAAGAGGACTAACAATGTGATTTGGAAAATATTTGGAAAGAATGGCCTGCCCGGCCGGGTTGGGTGCATTTGCAATAACGGTCAATCCCCCACCGGCAACGGCACCAGCAACAACAGCGTATTTCAAGCTGTCAGAAAAATTCGGTACTAATGTGGCCAGATAAGTGATGGCGGCGTTATCATTAAAGGAAGTGAGCACCGTAGCGGAAATAAAAAGAGGAAATTCCGTCATGGATCCCAGCAAAGGCTCTATCCACCAACCCTGCACCCCCCCGTGAATCACCAAACCGCCTAAAAAGAATCCAACCAAGAGCGGAGAGTGTAGATGCAACTCATCCTGATGGTGATCAGTCATACTCATAAAAGCTATAAAAAATAAAAAACCACCTATAAATAGGGGAGGATAGTGAGCCGTATAGACTGTCCACCCCAAAAATAAGATATGAAATAATGTTATCCATGCCGGAATTGGCTTATTGTTCTCCACTTCGAGCTCGTCGCGAGGTTCTTCATTCCCGGACCTTTTATTGGCTTCAAGTTCTAAGAAGTGTTTACGAAACACAAAAAAGAAAAGTGTGTTCGCAATGATTATCCCAATCACCGCCTTCCAACCTAGGTGAGAAAAGACGAAAAAACTTGACCATTCCCACTTGGTAGCCACCATTAAAATAGGTGGAGCTGCAAAATTGGTAATCGTGCCTCCCACGGAAATATTGACAAACAGCAGACCCAACGATGCATACTTAAATGCCGATCTCGGCTTGTAGACGTAAAATTGCTTGCCCATGAGAAGTGCGGCTATCGTCATCGCGGCCGGCTCGGTAATAAATGACCCCAGGATAGGAGCGAATGTTAAAATAACCAACCACCAAGCCGCAATCGACTGCTTTCCAAAGGAAGCAAGTTTACGAAGCGAATCTTCACTAAACTTTAGGATCGGTCTCGTCGAAGCGATTGCCAAGATCACCACAATGAACATAGGTTCAGTAAAATTCACACCGTGAGCGACATATTCTTTAGCGTCCGTCCAACCATGGAAGTATGTAATGGCTGCCATCAATCCTAATACCCAAATGCCAAAAATCGCCTCCACTTCACCCATAAAATGCATGGCTTGAACAGTAAAAGAAGTAGGTAAGGTGGAGTCTATATCCACTCCCTCCCTTTTCATTTCTTTGAGTCTATCGGCTTGCCATTTTTTGCTTATGGCACGGAAATAGCCCGCAAAAAAAGTATGTAAAATTGCCAATCCAAATATGATGGCTGCTACTATATTGAAAGGTTCCATTTTGATACGATGAACTAGTCTTTCCATCAAAGTCATGCCAGCGTCTTGGTAAGAAGCGAGCGGCAGTGGAAAGTCGGCTGCAGCCGAAGCCGAGGCTAGAAGCAAAAGAAAGAATCCAATAATCGCCCGCATACTTGCTCCCTGTGAAATAGAAATCCAGCCTTGTTAGATTAGCGTTTTTCTTGCACTAACTCCAGTGATTAGCGACAGGGCACCAGCACTTGCCCGCCTTTATTGTGACAAAAATTGCTGAGATTCTACGCAAAATATCATATAGTCTGAACTTCCAAAGTCGTAACTGTTCACGAAGCGTGAGTAATTTGCCTATGAGAAAAAGAAAAATTCTGATGACATCGGCGCTTCCGTATGCAAACGGCCCCATTCACCTAGGCCATGTCGTTGAAAACCTCATGGTCGACTTCTGGGTTCGATTTCAAAGAATGCAAGGCCATGAATGCTTGTTTTTTTCCGCTGATGATACCCACGGCACGCCGATTATGATTCAGGCAAAAAAGCTAAAGAAGAAGCCTGAAGATTTGATCGCGGAAGTCAACCGCGATCATCAAAATGATTTCGCTGATTTCGGTATCGAGTTTAACCATTATGGATCAACGAACAGCGCAGCAAACAAGAGAATCTCGGAAGAAACATACAATGACCTATTGAAAGCCGACTGCTTAGAAAAGCAAATGCTTTCCCAGCTTTTTTGCAACACTGATCAAATGTTCTTGCCGGATCGGTTTGTCAAAGGCACCTGCCCAAAGTGCAAAACGCCCGAACAATATGGAGATCAGTGTGAATCATGCAATGCCTCCTATAACCCGTCCGAGCTGCTCAAACCTCATTGCTCTGTCTGTGGCACGACCCCTGTTTTAAAAGAGACCGAACACGTATTCTTCAAGTTGGGGAAATTCGAGGCCTTCCTTAAAGACTGGATTCCTAAAGGCACAACCCCCACAATTGCTAACAAACTTCGCGAATGGATCGATCAAGGCCTAAAAGGCTGGTGTATTTCACGCGACGCACCTTATTTTGGATTTGCGATCCCAGGATTTAAAGACAAATATTTTTATGTCTGGGTTGATGCGCCTCTTGGCTACATTTCGACAACCCTGGAATGGTGCGAAAAACATGGCAAGAATTTCGATGAAATCTGGGGAAAGAAGAGCTCATTCGAGGTCTACCATACCATCGGTAAAGACATAATCAATTTTCACGCGCTTTTTTGGCCCGCGATGCTGCAAAATACACCCTATCGTTTACCAAACAAGATTTTCGTGCATGGCTTCTTGACCTTTAACGGCGAGAAAATGAGTAAGTCGAAGGGTACATTTTTGCCAGCTCGAGTTTACTTAAATCACATGGATCCGCTTTATCTTCGGTATTATTTGGCGTGTAAAATGAACTCTGGAGTCGATGATTTTGATTTCAGCGCAACGGACTTCGTAGGACGTGTAAACTCCGACTTAGTAGGAAAAATAACGAACGTCGCGTCTCGCGGTGCTCAAATGTTACAGAAGTCTATTGATGGCAAGATGGGAACAGTCCCGGCCGAGTTTATGCCATTGATAGATTTGTCCCGCGCTAAGGCATCCTTGATAGCCGAACATTATGAGAATCGGGATTTCAGTAAAGCTATGGTTGAGATCCGCGCTATTGCTGATGCAGCAAATCATTTTTTTGATCAACACGAACCATGGAAGCTCATTAAAACAGATGTAGAGAAAACACGCGCCGTACTCACGACAATTCTTAACTCATTCCGCATCATGGCGATTTACATGGCTCCCATTGTGCCGAAGTTCAGCGAAAACGTTGCGTTGCTGTTTGGTGACAAGCCCTATACCTGGGACGATGCCCAGTCGCTAGTCGAAGACCGAACGTTAAAGCCTTTTGTTTATTTGGCGCAACGCATTGAAGCGTCAAGCATTGAAGCGATGATCGAAGAAACCCGAAGATTATATGCAACGACCAAACCTGGTGGAGACGCGCAAGTGACCGAAACTAGTACCAACGAAATTTCAATTGATGATTTTAATAAAGTCGATCTCAGAGTTGGCCTTATCACTGCCGCAGTTGAAATCCCTGAAGCAGAAAAACTACTAAAACTAACGATTGATATCGGCAATGAAACTCGCACGGTTTTTTCCGGCATTAAGTCAGCATATAGCGCGAGTGAGCTCGTCGGCAAACATGTTGTTCTCGTTGCGAATCTAAAACCACGAAAAATGAAATTCGGAGTTTCCGAAGGCATGGTGCTAGCTTGCGGGCCGGGCGGTAAAGATATTTTCTTAGTCGAGCCGGACTTGAAGGCAAAACCTGGTGAAAAAATCAGTTAAGTTCATTTATGCATAAAAATTTAACTCAAGCCAACTTTGAGAAATTAAATCTCGGCATGCAGATGGCGTATTTAATCAAATGGGGTCGATCCATCGAACGGGGATGGTCAGACGAGATCGATCGCAAGATCCAGCTGCATGACTTTCATAACCTCTCGATCCATGCGAGATTTTCAATTTGCGTTCATCAAGAGATGGCGGAAACTGAGTTTACAAATTGCATTATGAAACTCGAAGATTCGGCGCACTCCGCCGCAAGTGATCACGAAATTGTGATTGAAACTCAGGATCGACAAGGACCCACCTCGGGCCATACGTCGGAAGTGGTCATTGTTCTCGAAAATATTCGTTCTGCATTTAATGTAGGATCTATCCTTCGAACAGCCGACGGACTCGGGGTGAAAAAAGTTTTACTTTGCGGCTTTACCCCTACCCCAGAACATCCCAAGGTGTTGCTAACAGCATTGGGAGCTGAAAAATCCGTTGAATGGCAAAAGTTTGCAGGATTGGTCGATGCGCTTGATACTTTAACGAACATGAAAATTTTCGCGATCGAAACTGTAAAGGGAGCGCCTTCGCTCTTCGATGTGAATCTGCCAAAATCCTGCGCTTTTATTTTGGGAAATGAGAAACACGGCTTGTCTCCTGAAGCTATCAGACTCACTGACGAAATCATAAAACTGCCAATGTATGGCCTTAAAAACTCTTTGAACGTTGCGGTCTGTGCAGCGATTTGCAGCTTCGAATACAATCGACAACACGCAAAGGTAACTTAAAGCATGAAGGACATTCAAACAAACGTTGCACTGGACTCGTATTCGACAATTGGCATTGGGGGTCGAGCAGATTATTTTTGCATTTGTAAAACCGAAAAAGATCTTGTCGAGGCGCTCGAATTTGCCAAAGAAAAGAAGCTACACTTTTTCATTTTGGGCCAAGGAAGTAATACTCTTTTCCATGACAATGGTTTTCGCGGGCTTATAATCAAACTTGATTTTAAAGGAATTGTTGTAGATTTGAAAAATCCCGGTTTTGTTACCGCAAAAGCCGGGGAAGTTTGGGATGATTTTGTGCAAACGACCATTGAACACAATCTCACCGGAATCGAGTGCCTTTCTGGGATCCCTGGACTAGTGGGCGCCGCACCAATCCAAAACGTGGGAGCCTACGGTCAAGAAACTTCTCAGACGCTAAGGTCATTAAAAGCATTGGACTGCCAAACATTCGAAGTAGTGACGATTGATGCGAAGGAATGTGAATTCGATTACCGATTTAGCCGATTTAAAGGCAAGGACAAAGGCCGATTTGTCATTGTGGAAGTTAATTTTCAGCTCGCTCATGACAAAGAACCTAAAATTCTATATCAGGAGCTTTTCAAATACGTAAAATCACGCCTGCGCTATAAAACCTTAGAAAGCAATAAAGCACGGCTCGAGGCGCTGCGCTCCGCAGTGATCGAAATTCGTCGCGGCAAATCCATGGTCGTCGATAAAACCGACCCTAACTCAAAATCATTGGGGTCCTTCTTTCTAAATCCTATAGTCTCAAAACAGCAGTGTCAGATCTTGCTCGAAAAATATCCCGACATGCCCTATTTCAACTTTAGTACGAGCGTAAAACTATCGGCCGCTTGGTTGCTGGAAAATAGCGGCTTTCCGAAAGGCTATATTCACAAAAACGTTGGAACCTCGCAGAATCACTGCCTTGCCATTATTAATCGTGGCGGCGGTACGCAACAAGAGATCCTCGAGCTATGCGAACTTATGAAAAAAGAGGTTTATAAAAAGTTCGACGTATCTTTGGCACCGGAACCTATAATCTGCTGAAAAGAAGTGCTGATTTAGCTCCCTTTCGGGTCTCCGCTCCATTAAAGCATGTACTTTTCGTCGAATTCCATTAAAATTTTTCATCGAGTTCCAGGGTCACAAGGAACTTCAATATTTACGAACAGGGAGGTGTCGCATGGTTCGCAATTCACTTTTTTTTATTCTGTCACTTGTTTCGCTAACTGCGTTCGCAAGTGAAGTTGACCAACCGCCGCTGGAAAACGCTCGCGGAATCGTTGTTCATAACAGCGTCGCCTCGTCTCCGTTCACTTTATCAGTTGGAAATCTTCTCAATTGCCAAGAAACAGACGATCACTATCGAACGGATTGCGACCTTGAAGAAACTATGGCCATGATTGGCGATAGTCCTGTTGTGCTCCATGAAGTACGTTTCGTCGCAGATGAAGTACGTTTCGTCGCAGATGAAGACAAGGACCAATACTTCTACCTTTTTGGGAAAATCAACCTTCGTGGCGAAGACTTCTCTGCCGAGCGCGATATCCTTATCGGCATCAATGTAAAAGCGGACGGCAGCAAGCGTGGTTATATCAAAATTGATGATTTGGGACTAAGCGAACAACTCATCCTAGAATCTTCGCAAAGTTTTTTACAAATTAATGTGGCTTCCATTGTCAAAATCGCCTTTACTTAAGCAATGACTTGACGATGGGAGCTTTCTGGCTGTTTTGAGCATTTCCATAGCTCCACAAATTCTGATGTTGTACGCCCATCAGTGTCATCAACGTATTCATAATATTTACCATATTGAGGTACTGCTCTTTCTCATACCTCTCCGGGTAAAGATTATGTAGGACCTTGTTATCTACAAAGTCAAAAGGCTTACCCATACATTTTATGAGACTCTGGTCCATTGATAAATGCGTCGGTGACACCTTACCAAAATTTCCTTTTTCATCTATGCGATCCAAATCAGAAGCGCCGATGACTTGACCTCCCTTTATCCCCTTTCCAAAAATTAATGCGAAATTACTGAGAGGATTGTGATCAGTTCCCGACTTAGCTAATTCGACATCTAATTGACGCATCGTTCTTCCAAACTCAGACGTCACAATGACAGACGTATGGTCTAAAAGCGATTCTGTAGAATTTGTTTTTAAAGGGGTTTTCTTTAGGTACTCGATGACGAAATCAATCGTTTCAACCAAATCAATAAACGGCCTGCTTCGATACTCTGCCTCGCTATGCATGTCAAACGACTCAACACCAGCGAGTTCCGTTAAATCAATCACAACGGACTGACTAATCCCACTGGAAAAAATGGCCCTTGCCGCTTCAAGATACTGATCTTTCTTGTCTAAATTTCCGAACTCTTCGATATCAAGGAGTTTGCCAATCCTTGCAAAAGCTTTTTCCAGCTGTGGCACGCCATTGAAAGCTTGCTTGACTTCGCCACTTCCACGCGAAAAAGCACCTCTAGAATCGCCAACTTTATCCAAAAGACTTCGCACGAATTGAAAGTTCTCCTGCCGATTTCCAGTGGTTAGAGATGTCATTATGGAATTGAGGGTAATAAAGTTGCTTGGGTCGGAGTAATTAAGTTTGCCAATTTTGAGTTCTACTTCGGGCTCGATATCACCATCCTGAAAAAAAATGCTATCCATCAGGTAGGGATTACCGAGTAAAGGAAAATTAGAAAAGAACGGCACTCCACCATTTGAACTTTTCGTGAAAAAGTAATTTATATTCTGTTCGTGCCCATCCGCTCCAGCGTCCATGATGATTCCATTGACGACAGTTAAGATATCTTTGTGTTTCAAAAGGGGCGCAGCAAGTGCGTGTACCAAGCACTGGCCACCATTTGAGCCTTGCCAAAGGGTTGGAGAACCGTACTCAATTATTTTGAGTTTACCGTGTTCTGCAAAACTACGGGGTCTCGCATCAAACAACTGTGAGTTATCGACGCCATCTTGAATAAAAAAAGTCAGAAAGAAATGATTTGGGTTTGCCGAACTAGCACCCTGGGCAACCGATAAACCGGGTAATCCTAACGCTATACTCGTGGCTGCCGACTGACCTAGAAAATGACGTCGTGTATAGCTCATAATTTCTCACTATCTCTTTAAAATTAGTCCCGGGTTCATCAAAGTGCCTATCATGAACTTTTCGATCATTTTTCGATTTGGCTTTCCAATATCGTTCCCACGAGAAATTGACGCCATCATTTTTTGGAAGTCAGCTTGTTCAGCATCGTACTGCAGTATTGCAAACCAGACTGCGTAGTAATCGTCTCGCGAAGGCCGAGATTCGGCCTTAGGAGATAGCCTTTTCACTTTTTCGACGAAACCATCATCAAAATTACTCACGTAGAAGTCAGTTGGGATTTCGTCTTCGTATGGTATTTCTGATGTGACCACCTCATCAGAATTATTTTCAGACTGCAGATCTTCGGATTCAAAACTGTTAAAATCACTTTCTTTTTGAAAAGGTATAAAACTAAGATGTTCTGACAATTTTGACATCAAATAGAAATAAGCGCCAATATTGACCGGATTTGGCTCCGCCTGTCGATAAATAGATTTATTGTGATAGATAACGTATACACCCAAATTTTCTTGCAAAAGTTCTGCGGCGCTACTTTCTCTTAACATATTTTCTAAACTTGAATCCAGAATGCGACTATCCAGAATATTCTGCAATTGTTCAAAGCTGCGCATCTCGCCCACGGGCACCGCATCTTTTATAAAGCTAGAGCTTAATCTCGGTTTGCAACTTGCAGTCAAGATTATTGCCATTATCGTCATTGTTATTTTTTTCACCTTAATTCTCCATTTCCGTAGCAAGCCAACTTATAAACCTGTCGCGATCTAAATCGGACATACTCTTACCTTTCGGCATAGTTAGCTTCCGATCTTTGGTCTGCAGTCGCTGTCGAATGAGTGCAAATGATTCCTGACGGGTGAGTTGCTGGCCATTGACTGTGTAAGAAAAAGTTAATTTCCCGGTAGGATCGGATACCCATTGAGCAAAATTGATGACGCGATTGTTCTGTCCGGAACCATTGTGACAAGACAGGCATTTGCTCTCTACGATTGCGGCAACTGGACAATAAGGCGATGGTTGACTGCCAGACGGCGAGTCGTAACAAGATGCTTCGTCTGGATCTGGATGAGAGAAGCTTTGACTTGTGATCAACTTAGCAATGACCTTCTTAACTGATATGGCAGAATTTTGTGGCGATGTTTTAGCGTCGGAAGCGAGTTGCGCTCCCATCTGATCAAGCCAGCGTGTGTCAAATGTCTGTTTGGGGCTAATGAAAAACTCAGCCATGCGCTTTACCAAACATTTTTTTACATCGTCAGATCGATATAGGTAATCGAAAAGGTCTGCTAAAGGTTCGACGTCATTCTGGCTGTAAAAGTTCTGACTTATTTGTCCTTGCGACCGAATATGCCCAACAT
Organism: Oligoflexales bacterium; assembly: GCA_041740975.1. GTDB lineage: Bacteria > Bdellovibrionota_B > Oligoflexia > Oligoflexales > JALZUQ01 > JBGSKV01. The sequence continues at coordinate 2,836 of JBGSKV010000128.1, read as the reverse complement.
TCCAGATATCGTTGCTTCGCCAAGTTTTGTAGTATTTTTCGGCCTCTGCTTGGCTATAATTTCGCATATCATCGAAAATAAATACGGGGCCATTGGCTAGAGTTGGAATTTTCTTTCCATATTCAGAGATTGTTTTTCCGCGAAGGAAGCTAAAGTCGCCACCTCCAATCCCTCTATATCGGAAGAATCCGGCCATGGGGTCCAGCTTGTAGTGACAAGAAACGCACTGAGGGTCAGACGCATGCGCGCCTTTTGCGTGATCTTTCACGTCGAGGTCTATATTGGTTGGTGAAAGGTCATCACATAGAAATTTGGCAAGAATGGCCGAACCACGCTTTCGATTAAAATTTGTCGAGCTATTAGTATGATTCTCCCAAAAATCTCTACCCAAAGCTTCTGGTGAACCCATACTTCGAACCGGCAAATGATCTATATTAACAAGCTTGTCGATACCGCCGTTTGGAGAAAGATTCTCTCGATGATGATCGGCCAGATCGAAAACAGCGGTCAAGAATTTTTCCATCTGAGTTAATTCATCGATGAGTTCAGCTTTTGTCGTTTGAGCAACGACGCAGAGACTTTGAAATTTACCGAAAACTGCATTAGGCCCTACAAAGGCAAGTCCATAATCTTCAAGCTCAAAAAACTCATCATCTCTGTCCAAACTGCCGTCGCTGGAAATAGGAAAGAAAATTTCACAACCTTGGGAAATCGATATTATTGACTTCTGTAACTGAAATTGAGTTTGTGAAATCAGGGCTAGAACCCTCGACTTTGCAACTTGAAAACTAACTTGGTCGCCCTGACCTTTTATGACGAGCATCCGAGGCTGCTGAAACTTTAGGAACTGAAAATAATCGCCATTTGCAAGAATGGCTTTCGAAGCAATATAGGCTCCGGGATTGTCATCAAAATCCGAGGAGTCATTAATTTCCGAAAAGTTTGGCGGAAAATCACCGGACCCTCTTAAAGCACCTTGTATATAGAGGTTCAGATGATAAATTGTTGTCTGAAAATCCTCTCCCGACATAAGGTTCTTGGTGATTTCTTCTTTCGAGAGGTTCGCAATATAATTAAGTTGTTTTTCCTCTAACTCTTTACCAGCACGCAAAGTCCGAGCTGCTTTTTGAATCCAACGACGCTTACTCCACTCTTCTTCTGAATATTCACGCAGCTTACTATGGGAAAGCTTGCACCCGCCCACTATAAAAATGATTAGAATTGATATCAGTTTAAGCTTCACGCGCATCTCATTATTAATTTTGGTTAATAAAAGCATAACAGAAGTTGACGGCCGTTTCTGCGGGCATTTGAAATTGGAATTTTTTTCAAATACGTAAATTTTTTATGTGTTTATCTTGGCTTAGGTCGAAAGATCGCTTAAAAGCCGTCAAAATACTTAATTTTTAAATCAATGTTTTGGCGTGCAAGGGTCCCAACTTCCCGCCGCTTTCTTGAGAGCTTGCATTTCAGACGCGGTCAAGGATAACGGAGTCGGAAACAAACACGATGCAGTCTTGCTCTTTGTAGCTTTCAACAGGTCTTTATAATCCTTCTTACTACCGTAGCCTTGAATGGCACGAAAATTCGCCAAATATGATTTCACGGTGGTTTTTTCATCAATGACTATAATGTTTTCCCAGTTTAATCTTTCTGACGTGTCAGACCAATTATAGCTGCCAGTGATAACTTTCTTGCCGTTCAAAATAGTGTACTTGGCGTGCATTTGCTTGGTACCGCGAACCTCACGAAAAGCCGAGGCTTTGTACCGGACATCAACACCGGCAAGTTGCGCTAGAGCTTCATCTAAAAGTTCAGAGCTATTTTTTTTCTTTGGCAGATATTGGAACTCTCCACCATCTAAAACCAAACTCACTTTAACTTTACGATCATAGGCTCTCACGATCGCCTCATAAATGTCACGGCGGATAAAATGATTCTGTGCCGCTTGCAGGGAGCCGCCAGAAGGAATGGCATCGATTTCTGCGATGATTTTGGCTGCGACGGCACCGGTTTGGTCTTTTTTTAACTTTGAATAGAACTTCCAACCACTATCAGTTTCGCGTACTTCTCGAACATTCTCTGAAGTAAAAGCAACGGGGGCATTATCTGGCCAAGAAATTTCACCTGATGCCGGAAGTGGGGTCGCTCCTCCTTCATAATCATTCGAATGTGTCCACAACCAGTTGAATTGATGTTGGTAAGCCAAAATCACTTCGCGTTCTTGGTCGGCAATCAGCAAATCCTCATCGAAGACGGTTGAAGCAGACCTTGAAAAGTTTCCGCTCCCTGTTGCGACTATGCCAAGATTTGCTTCTTCTAACTGAGTCATTTTATTTTCGCTTTGCGGCCCATCTACAATTACAAACTTATGATGATTGGTACGGGAGGTATAGCGCACGTCAATACCAGCAGACTCTAGCTCGTCGCTGAGTTTGGGATTTTTGTCTGCGTTATGCACAAGCATTCGTACAACCACGCCGGCCGAGGCTTTCTCCATAATTTTCTTCTGAATGACTGAGTCAGACAATCCGTAAATGACAATGTCTAGGGTATTGACTGCGGAATCTAACAAATTAACAATTTCTTCTTGCCGCTCTGAGCTAGGTGAAAAGATGACTCGGTAGTCCGCCTTCGCCGGCACACTGCACAGGAATAAGGACAACATTACAGATTTCAAATACCAACGATTCATCTCTTCACCCCAAAATGATCTAACAAATTAATCTTTGTAATACTTTTTATAACCTTCGCATTCAGACGCTTCCGGTTTGTTTGCTGTTTGGTCCAGCTTCACACTCACACCATAATGGTCAGAAAATCCCACGTTTCGCGC
>JBGSKV010000127.1:0-69253 GCA_041740975.1 Oligoflexales bacterium | reverse complement strand
CGGTCTTCAAAGGGGGTTGTGAGCGCAGGACGCGCGAACACCAGCGCAGCCTGGGCAGGAGCTCTGTTACAAACAAAAATCCCGGTGGCCAGGCAGGCAAGCGTACCCTCTGAAGACCGCTTTGAGAAATTTCGACCAACTCTTCGCAAAAAACAAAAGCTCCGCCTGTGAAAGGCGGAGCTTAATGAAAACAATCCTCACTCGCGCAGCGAGTGTTCAAAAAACTATAGACTAAGGATTAATTAGGAATCGGATTTTGTTGCGACGAAAGTCGTTTCTTGAACGGTGATCGTCGTTTTCTTCACCGTAATCTTCACATTTTCAACAGACTCTAAATAACGCTGTGTTGAAGCCGGCAAAGCCTTCCACATACGGATTGAGAAAATAAAAGCGACGAAGGCAAACGGGATTAAGAATAGTGGCCAGACTGTCCAACCATAGGACTTCGACAAATACCCAATCGACACGGACTGAATCCCACTACCGAGGTAGACAAAACCGTCAACGATACCCGATGCGGTACCCGTAGCTTTGCGTCCGCCAAAATCAGCCGCAGCTGTCCCCGACATAAGAGAATGCACACCAATAACGGCCGCGATAATCAAGAGAGCCAAAAGTCCGACCAAAATCGGGCTCGTAAATAAAAACACGGCCATGCCAATAGCAAATAAAAACATTAAACCATTAAAAATCGCCGAAGGAGGTCCGCGCCTTGAGTGGAACAAGCGATCCGAAATCCAACCGCCAGCAAAGCCGCCGATGACTCCAAATACAAATAAGCAAAGGCCCCAGTTCTGCAGGAAGAACTCAGCACCTGTCTGCGGGATCTCTTTGGCAAACACGAAGTACCACTGCATAATGCCGTTGCGGAGAACACCTGAGCAAAACTCGATGACCGCGACCGTTAAAAGCACTGGGTGAGAGAATATTTTCTTCAAAAGTTCTTTGATCGATAAGTCTGGCTCGTCTGGGTTATCCGAAGAAGCATCATGTGGATCAAAGTCCGCGAAGTTCGCTTCTGCTGGGGTGTCCTTTAGCAAGAACACATCGATCAAACCCCAAATCACCAAAATAAAGGCCGGAATAAAAAAGACCAACCAGTAAGCATTGGTTGTGCCGGTATCGATGGCAAACATCGCGCGGAAAATCTTTTGGAAAGTGGTCAACGGGCCTTCGAGTTTCACTTGTGAAGCCGTAACAATGGCTTGGCCCCAATCGAAGGCAAAGTATGCGCCCATCGAAATCAAGGTACCAAATATCGCTCCGAAAATTCCGCGTTCTCGCACATGGAACCAGTAAGCTTTCACTTTTATAATCGAAACCGCTCCGTAGCTTTGGAAAAACATGTTTGCGGCATAAAGAAAAATAAACACGGTCGTTAGATTCATTTTTAATCGACCGTTCAAAAATAAATAGGTCGCCACGCCCATCATCGCGTTACAAATTGCGGAGCCTAAAGCTGCAACGATCATGCCCTTTTTACCGCCGAATTTGTCGACCAAAGGACCGTTCAATAAAAAAGAAAGGCCGTAGACGGTTGTGCCGACCCCAAAAATGAGACCAAAATCCTGATTGGGCATCATGTCGCCAAGCGCGTTCTTCGAAACGCTCAGGTTATAGCGGCCCATATATAAGAACGCGTAAGTCATCCCCAAGGGGAACCAGTTGATAAAACGCCGCCAAACATATTTTTTGCTGTGCTTCAGAGGGTTATTAGCAAAATATAACCAAACGACGGCAAACAGTGTCACCGTCGGCACTATCCATGCAAATTGATTTATAATAGACGTCATAGGGCGCCAGTTAAACTTTTTTCAAGATGAAATGCAATTGCAAAACCCCCTGCAGCCCTTCGGCCTCACCGCTTCCTTAGAAACACTGGCCTTTTGCTCGCAAAAGATGCGCCCAGTGACTAGAAGATCGACAATTTTGAAATTAAGTTTCATAATTTTGATTCCTAAAGTTGTTTCAAGAGGAGAAAATTATGAAACGTTTGATGATGGTTGTGATTTTTGTAGCGTATAATCTCGCCAGTGTCTCAGCTTATGCCAATAAAATGCCGAAAACTCCGGCACCACCAGCCAAGGCTCCAGTTGCAGCAGCCGCCGCGAAAATAATGAAGGCTCCTGACTTCAAATTACAAGACGAGAATGGCAAGTGGCATGAACTTGCAAAACTAAAAGGTAAATATGTTGTCCTTGAATGGACGAGCTCTAAGTGTCCGTTTGTCGTGACGCATTACGAGGCGGGTACCATGACAAACTTGTCAAAAAAACTCAAAGCGAATGACTTTGTGTGGCTTGCCATCAATTCTACTCACGACAACAAACCAGCGGATTCCAAAGCTTGGGCACAAAAATGGAAGGTCACGTATCCGACTCTTCAAGATCCCACCGGCGTCATAGGGAAAGCTTACAAAGCTCAAACCACCCCGCATATGTTTATCATCGATCCGAAAGGCAACATTGCTTACCAAGGTGCCATCGATGATGACTCAACCAACGAGAAAAAACAGAAAACGAATTACGTAGATGCTGCGATGACTCAACTTCGCAAAAAAGCAGCTGTGACGACGACATCGACCAAGCCGTACGGGTGTAGCGTCAAATATAAGTCATAAGTGTACCCCGCAAATCTGTTCAAAAAAGGGGCTGACGTCCGTGTTAGCCCTTTTATAGCCCGCCTCATTGCGCCTCAAAATCCAAGCTGATATAATTGTTGTCACAAAATGTTTGTTCCATTCAATTACGAGGTATGCCGATGAATTTCTTTTACGTTCTTGCTCTCTCTTTAACTCTGGTCAGCTGCGCGTCTCCTAAAACTGATGAAGGTGCAGTGAAAGAAGCAGTCCAAACCAATGTCGAAACTCCAAAGGCAAAAGCACCAAAAGGTGAAGTTTTGAAAAAAGTTGAAGAGACCCCTACGAACACACCGGCAACGGCTGGCGCAACTAGCGGCGCGACAATTGTTTGCGCAATGGAAGGCGACCAAGACCAACGTAAAATTTCGATCGTCACTCCTGAAGGCGGCGGATGTGCAGTGAGTTATGAAAAGCTAGGCACAGCAACGGAAGTCGCGAAAGCGTCTGTTGATATGTCGTATTGCGATACGGTTCAAAAGAAAATTGAAACGAATTTGACGTCTGCTGGCTACAAGTGCTCAGCTGAATAATTTTTTTTTAGTTTGTGAAATAGAAAAGCCCCCTTTTATAGGGGGCTTTTTTTGTCCGTCGTCATTCTAGTAACCGCTCGCCGAGCCTTCGCCCCGCGGATCAGAAGCACCGTGAAGATTTCCTTCTTCCCAAGCCACCGCTTGCACTCGACAGGCATAGGCCTCATTCGAAACTTTGTAGCCCATCGCTTCCAATTGACCTTTTAACTCCGCCGTAAAGTATGGTGTGTCGACGCGAAGCTCATCGGGATACCACTGGTGATGATAGCGAACAGTCGCAATAGATTCGTATAAAGGAAGTTTGTAATCCAAATAGTTCAACAGCGTCTGCAGCACACAACTTATGATACGCGTTCCGTTCGGTGATCCGAGGGAAAGGACCGGTTTATTATCCTTAAGAACAATCGTCGGCGACATGCTGGACAATGGCCTCTTTTGCGGGGCAATCGCATTTAAATCCCCACCAATGGCACCAAACAAATTTGACGCGCCGGGTTTCACCGAAAAATCATCCATTTCATTATTCAAAAGGAATCCCGCTTTCGGAATCACAACTCCCGAACCCATCAAACCATTGATCGTCTGCGTCGAACTCACGACATTGCCAAGTCCATCCATGATAGTAAAATGCGTGGTGTCATCCGACTCAAATCGCTTCGGCGTTCCCGGTGCGACTTCTTTCGAAAAGCGAGCTTTGGTTTTGGGAATAGAATGAAAAAGCTTTTGGGCGTACTTCTTGGAAATAAGTCCCTGTGTCGGAACATTGACAAAGTCGGTATCACCTAAAAAAGCCGAGCGATCCGCAAATGCCATTTGCATGGCCGAGGCCGTGAGATGCACGCTATAAGGATTCAGCCTACCAAGTGTTTGCAGGGGCGCGTTTTCCAAAATATTCAACATTTGCAAAACATGAATGCCACCTGAACTCGGTGGAGGCATTGATAAGATTTCAAAGCCCCGATAGTTTCCACGGATAGGTTCGCGAAATTTCACTTTGTAAGTGTCCAAATCTTTCTGCGTGATAAGGCCACCAAATTTTCTTTGATGTTCGACGATAGCCTGCGCCACCCACCCTTTATAAAATCCTTCCGCTCCTAAGTTCGAAATCGTTTTGAGCGTTCGTCCCAACTCGACTTGGCGAAGCTTGTCGCCAACTTTATAGGGTTGGCCATTCTCGCGGAAAAAAAGTTTTTGCGAGGCCGGAAACTTCATGAGAATCTCGCGTCGCTCAACGATGGCCTCCGCTAGGCTGGGATAAACGACAAATCCTTGGCGAGCCAAATCAATTGCCGGTTCCATGACTTCTTGGCGACTGAGTTTGCCGTATTTCGCATGCGCTTCCAAGATTCCAGCAACAAATCCAGGAACCGCAGCCGCAAGGCTTCCGTCTTGTGATTTTTTCGTGGGATTGCCGCTTTTATCGAGAAACATATTTTTTCTGGCAGCTAGTGGCGCTTTCTCGCGAAAGTCTATTGCCGTTGAAACATTCTTATCGGCCAAGTGAATCAACATAAATCCACCACCACCAATACCGGTCGACTGCGGCCTCTCGACGGCGATTGCAAAAGACACCGCAGCTGCGACGTCGACAATATTTCCGCCCATACGAGCGATCTTGAGACCAGCCTGAGTCGCGGCAGGACCTTGCGTGGCAATCATCATATCTTTGCTGAACGCTTCATGGGTTTTGCGAAGTTCTTGTGCGTCATTGATGAGTGCGGGTTGGTCAGAACGATATTGCTTTAAATAACAGGACGAAGTCAAAACAAGAGCGAAAAGAGATAAAGAGATTTTCATGCGCGCATCGTTCGTGGATAGAGAAGTAGTGGTTGCACTTGCTTAATATAATCAGCGACTCCACGCTGCCAAAAAGCATCCTGGCAACTGAACTTTGAAGCCGTAAAAACTTTGATAGCGTTATTGTCTCCCACCAGCATATGGATGGGCATCAGATCAAAATTATACTCATAGCCTGGTTCGATCCATTTGAATTCTTTCGGCGCTTGTTCGTAAGCTGCCCTAATGACCGATAGGCCCAAGTCAAACGATCTCAACTTGTGAGGATTCAAGACGTGAATCTGAATCCCTTGGCAGTTTTCACTCTTCCATTTTTGAAAACCTGGTTGAAAACTGGTTTGCCGAAAAAAGACTGTCTCTTGATCGACACCCAACAGCTCGCGCACGCGTTCGGCATATTGTTTGGGGTCACGTATATAAGGCGCCCCAACAAATAGAAAAGGCAAACAGGTGCCGCGTCCTTCCGATAGATTCGTACCTTCCAAAAGAACTGTACCCGGATAAGTGTAAGCGCATTCTGCCGTAGGTAGATTCGGCGATGGCAAAACCCAGTTACGCCCAAGCTCATGCCAAAACTTATCAGGCTGCCAACCTTGCATTTTGACAACTTCCAGCTCGCAGCCAATATCTTTGTTAAACAATAACGCCGCCTCACCCATCGTGAGCCCATGACGCATCGGAATCGAAAATTCTCCAACAAAGGACTTCACTGTTTGATCAAGGCAAGGTCCTTCAATCTGAACCCCACCAACGGGGTTAGGACGATCAAGAATGACAACTTTTTTTCCATATTTTTTGGCCGCTCGCAAGCAAGCCGCCATGGAATACTTGTACGTATAGACTCTCGTGCCCGTGATCTGCAGGTCCACGACGAGTGTATCCAAACCACGAAGCATCGCTTCGGTTGGTTCGCGCGTCTCACCGTACAAACTATAGATGGGAAGTCCCGTAGCGGCATGAGTGGCATGGTCGGTCTCGATCATATTGTCTTGGACAGTGCTAACAAATCCATGCTGCGGACCAAAGAGTGCTTTAAGGTTCGGTCCTAGCGCCGTGGCAAGAACTTGCCAGGAATCCTCGAAATTACCAGTAACGGAAGCTTGATTAGAAAGTAAACCCACTGCTCCCCATTTTTGGGCAACGGTGGGATTGGATTTTATGATTTCGAGGGCTACTTGCAATGCAGCACCGGTCGTATGGGTTAGGCTTTGATATTCGTGATGAGTCTTTCCAAGCACTCTTTCACCGAATTACCATGAACAGATGCAACGACAGAAGATTCATCGGTGGAATGTTCGCCGTGACCGGTAAACTTTCCGTTGGAGTATTCATCCACTTCCAAATCATATGTGTCGCCACTGATCATCAGGGTAAAGCTGTGCGCTTTTAATAATCGGCAACCCGCTGGCAAGTCGATAGTTTTCCAATCAGAACTCATGTCACTCTCCACTTTTTTTCTTCGATACTAAAATTTAAATGATTTTAGAGCGATAGTCTAGCAATCGGGGACACATAACTAAATTGTATAAAAAACAAACTCCAGGTTCGGCTGAACCTGGAGTTTGTTTTTTATACAATTCTGTTATGTGTCCCCGATTAAGCCGCGCCAGTTTGGTTTTTATGTTTTGGATGCAAATCTTGAAGAAAGCGGAAAAGGCGCTCTTCATTCTTACGGTCGATCTGAATAATACGGATGCCGATGCCGGGACCCGTTAATTTTGCATGCTCATCTTCGGGATAGACGACTCTTGCCATCTTGCCGTTGAAGAAGACCAAGCCTTCTTCTGGTAACTTCAGCCATACTTCCATAATGCTGGAAGTCGTAAAAGGAAAGCGTCCCGGCTTTTCAAAGTCGAGGAACAATCCGGTATGAGAAATATTTCGACTCTGAAGCGTATACTTCACGAGTCCGCCTATTGAACACATCTCAACTTCTAAGGCATTGTCTAAGAAGATGCGTTGATTGTTGCGACGATTCTTTTCCAAATCTTTTTTGACAGCGGTGTTCATAACCTTAGTGCCCCAAGCATTTTAAAGTTTTTGCTGATGCTTTATTCAGAAAGTGCGCTTGCACTTCCCGTTCCTTTGAACATATTGGGATTCGGCAAGTTGAAGCTATTCTTGAGGTTTTTTAGAAAAACCCCAGTGGTTTAAGGGGGTTAGCTTTTGCAGTTTCCGACCTAAGTCCTTAGTTTCAGTAGTGTTCTTGGTCTTATTTTGCTAACTTCCCAACACAATTCATGTACAAAATTTGTTTGAGGAAAAAAGTATGAAGAGAATGATCACCTGTTTTGCACTCTTACTGGCAATCTTAGCCACCCACAACGTCGCGATGGCGGCAGAACCTTTAGCCTTTATCGATGGTCAAGAAAGCAAACTTGATCAGGTGATCGGTTTTTATAACCAAGGCACGACGCCCACAGCAGAAGATGTTTTGGGTAACTGGTCAGGTCGCTCTTTCTTTAAAGACACACCTAATGCTCCAGGCGGAAGTTATCTTGTTTGTGAAATGCATCGCGAGGACTTAGGTCCACTTTTTCCTGAGGAAAATCTCGGCTGTTACACATCTAGCTACCTCGATTCAAAGCCCGATCATTATGATAGTGGAGCAAATATTTCCAAAGACTATGCACGGCTAGAGTTGAAAAAAGTAGTGGTTGCGACAACGGACAATGGACTTTGCTATGATACGCACACGCAAAGCTATGGCGACGAATACAAAGGTCTTTTGTGTCTCAAAAAATACAATGACTACATTGTTTACGTTTCCATGAAAGGCGACACCGTATTATTTGGCGGCTATTTCTATATTAAGCATCCGTGATATATCTACCGCCCCGCAAAGGATATTTTGCGGGGCACTTTTTTAGGAATACTCTCCGTTGAAACTCTTCACCAAGCGCAAGTTAAAGTTCATTTCTTTTAGTCTTATCTTCACGTTCGTCATCGTCTTTTTCTTGACCCCATCCGTTAGCAAACTCAAGCACGGACCTATCACTATTAAGCGTAAACTTGCCAATGGCCAAATGCAGCCCTTGGAATACGGACCCACCATACCGGGATGGGTCAAATACGATAGCGTTCCCAAACTTCTCGTTTATGCGATTGTCATGACGGAAGATATCGATTTTTGGTCACACGATGGATACGATTTATTTGAAATTCAAGCGAGCTTTCGTCGCAATATGAAAGCTGGCAAAATTGTTCGCGGTGGCTCCACGATTACCCAGCAAATGATCAAGAACGCATTTTTATCCAATAGCCGTTCTTACATCCGCAAATTCCGAGAACTCCAAGGCACGATTTACACGGAAAATATTCTGACAAAACAACAAATCATCACCTGGTATCTCAATATCATTGAGCTGGGCACGGACATATATGGAGTCGGCAATGCGGCGCGTCGATATTTTGGCAAAGGTGTTTCTCATTTGAGCCCTCGCGAATCTGTTCTCTTGTCCATCATTTTGCCGAGTCCCAAAAAATATGGTGAGAGCCTGCGCAAACAATCGCTCTCTCCACGGCTCAAGAAACGTTATGCTTGGACTGCCATGCTCCTGCGTAAGCATCGCCATATCACAGACTCGCAATGGCAAGAACTCGTCGATACGGGAGACTTCGGACGTCCACTGGATGGGAGCAAAGCCATTCCAGATGTAGAATTTTACGATGACGACGAAGAGACTGAGTTTAGTGACGAAGATGAGGTGAGCGCCGAAGATGAACTGGGCACCGAGAGCGATGCTGCCAAGGAAGAGGGCGCTGATAGTGAAGGTCAAATCGAAGCTGTCGACGGCGTTGCATTACCAACTGAGAATCCAGAAGCCCCGCCCGCTACCTCGCCTGAATGAACAAGGCCGGAAACGGAAGAGGCTTCGGAAGAAGAAAACCCTTAACCTTTTTTCTTGAGTTCATCATCAATGATTTTTTGAAACGCTGAGAACTGATTCACGCCACCAAGTTTGCGGCCATTTATAAAGAATGCAGGCGTGCCATTGACGCTGTACTCTATGCCTGATTGCAAGTTTTTCTCAACAAGCTCCGCGTATTTTTCTGACTTAAGACATTCATTGAACGCCTTCATATCAAGCTTGAATTCTTTAGCGTTAGCCTGGATATCAGCGTCTTCCAATTTACCGTTTTCATAAAAACGTGAGTACATATGCCAGTACTTATCTTGATCTCCCGCACAATGCGCAGCAATCGCGGCTGGCGTTGATCGTTTATGAAAACTAAGCGGGAAGTCGCGCATGACCCAACGAATTTTACCTTTGTATTTGTTCAATACTTCCATCGTCGCACCCGCTGACTGTCGGCATGCCGGACATTGAAAACCCGAGTATTCAATGATCGTGATGCAATCGTCTCCCTTGCAGGAAATGGGCTTAATATCAGAGTCACCCGGCCCAAAGCGAATCTGATCATCATCACGAACAGCGATATTATAAGTTGGTTCTTGCGGCTCAGGATAGTTAATCTCCACCGACCCACTTGACTCTGCTTCTTTAACTAGAGTTTGCATATAGTCCGCTTCGGCCTGCTGCTTCAGGTAGTTGCGAATTTCTTTTTTGCGCTCTTCCTCGGGTCGAGAGGCGAGTTGCGGATGGTTCTTCAACTGATCGTAAGTTTTTTTAAAGTTTTCGTCCGATACTTTAGCTTTTTCGTCCAGAATTTTTTGACGAGCTTCGGCAACGGTTACACCCAATTTCTTCGCTTCGTCTTCCCAAAACTTTTCAAAATAGATAGTCATGGCCGCTTGGCGAATCAGTTCATATTTTTTCTGTTCGATTTCAAAAAATTCGCCCTGACTTTTTTTGCCAAGGTCATCCATTGTGTAGGCTATGCCATCGATTGTCGCTACAGGCGCACCTGGTGCCGAACTGACAACTGGCGATTTCTTTGTGCACGCGATGAACGCGATACCGATCAAAGCGACGATTCCAATGATTCTGTTAAATTTTGATAGTATGACTCTTTGCCCCATGCCGCGCAGCCCCTCTTGAATCTTGAGTATTAAATTTGCAGAGAACCTAGAAGAAGATCATAAACACAATTGGCAAAGCGGTAAACTCCAATGTGCGACAGCTTCATATTCGCTGCCAAAACAGAATCCGCGCTTAAGCTTTGCATTTCGGTTTAAAAAATATACACTTGGTTTCACAGAAAAAATCGAGGAGTTCACGTTGGCAGCGAAGCAATTATGGGTCTGGATGGACATGGAAATGAGTGGCTTGAACCCTGAAACTGATGTGATTCTGGAGTGGTCTACTGTCATTACCGATATTCATCTCGAGATTGTGGCCTCCTGCGAAACTTTCGTCATTCAGCAAAGGCCGGAACTTTTCCAAACGATGGATGATTGGAATCAAACTCACCACTCAAAGTCGGGACTGTGGCAACAAGTTCTCGACTCGAAAACAACATTGCAAGAAGCTAACGATAAAACTTTGGCATTTCTCAAAAAACATACGGCCGTTAAAAGCAGCCCGCTTTGTGGCAATAGCATTTGGCAGGATCGCCGTTTCATTGTGAAGTACCTTCCCGAAATCGAACAGCATTTGCATTATCGTCTGATCGACGTTAGCACCCTCAAAGAGCTTTATAAGAACTGGTATCCAAAAGGTCCTGAGTTCAGCAAAAAAGAAAGCAAACATCGCGCGCTGGATGATATTTTGGAAAGCATTGAAGAACTGAAGTTCTATCAAAAACAAATTTTTGTTCCGATAACTTAGCTTCGATTCTCCGGAATTCGCTAATCGCAACGGGGACTTAAGCTGTAAAATAAGTTGACATGCGGCCAAAAGATCCACGACCACACCCCAACTAATCCCAATCATTTCGGCAAATTATAGTGGTTAAACCTTTGCAAAGACTCTGGACAAGGTTCGATTACGAACTGAACTGTTCAGAGGTTCTCCTTGCTCAGATTGATCTCCAAATCCTTAAACGTGGCCATCAGCGCTTGTTTAGTTTGCGTAGCGCCAACAGCATTTGCAAAAACTGCACGGTCAAAAACCTTAGCACCCATCAAAATTTCCTCGATTCACAAGGTCATAAAAGATAACTCTCTCGTTTCGCACAATGGATATGAAATTCCATTTTTTTCACTAGAATCAAAAAAACCACAGAAATATCGTTTTCTTTTACAGTCCGGTATTCACGGCAATGAGCGCGGGGCCATCTTATTCAACGCTTGGCTAATCAAACGCTTACAGGCTGGCGAAGGCCCCTTGAGTCAGCTAAGTGAATTCGCAAGCTTCGATTTTATTCCAGTCGCCAATCCTGATGGTTATCTTTCTAAGCAACGCTACAATTCACAACAAGTGAACTTGAACCGAAACTTTTCCATTATGTTTGGTAGGACTCGCGAAAATCCAGGTGCCAAGTCATTTAGTGAGCCCGAAACAAGAGCCGTCAAATCTGTCCTAAAGAAATTCAAGTACACGGCGGCCGTCGATATCCATGGTTATATCAACTGGATAGTTGCTCCGAGTAATCCCCTTATTTTCGGCAATTTCACCGACTACACGCCTGACCAGTTAAAAAATTATCGCAAATGGATGGACAGTCTGAACAAGAATCTCCCTAAGCTTACAGGTTACGAACTTCACACGGCTGCAGGCCTAGGTGACGGCGGTGCTTTTGAGGATTGGGCTTTTTGGGGCAATCAAACCTACGCGTTCTGCTTAGAAGTCACTGGGCGAAGTGACACGGAAGAGACAAAATCTGTGGATGATGCTAAATTCTTCGAATATGAAAACTTTCTCTTCCATATGTTTGCATCAGCCATTCAATTGCACAATGAGAACCCTGTTTCTCCTCAGATCGCTTCGCAAAACCGCTAAATTTTCTTTTCGAATACTACTCTTATCTATGCCTTCTATGGCTTTGCTCGCCAACAGCAAACCCCCTTCGCCTATGGCGCCACCAATCAGTGTGATGACCTTTAATGTCGAGAATCTTTTCGATACGACGCATGATGTTGGCAAGAACGACTTTCAGTATCTTCCACTTGAAATAAAGAAAAAAGATCCACAGCACAATAAAAACTGCCAAGACCACATTGCGGTGCCATACCTGCATTATTGTTATACGACGGATTGGAATAACGAGATTTTGAAAGCAAAGATGGCAGCATTATCGAGGGTCATATTGCAATACGAAGGGAAAGGGCCCGACATTCTGGTACTCGAAGAAGTCGAAAACCTTGCCGTCGTTTCGGCTTTGAATAAAGTCTATTTGGGGCCGTCTGAATATAAAACAGTTCTTCTTTTAGAGGGATCTGATCAAAGAGGCATAGACGTGGCGATTTTATCGCGTTTCCCTCTCGCCAAACCTGGCATTTTACATGCTTCAAAAGAGAAAAGAGCCGACAACAAAGAGAGTCGAAGCATACTCGAAGCAAATCTACTCATTCACGGCAGTAAAGTCACAGTCTTTGCCGTTCACTTACCTTCACAAGCCCATCCCAAACAGACACGAGTTCAAATGATTGATTTTCTCAACAAGCTTGGGTCTAAGGCTGCAGAATACTCCGACCTAGTCATTGCGGCGGGAGACTTTAATATCAATAGCCTTGAAGGCAACGAACTTTTTCGAAAGAATCTGGGGGCCTATTGGTATGTTTCGCATATTGAAGGATGCAAGCAATGCCTGGGTACGTATTACTACAGAGCAGATCGTTCTTGGAATTTTCTAGACGCTATTCTGGTCTTGCGAGAAACTTCCGATAAACCCAAACCAAACAGACCAGCATGGCGTCTCGATCCCAAGTCGGTGGTTATTGTCAATACGGACAAAGAACAATCATCGCCGGAAGGTCAGCCTAAACGCTTTCGCGCCGAAAAAAATAATTATTCCGGGGTTTCCGATCACTGGCCCGTCGCGGCCAAAATAATCCGCTATTAACTACTACTGATTTTTACATGGTAAAGTTACATGCACGATGTTTCCGAATCTACTATAAAAACCTTGAGTAATTGCAAGGTCTATACCACCCGAATTTTTATCACAAGTGTCGCGCAACGCGAATCCAGTGATCACACCTTGACAAATCATACTAAGACTTGTCTCAACTGCATTACTAAAGTTTTCAACGGTAGCTTTACCTAGCACTTTTCCTGAACCGCATTCCTTATTTTTCTCGCCGCCAAATACAGTCGTAATAATTGACTCCGTCCGACCGTTACGTTCAACGCTTTCAATTTTACGTAGTCGTAAGTTCTTCCTCAACACCGCAGGCGGAAACTTGGCAAAATATCCAACATTCGCTTCCGAAACGCTTGAGCAACTCCCATCCAAAAAGTAAACTGTACCTTGCTTCGTAACCGCAATATCAGTTGGACAGTTTAATTCGGCATCCAATGCAGGACCGTTATCTCCGGAAAATCTTGAAGGATTAATTTCTGAACCTACCGAACCTTTGCCTGCAACAGTCTTCACGTGCCAAGTATTATCGGGCGACTTGTAAATTTCGCGAATGCGATGGTTAAATTTATCCGCAACAAAAACACTTCCATTTGGCCCAAGAGCTAATCCGGTAGGCTCATGAAATTGCGCTTGCAGCGCAGGCCCGTCAACATAACCACCAATGAATTCACCATAGGGACCAAGGACACGCATGCCGGCTATGGTTTTAACGACACCACCCTCAATTTTACGAACGAGATGTTCGTCTGTAAAGAATATCGTCCCTTTTGCGTCTTCTACAATGGCTTGAGGATTGGCTGTAGACACTTCAGCGACGGGGCCTTCCAATGGCATACCGTCTGAACCGTAATAGTGTTCGCCAAAATCGATGATCGGAACATTGGACTGATTGTCGAAATTCACAGCAGTGATATTGTTAATACAAGCTTTTACCATGGAGTTGTTTCGGTATGCGACTCCATTCATTCTTAAGCAATTCACCCTGTCCACATAACTGCCAATCCCAAATATTTCATTTTTGCTATCTTTAAGTTTAAAAAACTGCGAAACATTGTGATCAAAATAAATTATATTTCCATTCGCATCAAATCCCGGGTGGCTCGGCAAAATCGAAACACTCCTAATATCTTTGAGGACTTTACCATCGGACGCAGTGTCTACGACAGGAACATAGTTATTCTTGGGATCTAAAAACGCAATTTCTTCTTTAACGGCATCATACGCATGTATCTGCGCGCTTTTATTAATAGACATAAAACCAAATGGAATGGAATCGTACATACCTCCTCGAGACCGGGTCCAATTCAAAGGTGATGTCTTCACTACTTTGCCCATTTGATCTGATACGACAATGCTGCTTTTTATGAGAATCCCTGCCCATTCTTCAGAAATTGCATAAACAAGGCCGTCGTCGCCGATCATTGCAATATCCGTGCGGATCAGCGGAACTCGGCTTGTTTGCCCGTTGATAGTTTTTCGCAAATATAGGTTAGCTTCAGAATCCTCGTAAGTATTATGCCTCTCCAGCACCAAATAATCGCCATTTTCTAACATTTTAAAATTAAATGGATGGATTGGAGTATCTCCCAAATACTCGAAACCAAGGTCCTTTATAAAAACGGACTCTTCTCCAGTCTTACTATTGAGACGCATGAGATCATTTTGTCTCATATAAAAAACGGTTCCATCGTCCATCACATCAAAATTCGATTTTGCATAGAAATTAGTTTGCGCAGGAATCTGATCTTTGACCATCCGAACTATACTGGTTCGTTGCGAGATAGCAACGATCCTGGTGGATTCTAACAAAAATATTTCTTCTTCGTTGCAGGCGATTCTGGCGAGACTGGACGATAGTTTGTAACGTAAAGCATCGGCGCTCTGGTCTATAGAAATTTGATAGTGACTACCCGCAAAATGCCGGATCATCCCATCTTTCAGAAGATATACACTTTCGGAATTTAGAAAATAGAACCCATTTGCAGTATGACACCCGGTCGGCTCAGTCAGACTCAGCTTCATTAAACTCGGGTGAAAGGGACGCGATTGAAGTCCATTACTCTGCCTATAGTCTTTATTTTCTTTAGTTGATATTCGAGTTTCGGTATCGACGAGCGCCAAGTTAGGTACAAAACCTGCCGCAACTTTAACTGAGTACGGGAGCAGTACTTCAACAGATTCTTTTCGCTCTTTCTTTTTACTTGAAATTTTAAAACCGAAATCAATTTTTGCAGAGAAAGACTTTACTTCAACCGAGCAGCTTTGAGTAAGCGAACTATTGTCGATTTGACATCGGACGCTTGACACCAAACCGTCGCTCACTTTCGGCTCCTCCCAAAGGATTGCCGTTTCTGGAAGTATGCCTGTGGCATTGATTTCCTCGCCATTTGTGGCGACGACGACGCGGCATGAGACCTCATACACTCCAATTTCATTCGGCTGCTTAACTTGACCACAACGTGTGCGCGCATTCTCAAAAGAAGCCAAAGAAGAACCTGTGATTCCAACTGGCGAAGCGACGTCGTCATCGTCTGAACTAGAACGATCGGAAACTTCAAGGGCGGAACACGCCACGAGAAGAAACATCGCAATGATGCTGTACGGCGGGTATTTTATTTGAGTCGTATTCAAGGCATACCTTTGAATGTTCTTTTAACAACATTCGAATCGTACACTTGCATAGGTTACTTGACGCAAAAAACGTACGCCTATTTTTGTCATTAATTATAACGACTTACATGCAATGCGGGGGTCTTATTTTGGGGATCTTTGAAGGGCAAGAATTCAGAAATTCGACCTCATGCCCCCAAGGACATTTTGGTCAAGATCGACAAAAACTCCAAGTGCGTTAGAAGCTAAATTTAGCGGCGGTTATTAGGGCCTTGGTTACGCACATATTCCATGAACGAAGCGTTATCGTCCATAACGTTATTATTGAATCCACCACCTTGCGCACCCATACGACGTCCACCGCCGCTATTATTATTACGTTTATGGTGATTGTTGTTATTGCGATGAAAATTATTATTGTTGCCACGCGGCTGATTGCCACCAGTATGATTGCCATCAGAACGCATCGCAGCTTTACGCTCGATGATTTCCCAAGCCCTCAAGACGACACCTTCGGTCAAAAGCTCGGCTGCCAAATCATCTACTGCAAGGCTTTCTTCTTGAGCTGTGCGTTTTAATTTCAAATAAAGAGATTTGCTAATTTTTAGTTTCAAAAGTGCCGTCTCAGAAGTCTGAGCTTCCGGAATAACAGCTTCTTTAGTTGTGACTTGTTGGGTGGCTGTTTTCACTGACGCGGGAGCTTCGGGTTTTTTCAATGGCTCAGCTTTTCTTCCAGACTCAGCATTCACGACATTAGCCGTCGTTTTTTGTGTTTGTTGTTTAGAGAGAATTGGCTCTTTTGCTGATCGATCGCTTTTTGTTTTAGGAGCTGACTTCGCATTCGCATTTTTTGTCGCAACTGTAGAACCCTTACCGACCATAATCACCGGACTCCTGAATGAAAATTAATAATCTTTAGGGACATTGAATGTTGTAAATTTTAAAGAAAATGTACTTACCGTCTAAAGATAAGATTGCCAAAAAGCTCTCGCTGAATCGTAATCTGTGAGATCTTGGTATGCCTCAGTTCTCAAAACTAAATCAAGACCAAAATCATATACCCCCCTATTTACTTTAGAAAGGTCAAGGAAGACGCCCCAGTCGCCTTTTAATTGGCGTACCCATGGCCAGTGCATAGCTATGTTTTTATCTTCAAAATCGGCGCGTTGCAAGAGAAGAGGTGGGGGGAACGAGCGAACGGCCTTCTCATCAACGCGGACTTTTGTCATGAAACTCCACTCCCGACTGCTATGCGTGCCACGAGCAAAGTAAAGTTTCTGCGGCGATAGTTCTTGCACATGATCCACGACCCATTGAGGATCTCTGGGAGGAAGTCGAGTCATGTTGGTTTCAATCTTCCAGTCATCCGGACGCCAAAAGTGGATGGCGTAAGCAAGTCCACTTCCCGGCTTTAACAGTTTTTTCGCTTCTATTGGAAAATGAATCTCAGTTGGAATCTGAAACAGTCCTTCATAAAAAACGAGTTCGCTGAACATATGCAAGTTCAAGAACGACAAGAAGTTTTTAAACTTAACGCCGACCGCAACGATCGTACGCACAGGCCCTGACTGCCAGCTTTCTATTTCGGATTCGAAACTGTTTTCGTCGAGTTGCATGTTCGGAAGAAACCAGGGAAGTTTGGCGATCATCATGAAAGAAGAACTGGCAATAGCCTCCACTTCTTTTGTTCCATCCTTGAGAAAAATCTTTCCGAGCAAGGCCGCCTTTTTGTCATGAAATTCATACCGATAATAGGGAGAGGTTACTTTCTTTTGTACTTCGTCAAACACGACCGCCGCAGCACTTCTTAACTTGGGGGTATTTGGCACAGATGCCAAGAGTAGCGCACCCAGAAATTTCTTATTTTGACAGGTGTTGATTTGCCAAACATTCGCGGCGTTTTTCAACCAGGATTGTGCAGTGATATGCTGCAAATCTTTCTTTGTAAAAGACTGTCCCAAATGCCGCCCCGCGAAAACTAACTCATCATTGGCGTCAAAAAAAAAGTCGTCCGAATCCTTGGTAAACGGCAGACCATCAGCGAGTACATATTCATCTTTAGCGTTGCGCTGATCGATTTGGATGGGAATGCGTTGCCACTTACGGTTTTGCCAGCTAAGCGCGATCAGATTGCGAACGTCGTGGCCGGCTATAGGCAAATTGCCCGAGAGTACGATTGGAAAACGATAAGGAGTTGTACGAGTGTCGTGTACAGAACAAGCACCAGCTTGTTCGGAGGAAAAAGCAAAAGTTGCTCGAAAGATTATAAAAAGTACACAAACATGCCGGGGATTCACCCTTGTACCTCATAAGTCGATTGAGATATCATATTGAGTTATCATAATGAATGATTTGGAGATGCTAACATGAGACAGAGAATATTTCTATGCGTGGCCATTCTCGCTCTTATCGCTTGTACCAAAAATAAGACCGCACAAAAGCAAAATCACATCACCATTGCATGGGATGCTGCCCCTCGAACGATTGACCCGCGTTACGCGGTCGATGCCAATAGCCAGTATCTCGAAGACCTCGTGCACTGCGCGCTCATCGATTTTGACCAAGATGGTAAAACCGTTGGTGATCTTGCTAAAGATTGGAAGTGGAAGAGCCCCACTGAACTCCATGTTTTCTTAAAGCCCGAAGCTAAGTTCAATAAGGGTCAGTTCGTCACATCCGTTGACGTCAAGTCAACGTATGATTTTTTTCAATTGAAAGATGTCAAGGAACCTTCGGCACGAAGCGGCGCCTTCACCAACGTAAAAAAGGTCGAAGCCGTTGATGCCCAAACAGTTATTTTTCACCTCGCGGAACCCGACTCAACCTTTGTTACGAACTTAGTTGTCGGAATATTGCCGAGCAAACTCGCATCGGGACCAATGCTAGCAGACCCGGCGCTTTCCATCAGTTGTGGTCCTTATGAATTAAACTCCGTACAAACTCAGCGCATACGCCTCAAATCCAATACGAATTATTCGATCGATACGGCACCCAAAATGGATCAGCTCGTCATCGAAATTGTCAAAGATGAGACAACGCGTTTTGCAAAGCTAAGAAAAGGCGAAGTCGATATCATCCAAAATTCAATAAGCCGCGATAAAGTTGCGGATATTTCCAAGCGCCAACCCGAGTTGGTTGTCCTCCGTCGTGCCGGCCTTAACACGTCTTATCTTGGTTTCAATATGACCGATCCCATACTCGGCAAACTTGAAGTTCGCCAAGCTATTGCCCATGCGATTGACCGACAAGAAATCATTAAGTACATTCTTCAAGGTTTGGCTATTCCGGCAAGTTCGCTACTTCCTCCTAATGATCCTTTTTTTAAGAAATCGCACCACTATGATCTCGATTTGGCAATGTCCCAGAAACTTTTGGACCAAGCCGGTTTCAAAGACCCCGAT
Source organism: Oligoflexales bacterium (assembly GCA_041740975.1). GTDB lineage: Bacteria > Bdellovibrionota_B > Oligoflexia > Oligoflexales > JALZUQ01 > JBGSKV01. The sequence continues at coordinate 50,345 of JBGSKV010000127.1, read as the reverse complement.
GGCGATGGACCCAAATCGCGATTCAATATCGAATACAAAACAACGACAGATTTGACTGCACTCACTATCGCCAAGGCGATTGCCGCTCAGCTTTCCAAAATTGGCATTGCCGTAAAGGTCCAACCGCTGGATTGGGGCAAGTTTAAAGCTGATGTCGACCAAGGAAATATCCAAATGTGGTCTCTCAGCTGGATTGGTTTCAAAGATCCTGATATTTTCCGTTATGCTTTTAGCACTGAATCTTTCGCGCCGAATGGCGGCAATCGCGGACGCTACAGCAACAAGACTCTCGACAAGCTTTTGGAAAAGGGCCGCCGAGTTGTGGGACTTGAGGATCGTAAAAAGATTTATGACGAGATTCAGGATATGGTTGGCAAAGAGTTGCCATACGTGTTTTTGTGGCATCAAGAAAACTTTGCCATCACGTCAAACAAAATCACCAATTTTAAACTTTTTGCTGATGGCCGCTATAGTTCTCTAAAAGAAACAGTTCGCCAATAGGAATGCGCTCGTGATCGAATATATCCTCCGACGTATATTTGCTCTTATACCGGTTGCATTTGGCGTCGTCACGATTGTCGGTCTATTGATCCACATTATTCCAGGTGATCCTGTCGACCAGATCCTTGGCGACTACGCTACCGCCGTTCAAAAAACGGAACTTCGCACTAGTCTGGGACTGGATCGTCCGATCACCACTCAGCTGACGGATTATTACAAACAAGTCCTGCGAGGTGATCTCGGCAATTCCATAATTCTGAAAGAACCCGTCACCAAACTCATCGCCGAGCGCGTGATGCCGACGGTTGAGCTGGCATTTGCGGCCATGATGGTGGCTTTGTTGATTGGAATTCCTTTAGGATTGTTTAGTGCTGTGAAGGCCGGAAGTTTGTTTGATGCCGGCGCCATGACCATAGCGATGCTTGCCGTTTCGATCCCCAATTTCTGGCTCGGCCCGATGTTGATTTTGCTTTTTTCCATTCATTTTGGCTGGCTCCCTGTTTCGGACCGCGAAGGTTGGGATAGTTATATTTTGCCGGCGTTCACGATGGGCACAGCTTTGGCATCCATTCTTTCTCGCATGACGCGAAACTCTATTCTGGAAAACCTGAACGAAGACTATGTAAGAACCGCACGCGCGAAGGGCAATCCAGAATGGATTGTGGTCTGCAAGCATGTTTTGCGCAACGCCGCACTGCCTCTCGTGACGATTATTGGCTTGCAGTTTGGCGTGCTTTTGAGTGGCGCGATTGTTACGGAAAAAGTTTTTAATTGGCCAGGCCTCGGCTCACTCCTTCTGAACGCAATTGAGAATCGAGATTATCCATTGGTCCAAGGTATGGTTCTCGTCTTATCTGCAAGTTATCTTGTTGTGAATCTATTGACGGATCTTAGCTATGCATTGGTTGATCCGCGAATCAAACTTAAGTAGGTAAAACATTTGAGCGAACCAAAATCAAAAAAGAACACTCGCTGGAAACTCAGCCTTCTGAAAGACCCTCGTATTTCATTTGGTATGTTTGTGGTGATTTTTGTGGTTTTTTGCGCGATTTTCGCACCACTTCTGGCACCTTATAAGGTTAGTAACGTCGATATGTCGCTGCGTTTGGCTCCCCCATCCGCCGCTCACTGGCTTGGCGTGGATACAAATGGATCTGACGTATTGACTTCAATGCTTTACGGCTCTCGCACGACTTTGTTTGTGGCCGTGATGACTGTCTTGCTCTCACTCATCCTCGGCGTGACGATTGGAACGGTGGCTGGCTACGCCGGAAAATGGACCGATTCGTTTTTGATGCGAATTGTCGACATCTTAATGGCTTTTCCCGGAATTTTGTTGGCACTCACATTGGTTTCTGTTCTGGGGCCGAGTCTATGGAGTGTGATCATCGCCATCTCTGCCACGGGTTGGACGAGTGCGGCACGTATAGCCCGTGCCCAGGTGATGAGCGTGAAGGAACGTGATCACGTTATGGCGACGCGCGCTCTTGGTGGAAACCCTTTGCGCCTTATTCGTGTCCATATTCTTCCACTGATTTGGACGCCTATCGTTGTGCACGCGACGTTTGCGATATCGGGCGTGATCATCGTCGAAGCGAGTTTGTCATTTCTGGGATTAGGTCCACAAGATGGCGCACCAACTTGGGGCGCATTGTTAAATCAAGGGCGATCTGTTTTAGAAGAAGCCCCACATCTGAGTATCGTCCCCGGTCTAGCCATCATGGCGGTAGTCTTGTCGCTTAACTTTTTAGGCGATGCGTTACGTGATATTTTAGACCCGCATAGTGACTCGAGTCGCTAGAGCTGCAAGGCTTTGTGCTCTTTGTTAATCCACTTAAAGCTTTAGCCACCGTGGCCGATGACGGAGGAATGAAACCTCTCGACTACAAAAAAATTCGCCTTCGTTTAGCCTTTCAACCGACATACACGGCAAGCCTTGGCGCTCTCATGATCAATGGGGGATTGTGGGCAGCTACATATAGTTTTTTTCAGTTTTCCAATGCACTCACTTATATTCTTTCTTTGTGTGTGGCAGCAGTGGCCATGAATCATAGTTATCTGATCATTCACGAGTGCGCTCATAGCACCTTCTTCCCCAAGCACTGGCAGAATATTTTGGTGGGCCATGTCTATTCGATTCTTGCCCTCGTACCTTTTTATGCCAGAAAATTTGAACACCTCCATCACCATCTTTGGACGGGCAACGTGGATTTCGAGCCCGCTACTGTTCGCGGTATGCAAGCGTTCTCAAAATTAAGCCAAAACAAACTCTTTGAGTTTGCCTGGCGCTATTGGATTCCAGTCTTTGCGTTTCATGAACACAAGTCCCTTTGGAAAATCCCCTTCTCAGGACAATTTAAAGATTTGCGCCGAAAAATACTTTCTTGGTTTTCTGTTTTTTGGTCGGCGGGAGGAGTGATCGTCCTTGTCATATATCTTGGCCCGCAAACGGTCGCGAAACTATTGCCGGCCGTTTATCTTTTTTTGTTTTTGATTGAGCTAACGAACCTTCCTCACCATTTGGACGCGACCCTCTATGATGGTGATCAGAAAAGGCCCTTGTGGGAACACGACGAACTCACCAAATCGTGTCAGCATATTCCGTACATCACCTATGCACTGATGTTGAATTTCAATTTTCATGTCGAACATCACCTTTTCCCGGCGATGCCTTGGCACAGACTTTACAAAGTGCATACTGAGCTCACTGCTGCCGACCCGCGATATCAAATGCTTCATAATGAAGTTTCATGGGGTTATTCTTTGCGCCGTCAGCCTGTTGAGGTTGTCTTTAAAAAGTATTTGGACTTCGTTCGCGAGCATGATAGAACTCAGGCGGCCTAAATTAATATCATATTTTCAGATAGTTACGCTGTTTCCCCGTCGTCCCGTCCACCACTGCTTTGCCTTCTTTAAAGAGCGCCATGCTTGCCACAAGCCTCTAATTATGTTTTATTAGGCTCCTAAATTTTGAGGTGCTTACGGGTTAACCGCCGGCCCTCAGCATAGGGACAAAAATCCCCGTGTTGATGGGCTATTTTTTTTGCAGAAATATCTAATGAACCGATCTCAACTCAACGAAATTATGAAACAAGTGGATGAACGTATCCATGCGTTGGGTTTTTTCTGTTTGGACGTGCATTGGGTGACCAGTGGCTCCCCGACCTTAAGAATATTTATCGATCTGTCCACCGCTGATGGCGACCGAGCGGTTTCAATTGACGACTGCGAGAGTGTGAGCCGTTTATTGAATGAATGGCAAGAACTCGATGATTTGATGGAACAACCTTACCAACTGGAAATCAGCTCTCCCGGAGTGGAACGTCCCCTGCGCAAGTTAGAGCATTTCGCCGCCCAAGTGGGAAAAGACCAACCCATCAAGGTTAAACTCTATGATTTGATTGAAAATCGGCGCAATGGCACAGGTTTAGTCACAGATGTCAACACCAAGGAAAATGTGGTAACACTGACTACCGAATTGGGCCCCTGGACATTCCCCCTAGATAAATTGAAACAAGCTTCGCTTGTTTATGATTGGAAACGATAACCTTAAACCGAACTTTAATAAGAAAGAAGGATTAAAGAAAAAATGCAACGCAACGTCATGTCAGTCATAAATGCTGTTAGCCAAGATAAAAGCTTGGAGAAATCGATCATCATCGATGCTCTGGAACAGGCGATGGTACACGCGGCCCGCAGAACAATGGGCGCTGGTGTTGACCTTGAAGCCCACTACAATGAAGAGCGTGATGAGATAGAGCTATTTCAATTTAGAACTATCGTTGAAGAAATTGCCGACGTCGATACCGAGATCCTTCAATTAGATGCTACCAAGCACGATCCCGAATCTGTTTTGGGCGAAGCGCTTGGTTTCAAAATTGACACCAATAAATTTGGCCGAATCTCCGCTCAATGTGCCAAACAAATTATCGTACAAAAACTTCGCGACGCTGAGCGCGCGCAAATCTTTGAAGAATTTAAGGACCGCGTCGGCGAAATCCTCAGTGGTAACGTCCGCCGCATTGAACGCGGTGACATCATTGTTGATTTGGGTCGTACTGAAGCTGTGATTCCTTACCGCGAACAAGTTCCCGGTGAGCGTTACAAGTCAAAAGACCGGATTCAAGGTTATGTACTCGAAGTCAAAAGATCCTCACGCGGACCACAGATCATTATGTCTCGCGGACATCCGGGCTTCTTAATCAGCCTCTTTGAACAACATGTTACGGAAATTTATGACGGCATCGTTACGATTGAGGGCGCAGCTCGCGATCCAGGCGCTCGTTCCAAAATCGCCGTTCACTCAAAAGACTCTTCTGTTGACCCAGTCGGTGCTTGCGTCGGTCTCAAAGGCCAACGTGTTCAGGCCATCGTTCAAGAACTCAATGGAGAGAAAATTGATATTATTCCTTACGACGAAGATCCAGCTCGCTTGGTCTGCAATGCACTGTCGCCGGCTTCGGTTAGCAAGGTGATCGTTGACGAAGAAAACCATAGTATGGAAGTTGTCGTCGCTGATGATCAACTTTCCCTAGCCATCGGTAAAAAAGGTCAAAATGTTCGCCTCGCTGCTCAGTTGAGCGGATGGCGCTTAGACATTAAGAGTGAATCGAACGTCAGTGCAGTTTCTGCCGGAGTGCGTGAGAAGTTGGCTCAAGTTCCAGGTCTCGGCTCGATGCGCGCAGACATTCTTGTCAACGAAGGCATCAAGAGCTTGGAAGATTTGGCAAACACCAACCCACTCACTATCGAACGCATTCTTAATCTCGAAACAGAAGAAGCCGAGCGCATTATTATTTCTGTTAAAGAAACACTCAATAATGGCGACGTCGAACTTACAGAGAGAGAACGCTTAGAGTTGCTCGCCAACTCAACTGCTGAACCGAAGAAACAAACGGCGGCGGAAGAATTAGTTGATGAAAACCGTAAAAAACGCATTGCGATGTTCGCGCAATTGCAAGGTGTTGGTGACGCAGCCGCACATGCACTTGCCGATGCAGGTTACGGCACAATTGGAGATATTTTAGCGGACTCCGCGGATGAAGTTTCTGAGAAAACGGATTTGCCGCTTGGTATCGCTCGCACGATTCAGATTGCCGCAGATAGTTATTTGCAAGCACAGAGTCGTAAACTAGGTAGAGATAACTAAGGAGAGAAGATGGCTAAGGTTCGTGTATACGAATTAGCGCGCGAGTTAGGTGTTGAAAGCAAACAGTTAGTTACGCGACTGAAAAATGAAGGCTTCGATATTGCAAGTCACCAAAGCACTGTGCAGCCAGGTGATATTGAAAAGATTCGCGCCTTGATTGGCGGAGCTGCCTCACCTGCCAAGCCAGCTGCGAGTCAAGCCACCGCTGCCGTTGCTTCTTCTTCGGAACGAGTCATTCGTCGCCGTAAGAAAGTCGTCACAGGCGAAGATTCAACGGGTGAAGAAGTCCAAAAAGAAGTGACTGAACTGTTTGAAGTTGGTGGCACCGTACGTCGCGCTGAACCTGAAAAGAAACCGGCTGAAGAAGTTAGCGAAGTCACGCAAACCTCCGACCAAGAAGTTTCTGCGAAGGAAGTTGAGCCAGAAGCTCCCGCACCAGCCCCTACGAGATCGCCATTCAGGAAACCTAATAGTGATGGTGCGACGATTGTTCGACGCGCGACACCGGAAGAAATCGAAGCACATCAGCAGCGATCAGCAGCTGAAGAAGAACGATTCGCCAGAACATCACGACGAGAAGATAGTCGCGGAGTTCGCGTCACAGGAATAGGAATTAAAACGGGTTCGAAAGCTGCCGCCGATGCTGCGGATGCTCCGGCAGACCCATTTGCCAATAGTACTTCTCGGACTGCCGGCGAACATCGTCCGGTTAAAAAGACGAAAGAAGAAGAAGACGAAGAAATAGCAATTCGTCGCGCTACACCTAAACAACGTCGCTCGACCAATGAATTGCGTACCCTTCAAAATCTTACCAAAACTGGTGCTATTGATGACGTAGAATCCATATTGGAACGCAACGCCAGCAAAGCACGTCGAACTTTTACGCCAACGGGATCCTCGGCTCGCCGTCAGGATGTCAAACGCCGAAAAGACCTCAAGAAAACGAAACTCACCACTCCACGTGCGGAATACCGCGTCGTTGAAATGATGAGTCATATTAAAGTTGGTGAACTTGCTCGCCAGTTGAGTATCAAGTCAGGCGATATCATTAAGAAGTTGATGACCGGTGGCGAGATGCTCACGATTAACGACGTACTTGATTTTGACACGGCAAGTTTGATTGCCAATGAATATCAGTACGAAGTCAAAAACATTGAAAAAAATGACGACGCGATCATCAAGGATGCTACGAAGGAATACTCTGATGTGGCGATGCGACCGAGACCTCCGGTTGTTACCGTTATGGGTCACGTTGACCATGGTAAAACATCTATCCTCGATGCCATTCGTCAAACGGAAGTTGCAGCCGGTGAAGCCGGTGGTATCACGCAACATATTGGTGCCTATACAGTGGAAAAAGATGGCAGAGTGATTGCTTTCCTCGATACACCAGGCCATGAAGCCTTCTCCTCTATGCGAGCTCGTGGTGCCAAACTTACCGATATCGTTGTTCTCGTTGTCGCTGCTGATGACGGTGTGATGCCGCAAACAGTCGAGGCGATCAACCACGCAAAAGACGCTAATGTTCCACTGATTGTGGCCATCAACAAAATCGACAAAGGTGAGAAGAACCTCGACCGCGTTTTTGCTGAACTTATGGAACACGGTATTCAGTCTGAAGAATGGGGCGGTGAAACACAGTTTGTAAAAGTTTCCGCACTTGAAAAAATTGGTCTCGATAAACTTTTGGAAGCCATTCTTCTTCAAGCCGAGGTTCTCGACTTGAACGCCCAATACGATTGCCCTGCCGAGTGTACCGTTGTGGAAGCTCACCTTGATAAAGGTCGCGGCCCGGTTGCGACACTCATGGTAACCAAAGGTACATTGAAAAAAGGCGATTACATTGTGGCAGGCACAACAAATGGTAACGTGCGCGCGATGGTTGACTATCGCGGACATTCTCTCGAATTCGCAACTCCGTCGATTCCCGTCGAAATCATCGGCCTTGCCGATGTACCTATGGCCGGCGATCCGGTAAACGTTGTCGAAAACGAAAGAGTCTCGAAAGAAATTATCAGCTGGCGTCACGCGCAAATTCTCAAAACACAAAGTGGTCGCAGTGATGTGACAGGCATTGAAGCTCTTCTGAGTAAAATGCAAGACTCTTTGATGTTAACCCTTCCGGTTATCATCAAAGGTGACACGCAAGGTTCCGTCGAAGCGCTGCATGATGCCTTTACGAAACTCAACACTGATCAGGTTAAGAATCGCGTCGTTCACAAAGCAACGGGCGGTATTACTGAGTCGGACGTCCGACTTGCGCAAGCTTCGGGTGCTGTGATCGTGGGTTTCAATGTGCGCGCCTCCAGCAACTTGGAGCAAGAAGCGAAACGCCTGACGATTCCGGTGAATTATTACAGCGTCATTTACGATGCCGTCGACGCCATCAAGAGTCTTATGGCCGGTAAATTGCCGCCCATTCTTAAAGAAGTTATCCAGGGTCATGCCGAAGTCCGAGAACTTATCAGCGTTTCCAAAGTGGGTAACATTGCAGGGACGTCGGTCATTGACGGCAAGATCACTAGGGCTGCAAAACTTCGCCTTATCCGTGACGACATTGTGGTTTACGAAGGTAGAATCGGTTCTTTGCGTCGCTTTAAAGATGACGTTCGTGAAGTAGCCTCTGGTTATGAATGCGGTATCACCATTGATGGATTCAATGACATTAAGTTGGGCGATATCATCGAAGCATTTGTGATCGAAGAAGAAAGACAGAGTTTATAATGAACATTAATCAACAACGCTTGGCTGATCAAATCCGCGATATTGTCGCGGAATGCTTCACTGGCGGAAGACTGCGTGATCCTCGCCTGGAAGGCGTTGCGATCACCGCAGTGAAATTGAGCCAGAACTATCATCACGCGAGTATTTACTACTTGAATCGCGGCAAGGCGAACGACGAACAGACTCAAAAGGGTTTGGGGGCCGTAAAGGGCCATTTGCGCACGCAACTCGCGAAAAGACTCGATACTCGACGCGTACCAGCCTTGAATTTTCATTACGACGAAAGCGTCGATACGGGCTCATATATAGAAGGCCTATTGGCGCAACTTAATCAGTAATGGTGTGTTTCGCCGATGCTAGAGCCTTCTTACATTTCGCCGTTAAAAGACGGCATCCTGTTCGTTAACAAAAGTGTTGGTTGTACGTCGAAAGATGTATCGCGATTCATTGAAAAAAAATTTCCTAAAAAACCGAAAATAAAAATGGGTCATGTCGGCACCCTTGATCCCATGGCAAGTGGTGTCTTAGCCATTGCCATTGGCAAGGCAACAAAATTGCAAGGCTATCTGCTCGACGGTCCGAAAGAATATGTTTTTTCATTTGAACTTGGTCACGAAACGGATTCGCTGGATTCTGAAGGAACTATTCATAAATCAATACCTTCAGATCATGTTTCAGAAGCTGATGTCAGAATGGCAGTACAAAATTTCCCAAGGTCTTACGAACAGGTTCCGCCTATTTATTCTGCGGTAAAATTCAAAGGCAAATCTCTGCACAAATGGGCGCGAAAGGGTAAGTCTGAAACCATAGATCTCCAATCCATGAAACGACCCGTACAAATTTATACGCTTGAGATAATCGAACTATATTTGCCTTTGGTCACCCTCAAGGCAACCGTATCAAAAGGCACTTATGTGCGTTGCCTTGCGCGGGACCTTGCCAACAATCTAGGCACCTGTGCGACGGTTACAAAGTTGGAACGCACCGAAGCACTAGGGGTTCGCATTGAAGATGCCGTTCGGCAGGGGCACATCGAAAGTGGCACCGTTGATGAGCTCAACGGTTTCATAGTCCCCATACAAAATATAACGCATCCAGACATTCTCCAGCTCACCATAATTGACCCCGAAAAAGTTACAAAGCTCCGGAATGGTCAGGAAGTGCTTCTAAAAAGCGCCGAATTCCGAGATTCTTTAAATGAATCAATTTCCCCTATAAATACACTTGTCAAAAAAACGCTCTTGTTATTAAGTGAAGATCAGAATGCCTTTGGAATTGCACAAACCCAAGCTGCCGACGATGAAGGCTGGGTTCGAGTACGAATGAGTAGAGGCCTCTAGGCCCGGTCACGAATGAGCTGGAGAAAACATGCAGAAGAAGAATTATTTATTTACATCTGAATCCGTAAGCGACGGTCATCCCGACAAAGTCTGTGACCAAATTAGCGATAGCATACTTGATGCGATCTTAGCTCAAGATGCTCATGCTCGCGTGGCTTGTGAATCACTCGTCACTACCAATACGATTTGCGTGGCTGGAGAAGTTACCACGACTGCAAAAGTCGATTATGAACAAATTGCGCGACAAACTGTTCGCGAAATTGGTTACAACAATAAAGATTATGGCTTTGATGCTGATAGCTGCGAAGTTATTTTGAAAGTCGGTCAACAGTCTCCCGATATCAGCCAAGGCGTAACAGCGGGCCAAGGTCTATTCCAAGAGCAGGGCGCCGGCGATCAAGGCATGATGTTTGGATATGCTTGCAATGAAACATCAGAGTACATGCCAACCACTATTCATTACTCTCACAAAATTTTGCAAAAGCTTTCTGAACTTAGAAAGCAAAAAGCCGTGGATTATCTCCGCCCGGACTCTAAGAGTCAGATCACCGCCGAATACGTCAATGGCGAACTGAAAAGAATAGACACCGTCGTGCTTTCCACCCAGCATGACGAAAAAGTATCGCAGGATACCTTAAAGGACTTTGTCATCAATGAGTGCGTTAAGAAAGTGTTGCCGCAAGAATTGATGGATTCTAAAACTCGATATTTCATCAATCCGACAGGACGATTTGTTGTCGGCGGTCCGCATGGTGACTGCGGGCTAACCGGTCGTAAAATAATCGTCGACACATACGGTGGGCATGGCGCTCACGGTGGTGGCGCTTTTTCCGGAAAAGACCCTTCCAAAGTTGATCGTTCTGCCGCTTACGCAGCTCGTTATATGGCAAAACACATCGTCGCGGCAGGTGCTGCTGAAAAATGTCTCGTTCAATTGGCATACGCTATTGGAGTCGCAGAACCGGTTAGCATTTGTGTAGAAACCTACGGCACGGGCACTTTGTCAGATGAAAAGCTGGCGAATTTGATGCGAGAAATTTTCCCGATTAAACCAAAAGACATTATTACGCAACTCAACCTATTGCGCCCTATTTACAAAGCCACTTCGGTATTTGGACATTTTGGACGCAAAGAATTTCCATGGGAACAGCTCGATAAGCTTGATCGCTTAAAAGCGGCACTTTAATTTTCTGGGGACAGCTACTTTTCACAATCTGGGGTCACTTAACTCAATTCGTTAAAGTGAACTTGTCGAAATGACGAATTGAACAACATGTCCCCAGATTGTGAAAAGTAGCTGTCCCCAGACATTGCTTCAAAGAGTCAAATCTAGTAAAATTGTCTATCGCAGAGACTTGAGGCAACCCAATGGATTCAAAAAAGCCAACCGCGCCCTTCGCTGACAAAAAAATTGTTCTGATCAATCGAGACTTTCAACTCCGATTTACAATCATTGCCGTTTTTTTAGGAATGATTTCGACGATATTTACTGCTGTCACTATTCTTTATCCGCTTTACGCATTTCAAATTCTTAGGATTCCTCGCTTTTTACCTCCACTTGTATTGTTCAGCATGGTCCTGGCTATGCTCTTGAATATTGGGGCAATCGCTTTTTTCGGAATCTTTATTACTCATCGCATTGCTGGTCCGATGTTTTCATTGGTTCGACGGTTGAGGTTTGGGGAAGAAGGCCAGTATCGAGGTCATGTTTTTTTACGGCAAGGAGACGAGCTAAATTATTTGGCTCGTAACATGAATGCCTTCTTTGATTCTCTCGTGCAGAGAACTGAAGAAGATCGCGCCAAAATCAAAATGGTGATTGAACAACTCAGCAGTAAAGACCCTTCTCATGTGACGGAAACTTGTGTCAAATCGCTCAAGGAGTTAGAGCGCGATCTCAGTGATCGAGTCGCTCAAAAATAAAATATGATTGGATGGCTACAAGGCAAACCGATTAAGCGCTTACCCGATGGTCTCATAGTAGACGTCAAAGGGGTGGGATATCGCATTCATACTCCTCTGACTCTGCTGTTTGATTTACCCAAGTCCGAACAGACTCCTGATATGGAGTTTTGGATTTATACTCGTGTCAAAGAAGATGCTCTACAACTTTACGGTTTTAAAACCTATCAAGACAGAGAATGTTTTGAGATGCTCTTAAGTGTTAATAAAGTAGGTCCGAAGGTCGCACTTGCGATTATGTCCACATTGACAATTGATGCGATCATTCAATCAGTTGAATTCGAACGCCCGGAAGCGTTTAAAGCTATCCCAGGTATCGGCGCTGCGCTGGCTAGTAAAGTGGTTATTGAACTCAAGAATAAAGTAAAAAAATTGAGTTACTATCACAATAGAACAAATCTAAAGAACGACCCGCTCATTACCGGAAATGTCTTCGGTGATGCTATCGAATCTCAGGTACTGGACGATATTCGCTCGGCCTTAGATAATCTAGGGTTTAAATCAAAAGATATCGAACAAGCATTGAATGATTTACCCGCCGAAAGCCATGATTGGGAATTTTCAAAGATGATGCGTGTTGTATTGAACACATTGAATGGCCCAAAACCAGTCAAGAAAGCAGTTCCCGCCCCTCGCGAACTATTTTAAGGAGTGAAGGATGAGTTCTGCACGCGAAACCGCAAATGAAGGCGCCACGATTGAACGCGTCATGAATTCCTTTCAAAATCCAGATGAAAAAAACTCAGATGGAAAAGTCAATCCAACCCAAGACAATAGCCTAAGACCGCAAGACTTCACTAGTTTTCCTGGTCAGACCAGAGTTGTTGAAAATCTCAAAGTCTATGTCTCTGCGGCGCGTGGTCGTAAGCAGGCTATGGATCACGTCATATTGCATGGCCCGCCTGGGCTTGGCAAAACCACGTTGGCAAAGATCATCGCCAATGAATTGCATGTGCCCTTTGTCCAAACGAGCGCTCCCGCTATCGAAAAAACAGGAGACCTGGCCGGAATTTTAGCTGGACTAGAACCGCATTCCGTATTGTTCATAGACGAAATTCATCGGTTAAATATCGCCATTGAAGAGGTTCTATATTCAGCGATGGAAGATTTTTGCGTTGACTTGACGATTGGGCAAGGCCCCTCCGCACGCACCGCAAAAATGAATCTGTCCCCATTTACCTTAATTGGAGCCACGACTCGACTTGCCAAATTGTCTGCTCCACTTATCAGTCGCTTCGGTATTCAGGAACACATGGATTTTTACGAGACCGATGCCTTGACTCTTATTCTTAGCCGCAGTGCCGATATCCTGGGGATAGAACTTCTGCCAGAAGGAGCTGAGGAACTAGCGAAACGTTCGCGTGGAACACCGCGCATCGCCAATCGTCTCTTGAAGCGCATTCGGGACTACGCTGATTTTGATGGCATAAAAATTGTTGACTTGAAACTCATCCATCGTGTGCTTGAACGCCTAAACATAGATGAGCTCGGGCTTGATCACATGGACCGCGCTATTTTGGAAATGATCCAAGAGCGATACAATGGCGGGCCTGTCGGCATTGAAGCGCTGGCGGCAACCATCGGCGAAGACAAAGCGACTTTGGAAGATATTTATGAACCTTTTCTCGTGCATCAAAACTTGGTGATGAGAGGTCCGCGTGGTCGCGAAGTAACCGCACTGGCTGTTAATCATTTGAAGAAGACAAAGAGTGAACCTTAACGACGAAACCAAAATTCATCCGCAAGCTATCCGATCTTCTTATTCGATCCACGACCGAACGCATTTTGAAGCCATTTTTCGATATCCTTTTTTTTCTTCCGAAGAAATGCGCATCAATAATTACACATTTGATTTGGATTCTTATTTTATCTTTCCCAATCAGATGATTTTGGAAGAAGAGGCTTACAGCCGAGAAGATTTTTACAAAAACCTCAAGGCACTTGTGCGCTTAAGGCAGCCGAAGCTATCTTTTAAGAAAATCATGGGTGAAGATGAAACTGGAGAACCAACGCCGGTTTCTTACTTAATGCGATATTTGGCACGCGCCAAAGCCGCCGACAAGTCCATTGATACACTCAACTTTCCGATTAGTGAAGTACGGTTGTGGACGTGCTCTTTTTACAGGTTTTTCTTTCGCCAGCTGCGCAAGCTTTTGGAACACACCAATGAAATTCAGTCCGATCGTCTCCGAGAAACTCTGGAGGATGAGCAATGGTTTGAGATGGTCCGCTCGCTTCTCGTCGAAGGTGAACAAATCATTGATCGCATGGCCGAAGTGCGTAAGTACTATGAAAATTCTGGATTGAGCGAGCTAGCCCCTATAGTTGATGAACTTGGTTATGCCGAGGAATACTGTCTCTATATTTTTCTGGATTGCTTAGCGACTGTGAAACACACTTTCGATCTTTTAAAGAAATCCAAAATCACGCAACGGGATGCGGAGAAACTTCTCGATGCTTTTATTGCTGAAAAACGCCAAATGGCAGTGGAAAAGTACAAATTCTATCCGGATGAAAATAGTCCTACTGAAATCCTAGAGTCTTACGTCGTAAGAAGAAGCTTTTTGAAGAAACGCATGCAAAGCGTTCTTTATTTGGACGTTCGCCAAAAGCCACTTTTTTATATTCAGCAGCAGTTTGGCCCGATGATTGCAGCAGGTATTGCCGCGGCATGGTGGATTTTTGCGGAACTAACCCTTATTAAAATGAGCACTTCTGGGCGTCTTAGCCTACAGAATATTTCCGCTAGTGGTTTGATTATCATTAGCGCATTTATTCTTGCCTACGTTCTCAAGGATCGAATCAAAGAAACGGGACGCGTTCGCTTTCGCTCGGGGATCCGCGGGCATATTCCTGATCATAACAACGAAGTTTATTATCATCCCGACAGCACTCAGATGATCACAGTGGGTAGGATCAAAGAATACGCCCATTCGAAAAAAAAATCTCAGCTGTCGGAAGACCTTCTCGAATTACTGGGAGAACATACTCATTTAAGGATTGAAGAATCAGATCGTGCCGTTATTCACTATCGGAAGAAGTTTGTGATACAGCCCAAACATCTGCTGCGCTCCAAAGCCGCACGACTGAGAGCTATTCACGACATCGTCCGCTTTAATTTCAGCTCATTTTTGCCAATGCTTGACGACCCATTTTACAAAAGGCTTGCAATCGATAGCGACAACGAAGTCACAAGCTTACGTTTGCCTAAGTGTTACTACGTGTACATGTTGAATCGATACTCGATTTATGAAGGCAAGAAAGACACAAAACGCAAATCGCACCTCGACCTGGTCAGGTTAGTACTGAATAAAAGCGGATTAGTACGAGTTGAAATTTTATCCAAAGGTCAGCGCGGACTAATCCAGAAAAAATCTTCGTCTGCGACTTGAAGTATTTTGGAACGAAACCCACTCAACATCTTAACTTTATTATTTGAGGCGACGTGTGCGATGGCGACCCGATCTTTACCTTGAGATGTTTTGGCGTAAATAAAATCGCCAGCTCGAATCAAAACACAGTCTCTTGGACTCAATAGTCCGCTTTGCTCAAATTCCGGTTGAGCAATCATCGCTCGATTGCTGGAGATAGTCTTGATTTCGCCGTTAGCGGTTGTGAACTTAAAATTATTGTCTTTATCGAGCACGAATTCGTTAATTTCTTCACTCGCAAAAGTTTTTTGGCTCACAACTGAGAGGATTGGATCCTCTAGAAGCAATGTGGGCTGATCTTTAATACCCACGACTCGCACATTAAATGTACCAAAATTGAGCAACACAACCCCTTCACGGCTTGCTTTGCCAATGCGACCGACATTGTTTTTGCCTTGCATCGCAACGACCGCGTCGTCCTTTATCGCAAAAGTGATTTTGGACGACTCAATTTTTCCTTTGTCATTTAATGTCCGCAGAAGGGCATGATCAACGGTGACATTAATGGCCTTTTCGCCATGAGCGGCCTCAATGCCAAGCTCAACGCCATTTTTAGTTTGTAAGTTTATAGCAACGTCAAAATATTCGGCCGTGATCTCGGCTACGGGTTCGTCTTGGAAAGTGTACACCTTGGAGTAGTGCGAAGCCGAACAAGCGCCCAAGACATGCGAGAAAAGAAAAAGACTAACTACCGGTAAGCTACGCATAAAACCTCAACCTTTGATTAATCTCTAATCAATATTGTAACATCTGCAGTTTTCAATATCTATAAAACATTTTACTATCTAAGATTACTGATCAATTTAATTTTTAGGGGGGCGTCCATGAAAAGGTGCTTTTTAGGTTTGGTGTTCTTGCAATTCGTCATGGCGGCTGGAGTTGCAAACGCCCAGTATTTCAAAATTACAAATCGCACCTATGGTCAAGCGGCCAACAATGCTCAAGCAAGAGCTGAGGCTGAAAAGGCTTTTGATGAACTAGAAAATGAAGTCAACAAGGTCCTCGCTGAGGCACTCAACACAAAAGATTTAGATAAGTATTTGGATGGAACTGCAAATGCTTTCTCACTCGCCAACAAGGGTATCGGTGTCGATTACGGCGCTGATATGAAGCTTTTTTTGGCGGGTCTCCAGTTTGCGGCGGCCGTTGATACGACAGACTTAGGAGTGGGTGATCTCGTCGGCGGAGACGTTGATGGCGATAAAATTAATGGTGGCGGCGTCAACCTTACCTTGTTCGCAGGCTTAAATTTGGGCTTTTTGCCCTTCGGTGATATTGGACCGATCAAATTGGATCGCACTAAAGTTTTTGTTAACTTTATGACTTACGACGCCGAGGATTTAGGAGACGTAGACGGTTCTGTAAAAGTCAGCTCTTTTGGCGCTCACGTTCAGTATAAGTTAATTGAACCAATCACCGCTGGAAGTGCGCTCCTCGCTCGTTGGAACGGAGTCGATGTAACGGCTGGAATGAATGTCAGTAATTTGGAAATTTCAGCTGAGCAGGACGACATTAAAGAGTCTGCTTCTGAGGGTGCCGCACAAATTGAATTCGATGGTAAGGCAACCGTTGGTATCGATATTTCTACATTCTCAATCCCCGTTGAAATCAGTACCGGTGGAAACTTGTTCTATTTCTTGGGGGGTTATGTTGGTCTAGGCGTTGATATCAACACTGGTAGCGCGAAACCTCAAGGTAACGTCAGCGGTACAATTTCTTCACCAAATGATGCTGGTGTGAGTGGTGATGCCGATCTTTCTTTGTCGAAAGAAGGAGAGCCTACTGGTGGAACCATGCGAATGTTCGCAGGGCTTGAAATCAATGCGGCCGTCTTGAAAGTTTTTGCAAAATACAACCAAGCACTCAATGACGACACAATGGCGATAACTTTTGGTGTCGCGGGCGGTTGGTAATCATTTTCTATGGGCCCTGGTCTTCCAGGGCCTATTTTTTTCAATTCCGTTTTCTGCATTCTCAAAAGTCTCCTTATCTCGCTGAGACAGGCCAGGTGCCCTCTGGAAAATATCAAGATAAATGAAAACAAAGTCATTTCGCTCGTCGCTGCCGTTCAGTTTGTGAATATTGTCGAGTTCATGATGGTCATGCCGCTAGGGCCTGACTTTGCAAAAGGGCTCGGGATTGAACTGTCCCAGTTGGGGATCATTGGCGGAAGTTATACGGCAGCGGCGGCTATTTCTGGTTTGATATCTTCTGTTTTTTTGGACAGATTTGATCGTCGCACGGCACTTGCAGGCACCATTATCGGCCTCGTCATTTCCACTCTGGTCTGCGCGTTCGCACAGAATTTTCACATGCTTTTATTCGGACGAGTTTTAGCGGGTTGCTTCGGTGGCCCCGCTACTGCCATGGCTCTTTCCATAGTCGCCGATGTCGTGCCGCCACAACGCCGTGGTCGCGCGATGGGCACGATCATGATGGCTTTTTCTCTCGCGTCTATTCTCGGCGTTCCTATTGGGCTCGAACTTGCCAATTGGGGTTCATGGCGAACGCCATTTTTTGCAGTCGCAGGCCTTTGTGTAATTGTGGCAGGTATGTCTATATTCAATTTACCGTCACTTACGTCGCATCTAGATCGCGGTAGCAACGGTCCGAAAAATACTTCGACAAAGGACCTATTACTTCGGCCCATGGTCGTACCTGCGCTAGTCATGACTGCCTTAATGATGATGTCGATGTTTACTTTGGTTCCGAATATTGCCGCCTATGTGCAAGGGAATATGGGTTACCCTAGAGAAGACATGAGCGTTCTGTATTTTTGTGGAGGCATTGGTTCGTTTCTCATTATGCGCCCAGTTGGTGTTTTAACGGATCGTTATGGTAGTGCGATTATCGGATCAATTGGCGCTTTTTTAATATGTTTCATTATGTTTATTTTATTTGTGAAGCCGATCATTGGTATTCCCGTTGTCGTTCTTTTTACGACTTTTATGATGTCCTCTAGTATGCGAAGCATTCCACATAATGCTCTCACTTCAAAAGTTCCTGAGCCGGCCGAACGCGCGAGATTTATGTCTATACAGTCAGCTGTCCAGCATATGGCGGCGGCGAGTGGTGCCTTTCTTTCCTCTGCAATATTGACGGAGGATGTTAACCACCGTCTAATAGGGATTCACTCTTTGGCCATTCTATCTATAGTGCTAGCGGCCTGCGTTCCAATTTTTCTATATATGATTCAAAGGGGTGTAGGCGAAAAACCCGAAGCAACTATTGCCGAACCTCTGGCAAACTAATTCGTTATCTGGGGACACCCGACTGATTACGATTTAAAAAAGCCTATTGATTAACTTCAACAGGCTTTTTTAAATCGTAATCAGTCGGGTGTCCCCAGATAGGAAATCTTTATTCTTCGAGTAAACTTCGAAGCATCCAAGCTGTTTTTTCATGGATCTGAATACGCTGCGTCAGTAAGTCCGCTGTCGCTTCGTCATTGCTCTTACCAACCAAATCAAACATTTCGCGAGCCGTGCGAATCACAGTCTCTTGACCTTCCACAAGTTGCTTTATCATTTCTTCAGCACTTTCCGTTCCTTTCCCATCTGGGATTGAGGAAAGTTCGCCGTAAGCACTGTAGGAACCTGGAGCAATATGACCAAGCGCCCGAATTCGTTCAGCAATCAAATCAACCGCCAAAGCGAGTTCGTTATACTGCGTCTCGAACATCAAATGTAAAGTCTGAAACATTTTACCGCGAACATTCCAATGAAAGTTATGCGTTTTGAGATAAAGACCATAGGTATTCGCCAGTAACACAGCCAACCCACTGGCGAGTTGCTTTCTATCTGATTCAGAAATTCCAATATTTACCTTCATACAAGATTCCTCCTATTGAGTTCTTAGTTACTCCTTAATCCATGATTTATCAACCTACAGCCGTATATGTCGTTTAGTAGCGAGTGCTTATAATTGCTACGAGACACGTCCTATGATAACAATGCCTGCATATGTACATCGACGACCGCATTTTGAATTTTACAACCCCAGCTTTAGGCAAAGCTTTAACTTCCAAAGAAGCCATGCGACTCGCCATTGATTATGCTTTTCAGGGAATAGGATATGTCTCGCCTAATCCTATGGTTGGCTGTGTCATTGTTGATAATAACCATAAGTTTTTAGCTGGCGGTTATCATCATCAATATGGTGACTTGCACGCCGAAACGGATGCCTGGAAAAACTTATCGCAGGACCATACTTATAAGGACCTGATTGTTTACGTTACGCTCGAACCTTGCGCACACGAAGGAAAGCAGCCTTCTTGTGCCAAAGCACTTTCCAAACTCCCTATTAGGAAAGTGTTTTATGCATTAGAAGATCCCAATCCAGTCGTCGCCGGCTCCGGGCGAAAAATATTGCAAAACGCGGGTTTAACTTGCGATCAATGGGACAGCCCAAAATGCGTAAGCGAAGCTCAGGAACTCGTACATTCTTATCTTTGGGCGACGACTCAGAATTCACCTTATGTAAGCCTCAAAGTAGCAACGGATAGCCAGGGAGTTTTTGCGCTCAACAGCTCTAAAAAACTTTGGATCACAAACGAGCGATCGAGACGATACTCACATTTTTTAAGAGCTTACTATGATGCAATTGTGGTTGGGCGCGACACGGTGGTGCAAGACAACCCTCTACTTGACTCACGATTTTTTGGCCAGAAAGTCCCACTGAAACCTGTAGTGGTTATCGATCCTCAAGCAGAATTAGTGCGCGCCTTTCCAGGAGCATCATTGAATATATTTCAAAGTCCACAGCGTCGTATCTTTTGGGCTATCCAAGACGACCTCGGTCCTAAGGTCGACAAAATTTTTGCCAAGTTGCCCATTGAACCAATAGCCCTGCCATTTACCAGTCATAAAGGCCTCGATATGAGAGGTTTACTTGATGAGCTTTGGCAACGACAAGTGAAAAGCCTGTTTATCGAAGGTGGTGCGCATGCCTATGCAGGATTCTTAGATTCCCAATTAGTCAATCGAATCTATCATTTTCAAACTCATGAGCCTATGGACGGTCAAAACAAAAGATTTTGGTATGAAAAATGTCAGACTCCACCAACACTAGGTGAAGCATCCAGTTTGTTAACTCTCAATGACAATACTTTGAATATTTATGAACTTAAGCGGTTGGAGCGATAATTTACTACGGCCTGTGATTGTTTCATTTCTTCAAGCCAAGTGACAAGTTCGCGTGGGAAGTTTGTACACAACCCATCCACTCCTAATGAAACCAGGTTTTCCCATTCACGTTCTGGACATTGTTCCTCAGCGTCATGCACTCCGTACCATGGCACTACAGTCCACCCGTAGTGCCGCGCGACATCCATCAAATGCTCGTCTACCCTTGGGCCATAGGGATGAAAGATCTGAGCTTCACATCGCTCCATCATGACTTGGGGTGGAAGATTCGCCCATGAATTCGGAATATCCAGATAATCGAAACACCCCCATAAACAAGCTAATTTGAGACTTGGTTTTCGCTGTGAGATCCACATCAAAGGGCTTGCATAAAAACTGGATACTATAATTTTGTCTCGCAAGGAATGGTTCAACATCATATCTACAGAATTTCGAATCGATTCGTTATCTCTGGATTTCAACTCCACATTGAGGTCAATGCGGGGTAGCAATCTATCCAGGACTTCATCAAGAAAAGGAACGGGTTCGCCACAAGTGAGCTTTATCTTTTGAATATCGTTGCGCGTGAGGTCAGAAACTTTTTTATCAACTCCTGTCACACGAAGTAAACTGTTCTCGTGAACAATAACCCCATGCCCATCCTTCGAAATAACGACATCAAGTTCGATGCGCTGGGCTCCTACTTCGATTGCCCGCTCGAACGCAGCAAAGCTATTTTCTTGAGCCTCTCGATTGGCGCCCCGATGTGCTACGACGATCATATTTAAAGCCCCTCACAGCAACGAATTTGCTTTATTTTTCCACAGGTATAAGGATAAACTCACAACCCGAAGAGGTCTAGGAATTTTTGGAGGAAGTTCATTTTGCTACGTACCAAGGTTAAAACTATTCTTGAAAAAGGCGTCGCCGAACAAGATGTTTGTGTTTGCGGCTGGGTAAGAACAAAACGAGTTTCAAAAAATTTTGCTTTTGTCGTTGTTAACGACGGCTCCTCTCAGCTTGACATCCAATGCGTAGTCGATGCCGACACACCCGCATTTGCCAAACTCGACAATATACTGACCGGGGCTTCGGTCAAAATAGAGGGCAAGCTCAAGGCTTCGCAAGGCAAAGAGCAATCGTGGGAAATCCACACGAAGAATCTCGAAATTTTCGGTAAGTCCGATGAGACTTATCCTCTGCAGAAGAAAGGACATACCCTCGAATATCTGCGAGACATTAGTCAGTTTCGTAGTCGCACCAACACCCTTGGCGCAATTTTTCGCATTCGCAACGCCGTCGCCGCCGCCATACATCATTTTTTTCAGGAACGTGGTTTCATTTGGGTTCATACACCCATTATCACCGGCAATGATTGTGAGGGCGCAGGCGAGTTATTTCATATTACCAATCACAGCCCATACGGCAAAAACGCCATTAAGAATGCCAATGAAGATTTTTTTGGCAAGCCGGCTTACCTTACGGTATCGGGACAGTTGCAAGGTGAAATTTTTGCGATGTCGCACGGGGAAATTTACACGTTCGGCCCCACCTTTCGCGCTGAAAATTCGAATACAAGCCGCCATCTTGCTGAGTTTTGGATGGTCGAGCCGGAAGTTGCCTTTAATGATTTGAAGGACAACATGGCTTTGGCCGAAGACTTTTTCAAATATGTTGGAAAGCAGGCCCTTGATAAATGCCCGCACGAATTTGCATTTCTAGAGAACCAGTACAAGGTTATCAATCAAGAAGAATTACATCGATTGTTTTCCCAAAAATTTCAACACATCACTTATACTGATGCAGTGGATCAACTTCAAAAATCTGGTCAAAAGTTTGATTATGAAGTGAAATGGGGGATCGACCTGCAATCGGAGCATGAGCGATATTTAACGGATACCGTTTTCAAGTGTCCGACTATCGTGACCGATTATCCAAAGACGATTAAACCATTCTATATGAAAGTGAATAGCGACGATAAAACGGTCGCTGCCATGGACGTGCTCGTTCCGAAGGTCGGTGAGATCATCGGCGGCTCTCAACGCGAGGACCAACTTGAGATTATTTTGGCTCGCATGAATGAACTGGGCCTCGCAACGGAGACGCTTGATTGGTATTTGGACTTGAGAAGATTTGGCTCGACTCCGCATTCGGGATTTGGCTTAGGACTCGAGCGGCTTGTGCAATACCTGACTGGAATGGGCAATATTCGCGATGTTATTCCTTTTCCACGAACACCTGGCAGTCTATCGTTTTAGTATCTTGTTGAAATAACAGACTTTTTATCTAGACTGCTACTTCTGGTCGCATAGGGAACTAGCGGTTGACCATTGATTATGGTGCGTTTATATTGCAGAGCTTAGGATAAAAACGCACTGTTAAAATAGAGAAAAATTCATGAAAACGACGAACATTAAACCTGCCGAAATCAAGAAAAAGTGGCTGCTCATTGACGCTGCTGAACAACCTGTCGGACGCATCGCATCACAGATCGCTTACTTGTTAAGAGGCAAACACAAACCATCTTTTACTCCGCATCTAGATTGCGGTGACAACGTCATTGTCGTCAATGCAGAAAAAGTGCATATGACTGGCAACAAGTGGAAAGATAAAAGCTACTACCATCACACTGGTTATATGGGCGGAATCAAGACGATCAGCGCTCAACAATTAAAAGACAAACATCCTGAGCGTATTATTCAAACTGCTGTTCGCGGCATGATTCCAAAGAATAAGCTCGGACGTAAAATTATGAAAAATTTACGCATCTATGTGGGTGCCGAACATGAACAAAAAGCCCAGGCTCCCGAAGCTGCTCCGGCAAGAACCCTAGCGAGCTCGGTAAACAAGACAAGCGCAAAATCTAATTAAAGCATAAGCAAAAGGTAGGAACTTATAAATGGCTACGAAAGCTCAGCACACTGTTGGTAAAAGAAAAACGGCAATCGCACGTATTTGGGTCACTCCAGGCAAAGGCGATATCACAGTGAACAACCGCACTCTTGACGAATACTACCTTCGCGAAACCTCTAAAATGATTGTTCGTCAGCCTCTTGAGCTGACAAACAACGTTGGCAAATACGATATCCGTGTAAACGTTATCGGTGGCGGCCTCCAAGGCCAAGCTGGTGCCATTCGTCACGCGATTTCAAAACTGCTCGCAGCCGAAAACCTTGAGAATCGTAAAATTCTCAAAGCAAAAGGCCTGATCACTCGCGACGCCCGTAAAAAAGAGCGTAAGCTTTATGGTCAAAAAGGCGCACGCGCGAGATACCAGTTCTCAAAACGTTAATCTTTTGGCGATTTCAGTTGCCTCAAACACGCCTGGGAACGCATACACCGGGTGGTGGCCTCTATTTCATAAAAATTGAGTTGCTTCTAGTGCTTTTTCATCTAGATCATTGTAATCTAATAGGAAAGATCCAGATGGTATAGGGAGGTGCGTTTTGTTTGGCGATAAGAAAACTGCTGTCATCAAAGCTGATAAGAAAAATCCACATCACGGTGCTGTCACCATAATCACTAGCGGCTGCCATTTTAGCGGAAAGTTGCATTGTCGCGGTTCAAGCCGTATCGCCGGAGAGATCGAAGGCGAAATTGTTTCGGAAGGCTTACTCGTAATCGAAGAGTCTGCTGTCGTGAACGGTACCATCAAAGCAGAAGAAGTTGTCATTCATGGCAAAGTCGAAGGCTCTGTGACGTCAAGTGGTCGCGTAGCTTTAGCACCTAACTGTTACTTTACTGGTGAGATCTCTTCACCATCCTTAGTCATTGCAGAAGGCGCACAGTTCAATGGAACAACGATCATGACGGGACAAGATAAGCGCGCATCGCTCGTCTTGAACCATGGAGACGATGTTTCTAAAGTATCTTAAGTACCTGCAGGATTAACTGACAACATTGCCGTTTATTTGATAAAACCTCCTTTCAACAGGAGGTTTTTTTTATGAAAATCCTAGTTATGACCGCTTTTTTAACCCTGGGTTTGGTCGGCTGCACCCAAGAAACTCAGAATAAATTTTTCCGGGGCGTTCAAAATTGGACGGGTACAAATGGGGTTTTAGATGTGATTGATGAAGGAAAAGTCATGTATCGATTTATACATATCGACAAGCTGAGTACCGCGACCGGTACGACCGACAAAGAAATCCGACCGTACCGATTTGGTTATGGTGTCATGGACACCGATTTTGATTACAGCCAAGGCCCAAACGAAAAGAAAACATATTTTGAAATCAGCGATTTTTCTACCAGCTATGTTTTCTACGAGAATCCATCAGATAAAAATTAAGCTTTGGTTTTAACTGACAGTTCTAAAGTGATCTTGTCGTTGATAATTTTATCCTTGAGTTTCTTAATATCAAAAAACTTGGCCGAATTATATTTGACGTTCCAATGCGTTCTATCGATATCGAACTTTGCTACCGCAAGCTTAGCTTTGCCAGCGTTTGTGACAGTAACGGGGATTGTAATCGTTTTGGTTACATCCTTAATCTTCATATCGCCTGTTACATCCCAAGAATTAGAAGCTTTGCCTTTTTTTACAGACTTAATAGTAAAAGTTGCAGTTGGGTATTTGGCCACGTCAAAAAAGTCGGCACTTTTAAGGTGGTCAACTAATTTTTTATTGTACGATGCATCTGTGAGATCTTCATTCACAATGGCATTCATGTCGATAACGAATGTTCCGCCATTAAGTGTATTAGCTTTGTCAAATGAAACAGTCCCAGATTTCAAAGCAACAGTGCCGTTGTGGCTGCCAACTGCCTTTGAGCCCATCCATTTGACTTTGCTCGCCGCAAGGTCAACATCCACACCAAAAGAAACCGAAGACAACATAAGAGCGAGAACGCCAATGACCAAACGATTCATCTGAAACCTCCAAAGGATAAATTAGGTAAGGGATATTGTGGCATAAGTTTGGTGCTAAGCGTACCAAGACCTTAGGAGCTACTTTGCATAGATACCGCCCACCCCTTGAACGGCAAGCGGCATGTGGGATTTCCGACAAAATCAAAATTTTTTAGTTACAACGAGGGCCATTTTTTAAGGCATCGCGAATGGCGTCTATAACCAGATCGACTTCTCGCGAAGTAATTTGAAAATGCGGAGTCAGGCGCAAAGCGTTTTGCCCCCCATGAATCACGCCGATTCCACGCTTACGCATGTATTCTTCAACTTGATCATGGCCAATGACCTTATGAGTTTTGCTGTTGAGCTCGATTGAACACAATAGGCCTGTGCCCTGAACTCCAACCACATATTCTGGAAACTCTTTTTTGAGAGCACTCAATTTGTCGACAAACTCATGGCCGCGCTCGACAATGTTTCTTCTCATCTCCGGAGTAATCGAATTGAGAACAGCACACGCAACTTCCAGTGCCCTAGGGTTGGTCGTCATCGTATTGCCGTAAACACCCCGAACATACATATCAGCCGACGATTGTGTGACAGCGACAATGGACAACGGGAACTGACCTGCATTGATCGCTTTTGAATAAGTTTCCATATCCGGGGGTGTGCAGGTTTCAAAGCCAGGATAGTCACAGATACTCAAATGACCGGTCGCGCGCAAACCCGCTTGTATAGAGTCGACGAGAAGCAATGTATCGTTACTCTTTGTAATTTTACGCAATTCGTCATAGTAGGCTCGGGTCATCGCCATACCTGGATTGCCTTCACCCATCACTGGTTCGACAAACGCCATTTCGAAATAAACATTTTCAGTCGCTGCCCATTCATAAGCCTTTTTAAGCTCACCAATATCATTAGGGGCAATGGCATGAGCATGCTTGTGGTCACGAAAGCTAGCCAAAACCTGATAGTTTTTTTGCGAAGAATCCGATGCCTGTGCAGGTCGCTCGGTGCGACCATGAAAGCCACCTTTCATGACCAGAAACATTATTTTTTTGCCGGCATGCGGACCCGATGGATCGGTCATTTTTTTTGCGTGAATATCGGAAATCCGAGTCGCGACCGTTACGGATTCAGATCCACTATTGACACATATAAACTTGGCAAATGGTCTGTCTTTTCGGTTGTGACCAATTTCTTTTCGAAGAAGTTCGTATAATTTCTTCTGGCTAAAGTTTGCAGTCATCACGTTGGCCATCACGTGTGGCTTCGCCATAGTTTGCAAAATAAAATCGGGACTGTGACCCAGACCCAACATGCCATACCCACCAGAATCGTGCAAAACAGATCCGTGCGTGGTCACGATCCAAGGACCTTTGGCCGCAAGCGTGACGTAGGGATTCGTTTGATCTTTCGGATAAAAATTGATGTAGCCTTCTTGGAGATTTTCTATCAGCACCCGTTCCGATTGCTTCAAATCCGAGGCATAATTCTTTTCAAGCTCTTGAAACTGCGAATAACCAAGATCGATGGCCATCGTTAGACTTTTGTCTGACTTCAAAAATTCGGATAGGACCTCATTCGTTAGGCCTGTCGTCTGTCTTGCACCGACACGTCCACGAATATATTCCAATTTATCTTGTGATTGCATACTCCACCTAATCTGGCCAAAATGTGAATTACATCAATCATTATAAGGCAATTAGGCCAAAGTCCAATCCATTTCGCACTATCAATTGGTTGCGCCTAAGCGCTGCACAATTGCTGCACAACTGGCTGCATAAAGTCGTAGTAGATGCAGTTTTTGAGTTCGTTGATTCCCGGAACGTAGCCACCCAAACAACGAAAGTTATAAACTCGCTGCAGACCGTACATATAGGTACTAATTGCTGCGACCGTACCGCGAGTAGGCGTCTGAAAACGGATACCACTATTCGTGTAGGTGATGCGATGAACGAACCCATTTGTTACAAAATCGCGAAACTCATGGGCGCTGGAGACGAAACTTCCGGTTTCACCGTACCACGCGAGATTCCGACCATTGCGAGCGACGATAATAGCACGCCGCGAATCATTTGGATTAAGAGGTGTGAAGGGCTGGATTGATAATCCACAATTCAATAAGTCAGTGCGAATTTGGCTAAGTGCATCCATGGCCAACGGACGAAATTCTGACTGCGCTTGTGCCGTATAAGCCAAACTTGCCGAAAATAAGACGATAATCATTCGAGACATCATCGTTAGACTCCACATTATTCAATTTTTTAGATTTTCCTGATGGTCTTGTATGCGAAAGAAAGCGAGGTTGGCAAGCGTTTTCGAGGGTCCGTCTAACAGATCAATCTGGCAAGGGTCTTAAGGATCTGCTCATTCTTTACTGTCACAAAGTGATGCGGATCTGAGCCGGCAAGCAAGCCCCACCCTGAGGGGAGGATCCAACGCGATTCATGGATCGGATCATTTTTTTTATCGTTCGACAGGAAGCGAACCAAGTCATTTGCAAATTCTGAGGCATCTGATGATGAAATTATGGACCGCCATACAGGAATCAGGTTTTGCCAACAACGCGACTCTTCAAAACAGGTCAGTACACTATAGTCTCTAAGTAGATTCAAATCCTGGCTTAACTTCAATGCAAACATCAGACCTATGCCGACGGCTTCACCGTGTCTCATTTCCATATTTTTTTCCAATGCATACGCTTCCAACGCGTGACCAAACGTATGTCCGAGGTTCAAAGTTGATCGGACGCCTAGATCATACGGATCCTGCTGGATGATATCCGCTTTCACTCGAATGAGGTCCGCCAACATCTGCCACGTTATCAAATTCTGCTTTGAAAGATTGTCAACAGCGTAGAACAATTTTCTATCGCCTGTCAAAACCGCATGTTTTAAAGCCTCAAACTGCCCTGCTCGCCACTCCCTATCCGGTAGGGTCCCTAAAAACTCAGGGTAAATATAAACAGCGGACGGAAACGCGAATAGCCCAACCAAGTTTTTTCCGAAAGGCGAAAGGTTGACGCCGGTTTTACCGCCAACGCTGGAATCGATCATGCTGACTAAAGTCGTCGGTACAAACGAAAACGTTTTGCGCTCCAGCGCTGCTGCAAAACTCGCGATGTCACCTAATACACCTCCACCGATGATGCAGCAAACGTCTGCATTCTTAAATATTGGATTTGAAACGATTTTCGCCACAGCATCTAGATCTTTCGTCTTCTCATGGACGTCGACTAGAATACAATGCTTAGTCACGTCGGCCGGGAAAAGCTCCGGCCAACTTTGAAAGACATTGCGGTCCAAAATAACGCAACTTGATCTCAGTAAGAGAACGTCTAATTCAGGCTTTTGACATTCTCTTATTAAATAATCTCCCGAACCACGAAATGGTTCTTCAGAATTAAGTAAAACCCCACGTTTAAAAACTTGAGCCGCTTTTTGGAAAGCTGCTAGGTTCGGTGCGATCCAACCGGTTTCTCGGCTTAATTTTAGCTCGCAAGCTTTGTGCAAAATATCGATTGTGCCATGTGGCCAGTTGAGGCTCTTTTCAGTTGGATGACAAACAAATTCATTTTGGTCCTTCCAAGTGAACCAGTTCTTCGCGTGAGACGCGGGATTCTGTCCTCGCCAGTCGATCGCAATCTCCCGTAAGGCCATGTCAAGTCACAGTTTCTAAACGCATGAGCGTTTCATGGAGACCTTCCAACAACCTCGTCAGCGTGTCACGAACTCGGTCAGCTTTGGCCGGATTAAATTTTACAGTATTCGTATCCATATAGAGATCTTGCGACATCTCAAGCTGCAAAGCGTGGCGATTTTCCTGAGGTCGCCCCCAATACCTTGTGATCTGCCCTCCACGAAAGGGTTCGTTGTGGGCGTTGTCGAGCGGACTGAGCGTCAGAATATGTTGGGCCTTTTCAGTTAACTCCGGCGCACAAGTTTTGCCGTAATTATCACCTAAGATCACATCTGGAAATGGCTCATTGCGAATCTCGGGAACGCATCGCGCGATAGAATGTGCGTCGAACAAAAGAACTCGTCCTTGAGAGTTGAGATGAACCTTCATTTCTCGATCCAGGACTTCATGATACGGCCAATAATATGCTGCGAGTCTGCGCTTAATTTCAATCTGAGAAATGTCTTTGTCCAACTTATATAAAGGCTCTCCGGCGAATGTGTAAATCGGACAAAGGTCTGTTTGGCGCCGTTCATCTGAGTATAGATTGATCTGTTCAAAAGATCGATTGAGATCAATAACGTAACGGCTGTACCGGGCACTCACTAGCGTGATGCCCATATCTACTACGAAATCATAGAGGTCATGGACAAACCAATCCGTATCTTTGGGCTGAGATAAAAACTCGCTATGAAAGGATGATTTTAGCTCTTCCGGGAACAGGGTCCCACAATGCGGCACGCTGACAATAATTGGCAATATATTATTCGGCGAAGGTCTTTTCACTTGAGCTACTTTATTTTCCGTCGTCATAGCATCTCAACTCTTAAAGGTAATCCACGACCAGTTTCGGCTGGTTTGTTTTTCACGACGGTAACTTGACCATCGCGTCGCCTCCTGAAACGTACAGTGGCGAAAAACTCTAATATTCTGCGGCAAAACGGCACGAGCTATGCACTGTTGCACGGCATACAAAGCAAGATCAAAATGCCAACGATCTTCTTTCCCTTTGCTAAAACATCTAAAAAACTCGTCGTCTGGCAATGTATATGGGCTACTTTCGAATGCATCAATCACTTCACGACCCACTTCAAAAGCGGGAGAACTTATGCAAGGTCCCAAGCATACCTGAAGCTTTTCCATATTGGCACCGAGTTCAGCAAATTTTGACAACGCGTTGGCAACTATTCCACCTGCAAGTCCTCGCCATCCCGCATGCACCGCCATGACTATCCTATCTTCTGGATCGGCCAATAAAACAGGTAAACAATCGGCTGTTTTAACGGCAATGATTTTATCAGGCTCACGCGTGTAAATTCCATCACCCTCGGGACGGACCTCGTCGATATAGCTATCATCAAGTGCGACGATCTTTGTACTGTGTGTTTGATTCAGATGATAAAACGCATGTGTTTGATCGACATTGAAGTTTGTGCCCCAAAATCCAGCATCAATTCGCTTGTCCGCAAAGACTCTCGACTCTTTGTCGAGGTCTGTCCATTGAACCTTATCAACCGGGGAACGCATACGAGTGCTTCCTTGATTTTTTCGCAAGCCCATCCTATCGTATAAGCACAAGACTGGCAGAGGGTAAGTGAAAACATATGCAAAAACTTGAACTTATCAACTCTCTGAACGAAACTTCTACAAACTTCGTTGCCTTGGTTTTACTAAATAAACCAGATCAAGCCAATGCTCTCGATCGTGATTTTATCAAAGCTCTTACTCATGAAATCGAGTCGCTACATAGCAACGAGAACTGCCGCGGTCTATTGATCGCCGGTTTAGGGAAAAATTTCTGTGCCGGGGCGCACTTAAAGTGGATGCAGGATTCCGCAAAACTCAGCAACTCCGAAAATTTAAATGAAGCCAAAAATTTGACATTGCTTTATGAATCCATTGTCCAAGCGCCCTTCCCGACGATGGCTTTTGTGCGAGGTTCGGCCTACGGTGGCGGAGTCGGTTTAGCTGCCGCTTGCAATATCGTCATAGCCAACGACGATGCCAAATTTTGTTTAAGTGAAGTCAGACTCGGTTTAATTCCGGCGGTCATATTACCTTATGTGCAAAGGCGAATGACCTACGGCGCGCTGAACCACTATGCCCTGAGCGCAAAAACTATGTCAGCTGACGAGGCCCTACGTGCGGGCCTTGCTGAAGTTCGTACGGATCTGGCCACTGCGATCGAAACACTATCGTCAGAATGGCAGCAACTTTTACAAGGCGGCCCCAAGGCTCAGATGAAAGTTAAAGCATTAATTCAAACACTACAAAACGATGATCTGCGGCAAAGTGACGAAACCGCAAAAGCCATTGCAGACGTTCGCTCGGGACCTGAAGCGCAATTAGGACTTCAATGTTTCTTTCATAAGAAAAAACCGAGCTGGGTCCTCTCACTTAAAAAACCAGATGTGCTGAGTGTCATCATTCAATGATCAGGCATTTTCAACAACATTGCATTCGTTGGATTTGTCTTTTTACTATGACTTTTGCAACGATACAATGTGGCACCATTGCAGGAACGAAGCAGCTGCAGGCATTCGATAGTGAGCCACGCGGAGCTTCCATCTTGGTTCCGTCTTCTGAAAAAAAAGATCCCCTCTTGGGAACCACTCCTTTTGTAGGTGAAGTCACTCGAAAAAATCGCCAGAATTTTCGATATGCTCTTGGTCGTAAGTCCAAGATAAAAGAAATCGATATCGACTGTAAATATCGTTACGGCGCTTCTCTAGGCGGCAATCTATTCACCTCTCTTCTCCTGCTCGGTAATCCTATGGTTGCCGCAGGTGTTTTTTCAAGTTTTTTTATCACGGACCTTGTCACAGGTGCCGCTTTTGAATGCCCAGATTTGAATATAACCGTTGAAAACGTCAGCAAGAAAATACCTAAGAATTTCTGCAAAAAAGTCATTGTCGCCCCACCAAAATTTGTTGATGAAAAGCTTTCTGATCTGGTGGCTAGGCAATGGATGGCAAACTCTCACCTATCAAGAAAATGCGACACCTTTGCAAATTATCAATCCTCAAAGAAAATTTTTCAGTACCTAAACATTGATCATCGTAATCCCATTTATCCGGCCATGATGACCTCTTTTTTCAAGCTCAAACTCGCCAAAGAAACAAATGCCTCACACCTTGTCGTCTTGGAAGTCGGCGAAGACGAAAAAAATTGGATTGTAAGCTTTACAGAAATTGACTTGTTCCGAGACGATCCGCGTCAAAATGATGTATTTACCTTTTCACCTAACAAATCTTATGTCCCAAAAGGAAAGTACGCCGAGCTTTCTCTAGTTGAAAAAGTCTCCAAGAACACCGCCGCACAGCTGATCGCTTGGCTTCCAAACAGCATCACCTTCGCAACAGGCACCAGCAGCCTTTCCGAGACTTACCCTAACGAAAACAGCAGAACATCTACGGATCAAGTCAAAACATTTTCGAGGCTCATTACGGGCTGGGCATTATCCAACATCGGTCATTCGTCGGCTTACAATATATGGGACTATTCTTTTATTTTGTCGCCGTCTTTAGATTTTTCGTGGCAAACCTACGAAGTGAATTCAACGCTAGTCCCACCGACTTCGCCTTTGTCCAATTTTGAATTAGACTTTATGTATTTGGTGGCAACATACGACTTGGGATTTACGGTCTACACCCCTTTGGGCGGAACGAGTTTTATACTGGGATTGGGGGCTGGGGCGTTTCATGCCGACCTGGGGGAGAACGGCACAAACACAACTGCTCGTATCGTCCAAAAGGCCTCTATTCGGCACGTCGCTTTCTTGACACAAAATGTCTACTTGAAAGTCGAATTCTATCATTCCGAAACAAAACGACCAATTGCTGATACCGATGTCATAAAAATCAATGGTAGTGACTCAACCACTGTTGGTATCGGGTACTTTTTTCCAGCTTGGCGATACTGGCTACAAGACGCTATTTTTTAATACCATCGACGCCTTCGATAAATTTCTCGCCATCAGTATAATTATTCGTAAATAAAAGCTGGCAACCATCTAAAGCTGATTCAGCGCCCGGGACAGATGAAACAGACGGTTTTAAAGTTTCCAAACCATTGGCCACTATTTCAGTTGGCGTGAAGCCCCCGAAGATCCAGCGCACAAAACTGCGCGTACCCAATATCTGAGTTTGGATGGTCTGCAAATTGCCTAAGAAAAATCCCATAATATTTTCATAAGTCTTGTAATAAAAATTAAACCAAATGCGGGCGCTCGTGGTTCTGTCCATTAGGTATTTTTGAGTCAATGGATGCGAATCATACTGTTCCGGAATATCTTTTTTGAAAAATCCCGTCGCTAACTCAAAGGCTTGTTCGGCTTTAAATGCAATACCACTTAATGGCAATAAATAGGCCATCATGTAACCCGTAATGTACATGTCTAAATCCAATCGACCCAAAGTCAACATATTCGAAGCGAGGTACATAACCAAGGCGGCTCGCATATTTGCCCAAATAATTTTGATATAATGCTTCTGGTTTTTCCACCATGAGTTATTCTTATCGAAGAACTTCTGGAGATACCATGAACGGAAAGAAGATCCTTTGAAACTCGCATCCGGACGTTTGCCAAAAGAACCTTCGTTTTGCTCATCTTGTTGGAGTTTCATCCAAATATCAGCCAAAGTTTGTGTGATGACATTGGTCAGATAACCTGTCAGAAATGGAAACCGACCGAGATAAAACCAGGCATTTTCGCTAAACATCTCATCATGCAAGGGTTTGTTGATACCTTGATCAACGCCCGCCAAACATATTAACAAAAATCCAATCTCAAGTGGTTTATCGACAAGTATAGAAGCCATCGTCGCTCGAACAGCACGCGCCAAAGCCTGGGCATTGCCGAGCTGTCGTCGAACAGAGCTAAATCGTTCGATTTGAGTGTTATTGGCCGGATCAAGTTTTTCAGCAATTTTTAGATTATGCCGCTCGGTAAAGTTGCTGATCGACTTCCACCAACTAGCAACATAACGCCTTGATTCGGCCACCAAAGACTCTTCATTTTCAACTTGCACTGCCAAAGTCGTAAGTGCAGCTTCATCATATTGATGGAAAGAATCCAAACTTCCAGCCAGGGCGTATTTCATATCATCGACCGATGCTGAATGTATGTCTGTTGCCGACATCTTATCTTTGGATAACGACTTTAAGACTCTGGTCATCATGCCATCTTTCAGACGCATAAAGTGTTGCTGGAAGAAGTTTCTATGAGCAGTCGACAGGCTTTCCATAACATCACTCGTGACGCTTGGCATTTTGCCCTTCGAAACGAGTTTTTCCAAATCACTAAATTCTTCAAATTCTGCAACAAGCGCTTTCAGTGATTGGCGTAGAGCGACAGCTTCCACCTTATCTTCAAACGGCCCTACCGTTTTTTCAACTTCTTCGATAATCGCCAGCTGACTATCTCCAAAGAATTGCCGCAGTCGCAGCCATTCGTGTTTGTAGAAAGGACGCATGCCGCCGTTGTAAACGGAAGGTAATGTGGTGCCATCTTGATTATCGACGATCGTTTTAAAATAAGTCGGATAGTAAAGAAATGTCGCAGTCATCACTGGACGAAGTGCCATGGAGCGGAACATAAACCAGCCGTTCCACATGCGCGCATAAGTTTCTCCCGAGATTGTGAAGGAGCATGCGCTGACTAGAAAGTGTGTAAAAGCCGAAAAGAATGACTGAATGCGATGACTAGCTACTGCTGATTCCTCACCCTCAACTTTTTTGAATAATCCGATATTCTGAGCGAAACCTTTCAAAGATTTGAGAATGCCACCTTGTTTTGCACGCAAGTCGGAAATGACTTTGGAAATTTCTTTTTCTTGTTCGTCAGTAAACTCAGAAACGGCTTCACCAGCTGCTACATCTGATTCACCGAGATTCTTCAGATACTCAAGTTGACGACGATCTTGTCGCTCCACAAACCGTCTTGGCAAGGAAGGAATAGAACGAATGGCGTCAAAGGATATAAGCTCACGCGCCACTCCCCACCAACGCGCAGCCCACCAAGTATGGTCAGCTTCTGCTTTCTGCGGTCGCCCCTCGTTCCATAAATCCTTCACAAGTGAAACCGTATTGGCAACTAAATGGGGAACACCTAAAATAGTGGCTAATGCTGCAAAAGCTGCGGTCATACCTACTGATAGATGCGCGAAATTTTGACCGCTGACATATTTGTCGTAAAGTACAAATGGATTGAATCCCGATAGGGTCGTAGTGGCGGCTTGAAAAGACAAATCACCTAAAGAGTATGCTTTACCCCACATCATCCACATGATGGACGAGGCGACTTCGAAACTTTGTTGATAAAAGGCACCGATGGTCGGATCACCGTAGGTCGCAGCAATGCCCAATGCCGCCGCGCTAACATACAATTTCTTTTTGTGAAGGAGTTGCAGAATCCCTTCTTTAAGCGCACCTTTTTCGTGGACTAACCCAAGAAGACTTCCAAGAGACTGAACGAGTCCACTGTAAATCGACTCTGATGCACCTTTGGGAGCTGGCAGAGTGATGCGAGCAACGATGGCACGAACCCGCGCCAATAATTTTTGCTGGCTCTCGCGTTTGCCTTTAAGTGACGCCAGAATACTTTCCAGTCGTCCGGATTTTTTTATTTCATTGTCATATTCTGCTGCTAAGGCCTTTTGTGTTTTCTCATCACCATGAGGGATAGCTCCCAACACGGCTCGTGATCCAACGATCGCTGTCATCGTATTGAGAACGTCGTCACGCGCGACGTGACCCGCTAGCTTTTGCTCTTCAATTTCGCGACCTGCAAGATCAACCGCACTGTCGAAGAGTTCATGAGTTTGCTTAGCAAGTTCCGCTGTGTCCTCATAAGTTGCTTTGTCAGCCAGGTTAGACATTAAGTTGAAGCCGACCGTCTGAAGTTTGGAGAACTCTGCAAAGACTTCTGCCGAAAGTTCCAAAGACTTTCCATCGGCCGTAGTTACGGCTAAGTTATCGCCGGTCTGAGACAATGTGACATTGGGGCCAGTCGCTTTCACAGGAATTCGGTAAACAGGCAATCTTTCTTGTCCGAGCGAACTGGCGTAGCGTTCTAAGTCGATAAAGGAAATGTTTGCCAAACCATCTTCGGGTACAAAGTTTTCAGATTCATAAAAAACTAAATAGTTTTTAAAAAAGCCGATGGCTTTGGGTTCCATCGCAAAGCGGTGGATAATCCTGTCACGATAAGTCAGAACAAACCGGTCTGCTGTCGCTCCGTTGGCCAGGTTAAAATCAATATGATTTTCAGCATTGTCTATATAGTCACGCATGAGAGATTCGGAGACGACTGCACCATCTTCACCCAAAACGCGAATGCCGACATTCTTCCAATCAAGATTTTGACTAGATTGCGACTCAACGCGAAGGCTGAGACCGTCCGAAGAACTTAAGAACATGTCAAGGCTTATAGTGTTGCGAAGGGCATTGGCTCCAGACTGGAACCAGTTCACTTTAACTTCTTTTTCTGGCTTAACGGCCTGTTCCATGAGTCGGAACTCATCCAAGGGATGACGACCAGTTTCCTGAATCGATTTCAAATATTGTCGTGCAGCCTTGAGTTCAGGCGATGTATCCGATTCGAGGTTTGGCTCAGAGCCTTCCAGAAACTCTGCTTCTTTATCAGGCTCTGTTTCGCGACCATAGGCAGCGTTGTGATGAGCATTCGTTAGGATAGGACCAAGGCCAATAAACCAGGATAATGCTACAGCCACGAGGCCGCGCCATTCTTTAGTCATAAACATGCCAAGTCTCCTAGGAGCTGCGTTTCAGAGTTAGTTTAGGGCAGGCAAACTTACTATACTTTTGATATTTCATCAATTTATAATTGGGGGATTGGCCAAATTAGCACTCGAAAATCTCTTTATATTTCAGAATGTTATGTAATTATTGGGTTTTCCGTTAAAATATATAGAATAAATGTTGACATTCTATAGATAATGATATAATAATATTAAATAGATCATTGTTTTAATGATCTGATCTCGCAAGTTGTTCCAAGCTGAGTGCCTAAGTGGAGTTGTTATCTTGCTTTCGAACCTGACCAATCTATCTCTTCTCACCCTAGTCTCTATGATGACCTTGGCCTGCGGCAATCCCAATTCGGATCGCGTCATCATCATCCCTGACCAAGTGGCTGTCGCCCCGACGACTCTAACCAAGACTACCGACATCACCTGGACTTTAGCATCAACAAATGCTCGTTACACAGATACGAGTGAAGTTCGATACGAAATTATTCTCAAACCGAAATTTGCTGCCGATGGCACTCTTGAAAGTCTAACTGGTTCCCTAAGCCAAGTTGGAATAAAAGACGCGCTCATAACGAATATGTATCTTACTCAGCGATCGATCAGCGCTTCCACGTCTCACATTTTCTTTCGCGACGTGAGAAGTGAAAATCCCCTTTTACAATTCAATATGCAAAAAGAAACTAAGGCTTGTCGATTCAGTTGGCAAAACCTCGTAGATACTAATGATGATCAAACTAAACCTATCTATGATGAAGTTAGTTTCGAAGGAATGTGTTCATGAATTTAAACCGCACACTAATTTTGGAGGCTCAAATGCGGAAGTGGAAAGTGGCATTGACAATGGTGGGATTACTAGCACTCGTTGCTTGTGGATCCGACAAGAGAAACGCAAGAAAAGACGTCCCTAAAGTCGACCCAACTGGGGTCACAAACACAAACAACGGGTCGCGAGGTGAAGAACTCCCCGCACCAAGCGGATCTGTCGACTACTTAAGTCAAGATAGACTCTACATCGCCAGATTGGATCGAGACGGCCAACGCTACTCGGTGAGCCTTACCAGTAAGAAAGCTGGATTCGGAACATATGTGCAAAGCATGGCTTTGAGTACGAATGACAAACAGACTTACAGCGTCTCAACTCCAGGTGTAAGCACTCCCGTCTTAGATGAAATCATCCTGACAAAACTTGACGGTAATGTTTGCAAAATTGTTTGGAAAGAATACGGCTACGGTACTTACGATCGCATCTTTCAAGGCCCTTGCCCTTAAGACGAGCGACTCTAACCCGAGGCTGTGTTTTCACAGCCTCGTTTCTTAGTCTAAACGATCTGTTCATGAATATCTTTTCTACCGGGGCTGGGGCAAATGTCGAGAATATCGAAATTCAAAAAAATTCTCATTCTATCGTATGTAACTTTGGTCTTTGCTTCTTGCGGTGATCAAATGGTTCGACCACTGACTGCGCGATTTTTTCCCGCAAAGTTAGAACTGCCAAGAATAGATCCCATCAACGCCATCTCCCAAGACATGCCGAGACTCGATTTGCGCGAGGTGGTTTTTATCGTGCATGGCGGCTTTAATTCTTGCGCTGAAAAGGACGGAGACGCATTCGGACTAGATCCACTACGCATGGACTATTATCCTCAGTTTAAAGATCTCATCAGCCAACTGAAAGACCGCTTTCCTCGTTCAGTTCCTCGCGTACTGGTAGGGTGTCTTTCTAAAGACTCACCACTCGAAGGCAAAACCTACTATCGCTGGAATAATCAACCCATCCCTTACACGATCCACAGCCGAGATATCGGTGAAATGATTCGCGATGAAATCTACGATTTGGGCGCACCGGTTTTCTTCATCGGTCATTCT
The DNA here is from genome assembly GCA_041740975.1 of Oligoflexales bacterium. GTDB lineage: Bacteria > Bdellovibrionota_B > Oligoflexia > Oligoflexales > JALZUQ01 > JBGSKV01. Next base: position 11,945 of record JBGSKV010000127.1, on the reverse strand, counting down.
TATGGCGCTTGGTTAGCCCTCAATATTATTTTGTCGCATGGCAATGAATTCAATACGGCAGGGCTTTTCACAGTAGATGCCATTAGTCCCGTGGATTGCACTCCCATGCAAATTGTTAGTCAAGGCCCTGGTTGCTTTCGAGGACCTCGAGATGTCAATACCAGAGCCGTGTCCAAACTTGCCCCCAACTGGCACAATTTTTACCAAACCTCTGATACTTGGTTACATTCAAGCCGTGTTCGCAATAAGTCTGTACAGAACTATGAAATACATTACGCCAATGGCGACGGTCACCGCATTATTGACTCAGATCCGCGTGTTTGGGCGCAGATAAGCCATTCTGTATTTACAACCCTTGAGCGCACCTACAAATAGGGTCCACCCGACCATTTCCGATTTAAAAAAAACCTGCTGGACTGATCCAGCAGGTTTTTTTTAAATCGGAAATGGTCGGGTGGACCCTATTTATAATAAAAAATCGAAGGCCCAGATTAGGTCCGAGCGACTTGCCAATAAATCCACGTCTTCGCCACTATTTAGGGTATCCAAGAAGAAAAATTGACCGCCCTTGAACTCAGCGTAGTCGGCCATCGCCATGATATTACGTGGTTCATTTTCATAAGCGGCCACTAGGTTACCTAGCGAAGCCACCTTCTCAAAGACTGTCTTTTTAAAAACTGTGTCGTCGGTGTCCCCTGGCTTCATTTCCAAGTAAACTCGATCCTGATCATACGGAAGTCCAGCTTTCCGAATAGCGTCTTCTGTACCCGCACGCATTTTCTCATTGTTGCGACCAGTTAAATAAAAAACTACGGCACCGGAGTCCTAAACTTTTTGCACGTATGCTTTTGCCCCTGGGATTAATACATCATGCTTCACCCAATGATTAGAAAAGAATCGTGCGCTCCAAAAGCCCTGAAAAACTTTCACAAACTTCTCGATTTGGTATGTGCTAAGTCCCAGATTCTTCAGTGTCAGTTGTAACTGCCATTCCGTGTGACGGTGCAAAATGTTTCTTTCAATATGCCTACAAAGACCAAGCATGCCTTTGCAGTTAGATTTGTCGGCAACAAATGCCTTAAAAATTTTGAAGTTTCTGTTCTTAGTACTGAAGAGAGTGTCATCTAAATCAAAAAGGAAAACTTTGCCAGGCCCCGCAGCATCCAGCGCCTGTTGTAACTGTTTTTGAGGATAGACTTGCGCTTCTTTGGCTTGAACGAAAGAAGACAAAAACACTGAGGTAACAATCATGAACATCGTCATAATATCGCAAAGCTTTGCTTTCCATAATGCGCTCATCGAGGTTCTCCATGCGGGTGTATTGTAACGCCCGTCATAGCAAACTTTTTTCGATGATAGAAGCCTAATTAAGCGGATTGTTCTTTTAATTTCTGAGAGATCAAAGTGGCTTCTTCATGCGTTTCAACGGGTGCGGGGGGCAAAGTGGCTGTCATAATTCTCAGCTTCGCTCGCAGCCCTTTGGCGCGATACATATTACTAAACAGCACATACCATTGATTTAAAGCGATCTTGATAGGGTTCAAGGAACCGTGTGGGTGGACGAGTCCATAGTCAACCGGGTAATCATCACTTTCTGAGACAAATGTTCCAAAAATCCGGTCGTAAATAATAAAGATCCCACCGTAGTTCATGTCCAAATGCCGGAAGCGCCGAGAATGATGCACGCGATGATGGGACGGAGAATTAAAAAAGAACTCAAAATAAGGAATACGACGAATCAAGACGGTATGTAGAAAGAATTGATAAAGTAAGTTCGTCGAATAAGCAAAGACAAGTGCTCCGGGATGAAATCCGAAGAACGCTAGCACCACAAAAGCCGGCCAGATTCCGGCCAGCAGTTCTGTCCAACTGAGTTGATAGGAAACTGGTAACGTCATTTGCTCAGGAGTATGGTGTGCAACATGGGATGCCCAAAACCACTCTGAACGATGAGAGAGGCGATGAAACCAATAATAAAGAAAATCCACACCGAGGAATATGCCGATCCAGGAATAAATATTAAGAGGGACCGTCCAAAGACGATATTCCCAAACGGTCAGGTAGATCACGCCTAACACGATACCCGTAAGGGCTCGGGAAACGATAAACATGAAACCCATAAAAAGTGACAATGCCGACAACTTAAACGGATATCTTTTGCCGGTTACGCGCGGGTAGAGAAGCAGTTCAATAAAAATAAAGGCCAACATATAGGGCAGTAAAATTGCGAACGGCTTCGGAAAGCCAGCCGAATAACTGGGAGCAATTGCATTGGCAACATTTTGTATGAGATCCATGTTGCGATTGTATCAGGAGTCATCGCCTGAGAGCCAGTGGATTTTGAGACAAAAAAAGCTGACGAATGAGTGTCAGCTTTAAGATTAGTACAAAGAAAATTTTATTCTTCCCAATTTCCGCGGTGGTAGGTTTCATCAAAACGCTCTACCGGCTGACTTTCGTTTTCTTCACTGCCCACTACCAATTTGCTTCGTGTGATGGCTTGTAGTCGTAGCTTATCCCGTCCCTCTAAACTTAGAAGTGACTGGGAGGTCATATTGTACTTTACGCCCGCAATGTCACCAACCATCACCAGTGTAAAACCAATATTCGTTTTTTCTGATACTGCATCGTTTTCATCGCCCTCTAACGAAACTTTGTCCGTCCACTGTGAAGTGAATGTTATCGGAGTTTTTTCTAGTTCTGCTTCGTAAGGCTTGCCGTCCATTTCAAGGACTAGAGTTACGTTTTTTGCATTGGTCACACGAAATCTGCATTTGCCCGTGTCTTTATTGAGCTTGCCACGGATCGTCAATGTATCTGGATTATCTTTCGATTTTGGTTTCCACTTGCCCGAATATCGTTCGCAGAGTTCCTGTTCGCTTCCAGCATTTTCCAGGTTACCTACGGAACTGACGTCCTGTTCGTCTACCGAGCCACAGGCTATCAAACCAAATATACTGAGTAATAAAATCGACTTAATAAATTTCATAAGAATTCTCCTAAAGGCCGCATTTCACACCGGTACCAAAGCTAACGGAACCTATCATGAGACTATAAAACCAGCAATACCAATCAGATTCACTAGGATAGAGCTAAGCCTTCCGCCGCAACGGATTCGACGACACTCGGGCGTTTCAACATACGTTCCATAAAATCGAGAATGGATTTTTGTTCGCTCATGTCGATGTTTACAACTTTCGCCCATCTCATCACATTATAAAGGTAGGCATCAGCGATGCTAAACTCGCTTCCTAGTACATATTTGTTTTGACTGAGATGTTTTTCTAAGAATGCTAGACGGACTTGCAGCTTGGTCATAATCACTTTTTTGCCCTGGTCATCAAAAGGACTAAATAAAGAACTAATTCCTTTGTGGAGTTCCGTAGAAATGAAGTTTAGCCATTCCATCGCCGGATATCGTTCCACTGTTCCAAACTTGGGGAACAGCTTCATTTCAGTTTTTTGGTCGGCGATCCATTGCAAGATGACAGCATTCTCGGTAAAGACTTCGCCACTATCCAGTTGCAACACGGGAACATAACCCTTTGGATTAATTTTGCGAAAATCTCCCACCTCGGATTCTTTAGTTTTGAGATTCACCTTTATAAGGTCAAATGAGTAACCGGCCTCCCGCAAAATGATTTGGACCGACAGAGCACATGCACCTGGGGAATAGAAAAGCTTCATGATAAAGGCTCCTTATTGCCAGCGGCCAGCGTATCAGCAAAATTTTTGAAATCAAAAGTATGAATTACCTAGTAAATACCGCCAACTAGGAGTAATGCTGTAGTGAGTGCGATGACATTTGCACAAAAGTATGGCAAGTTACCTCCAAGACGTTGTCCCGCAGCCACTTTGGGCAGATTACCCCCGTTCGACATGAACCATCGCGCCCAATGCTTAAGAAAATAAAGGACCACGAACGCAACGGGGTTCCATGAAGAGTCAACAGTACAAACCAGGCATGCAAACTTTTTTGAACGCCGTGCTTCATGGTCAGAATGAGGCGCTTCGGCTCGCCTTTCAAAATGCACCTCTCCTTTCTGTTTTAGAAGTCCTCGTCCTTACTGCAGAAAAAGCGTCACAGTCTAAAGTTGTCGGATCGATCCTTCTCGTTGATAAAAGTGGACTGTTTTTGCGTTGTTCGTGCGCTCCTCATCTACCACCAGCATATTGTACCGCGATCGATTACATTCCTATAAAAGACAATACAGGCTCCTGCGGAACAGCTGCCTTTCGAGCCAAACCTGTCATCGTAAAAAATATTCAAAAAGATCCGTTGTGGAAAGGCTACTCTGATTATGCCCTGGCTCATAATTTACACTCTTGCTGGTCCACTCCCATTATGTCGTCGCGTGGAACTGTTCTGGGGACATTTGCGTTGTACTACGATACGCCTACGGAACCCACGCAACAAGATCGTGAAGTTGTCGAACTACTCACGACCACCGCCACTTTAGTTATTGAAAAACAACAACAGCTCGACAAGAATCTCAGCATTGAAAAAGCCCTTCGCCAAAGTAATTATCGCTATGAATTAGCATGCAGAGCTACCAAAGATGTCATTTGGGAATGGGACCTTTTACAACAACAGATTCGATGGAATGAAGCCATTGTTAGCCAGCTAAAATATCCTCGTGAAAGTATGATTACCGATTCTAAGTGGTGGTATGAGAGAATTCATCCTGACGATGCTCAGCGCGTTAAAGATGGCATTCATGGCAAAATGCGCCGTGGTGAAGAAGAATGGGAAGATGAATATCGCTTAAAACTAGGTGACGAAAAATACGGACTGTTTTATGACCGCGGCTTCATCATCTATGATGACACTGGCAAACCAGTCCGCATGATTGGGGCCATGGCAAATGTTACGGAAGCCCGAGAAAGCGCCATTCGACTCAAAGATAGCGAAACACATTTTCGCGCTCTTAGTGAGGCGGCCCCTCAAATGTTATTTATTGCAGATCCACAGGGAAATATTACCTATTACAATCAAAGATTTTTTGACTATGTCGGCAAGACGTTTGACGAAATCAAGGATTGGAACTGGACCGAAAATCCACTTCATCATCCGGACGATCTGGAAGAGACCCTCGCAAAATGGCAAGCTTCTCTCGAAAGCGGCTCTCCATTTGAAATGCAGTATCGTATTCGCCGAAAAGACGGGGAATATCGCTGGCATCTTGGACGAGCACTTGCCATTCGAAACGAAAAAAATGACATCGTCAACTGGTATGGAACAAACACCGATATTCACGACCAAAAATTGATGGCTGACAACTTAAAACAAAACGAACAACGTTTGACGCAAGCTGTTAATGCTGCGCAACTTGGTTTTTGGGAATACGACTTAAAGGATAATCGGTTCCACTGGAGCGAGATCATGCGTCAGATCACTGGGTTTAAAAGTGACAATCTGAGCGGAGATTATGAAGATACGCTGGCTTCTCGCCTTCATCCGAGTGATTTGGAACGATCAAAAAAAGTGGTTGAAGACACCATTCGAACGAAAGAGCCCTACAAAATTGAAGTTCGCCTGGTCCCATCGCCAGGCGAGATTCGCTGGATTGAATTTACCGGCGAATGTGTTTTTGACGAAAGTGGTAACGTAAAAGGCATCATTGGTACGGGTATGAATATCACGAATCGCAAACTCGCCGACCAAGAAATCTTGCTTTCTAAAGAAGCCGCCGAACGTGCCAGCAAGGCGAAGACGCTTTTTCTTGCGAATATGAGTCACGAAATCCGTACGCCGCTGGGGGCCATCACTGGTTTTGCTGGTTTATTGCGAGACCCCACTCTTTCAAAGGAACGATTTGAAGAATACCTTTCCGTAATCAATCGCAATTCCGAGCAGCTTCTTCATATAGTCGATGACATTTTGGATATTTCGAAAGTAGAAGCCGGAAAATTGGAAATCGAAAATTTTGACTTCTCTATATCTGAAGTTTTATCTGACTTTGCATCACTGATGGAGTTCAAAGCCAGTGCTAAAAACATCAAGTTTAGATCTCGGGTCGAGGGATCCTTGCCCACAAGAATTCATTCGGACGCGGCTCGTATTCGCCAGATATTAAGCAATGTGGTGGGCAACGCTATTAAATTCACGGACATCGGCAAAGTGGATTTGATTACGCGATTTGAGAACGATGAACTTATTTTCAAAGTCATTGATACTGGAGTAGGGATATCTCGCGAACAAGCGACGTCGCTTTTTCAACCTTTCCATCAAGCGGATCCTTCGACCACGAGACGCTTTGGCGGAACTGGTTTGGGATTGGTGCTGACAAGGCGCCTTTGTGAAGCGATGGAAGGTAACTTTAACCTTGAGCATAGTGAGCTTGGCGTCGGCAGTACATTTGTCGCACGGATAAAAGTTGAAGTGATGGAAGCTGAAATCAACCATGACGTCACAAAAAGTCTAACTCCCGTTCATTCCAGAAAGTCACTGTTAAGCGGACTCAGACTTCTGGTGGTTGATGACTCTGATGATACAAGACTTCTGATCGGAAGCATGCTTGAAAGTTTAGGCGCCAAGGTCTTTAGCTCTGCCAACGGTCTTGAAGGATATCGTACTGCTATGAGCAAAAACTGCGATCTCATTTTTATGGATATTCAAATGCCCATCATGGATGGTTATGAAGCTACCCGAAAATTGCGCGAAAATGGCTATGATCGGCCGATCGTCGCTGTGACGGCACACGCTATGCAAGAGGAACGTGTCCACGCGCTTAGTCAAGGCTTCACTGACTTTATGACGAAACCAGTGCACGAACGAGATTTTCTCGAGACAATTTCCCGCTACACTCACTAATGACAAGTGACAGACCGATGCCCTATGGGTTAAAGCTTGCTGAACCTGTAAGGTGGATTAGCCGTGGCTATGTCGATGGGCGCAAAAAATATGTTTCTGGCAACGTGTCTTTTTTGCATTATGGAACTATTCGTTAAAATGTTGGATCGAATTCCAACGTACCAGGTCGTTTTTTTTCGGGCCTTTATCGCCTTGGTGATTTGTATCTTCTGGCTTGCAAGTCAGGGGATTTCGCCTTTCGGCAAACGAAAATACGGACTGCTCATCTTGCGAGGTCTCTTTGGAACTATTTCCTTATTCGGATATTTTTATACATTACAGCACATGCCACTAGCCTCGGCCGTCACGCTTCAAAAGATGTCTCCTATTTTTGCAGTTTTGTTTGCCGGCCTCTTGGTAGGCGAAGGTGCTTCCCGGTGGCAATGGGTCACGATTGGACTTTGTTTCAGCGGAGTGTTGTTCATGAAAGGCTTTGATCCCCGTATAGAGTGGATCATGGTGGCCATTGGTGTCGGAGCGGCGATGTGCGCAGCATTAGCTTATACCATGATCCGCAAGATTGGTACGTCCGAACACCCTATGGTCATTATTTTATATTTTCCCATCATCACATTTTTGGTGGTCGGGCCTTATACGGCGATGCACTGGATTCAACCTACCCCTCAAGAGTGGCTCATTCTGATAGGTGTTGGAATCACGACACAAATAGCACAGGTATATATGACCAAAGCCTTCCAAGGTGAAAAAGCCGCTGATTTCGTGCATTTTTACTATTTGGGAATTATTTTTGCCGCCGGCATCGGATTAGTATTATTCGGCGAGTCACTAACCGCGCAATCTATATTCGGTATTTCCATTATTGTCTTCGCTCTTTCACTTTCGCATTATATTCCCAGGCTAACCAAAACAGCAGATCCACTTGAAAAACTTAGCGAGCTTAACTCAAACAATGATCTAGGCGCAGCCTCTAAGCAGATAAAGCAATAACAGAATGGGAATGGGTATCCCGATCAACCATAAAAAAATCCAACCGACTTTGCATGCCTCAGGCATGAAATTGCAATTATGAGGCCAAAAAATGGCTTCTAACGAAATAGATTTTGAATGTGAATTTTTGTTTCGGGCCACTCGGGTGCGATTATACTAAAAATAAATCCATCGCGGATCCGACCATCCGGTAAGATCATACGATGGCGAAGTTTACCTTCTAGTGTGGCACCGATACGTTTTACTGCGTTCTGCGATGAAAAGTTTTCGACATCGACGCGAAATTCGACGCGAAGGCATTTTAGTGTTTCGAAACAATGTTTCAATAAGTGTAATTTTACGTCTGTGTTAACGACTGAGCGTCGCCATTTGGGCGCAACGCAGGTTCCACCGATTTCAACTGTCAGATTCTGCCGATCAAAGCGCATCAAATTGGAAACTCCCGCAACTTCGTCATTCATAAAATAGACGAGAGGATTAACCAAACCATGATCATGCGAATCCAAGCGCCCACTCAGCATTATGGCAAAATCTTCGGCAGACTTCATACCCCACTGCACGTCAAACCACCCATCGGGATCGACAAGACTTTCCGCCACGACAGGTACATCGTCTCGCGTTAGCGTGCGAATTTCGACTTTCCTGCCTCGAATATTGATGGGATGAGTTGCCCAAACCATAGCTAACTTATCTTTATTTCGTGGGAAGTTGGTTTCATGGACCACGCAGATTAGTTTTGTGTGAAGCAAGGCGGACAAGAAAATTGCGAAGGAGTGGACTCCTAGTCCATAACTGAGCGATTTATCGCCGTCCAACGCCGCATCACGCAAAAATAATCAAGTGGTGGAGCATAGCGGAGTCGAACCGCTGGCCTCTTGCATGCCATGCAAGCGCTCTACCAACTGAGCTAATGCCCCCGAATAAGGTCTCATTAGAGTTAAGCGCTGAGAATTGAAAAGTCAATTCGTTTAGACTTCGAGATGGGTAAGTTTTTGCACAGGTGGTTGCTCGACTGCTTAAGCAACGATATGATAATATTGAACTTTCAATATAGAGAGACGGTTATGCAGTATGAGACAAACGAAAAGTCAAAAAAAGTAATTACAATTGCCATAATCTCGGCTGTGTTGGGACTTGCCCTAAGTCTTTATACTTTGGTTCATCACTATAAAGTGAAAGAACTGGGTGCAACGGATGCGTTTTGCAATATTAGCGAAACCTTAAACTGTGATGCAGTTGCCAATAGTGCTTATAGTGAGTTCCTGACCATTCCTCTCGGAGGCTACGGACTTGGGTTTTTCGCCGCCTGCTTGTATTTGATTCTGGCTGGCTTCACAAGTTTTCGACCAAATTTCCTCGCGCTTTGGCTTGCCAAAGACGCAAGCCAAGAGTCGCTGCAGCACGGTTTTTTGCTTTTCACAACTATTGGTTTAGTGGTTTCGGTCGGCCTAGGACTGATTTCGCATTTTGCAGTGGGAAGTTTATGTCCGACTTGTATGGGTATCTATGCATTGAGTTTTGTCTTATTAATTTGCGCTTTTTGGCTAAATATACCCATTAGCAAATATAAAATGGGGCAAGGCATCCGTGGAAGTATTTACGCCGTCATTCCTGTTTTACTGCTTCTGGGCGCCACTTTGGTATTTAGTAAAGCTAGGACATCAAATGTCGCGAATGATACGGCCGATCATGACCATGAAAAGAAAGCCGCACCCAACACCGTTTTCAACCTAGAAATTTCAACGTCACCTTATTCACGCCTGGGCGAAGACTACCGCAAAGGAAGTGACGATGCCAAAGTCACATTAGTAGAGTTTGCGGATTTCGAGTGCCCGGCCTGCGGTGATCTGGCCATGTCGCTAAAGCAGGTTCATGAGCAGTTCGGAGACAAAGTCCGTATCGTCTTTAAGAACTTTCCCCTGCATCGAGACTGTAATCCAGCTTACCCAAATAGTGGTGGACATCAAAACGCTTGCAATATCGCAATCATGGCAAGATGTGCCGGACAATATGGTAAGTTTTGGCAATTTCATGACCTTGCTTTTGTGGAGCAAAGAGGCTTACATTCTCAGTCCTACATAGAGTGGGCTAAAAAAGTCGGACTCACGGATGCGCAGATTGAAACTTGCAAAAAGTCAAAAGACATTCGAGAAAAAATCGCCGATGACGGTCGCCTTGGTGACGACGTACAAGTGGAAGGCACTCCTTCATTATATATCAATGGTCGTAAATACGAAGGCAGACGTAGCCCTTCCGACCTTGCAGCTGAGATCGCAAAGTATCTCTAGAACTTTGGCAATATGAAAATAGAAATCCAAAACGACTTCCAGTCAAAGCTTATGATGCAAAGCTTTGAATCGCCGGTGTCGTTAAATAGTAAGGCAGATATTCACGCTTGGAAACAAGCTTGGCTTGGCGCGCTACAAAAATGGCATTCACCATATAAAGTCATCGTGGATTGCTCCAACCTAGCTCGAGTCAACCCCGACCTTAAAAAAGACTTGGAAATTATGACTAAGTTTTTTAAGGGTTTTTTTATGCGTTCGATTATAGGCTATTCGATCGAGGCGAATTCAGAATTGTCGGCACTACCGTTTGAAATTAAAGATTCGGAAGACGGTGCCCGCGAGGCGCTAAATATTCGTCAACGCCTCAAAGTCAGCCGAGGTTCCGAAGATTTCCGTGGCGCCATTTTTCTTGAGAATCATTTCCAGCAGCAATGCATGGAGCTTAGCTTCACTGATCATGTTAAACTCGATAGTTCTGAAAAATTGGCAATGCTAAAAAGTAAAATTGTAAACAATCTCACCCAATGGCATTCGCCTTGGAATCTACTTATTGATTGCAGCAATTTGGAAGTGAGCTCGGAGCAGGACAAAAACTTCACGAATATGATCAAATTCTTTCAGGGATTTTTTCTCAAACAAGTTTTGGGCTACCAACCCTTTGCAAAAGATGCCCCGTACCCCTTCAAAGTTTATCGCGCTCGTCACCGCGCCGCAGCGGAATTGGAAACGTCGGCGGCGCTTTCCGGCGACACCGCGAACTGCTCAACTAGGAAATAATTCAAACAAATTGAATAGTTATCAAATCCCGCTCGAATTTTTTCGGTAGATAGACGATTTTCAATGGTCCTATTTTGATTCTAAGGAGTGTTTTGTGGAAGTTTTGATTATCCCGATTGAAAAAAGTCTAGTCCTGCGAGCGCGTGGCTCCGAACTTCTGATCCTTGATCATCACGTCAGTGTATTAAAAGGCCTTACGAAGTCGAAAGACTTTATCGAATATTTTAATTCAGCAGCACTGGTCAATCGTGCTGCCCGCAAACTTTTTGAAGCCTGGCTACGAAAAGATTCCTCTCTTTGGAAACGTATTTTTCAGACCATCGGTGAAATGGAAGTGGAAGTGGTTGCAGCTGGCCCGATTGTTCCGAAAGCTCCCGCTGTGAAGCCAAAAGAAGAAGTGACAAAACCATCGGCGGCGCAAGCTCCAAAGGTGAAAGCTGAATCTAAATCTGCACCAAAGGTAGACTCCAAGCCGGCGGCGAAAGAAGCACCGAAAGCTGCAAAAAAAGAAGAAAAGAAAGCAGCGGCGAAACCTGCCGCAAAAACGGCAACACCCGCTAAAAAAGTTGCAAAGAAAGCCGTGAAAAAGAAGCAGACGACTTCCTCTAAGAAAAAAACTTCTAGTAAAGCATAGTTAAATGAAAATTCGGCCGCTTCGCGGCCGGAGACCTAAATTTGCTCCGCCTTTCGCACTCACAGTTTTCAATTCTTTATTTGATTGGTCCGGTTATCCCGGCTTAGATTTGGCTGGGCGGTGTCGGCTGATGCAGCCTCAATGCCCAGCCAAATCTAAGCCGGCTCAGCCGCCCCAGCCAACCATCGGGTAAAAACTGTGACGGCGAGGCTCCGCACACAAGTGCGTGCCCGCACGAGTTGCTTCCGCAACGGTTGCTCGATGGAGGCAAACCTAGTTGGCGGAGCCTCACTGTTGGAGCTTTTGAACTTGCAAAGAGTTGGTCGAAATTTCTCAAAGTGGTGTTCAGAGGGGGTTGTGAGCGCAGGACGCGCGAACACCAGCGCAGCCTGGGCAGGAGCTCTGTTACAAACAAAAATCCCGGTGGCCAGGCTGGCAAGCGTAC
>JBGSKV010000126.1:0-3662 GCA_041740975.1 Oligoflexales bacterium | reverse complement strand
AAAAATCAGATTGTCATTCCTGAAGAAGCTGTTCTTCACGCGGGAAAAAAAGATCTCGTCTATCTGATTTCAAAAGTTAACGGACTTAAATCAGTTCCAGTTCAACTCGGTCGAAAATCAGACCATGAGTATCAGGTTCTTTCCGGTCTCAGCGAAGGTGACGTCATTTCAACAGGTCCCAATTTTTTAATCGATTCTGAGGCGAAGATCCGAGGCACTTTTGAGCTAGCGCCCGGTGAAACGAAGTCTTCAGCTCCGTCATGTCCTCCGGATCAACACTGGGACATTCCCATGTCGATGTGCATGCCGGGTGAGGCTCGAAAATGATCAAACGAATCATTGAGTTTTCGGCACACAATCGATTTCTCGTTCTTATGACAACATTGGTGCTTATTGCGTTCGGAATTTACTCAGCAAAAAATATTCCTCTCGATGCAATTCCGGATCTCTCGGACACTCAAGTTATTATTTACTCAAAGTGGGATCGATCACCTGAAATCATTGAAAAGCAGGTCACATATCCCATCATCGCCTCGCTGCTAGGCGCTCCAAAAATAAAAGCAGTCAGAGGATTTTCTGACTACGGCTATTCTTTTGTATATGTCATCTTTGAAGACGGTACAGATCTCTACTGGGCCAGAAGCAGAGTCGTTGAATACTTAAGTCGAATTTCGGCGCAATTGCCTACGGGTGTTCAAACAGAGCTTGGCCCTGATGCCACAAGTGTTGGCTGGGTTTATCAGTACGCACTAGTTGATGAATCAAAAAAACTAAACTCCGCCGATCTAAAATCACTTCAGGATTGGACGCTTCGTTATCAGCTTCAGTCCGTCCCTGGGGTCTCGGAAGTTGCAAGTGTCGGCGGATTCACTAAACAGTTTCAAGTGCGTGTTGATCCAAGAAAACTTCAGCTTTTTCAAGTGTCGCTCTCTCAAGTTTTTGATGCGGTTAGGGATTCAAATCAAGAAACTGGTGGAAGAGTTGTTGAGTTTTCTGGAACCGAAGCCATTGTGCGCTCCCAAGGACTGATTTCTTCAGTTGAAGAAATTGAAAATGCTGTTGTCACATACCCTTTGAAGAGTCGTGCTCCAGTGCTCGTTAAACAGTTGGCACAGGTTTCAATCGGCCCTGAAATGCGCCGTGGAGTAACGGATCTGAACGGTGAAGGTGACACTGTTGGCGGCATTATTGTGATGAGGCAAGGACAAGACGCTCCTTCCGTGATCGCTAGAGTGAAAGATAAGATTTCTGATATTCAGAAGTCATTACCAGATGGCGTAAAAATCAAGACTGTGTACGACCGGTCGGACCTTATCCACCGCGCCATTGAGACTCTTAAAGGAACTCTGATCGAAGAACTCATAATTGTGAGTCTCGTTATTTTAATTTTTCTTTGGCATGTGCCTTCAGCAATAGTTCCGATTGCGACGATACCTGTGGCGGTTTTGCTGTCTTTTATTCCGCTTGTGCTGATGGGGCAGAGTTCAAACATCATGTCACTCGCAGGCATCGCGATTTCAATCGGTGTGCTGGTTGATGGTGCGATTGTCGAAGTTGAAAATGCTTATAGAAAAATTCAGCACTGGGACGAAAATGGTCGAAAGGAAAGTTTTTTTAAAGTCAGGCTTGAGGCTTTAATTGAAGTGGGGCCTTCGGTTTTTTTCTCACTGCTTGTTATTGCAGTTTCATTTCTTCCAATTTTTACGCTTATCGACCAAGAGGGACGTCTTTTTAGACCACTCGCTCTTTCGAAAACTTTAGCCATGGGAATTGCAGCCCTTCTTGCGATCACTCTTGATCCCGCATTGCGGATGCTTTTTGCAAGACCAAATGAATTCAAAGGGCCATACCCGTGGCTTAACTGGGTTGGAAATACGACTCTTGTTGGGAAGTATTATTCCGAACATAAGCATCCTATCAGTCGAAGACTTTTTGCGATTTATGAACCGGTATTGCATTGGGTGCTTGAAAGAAAGAAGACAGTGCTGGCTCTGGCATTTGCCGCCGTTCTATCGATCATTCCTGGGTTTGCGATGCTCGGTTCAGAATTCATGCCGACATTACACGAGGGCAGTCTTCTCTATATGCCAACAGCCTTTCCTGGACTTTCAGTTTCTGAAGCTCAAAGAGTTTTGACTGTTCAAGATCAAATTCTTAAATCTTTTCCGGAAGTCGAAACAGTTTTTGGTAAAGCAGGACGTGCTGAAACATCAACTGATATCGCACCTCTTTCAATGATTGAAACGACAATCGTCCTAAAGCCCCATTCCGAATGGCGGAAACAAGATCGCTGGTATTCATCTTTACCAGATTTCATGAAAGTGCCATTCACACGCATGTGGCCTGAGACCATATCAGAAGAAGATTTGATTGCTGAGATGAACGATAAACTCAATTTTTTAGGAATGCCTAACATCTGGACTATGCCAATCAAAAATCGAATCGACATGCTTTCAACTGGAATTAGAAGCCCCATTGGCGTGAAAATTTTCGGATCGGATTTAAAAATGATCGAGAAAGTGGGCCGAGATGTTGAAGCAGCCCTTACGACAGTTGAAGGAACAAGAACTGTCGTCGCGGAAAGAGTTTCGAGCGGTTATTTTCTTGATGTGAACTTTGACCGTAAAAAACTTCAAGCCTACGGACTTTCGCTTAAAGAAGCTCAACAACAGTCGATGGGTGCAATTGGCGGCGAAAACGTATCAACGGCGCTTGTCGGGCGTGAGCGCTATCCAATTCAAGTCAGACTTGCACCCAATTTTCGCCAGGACATGGATGCCATCAAAAGAATTCTAATTTCAACACCAACCGGAGCACAAATTCCATTAAGTGAAATTGCGACTGTTGGAGTGAATGAGGGTGCCTCGATGATTCGAGACGAAAACGCATCCCTAGTTGGATATGTTTACGTCGACCTTGATCTGAAAAAAACAGATATTGGAAGCTACGTTGAAAATGCAAAATCAGTTGTAGCTGAAAAAGTAAAGTTACCCGCTGGCTATACTCTTTCGTGGAGTGGACAGTATGAAAATATGGAGCGTGTGAAAGAGAGATTAAAAGTTGTGATACCGCTCACATTATTTTTAATTATTCTGCTTTTACATTTTAATACGAAGTCCTGGGTTAAAACTGGAATTGTTCTCTTAGCAGTTCCCTTTTCATTAATTGGTGCCGTGTGGTTTTTGGTCGGACTTGATTATAATCTTTCGATTGCCGCTTGGGTTGGAATGATCGCACTACTGGGCCTTGATGCCGAGACCGGCGTGTTTATGTTGATGTATTTGGATCTTGCCTATGACGACCGAGAAAAGCGTGGCGCCATGAATACACGTCAAGATCTTCACGACTCTGTCATCGAGGGAGCCGTCCACCGAGTCAGGCCAAAGCTGATGACAGTGCTTGCGCTTTTTATGGGCTTGATTCCTATCATGTGGTCGATTGGTGCGGGAGCTGACGTGATGAAGCGAATTGCTGCACCTATGATCGGTGGGTTGCTCTCATCATTCTTACTTGAGCTTCTAATCTATCCCGTTATTTTTTATATCTGGAAAGAAAAAACAATGAACTTAAAACTTAAGGATGCAAAATGAAAACACTTATTTTAATGGCCCTGATGGCTGTTGGAATTTTGGGAGCGACTGCACAAGCAAAGGATGCAAGCC
>JBGSKV010000125.1:0-1767 GCA_041740975.1 Oligoflexales bacterium | reverse complement strand
AGCAAAATGTCTGGCTCAGCAGTTGTTAGGGCAAAGCTCGCAACTGGCCTCGCAAGGCCTGATGTCTTCGACTGGAACACTGAAATCAGAGGCGTAGTCAGTAAATCTAAGTTTGATTTTATCGTCATGATGCTTGGCACCAACGACAGTCAGGATTTTGCAGAAAATGGCAAAATCTTCACATACGGAACGACAGAGTGGGTCAATATTTATAATAAGAGATTGCTAGGTGTCATGCAGACAGCCTGTATCGGTGCAAAAAAAGTTTTATGGTTTGGCTTGCCTCCGATGAAAAATGCAAATTTCGATAGAAAAGCACACCGAATCAATAACTGGACAAAAAAACAGGCAAATATTTCTGGATGCGTAGAGTATGTATCCACTGACCGAATATTGGGGGATAGCGAGGGTAAGTATGCCAGCTATATGAAGGTCGGAAATCAAATCGAGAAAATTCGAATGGTAGACGGTATTCATGTTACTAAAAAAGGTGGCCAGGTTGTTTCGGATTTCTTGGTTGAGTACGTCAAGGCTCAGAAAAAATCTAAAATACGTAATCTATCTCACTGACCACTTTCCTAGCGTTTCGCATCAGGTCGTTTGATCTTTTCCTAGTAGTGATGAAAGCTTTTCGTCAATATTTCGCGCCCAGATATGGTAACCGTCAGTCGTTAAGTGTAAATAGTCAAACATCATCTTTTTAGAAATCTGGCCTTTACTTGACAGAAACTTGTCACCAAAGTCAATATAGTGAACACTGGATCCGTTGTGATACTTCGCGATGAGTGCATTTGCCTTTTTAACGCGGTCGCGTTTAACGTCGGTTCGAAGCTTGCCGGCAGGAAAAATCCCTTGGACCAATATTTTAGTGTTTGGTGAGTCTTTACGAATCTGTTCTATGATGTTAGCGATTCCTGCTGCTGTGTGCTCCGGAGTAGCCATTCCAAGATTATTTATTCCAGCTAATAATACGACTACTTTTGGTTTTGACTCTTTAACTAGTCCTTGTTGCACACGCCAAAGGATGTGTTCGACGCGGTCCGATGAAATCCCGGCGTTGAGAACCTTCATGTTTCTAAAGTGATAGTTCCATACATAGTTATTTTCAAAGCCATGTGTGATTGAGTCGCCAAGAAAAAGAACATCAACCTGCTTCATCTCGCCGGCTTTACTCATTATTTTATTATGACGTTTAAGCCAATAAGCCTCACTACTGCGGTGCTCAGGGCGAACTTTTTTTACGCTGGTGATTTGTTCAGTGCGAGAAGGAATTTGGATCGCGTCGACTCTTACCGCAGTGCAGATAAGGAATGCTACAGAGGCCATAGCAAGGAGTGCGTAATTTTCCCAACGACGCGGACTTAGAAAACTAAAAAACTTCATCATTACACCCACAACAACGACAACAGTGAAACTCAGCAACAACATCAGAAGAGCGGCCGAGGTGCCCTCGGTCACTCTCCTTGAGCAAGATCGGTGCCGGGTCAATTTCTTGTTTTTTCAGTGGGTTAACCATTGAATGCGTCGATCAAAAAAGCAGGCAGTGTCGAATAATTGGACGAAAACCCGCTAGGAGAGAGGGATCTTCAGATAACGCTGCCCGTTTTCTTCGGGTTCTGGGAGTTTTCCGGCATCTATATTTACTTGGATACTGGGCAGCAGCAGTTTTGGTGCATTGAGAGTTTTGTCACGCTCAGTGCGAAATTTAATGAAGTCGGCCTTGGACGTGTTTTCCTTGAGCTGGATATTCGTTTCTTTCTCTGCACC
>JBGSKV010000124.1:0-36292 GCA_041740975.1 Oligoflexales bacterium | reverse complement strand
TGCGATCGAATCGCGAAGAAACGCGGGCGTATCGGATGGGACTTCGCAGAAACATGCGGCGCAGGCTTTTTCCATCTGGAGAATAATAATCGGCCTTCTCCGTATCAGCAGGGTATCGAACGGCGGTGTGTTTGTGCCCGTCTTTGAGGTATTCGGCGACCAATATCTTACCATAACCATAAAAAACGTTATCAACCATAAGCTCTTCAACAACGATCTTCCAGGAGTCACCGGATTGCACTTCGCGCGAAAAGTCAATTTGCCAAGCAAAAATATCGGCCAGTTTACTAATGATCAGAGGATTAACTCCAGCCGACTGTGCCGAGTCCCAAAGAGACATGGCAACCGTACCTTTATAAGTTTTTAGCTTCTTGACGACGGGTACGAGTTTGATCGAACTTTGCCAGCTATTTTCCGGAGACCAGATGATGTGAAGTTTTTTTACGGGGGAAAGAGAGACCTCAAGCTGATGTAAGGTTCGGAAAGGCCCCTTTGTGAAGAAGGCAATACCGTCGGTATCCGCTGGGATTTTGGAAAGGTCAAACACTGGCCGTGTCGCTTTGACGATCTCTTGAATGGTTTGAGAGCTGACGTCAAGCTCTCTCAATGTATCAAAAATAGTAGAGCCATATTCAATCTGAAAATCGACACTATTCGAAAGCACGAAACTCATGGCGGTGGCAGGCGTCGCAGGTTGTCGATCAAAAACAGCGTAGAGATTGAGGCACAATAGAGTGCAAAAAAATGCCAATATTGCTAGATAGAACCTCATGCAATCTCCCGGTGATTCATTTCTTTAACTTTCATCAGTGTAACATGTGGCATCCAATCGATCACGTCTAGACCGCACGTGAGCAAATGGACGAATGATAAGGGTACATCCTCTTCCCTAAGAGTTTTCTAAGATAACCAGCTGAAATGATAATAGTTTAGACTCTAATGATTTTAATGAATTCAAAATTTTATTTTGAGATTCATTAAAAGTATTTTATGGTCGCCGCCTGCGAAGAAGGCAAAATTAAAAATAAGAGAGTCCAGTATGAAGACGTCTTTTTTATCAGTAAGTGTGTTCACTTGGTTTTTTGCATGTTCAGTGTTCGCCGAATCATCGCCAGAGATTCCTGAAGTCAAAATCGATGCGGCACGGGCCAAAAGCTGCGACACGGCTTTTTCGATTGAAACCGTTATTGGGGCTCTGACGAGTGTCGAAGAGACCGACGATCGCATCACGAACCTTAGCAAGCAAGACTGGTGGCGAGAAAAAATTCGGGGAGCGGAACAGCCGGCTCATTTTGAATATTTGCGTACACAGCGTTTTTTTCTACGTGAGGCTATCCGAAACGCCAACGTCGCAAGCGCGATTAGTATTGTGAACCTTCTTTTTCAAAAAGTGGAACGGGCCGTGCTCATTATCAAGGGTGCGGAAAAAGCCTTGGCTATGGATCTGGAAGAAATGATGAAGGATCATGGCGAGGGTTCAGGAGCTAGGCTGCGAGATCAACTTTTTAAACTGTACAATCAGCAAAAAGATGTCTTAGCTGCTGATTATGATGAGTACGCGAATTTGCGACAAATCCTCGATGATGCGGTGAAGAAAGAAGAAGAAACTTCAACAGACGAAACCGCGCGTGATACCGCCAAATACATCGATAATTTAATCGCCGGCAAAATGAAGCAGACCCTTGCATCGATGTATATGTTTGGACTTCGCACGGACCGCCCCACATTGGCGGAAGTTAAAGAAATTTTTTCGCAAAGCCATGAGATTCAAGTTAAGCGCGATAACTTAATCACTTCGAAAGAACGCCGTGCTGGACTAGGAGCATTGGCTCTGTATATTTTCGGCGGCAGAAACTCAGCTTTGCACAAGATCATCGCTACTCGCGTGCCCGGCATTGGCAAGATGGTGCATGAGGATCTGTGTCTTGCGGTGTATTACCCTCGCATTGAGTCCTTCATCAATCTCGGCGAGAAGGCAAAGCCAATGGAAGAGCACTATCGGTTTTTATTTATAAATTATGGCAGCGATGGTTTGGCCTTTTTAACAGCATACTTCCGTCACCCGGAAACACTAGCGTATCATGCTGACGTTTTGAAATTCGCGGCCGAACCTGGACAGATTGGAAAAGACTCCTTTCAAAAGGCGCTGATTAAAGCCAACGCAAAAGCGGCGGCATGGGGCGCCTTAAGTCCTTCCCGAAGGCTTAAAACTTGGGCAAGAAAAGTTCCTATTGTGGTCACCGCGATTGGGCTGGGCCTAAGCGTTGCCTACAATAACTGGTTCACCGTCGATGAGTTTACTCCTGTCGACCTGCGCCTGCCGGGAGTCGAGGCACCTCTTCATCCAGGTGATCGACCTGATGTTCATGTCCCGCCTGTTGCAGGGGATCCTGCGCAAGATGACGAAGACGACATAACCTCGGAAGCATCAGTGATCGAAAGCACGGATGGGGTCACAGTTGAAGAAGTGGAAACACCAGCCGAAATCCAAAATCCACGTTGAGTTTCCCCGGTAGATAAGCGATCTTAGGGTCCAATTGTTGAATGTGAGACCCACGGGGAAAGAGTCTGGATGTCCGAATTAGACCTGATGACAAAGATCGTTTCGTTATGCAAGCGACGTGGATTTATTTTTCAAAGTAGCGAAATTTACGGCGGCCTCAAATCCTGTTACGACTACGGCCCTCTCGGAGTCGAGCTTAAAAGAAATATCGCCAATGCTTGGTGGCGCTCTATGGTTTATGAGCGCGAAGATATCGTTGGCATTGACGCTTCGATCATGATGCATCCGCAGGTTTGGCAAACGTCCGGCCATTTAGCGGGATTTTCAGATCCCTTGGTGGATTGTTTCAATTGTAAAGAGCGTTTTCGCGCGGACAAAGCGCCGAAGCAGGCTCCCGGAACAAAAGTCACTTATATCAAGGGCGGCAAGAACAAAGGCGAAACACTCGCCGGTGAAGTTCAAGATCGCGGCTATGCCTGCCCCAAATGCAACTGTCCAGACCTAAGTGACGAGCGCCAGTTCAATTTGATGTTTCGCACGTCGATGGGTCCCATTGATCCAGTTAATGACTGTGTCGATGCAATTTTGAAGGATCAGGACTTCAGAAAAGACCAGATGAAACAAAGAATCAGTGAGGCGTTTCAAAAAACGGCCGTTTATTTGCGACCAGAAACGGCGCAAGCTATGTTCGTGCAGTTTTTGAATGTCGTGCAATCGCAAAGCATGAAGGTTCCCTTTGGAATTGCACAAGTCGGCAAGTCGTTTCGCAATGAAATCGTGACCGAGCATTTCACGTTCCGTTCCTGCGAATTTGAGCAAATGGAGATGGAGTTTTTCTGTGAGCCAGGCTCCCAAGAAAAGTGGCTCGACTATTGGAAAAACGCTCGCATCGAATGGTTCCGAAGTTTTGCTCGCAATCCAGAGAACTTCCGGCTGCGCGCTCATGAAGAAGACGAGTTAGCGCATTATTCGGACGCTTGTTACGACATCGAATACAAGTACCCGTGGGGTTGGGACGAGCTGGAAGGCATCGCTTCGCGAACCGACTACGACCTAACTAAACACGCGCAAGCGTCTGGGGTGAAGCTAAGTTATTTTGATCAGACTGCGGTCGATCCCGCGACTGGTAAACCAGGTTGGCGCTACACACCTTACGTTATCGAACCGGCGGCTGGCTTGACGCGCGCCCTCTTGTGTTTTTTATTGGACGCGTATGTCGAAGAAGACGTTCCGGGCGGTAAAGGCGAAGAACGAACGAGGACAGTTCTCAAACTTCATCCCGCTCTGGCACCTTATAATGTTGCGGTTCTGCCTTTATTGCGAAAAGACGGACACCCCGAAATGGCAGAGGCAATTGTAAAAGATCTGCGTAAACACGGCTTGCACGTGAGTTTTGACCAAGTTAGTTCCATAGGTAAGCGTTATGCGCGTCATGACGAGATTGGCACTCCTTTTTGCGTTACAGTCGATGGCGAAAGTATATCGGATCAAACGTGTACGATTCGTGATCGCGATACTTGTGCTCAAGATAGAGTTCCTAAAGACCAGTTAGCAGAATATATTTTGAAAAAGTTAAAAGTTTAGGATGGGAGACATGGAATTGGTAGAAAGCTCACTGTTTGATAAACAGCGTCGCAGCTATCGACCACGGTATCCGTCGATTCTTGAAAATATTTGGCAGCTATCGTGTGATGAAAAAGCGGTGCGAAATGTCCCACGTCCGGCCGAACACTGCGCTCTGATCAAAAAAGAGTTTCCGATTTCTTTCACGCAAAAATCCCTTTATTTGAAGGGGGATTTAAAAGTAAGTCTTCAAAAAGAAGGTTTTACTGTTGGCGTGGTGCTGTCGGGAGGGCAAGCTCCGGGCGGCCACAACGTTATTTGCGGCATGTTTGACGCCCTAAAATGCGGTGAAGGTCGAAACAAATTGATCGGATTCCGCATGGGTCCGAGCGGCATTCTGAAGAATGATTTTATGCCGATCACCAAAGAAATGACCGATTACCACCTTAATACAGGTGGATTTGATATGCTGGGTTCCGGGCGGTCGAAGCTGGAAACAGACGCCGACTTTGCAACTTGCGTCGAAGTCATGCGTAAGCACAATATGCAAACGTTAGTGATCATTGGCGGGGACGATTCGAATACGAACGCTGCGGTGATGAGCGAGTATTTGGCTAAAAATGGTCATAAGGATCTGTCGATTATCGGTGTACCCAAGACCATTGATGGGGATTTGCAAAACGAATATTTACAAACATCTTTTGGCTTTGATACGGCGGTCAAGCTTTACGCTGAACTGGTCAGCAATATTTGTCGCGATGCATTGAGTGCGAAAAAATATTATCACTTCATTCGACTGATGGGACGAGCGGCGAGCCATATTACTTTTGATGTCGCGCTAGCGACCCACCCCAATATTACTTTGCTATCAGAAGAAATCTTTCATCAGCAAAAAACACTACGCGATATAGTCAAAGAAATGGCTCAGATTGTCATTGAGCGTTCAAAGGCTGGTAAGAATTACGGTGTGATCCTCGTACCGGAAGGCTTGATTGAATATATTCCTGAGTTTACGTCCTTGATTTCTGAAATTAACGATATTTTTGGGCAACACAGCAAGCATATCGAAACATTGAAAGATTTCGGTACAAAGAGTGAGTATATTAATCAGAAGTTAGGCAACGAAACTTCTCACACTCTTTCTAGTTTGCCGATGAGTATCCAGAGGCAGATTTTGTCGGAACGGGATCCTCACGGCAATGTCCAAGTTTCTCGCATCGAAACCGAGAAACTCATCATTGAAATGCTTTCGCATTATCTTCAGGAACAAAAATCAGAAGGGGATTATCGTGGGAAGTTTGCTTATCAGAGCCACTTTTTAGGTTATGAGGGTCGATGTGCCTCGCCGACCAACTTTGATGCCAACTACGCGTACTCACTTGGCCGCACCGCTGCCGCTCTTGTCGTCCAACGATCGAATGGTTATATGGCTGTCGTTAATAATCTCGATAAACCAGTTGAACAATGGCGTGCTCTGGGAGTGCCACTCGTCGCAATGATGAATATTGAGACACGAAGAGCCAAATTTACGCCCGTTATTAAAAAGTCGCTGGTGCGACTGAGCGGTCCAGCATATGATTTTCTGGTAAAGTGCCGAGATCAGTGGGCCTACAAAGATGACTATCGGAATGCGGGCGCCATTCAGTATTTTGGACCGTCGGAACTTTGCGATTCGGCACCATTGTCTTTAGTTTTGGACAATGAGTAGGCCGTCATCCTGAGCCATCAAGAGTGAAGCTCGTCGATGTGCGAAGGATCTCTTAGAATTAAAGGAATCTAGATTGAATCGTCCTCCAAATAACAACAATAACAATAATCAAAATAATCAGCGTCGTCCTCAGCCCGACGGTGGCAACCAACGTCCGAGCGGTGGAAATCCGCAAGGTGGAGGAAGTTCCCAAGGTGGCGGCGGCCAGAATCAGAGCGGCGGACAGCAAGGCGGCGGTGGTGGAAATCGCAATCGAAACCGTAGACGTCGTCGGCCAAGTGGCGGCGGTGGCGGACAGGGAGGCGGAGGACAAGGCGGAGGTAGTGACCATCGACGGCACGGCCACAACCCTAACCGTCATCAGTCTGATTCTCGTGGACGTGATCAAGGTCGGCATCGACCCAGTGACGACGTTCATCCACTCGATCCGATGCGCGCCATAAAAGTTGCGAAGAACGCGGCAGATCCGAGTCGCAAACCGGGAACCAAGAAAAGTTTCGCAGTGCTTTTTTTCGATACGGTACCGCAAGCGATTGCGGCCAAAGACGCGATCAAGCAAAAATCCGACGAAGTTGAAAATCTCAATATTGTCATAAAAGCCGAAACTGATCGCAATATTCCTGAGCTTACAGAACTCGGCAAAGTCTTTGCCGGAGAGGCTTGGACCATCATCCATCAACGTCGCGTGGCGGATGGATGGTATAATGAACCTCATGAAGTATTCATCGAAGAACAAGCGTCCGTCGAGGCGCCTCAACAAGCTTAAATTTATTTTTATGAAAAAATGTATCCACATTTTGGTGCTTGTTTTTGTTTTGTCGGCAGTGTCACCCGTGGAAGCCAAGCCAAACATCTCAACGCAAGACGAAATCATCCTCGCTGCTTACGACCGCGCCAAGGAAATCATCGATCTTTATCCGCCGGAAAAATATTTTGTCATCAACCTTGGTATGACGACCACTGCATTTTCAGCGGCCTTTCGCTCGATGATCCCGAACCCATTAGATCAAGATATGTATTTTCGTGACCTTCCCCTCGAAGAACTTAGCTCTTCCACGACTGCGTTTAATTCGGCCCGACAGTTCGAACAGTTGGTTCGCAAAATGGTTCCGGATTGGGTAGAAGAGACCGGGCGAGAAGTCGTCTTCGTGCGGGTCCTTCAGATGGGGGCCACGATGCAGTTTTTTATGAAAGATATGGTGACCACGAATATGTCACGGCGAATGGGCATCGATTTTCACTACCATTTATTTATGACGCCAGGGGCTTATAGTCTGGAGGCCTTATTGGGAAAAGAAACCCAGAATTTGCGAGTTATTCAGGATTTGGTGCTTAATGGGCTTATGGATGAACCTGAGAATCGCATTCATAGCAGTTCTCTGGCGAATTTTGGCAAGTACAATATGATTTACTCCGAAGTTTTTCGCGAGCGCGGCGACGATGCGTTGGCCGAAAACCCAAACTATAAAAAACTAGACCAGCGGTTAGCCGACTTAATGAAGCGCACCAATCGCAAGCCTTACGAAATCCCGCGGATAGAAATACGATTGGCTTTAGCGCGATGCGAAGCTGCTTTTTGAATAGAAAAGTTAGTCGGCAATGGTTTCCAATAAAACGTATTCGGTGACGTCATCCGCCGTTCCCATGGGAATGCCGACGAGGTCCTGGCGCCGACCGGAAGAATCTTCATCAATTATAAAATTCTCATCTTTCAAGTAAGGCAGGACATATGCTTTTAATTCGGCCCATTTTTTAGGGATCAAGGTGTCGGGCTGATCTTGGTGTTTACTGGTAAAGATGCCTAAGCGTTTGGTTTCACCCGACGTCCGAACGATAACAATTTGGTTTTCTTCCGCGATTTTTTTGACGATGGCGCTATCGCCGGGAATTCTTTCGCCCGAGCGAAGATAGTGAACTTTTTTTGACTCTTTGTCTTTGAGAACGATAACCGGTGATTTGCCACCTAGAATACCGATCATTTCATAGCGCGCGTCAACGGAGGTCGTTGCGAAAGCCTGTGCTGCAAACAACAAGAAAATAACACCGCTAAATATCCGCCAACCGAATTTCACGAGAGCTTCCTCACAAAACCTATACATCTATCGACGAATCAAAGTTTTGTTGTAGAGACGGGGAAATAACACCTTAAGCTTAAAGGATTTTATTGTTTTCACCAGCTAAATCACAGAAGGTGAAGAAGTCTTTCGCGACCGATTTCTTTCAAAAAGCTCGGCAATCTTGGACCTTGTTCGCGTCCGATGAGCTTCATGTAAACAGTTAAAAAGAAAACTTTTCCATCGATGCCGGCGCCACGAATGACGTCGTCATAAATGCTTTGATTGAGGACTTTCGGATCCACGCCTTCGAGGTCAGTTTTGCTGACGAGTTCGCGCAATTTTTCCAAAGCCGACGTTTGGATGTCGTCCAGTGACATTTCGACAGGATCTTTATGAATAGCGTAACAAAAGGACTCAGGGGCGTAGTCTTCCAACCAATTCAAAGCGCATTGAGCGCGGTCCTGAAAGCTTTTTTCGTCGGCTGGTGTTTTGATATGCTCCGCGTAGAACTTTTTCATCGTGCGAGTGATGTCACCATCGCAGATTTGCAAGCGACCGGTCAAATCCCGAAACGGAGCTCGGTAAGGAATCGCCGTAAGAAGTTTGTCATCCAGGCTTGAAAGTTGGTAGGTCCGGCGGGCGGTTTCCCACTTTTCGGCCTTGGTTTCTGGCTTCGGTCCATGCGCGGTCACTTCGAAGCGATCAAACTCATCGTAGAGTTTGATAACATCCTCGTCGAAGGCGATGGAAAAATCCGTGTTCGGTCGTTGGTTGGCAAAAATCCAACGAACGATCTCGGGGCTATAGACTTTGAGGGCAGCACCAACGGTCAATAGCTCGCCTTTTGACGAAGACATTTTGCCGGTTCCCCCTTTGACCATAACAAAGTCATAGGGCTGATAGATGGGAGGATTTTTACCCCAAACGTCTTTGACAATTTGTCGGGCGGTATCGAAGGAGCCGCCTTCGCTGGAGTGGTCTTTGCCACCTGGTTCAAAATCCACACCCTCAAATGCCCAGCGCATGGGCCAGTCGGTACGCCAATTGAGCTTCAAATATTTTGCGTCTTTAATATTGAGCGTTTCTTTTTGATCGCAGGATTTGCAGTGATAACTATAACTCCAGTCTCCGTCGTAGCTTTGGCTATACATTTCATCTTTTTTGCAGTTCGAGCAATAAATCGTCGTCGGAAGCCAGTCCGAACCGAGGGGATTGCCGCGGTATTTATTCAGAATCGCCACGACTTTATCCCGACCCTGCAAGGCTTGGCGCATGCTTTCGGCATATTCGCCGGATTGGTATTTTTCGTGCTGATAAATAAAAATAGGATGGATACCAACATCGGCTAAGTCTTTTTCAAAAGTCTTGCAGCCACTCGCCGCATAGCTTTTTTCTTTACCGTATGGATCAGGAACGAGGCAAATTGGTTGACGTAAATGCTCGGTGAGCATCTCTTGATTAGGGAGATTGACAGGAACTTTGCGAAAAGTATCAAAGTCATCCCAGCTATGAATCGTTCGGACTTTTTTGCCGAGGGCTTTGAGCGCGCGCGCTACGAAATCGACGGTGATGGCCTCTCGAAAGTTACCGATGTGAACGACACCACTTGGCGTAATGCCCGATGCAGCTACGTATTGGTCTTTTTCGCCGAGTTGATTGACAACTCGCGCTGCCGCTTGGTCGGCCCAATGTGATGAAATAGGTTGCATTGACATGATGAGTTCCGATCCCTCTAACGTTGCAGAGCAGTTGAAAAAAGAATATAGTCGGCGAGTAATCTTTTTTGCAACAAATATCGAAAATAACCATGTTTTTTTGTGAGGACATCGCATGTTTAAGAACGACGCCGATAAGCAAACGGCCCAAAGGCAATCAAACTGGGAAGGGACGAGTAGCGTGACCAATAAATCTAATTTTACCGACTATAAAGTAGCAGATATGTCCCTCGCGGCATGGGGACGTAAAGAAATCCTCATGGCCGAAAAAGAAATGCCAGGTCTTATGGCGCTTCGCAAAGAGTTCGGCACTTCGAAGCCTCTCAAAGGCGCTCGTATCGCCGGTTGTTTGCATATGACGATTCAAACTGCAGTTCTTATTGAAACCTTGATCGAACTGGGCGCCGACGTGCGTTGGTCGAGCTGTAATATTTACTCCACGCAGGATCATGCTGCCGCAGCGATTGCTGCCGCAGGTATTCCGGTTTTTGCTTGGAAGGGCGAAACAGAAGAAGAATACGATTGGTGTATCGACCAGACCGTTATGTTTGGCAACGAGCCTCTCAACATGATCTTAGATGATGGTGGCGATTTGTCGGCATACGTGCACGAAAAGAAGCCGGAATTCTTAAAATCAGTCAGAGGGATTTCGGAAGAAACTACGACGGGTGTGGCGCGACTTTATCGTTGGATGGAAGACGGCAAACTCAAAGTTCCTGTCATTAATGTTAATGACTCTGTTACCAAATCCAAGTTCGACAACTTGTATGGCTGCCGCGAATCCCTCATTGATGGGATCAAGCGGGCAACAGATATTATGATTGCCGGTAAAATTGTAGTGATTGCTGGTTATGGTGACGTAGGTAAGGGTTGCGCACAGGCGATGTCTAGCATGGGTGCGAAAGTTATCATTACGGAAATCGATCCCATTTGCGCGCTGCAAGCTTCCATGGAAGGTTATGAAGTGACGACGATGGACGAAGCGGCATCTCGTGCCGATATTTTTGTAACGGCGACAGGGTGCAAAGATGTGATCACCGACCGCCACTTTAAAGTTATGAAAGACGAAGCCATTTTGGCGAACATCGGTCACTTCGACGCCGAAATCAATATCAAATGGTTAGAAACCACGAGCGGAATCAAAGAAGAAAATATTAAACCACAGGTCGATCGCTTTAAGTTTCCAGAAGGCAAATCAATTGTGGTTTTGGCACGCGGAAGACTGGTCAACTTAGGTTGTGCCACTGGTCATCCGAGTTTTGTCATGTCGACATCTTTCACCAACCAAGTGTTGGCTCAGATCGCTTTATGGCGTGACGGCTCAAAATACCCGATAGGTGTGCATGTTTTACCAAAAGCATTGGACGAAAAAGTCGCCTCTTTGCACTTGGAAAAACTTGGTGTGAAGTTAACCAAACTTACGAAAGATCAGGCGCAGTATTTGGGTATTCCTGAAAACGGCCCGTTCAAACCAGACCATTATCGTTACTAATTTCAGGGACACATAACTAATTTGTTTATAAAAGAAGCCCCAGGGTATTGCTACCCTGGGGCTTCTTTTATAAACAAATTAGTTATGTGTCCCTGAAATTATTTCGAGAGATTAATGGAGCGGGCAATGACGCCTGTGGGTTTGAAAACCACGATCGTCACAGGTGACGAAGTCACGATATTGCTGCCACTCGTAGGTCCGTCGATCGTAATATTGTCCCAGAAAGCTTTCTTGTTTCCTTTTGTGTAAACCTTGGAAAGAGCGATGTAACTAAGCTTGCGTTCGGTAGCCGCCAAATCCTTCAAGCATTCTTCTTTCGAACGATTACATAGGAAAGCATTTGTGGCATCTGCATCAGAGGCCACAGCGAATGCACCTGCGTTACTAGACTGCGCATTCAAGTGAACGAAGATATTAGAAGTGTTAGGGGTGGAAGTCGAAGGACTTGCCCAAACTTGCTTCTCTAAGAACGTTTCTAACCAAGCATGCGTGGTCGGAATCTGAGTCTTAAATAGCTCGTTTGATTCTGGTGAACAATAGTATGAGTTAAAGGCTTCTGCGAAATACTCTAAGAAGTAAACTTCAGAGCCTTTGCCATAAGACTTTGGATAATCATGGAGGTTTGGATTGCTGAAGTTGCTGTTACCTTCGCTTTTCAGATCTTTCCAAAACTTATTACCGAAATCTTTCCCTTGATGATCCGTAAAATAAGGCGTCAATGCATGCCCAACTTCATGCTGCATGGCCATTTCGATAACGTGAGCACTTGTGCCGGTTTTTAAGCTGATAGGGTAAAGACCAAACTCCGTGACACCGCCCTGCATACCGTTAGCTGTAATGCGGAAGCCATCCACATCATAAAGCCATTGCATGTAGGTCATCGGAATTCCTTTGAGATTCCGAACAACGTTTTCATAGGCTTCGGCGTTGTAGCCGCCGATAAAATTAGGGCGCATTTTGGCTTTGAATTCTGTAATTTCTTCAGGAGTATAGGTTTTGCATTTTGATTCTTTTTTTGTAATCTGACGTGTGTCCGATGCCGATTCCATCGGACTACCGCAACTTGCTACGATCATCCAAGACGCGAACGCAATCAATTTTAAGTTCTTTGGGAACATCAGCTCACCGCCACTTCTTGCAACTGGTACAAACAACCTTCAGTACTAGCAACATGTGCAATCCAGGTGCCAGGACCCAGGCGGAAATCATGTTTAGATATAAGGGGTTACGGGGCGCGTCCGTGTAAAGATCCCAGACATTGTTAAGAGAATCGACAGTTTAGGCTAGCGAGAAACGAGATTGAGTTCTGGTTGCGTGTGATTTTGACTCACCATCGTGAAAGGCACCACGCCGACTCGACGAAGCGTCGATCGCCAAATTGAGGTGATGCCATGGAAGCTCCAAAGCACCATGAAATCTTTTTTGCTAATGATTTCTTGCTTGCCGTATTCGTTGTAAATCACATTGTCGTTATCGTCGATGTCGACCACTGTGATCCAGTGATAAGCTTTTTTGCCTTTGATCTTAATGAGGACGGCGACAGGGGAATTGCCATTTTCGGCGATCAGCGTCCCATGGTCCAAAGCAGTTTTTAGGTCTCTAAACGCGTAATATGCCCGTAGATTATAAATGCTCCACTGCACACCCATTTCTGTAGTGAGATAATCCGCAATGGTCGAAGGTAAGGTTCCAGGCGTCGAATCTTGGCAAGTGTCCTTAACCACATCTGGAGACGTCGGGAAGCGAAGCATGGAAATGATATTGGCTGCAGCGGTTTCGCCGCAGTAACCGTTGTACCCAAAGGTGCCGGAACTATCAGGCTGTTCCCAGCTCAATGTGCCATCCGGCATAATGTGCATTTCCGGAATGTCTGTATCGATCTCGTCAGCAAGAACGGGTGCTGACGTCAACACGAAGACAACGAACAAACCAGCAGGCAAACAGAAACGTACTGTCTTATTCAACCAGACCATAGGCTAGAGCCCCCGCTCGATTTCGATATTTCCACACACCTTGATTTTGTTGTCAGATAACACGGCTTTTCGGCGTCGTCCAGACAATTTTAGCCAGCTGGCCAATTATTATTTATGGACTGATGAAACAGCGAGCGCTGCCGCAAAATAGGGAAACCTCCCAGAGTTTGATATAATCAGGGCTAATCTCCATCAAAGTTACAGGTGTTTGTGCGTAAAACTCTTTTCATCATTATTGTCGGATTGGTTCTTCTGGCTTCTTGCCGAGGTCGTCAGATCAAGCCGGGTAGTGGGGTGGAGTTGCGTACCATTGTGGCAAGTATGGAACGTCTGGATCGACCCAATGAAATGACGTGGAACAGTAAAAACGTCGTTCTCACTTGCAAAAATGATGCGGGCACGACGGTTATTGACGCGCATAAATATTCTGATGAAAACGATGAAGATAATTTTCACTTTGAGCCAGAAAAGCTCATCACTAATGCAACGTGCCGACTTAAAATTAAGATTTTTGAAAAGCAGGCGAATTTTACAAACTATATTTGGCAGTCTATCCCTGAAGAACCTGGGCTTTTGTACATCTCTGACGAAGCGCCCCTGCAGGGTGGCAAGATAGAACTCAAGGTTTACAAAGCCTATCAAATGAAGACTCCGAAAAAAACACACATAAGCCTTACTGATGACGATTGTTACGCGGACCTGATCGACGGAAGCTGTATTGACATCCGCTCATTAGAGTTTCCGTTCAACATGGGAGCATGGTGGGCGGTCGTATACGGTCGAGCCATAGATGATAAGGATTCAAAGCAGCAGGTGATTGTCTCGATGCGAAATGGGCCCATGGCCGCACATCAAAAAGAAGCTCTGACGATTCAAGATGTCATCGATGATTTGAATAAACCAGAAGCTCAACAAGTTTTCGGGTACTTCAAAATCGGCGCGAAAGAACACATGGAAACAACGCCCATGCAAAGTGGTTTCTTTGCTGCGGCGCAGCTCGACAAAGCTAAAATGGCGGGTTTTCAAGGCTTCAAGCCGCTACACTTGGGTGAGCTAAAGGCCTGGGGTTATCAAATGGTAGAAAAGACCTATCTTGACCTACAAAAATCGGCTCGTTGGTTTGTGTCGATCACTGCCGAGAAAAACAGCGAAATCGTAACAGCTCTTATCGGTGGGGCGGAACCTGATTTTCTTTCCAGTCAACGACCTCTTGGTACAAAGTTTTATGACGAAATGAACCCTTTTCCCGCGCCGCTCGATCTTCGAAAATCTTTCAAAGCTTATCGCTCCAACGCCAGTATCATGGTTCCACTCTCTCCTTGTGGGAAAGCCATCGACGCGTATTTGGATCAAGTCGAATGGTCGCACGCGACCGCCTCAAAGATTTCGTTGTTACCCGCTAGTTGTTCCACAGATCCAGGGGAACTGGCGAAGTATTATAGTGATTGGGATCTTACGCATGAATATTGGTTAGAGTCTTGGCATAACGTATTGTAAACGAGTGAGGTGTTTATGTTGAAAGTTCTTGTTTTGATGTCGGCGTTGTTATTTTCAAGTTCTGCTTGGGCTGTTTTTGATATCCAAGCCTACATGGGGAAACGCTATGTAGAATACGATACAGTCGTTGGCAATGAATTTGAAGGTTTGAACTACGGTGCAGCTTTTCATTTTAGCCCAATTCCTTTTGTCCCGGTTGCTTTAGGTATGGCGGCTGAGTATGTGGTTTACGATGAATTTGCATCATTAGGTGACGCAACTGGTTATCTAGTTATGCCTCAAATCTATGCTTGGCTTCCCATTGATTTGATTAGCGTTAATCCCTTCGTGAAACTCGGCTACGCTTTTGGCGCTTTAACAGCTGAGGGTAAGGTCAACAATGACGATACAAAGTTAGCCTTTAAAGTCACGGGCTCACATATGACCGCTGGTGTTAAGTGGGAGCCTCCATTAGTTCCGTTTCTTGCTTTGATGGTTCAGTATGACATTGGCTTTGAAGAATCATCTAAGATTGACGTGGAAGTAAATGGCGTTAAAAGTGTTCTCAACTCGGGCGATGGAGAAGAATTTAAGAGCACGGCCTGGCATATCGGGGTCGAGTTCAAGATATAGCCGGTCAGCGAGTGTTAGAACGGCCCTAAAACTTTTCGCTAAAGTTTTGACGGCTAAAGCCGATAACGTCCCTACGGTCGGTTGGATAACTAAATCTCTGATATTAGAGGTAAAATTCTATGGTGTCTCGTCACGCCCAGCGCCGTCGCGCGCACAATGCTGAACTCATCAAAAAAATGCGCCGAGGAGAAAACCTCGAGGCATACGACGCCGAGTCGACCTGGTACCCACTTCGCCCCATCATCAAAAAAGACAAAGCTGCGATCCGCATGCTGACCTCCAAAAAAGTCTCTAACGACTAGAATTCCTTATTAAATTAATGACCCATTTGATGCTATGATCGGACCTTAAGTCTTAACTTAGGGTGGTTTTAGCATCGTGTCCCATTCCCCAAAGCCAACATATATGGAACCCAAGTCCCTCAAGGGATTTCGTGATTTACTGCCCGCCCAGGTTGCGGTTCGTCAGCAGATTCTGGCCATTGCCCGGCAAGAAGCTCGCCTCGGCGGCTTCCAAGAAATAGCAACTCCCTTCTTGGAGTACAGCGAAATTCTCTTAGGTGAAGGCGGCGAGACCGACAAGCAAGTTTTCCGTTTCAAGGACCACGGTGATCGCGATGTGGCTTTACGATATGACCTGACGATGCCTTTTGCCCGGTACGCGGCGGCCCAACGTGCCGAGATCAGTTTGCCGTTCCGTCGTTTACAAATCGGCGAAGTGTTTCGTGGTGAAAAACCTCAAAAGGGGCGTTACCGCGAGTTCATGCAATGCGACTTGGATATTATTGGGGCGGATACTTTGTTGGCGGACGCCGAGATTATCGCTGGCCTCATGACGATTTTGCACAAAGCCACCGAATTGCCTATGACTATGAAACTCGGGCATCGCCAAATCCTTGTGGCACTCATCCAAAAGTTTCTGCCAGTAGCTTCGACGTCAGAAGCTCAGTCGCAGGTTTTAATCGCACTCGATAAATTAGAAAAAATAGGCGCCGCTGCGGTTTCAGAACTTCTTTGCAAAGCCGATGGCGTTACGAAAGAATCTGCAGACCAGCTCCTTGCGGCCGTCGGACAGAACTTTGAAAAAACCGCGCAACTCTTAAAAAGCGACGAAGTGATTTCTGTCGAAATCGATCGCCTCGCCAAACTCCAAAACATGTTAGCGGGACTTCGCGTTCCGAAATTCAAAATCGAAATCGATCTGCGCATTGCTCGCGGTCTGGCGTACTACACAGGCGTAGTCTTTGAGACGACACTGGACGATTTGCAGGATATGGGATCGATCTGTTCGGGTGGCCGTTACAACCAGCTGACGTCACGATTTTCATCCTTAGAAATGCCAGGAGTGGGCGGATCGATTGGCGTGGATCGTCTTCTTGCGGCACTTGAAGAACTCGGAAAAGTGCCGGCGCAAAGCCCTAGCTTAGTATTTGTGGCGGTGGCTGATCAAAGTGCTGCAGCATACGCTTTCGAGATGGTCGCCGAACTTCGCAAAAGCGGAATCAGCTCCGAAATCGCTGTCACCGAACAAAAGCTCGGCAAACAACTGCAACAAGCTAATAAGAAAAATATTCTGTGGGTGATTGTTATAGGCGAGCAAGAGGCCCAAAATAAAGTGTTTAACTGCAAAAATATGACGACCGGATCCGAAGACAAAGATCTGAAACGCACAGACCTCATCGCTTATTTTCAAAAGCACCTCAACCTCAAGGGCTAATATGGGCTGGATCGTCGCTATCGTCTTTGTTGGTCTGATTGTTGTGGCGTATCGATACACTTCGGTTTCCGTTGACTTGGTTATTCTCCGGCAGGTGGCGGATGCAAAGGTGGCGCAAGATATTTCGATGCTCCTCGAAACCAATAATATTCAGTTTCTTCAGCAGCACGACGATGCCAAAACGATAGGGCATATGATTTCATCGCCGTATGTTTTTAAGGTTGAAAAATCGCAGTTTGAGTTATCTGATCAGGTTCTCAAAGAAAATAATCTATAATAATTAATCAATTGGGTTCTAAATATCGAATATTTGATCGCAGCCACGAGTTCCTGTGGTTTTGTTGATACTAGAATTGTCCGCTACAGATTCCACTCTGGCGATGGCTTCATCCATTAGTTTTTGATCGCGACTGCCAGGAATAAGGGGAAGGCTGGATTTCAGTTTCTTTATTCTTGATAGGAGATCCATTTTTGCGGTCTCACTGTAGTTTTTTTCCAAGCTCAAATAGGCATGTCTATGCAAAGCTTCGATAATCTGAGGAGTCATCTCCGCTTGAAACGTTACCGATAAAAAGGCCTCCATTACAGCTTCATACTCATAGACGGAAATATTATTTTCTGAGTTTTCAAGAGTGGCGACAATTTGCGGAAGAATTTCTAAGCGAAGATGCATGGGGTTAACCTCGCGACTTAGGAATTTGGAGGCAGCTATCAGGTCCAATCTAGGCGTGTCCGGTGAAGTGTCAGACGTTTTTGCCGGTTCTGATTTTTCAGGAGTAGGAGTAAAAACCGAGGGTTTTTCTGCGAGAGCTTTATCGCGTTCACGCGACGTCTCATCTAATGAAATAAAAACATCACTTGCGATCGCGCGATATAAATCGTCTATTCGGGTCTTGATGGAGATCAATTGACCCTCGACATATTTTTCACCCGTTTTTGGGTTCACGAGACTATCCGGATCACTAGTATACCAGCGTATGGTTTGCAGGAGATCGGCGCTCATTGCGCGGTAGATAGGGGTGATTTTTTCCGAAGTCAGTTTGTCTATGCCAGCTTCATTGTTTAAAAGTTTTAATCGGAATGTTTGCAGATGTTCATAAAAATCAATGAGCACCAAAGCAACATCGGAATAACGTTTCGAGTGATCAAATTGATAGATGAGCATAGAAACTTTTGGACCAAGCTGCGTGGCAAGTTCAGTGTAAATTTCATAATGTTCAATGGTTGGTTCCGGTAAAATCATTTGGAGTAACTTTAAAAGTTCAATTTGATGATGATGAGTGGACAGTTTTTGCGACTGTAGCCAGATGATGGCTTGTTCGGCGCTGTTATCATCGCCAGTAAGGCTTGCAAGTGCTTCGCTAATGGCTTGATCACTGGCTATGGCTGGATCTGCCGAAGCAGAATTCGGGAGGATGATTTTAATTGATATGACAGTTAGTAATATCAGTGTTTTGCGGCAAAATAGTTTAAAACGCATGTTATTGCCTCAAGATTGTAAGGTTTATTAAAACAATGAGGCTGTTTTTAATATAAAATCATAAAAAAGTAAATTTTTATATATAAAGAACAATGATTTTATTGGACTATCTGCTGTGATCTGGGCTTAGGGAACAATTGAATCAAATTAGTTTTTGACCACCCATATAGCTTTGCAAACAAGCCGGAATTCTAATCTGTCCGTCTTTAGTTTGTAAATTTTCGAGTAGTGGAATCAAAACGCGCGGACTTGCGATCGCCGTATTATTGAGCGTGTGACAAACGTGTTTGTCTTTGTTTTCGTCCTTGTAGCGTAGGTTCAAACGATTCGCTTGAAAGTCATGAAAGGTTGAACAACTGTGTGTTTCGCCGTAACCGTTGCGTGAAGGCATCCAGGTTTCGATGTCGTGTTTACGAACTTGGCCTTGGCCCAAGTCACCGGTGCAAACGTAGACGACGCGGTAAGGAAGTCCAAAATCCTGCAAGATTTCTTCGGCGTTTCCTAGAAGTTCCGCATGCATCTGTTCCGAAACTTTTACATCATTCGGCGCAATGATGACTTGCTCGACTTTTTGAAATTGATGCACCCGGTAAAGTCCTTTCGTGTCTTTGCCGTAACTTCCCGCTTCGCGGCGAAAGCATGAACTTTGCGCGAAGTAACGCTTGGGAAGCTCGCTGACATCCAGCATTTCACCACTATGATAACTGGTCAAAGAAACTTCTGACGTCCCCACCAAAGCTAATTGATCTTTCTCGATGAAATAAGCTTGTTCGCGGCCCAAAGGAAAGTAACCCGTATTGATCATGGCTTCTTCGCGCACAAGTACCGGAATCGAAAGTGGCATATAGCCTTTGGCGCAAAGTTTATCAAACGTGTAGCGAAGCACGGCTTGTTCGAGGCGTGCAAGCTCACCACACAAAACATAGGATCGACTCCCCGCAAGTTTGACGCCGCGTTCCGTGTCCACCCAACCGCGTTTTTCGCCAAGATCAATATGGGAAAGGGGAGTGAAGTCAAACTTCGGAATCTCGCCCCAGGTGCGGACTTGCACGTTCTGACTATCGTCTTTACCGATCGGTACATCATCACGTGCCGGTGCCGGGACCAGAAGCATGAGTTCGTCATATATGGTTTGCTTGGTTTTGACTTTTTCGGTGAGCTCGTCCATTTGCGACTTCAAGCTTTTTACTTTTTCTTTCAAAGTTTCTTGCTCGTCGCCTTTTTTTTGCGGAATCAGTTTGGAGAGACTATTACGTTCTGCTTGCAACCTTTCGAGTTCTTGTTTGATGGGCTTCAGCTCTTCATCGGCCGAGAGAACCTTATCAACAATCGCCGGGTCGAAGTTCTTATGGACGGCGCCGCGGCGGATTTTGTCGGCATTTTCTCTGATATATTTTATAGTTAACATCTACTGGCTCCGTACGGGGTCCAGGCAAATTGCCCTAAATTGACGAAAAAACAAATTATCATTTTTTAAGCAAAATGCTAAGGGACTATTCACCCAGTGGCATTCACTTTAGATCATATGGTTGAATCATGACTGCAGTCTTTACAAAACTAGGAATCAGTCCGACGCCAGTTATTTTGGCGCCACTTGCGGGTGTTTCCGACCATCCTTTTCGTAGAATATGCACGAGACTTGGCGCGGATCTGACTTATGTCGAAATGCTTTCGGCCACAGCACTTTTGCGCAACAGTGAACGTACTTTAAATATGATGGAGCGCCACCCCAATGAACGCATTTTGGGTGTTCAGATAACGGGCAGCTCTCCTGGTGATATTTCGGAAGCGATTGCCAAGCTCGATACGTTTAACTTCGACACGATTGATATCAATATGGGTTGTCCCGTTCGCAAAGTGGTGAACACCGGTTGCGGCAGTGCTCTGCTGAAAGATTCAAAAAATGTTTTTGAAGTTGTGCGCCTTTCTCGTCAGGCCACTAAAAAACCTCTGTCTGTAAAGATCCGACTGGGGTGGGACCGCAATTCCATGAATGCCATCGACGTGGCACTCGCAGCCCAAGAGGGTGGAGCGGACTGGCTCACTGTGCATGGCCGCTGTCGAAGCGATGACTATCAGACTCCGGTTGACCTAAACTTTATTCAAAAACTTTCCAAAGCCTTGACCATTCCGGTGATTGGCAACGGCAATCTTTTTGGCATGGACGACGTAAAGTATATGCATGAACGCACTGGCGTCAGCGGCACGATGATCAGCCGCGGCGCGCTCGGTAATCCATGGGTTTTTATGCAAGCCAAGAAGCCAGAATTTCTGGCACCTACCGTGCAAGATTGGTTTGCGGTGGTCAGTCAGCATCTCGCCTGGCAACGAGAAGCTTATGAAGACAAGCCGATGGGAGCGCTTTGCATGCGTAAACACTTGCTTTGGTACACGAAAGGTTTTGTTGGCTCCAAGAAAGTGCGAGAAAAAATAAATACCCTGCACACTATCAATGAAATTCAAGTTTTGCTCGGTGAATTTGCCGAGAGTTTATTGAAATCCGGCGTGACTCGACGCGACACCGGGCTCTTTGATCAAGGAGAGGGGCGCTTTGCCTGGGATCCGAAATGGGACATGGACCGCGAACATGATCGCGGCGTCAACGAGTAAATCCGCATTTATCTTGTAAATTCAGGTATATACCTTTAGAAACGATTTGAAAATTCTCCCTCACGTTTAGCCTCTAACAACCGAAAAATAGATGGGTTATCCCGCTGACTTACGACTGAAAGGGCGACGCAAAAACGTGGCGAATTTTTTTTCCAAACTGATGAATGAAAATCTCCGGTGCAGATTCATGCCGGCGGCAGTTTTTATTTTTTCGTTAGCAACATCAGGCTTGGCACAAACTTCTAAAGTACCACCGATTGTAATCTACAGTCCGCACGGAACTGAGATACTGAAAATGGTCGCCGACAAATATGAAAAAAAATATCCAGGCGAAAAAGTCGACTGGCGATTTTATGGGGCCGAAGACATTGTCGCGCGTATTGAAGCCGAAAAGTCATCACCTGTTGCCGATGTGTGGTGGGGTGGTCCGCAGTTTATGTTTATCGGTGCCAAAAATGCGGGTCTTCTTGCAGAGCTTCCCAAATCTTTAGCCAGCAATTTTGAAAAAGATCCCGGTAAGCATACGGATTTTTGGATTGGCGATATGCAGGCTCCCATTACCATTTTCTTCCAGAAAGATATGCTCAGCAAACTTCCGCGTCCAAGCGATTGGGATTCCTTACTAGACAAAAAATATGCCGGCAAAATTACACTTCGTACGTCCAACACCTCTGGCACCATGCGCGCGCTGATTGTCGCGGCAGTGGATTGGAATTTGCGCCGCGGTAAGACACTTGAACAATCGATGGATTGGCTAAAGCAACTCGATGCTCAAGTCGGGGGCTATTATTCCCATTCGCAACTTATGCTGCAAGCAGTCGGCAAAGGAATTCTGCCCATTGGAGTTTGGAATATGCCGGAAGTTGCGATGCGCATGCGTCAAGGCTTCTCGCTTGATTTCGTCTATCCATCGAGCGGCGTACCCGTACTGATTGATGGCATGGCGTTGGTTAAAAAACCTGTCCCGCATCCTTCGGCGCAAAAATTCGCCGAGTTTTTGCTTTCGAAAGACGTCGCTATTACGCTTTCACGCTCTCCCTTCCATCGACTGCATTTGCATAAGGATTTGCCTTTGAAAGAGCAGCCATCTTACACACGTCATGTCAATTTCAAAGTCATGGATGTGGACTGGGAGCGAATCGCAAAAGAGGGTCCGGCTTGGCTAAAGATCTGGGACGAAATTTTCGATTCAAAAAAGGTTAAACGCTAATGCTGCCAACAGCCTTCAAGCAAAATCGATTGGCAGTTAGAATGGTTGCCTATTTGGCACCGATCGCAATTTTGCCGATGCTTTTTGCGCTGTATAGTTTAAGCAATCATTATCGCTCCGTGAAAAAACAAAGTCTCGTCGATAACAAAATGATTGCCAGTTTGCTGATGGAGCAATTCGATCAGTACATTCAGCAAATCGATATGGTGTTGCAACAAGCCGCGCGTAACGAAATCTTTGGCACCGATAACCTTTTCTTAAAGCGTGAGGTTCTTAGTAGTCTTACGACTTTGCACCAAGATATAGATAAAGTTTTGCTGGTCGATTCGGAGCAGAATATTCTGATGGGTGAGCCGCTTGACCCCATGATTGAAGCCAAGAGTTTTCAAGAGTCATTTGGCCGGCCCATGCCGATTCCTTCTGAAAGTCTCGAGTTTATTCCGGACTCGGATGGAAAAGCGCCGTCTTTTTATATCGTCAAGCCCGTCATTATGAACGCAAGTTTAAAGTATCTTGTCGCGCGGGTGAAACTGAACAGCTGGTATACCAAAACGCTCGAAACCCTGAGTCGCAAATCCATAATCGTTACGCTTTTGCCGAATGATCAGAACCAGACTCCACTAGTGATAAGTCAAGAGGAACGGCCAGAAATTTTGTCTTTTTTTGGCAAACTGCGCGCGGACGGACTTGAAACCACCTTTAACGTTGAAGGCGAAACCTTCGATGTCATCGCGGAGCCTTCCAGACTGTTCCCGCAGCATATCCTTGTCGCCCAGTCTCGTGACGCGATCATGGCGAAGCCGCATCGTTTGTTGATTTCCTATTTATTTTTGATGGCAGTTCTGGTGGGAGTGGTTGTCTTCGCGGTTCTCAAATTGATTCGCCAAGGAGCGACCGTCGATGCGGAGCTGCAGCTGGCCGAAGTTGTGCAGCGTGCGATGTTATCTAATGAAACTAAAATGACTCATAAGTCAAAACTCTCCTACCATTATGAACCTGCCGCCCATTTGGGAGGGGATTGGTTCTACGTTTTTGAAGATGTGCATGGCCGCTATTTGTACGCTTTGATGGGCGATATCACGGGACATGGCTTGCCGCAGGGTATAGTCAGTACCGCCATGAATGGGGCCATGTGCATGGTTGAACAGCTTATCAAGACGAGTACTCAGAAGTTTCAGCCCAAATCTTTCGAATTGGTAAAGCTCATCGACAGCACGATTCGAAGCCTAAGCTCAGACGGCAAGATCACAACGACTTGCTTGGCCATCCAAGTAGATTTGATCAATAGCGCTATTTATGTTTGTAACGCTGGTCATACCTTTCCTCTTATTTTGAAGCATAAATCCGGCGTTAATATCATGTCGCATTTGGCTAAAAATCAGCATGGTATGTTAGGTTTAATTCAAGGCGGCGAGTCGGAATTTACAGAAACTCGTTATCATCTTGATGCTGGAGATCTGTTGGTGATGTACACGGACGGTTTGACGGAAGCGCGCGATGCACAGAAAGCAACGTTTCGGCGCGCCTTGCATAGGAATTTGCGCAATGTTCGCGACTATAGTGAACCAGCGGCGTTGAAAAAAGAGATCCTCCGATTACTAACGGCCCACACCCAAGGTGCCGCTCAGATCGATGATATTTGCTTTGTGATCATCCAACCTGTGCCTTTGCGGCATGAAGAGCGCAATCGCCGTCGGGCTTAAAACATTCTATGAAAATCCCTGAAGAGCCTATACAGTGTGGCTTTGGCCGTCCGGCCTATGATATTGAGTCAGTATAACGTATTACTATCATTATACAAATCCTTAATCTTTATAAAATTTTTGACTTTGATATAGATTTCAATAGAATCTAGGCATCTTGACGTACTCTTCGCGTAGGCAAACCAGCATCGGTTTACGTCAGGGCAATATTTAACTGTACCAATGCTTATAAATTTTAAGGAGTTCTCATGAGAATCAAGTCAACAGTCCTTGCCATTTTACTTGCGACTGCAAGCACGGCAGCTTGGGCACAAGCTACGACAACGACGACGACGACCACGACAGAAGTCACAGCAACGAAGTCAGCACCAGCTTATTCTTTGTTTCCGGAAAGCAGTGTTTATCTTTGGACTCGTTACTATATAAACCGTGCATCAACTGGTAAAAATGATCTTATCTTTACTCCGCACTTTAGCACACCCATCCTTAATAATTTTGTAACGATGGATGCCTATGCGGATATTATGAAAAAAGACAATGTAGCCCATG
This sequence comes from Oligoflexales bacterium, assembly GCA_041740975.1. Classification (GTDB taxonomy): domain Bacteria; phylum Bdellovibrionota_B; class Oligoflexia; order Oligoflexales; family JALZUQ01; genus JBGSKV01. Next base: position 11,904 of record JBGSKV010000124.1, on the reverse strand, counting down.
GGACGATTGCTACGACTTTTATTGATTTTACAAAAGTTTTGGTCAACAACGAGAATTTTTACGTCGGCCCTTACCTTGAATTAGTGAACCCAGGCAGAAGCACTGGCGGTCAGGCATTGGTGTATTTGGCAGCTGTGGCGAAACTTCCTGTTCAAACCTCTGATGGTACCATCACGCCGTTCTTAATGACGGAAAGCGCAATGGGTATCAATACGACAAATGTCGATCTTGCAGACAGTACGAAATATCTTGAAGGTAATAGAAAAATCTCTTTGACCGGCGAGCAGTTGAAAGCAAAGAATATCGCCGCACCTACAGAATCTGGCGAATATGTTTATGACGTTTACGGTCGAGTAGGATTTGAATTTGATCCTGCGATGGTACCAGGTCTTAAATTGACTGCCGCTACTAATATCCTTGCTGCTCCAAAAAATGAGTACACGGTTGATGTAGCCTCAAAGAAAGTTACGAATGTTGATACGAGCTGGCAGACCACGACCCAACCGATGCTTCGTTTGGAATATACGGCCAATAAATTCATTCACCTTCGTAATGACGTGACTTATGATATGCAGAATTACTTTGGTGATACGACTGCCAAGCAAGCGAAAGCAGGCAAGATCAGTAACATGACTCGTTTGACCTATACCATTTACTAAGCCGAACTTATCTCGCTAAGCTAAGTTTGCTTCAATGAAAAACCCCGCAGAAATGCGGGGTTTTTTTATTTTTTTTCAAAACCACCTCCCTGTCACTATGGCGCGACCCCACGCCAAAACAGCATTGAACCTTGTTTTCTCGATAAAATCGAACATGTAATGTTGGCGCATTCATTAACTTCTGGTGATCTGTGTGCTAATTCTTTTCTTAGGAATAAAAAAGAGTATATCGGGCCACACGTTTTTGACTGTAAGGAGAGAGTCATGAAAATCGTATTGAATGTTTTAGCGCTTGCGCTCACGTTAGCTGGTAGTACCGCGGCGTGGGCAGAAGAACAAGCGGCTGCAGCCGCTGCACCGGCGGCGGAAGTGGCAGCGACAAAAGCTGCGGCGCCTCTATCGCTGTTCCCAGACAGTTCGGTCTATGTCGGATCGTATTTTTACCTGAAAAAAGCGGGAACGAAGAAGAACACGTTGATGTTTATGCCGCATTTTCGGACGCCCATCCTTAACAAGTTGTTAACTCTAGACGCGTACGCGGAGCTTAAAAAAGAAGAAGACTCGACGCACATAAAAAAGCCGACTGTGCACGTCACCTTAGAAACGGACTTGATTGCCAATGACTATGTCTTGTTGGCGCCCTATGCATGGGCTGTCAATCCTTTCCAAAGCAAAGGCAGCGAAGTTTATGGTGTTTTCTTAGGACAGTTGAGCTTGCCCTTTCAAACGGGAATCGGAAAAATCGCTCCCTACGTCTTAACCGAAAGCGGAATTGGCGTGAATATTTCCAAGACCGACTTGGCGGCAACCTACCGCGAAGGTCCTAAGGGCGCGAGCTTAACCGGCAAAGAAGTATCGGAACGTGGCTTGGAGTCCTCTGTTGTCGGGAAGTCTTCGAAATATCCGATTTTTACTTACTCTAGAGGTGGAGTGGGCTATACGCCAGCGGGTGTGGAAGGATTAAAGATCAACTTTGTCGTCAACGTGATCGCGAGTCCTTCGGATACCTATACTTTTGATGCAAAAAACAAAGGAGTTCTGAATGTGGAATCAAAGTGGTCCACCACGACTCAACCGATGATTCAGATCAACTACAAAGTGAACGACAAGCTCGCTATTCGCAATGAAACGACGCGTAACTACGACGGATACTTTGCCAATGTCTCGAAGAAGCAGACGGATACAGCGGCGATTTCGAACATGACGCGATTGACTTACACGTTCTACTAATCGGTTTGGTTAGTGGGATGCTTCAAAGGAAAACCCCGTGATAAGCGGGGTTTTTTAATAATTGATTACTGAACGGCCGCGATGCGGCCGTAACGTCATTCAAGCTCCGCCTTTCACACTCACAGTTTTCATTTCTATGTTTGATTGGTCCGGTTCTCCCGGGTTAGATTTGTCTGGGCGGTGTCGGCTGATGCAGCCTCAATGCCCAGCCAAATCTAAGCCGGCTCAACCGTCCCAGCCAACCATCGGGTAAAAACGGTGACGGCGAGGCTCCGCACAGGAGTTGCATCCGCAACAGTTGCTCGAGTGAGGTAACCCAGTTTGGCGGAGCCTCACTGTTGGAGATTTTGAGCTTTGCGAAGAGTTGGGTAAAACTTCCCAGCACTATCTCCAGAGGGGGTTGTGAGCGCAGGACGCGCGAACACCAGCGCAGCCCGGGCAGGAGCTTTGTTACAAACAAAAGTCCCCACTTTTAGGCGGGCAAGCGTACCCACTGGAGATAGTGCTGGGAAGTTTTACCCAACTCTTCGCAAAAAACAAAAGCTTCGCCTGTGAAGGGCGGAGCCAGTATTGTTGTCCGGCCGCATCGCGGCCGTTCAGTAATCAATAAATTAATTTCGACCCCAAACTTGGGAAACGCGACGCATGGCATGTTCAAGCATGGTTTTTTGAACTCGCGGCGAGGGTAGAGCCAGGCGATGGCGCACGAGCAGCTCTTCCCATAAAATTCGGTGGAGACCATCGTAGACATCGACGGGATCAACGTCGGCATGGGATGGGTGATATTTTCGGATGAGGTTTTGCGTTTCCAGGACAGCGTAGGGATGGAGTTCAAGAATGCGGTAAGCCACTCTGCGAACTTTGATAAAGGCGTCATCGACTCCCCAGATTTGCTCGCATACCCCAGAATCGGCCTTCGCAAAGGAGGTGACTGGCAAGACCAGTGAGCAAACTGCAGTAACGATTAGATTCTTTAAGTTCATAATGACGGGATATTATCACAGATCGATCGAGATGTATACTTTTGAGGCAGTGAAAAACACCCCCCCAGAAACCTTTCGGCCCGGATAAAGTAGCTGGCAGCCCCGCATATAGGCCTGTATTTGCCCTGAGTAGCCTTTTTCGACGCACAGCGTCCTCAGAGCGCCTTCACTCATATTGTCCTCTGGCAGAGCCATACTTTTGTAGTCGGTGACTTGGATGCGACCGTCCGCATGCTCGGTCATGAGATCTATAAATCCATGCACCAATCTCTTTTCGCCCAAATAGGTCAAGGGCATTTCTGGTCTGGCTACGCTGACGTCTGTAAATAAAGTTTTCCAAGCGGAGGAACTGAGAACACCATCCAACTGAACTTGGGCGGCAGAAAACGCAAGAGGGTGATGGGAAGAGTCGATCCAACCAATTTGGCGAACTATAGCTTGCCAATTGGTTTCGCGATCCCACGATTTTTTTCGGACTTCGTTTTCCAATCCTTTGTGAACCCATAATCCAATGGCTTGATAATAATGCGTTTCATATTCGAGTTGCGGAGATTTATAGGTCTGGGTTTCTTGTTCCGCGCTAGGCGTCGCATTGTAGATTTCTGCCGGAATCACGGATTCGGTCATGACAGGAGTTGTCAGAGTTGGTCCTGGAATGTCAGGGACAACTTTGACGCCGGCCTCGGGAACTTCGTAGCGTTGCAGTCTCAAAATAGCCTGATTTTCATCGGGAATCACCTGCGCAGATAGATTTTGCATCGTTGTGACCAAGTCAGAATAAAATCCCGACTTTTTTGTGCGGTGCGCCGAGACAACAATGTGATGACAAGCTCTGGTTAAGGCAACGTAGAGCATGCGGACATGTTCTTGGTGGTTCGCTTTATATTCTGTTTCTATGATTCGATCAAAGTTGAGATTGCGAATCGGGCGCTCTTCGCCTTTGCCGATGTAAAAAAGCTCTTGATTTGCTTTGCACCAGTACGGCGTTCGTATCGTCCAGTTGTCATCTAAGTCCGTCAGAAAAACGACTGGATACTCAAGTCCTTTGGACTTGTGAATCGTCATGAGGCTAACGGCGTTGGGATGATGCCCTTGGAGTCCTTTGGCATCTTGATCACGGATCTGTTCGATTTTGTAGAGAAGCTGTAAATCACTCGTTGCTGTGAGTTGACCCAAAATCTGGCAGAACTGTTCGAGATGCGATCGGGCACGATCCGCCAAGTGTGGCCAAGCCTTTTCGTATTTTTGGATGATTTTCAAATGCATCATTAAGCTTAAGAATCTTTGCGACGCCGGCAGGTCGGCAGGATCTCTATTCAATGCATGGCTTAGGATTTGACCTGCAGCTGAATGATCTTGGCATAGCAACTTTATCCGCTCGTAGGGTTCCACTGTTTGTGTGGAATAAAGTATCTCGGCTAATTTTGAATCATCCATTCCGACAATGGGACTACGCAAAACTGAGCATAATGATAAGAGATCGCCGGGCAAGCAAAGGAACCGAAACAAAGCGAAGACATCTTGCACTTCGGCTTGGTCAAAAAAGCCGTGGCTCTCCGCTTTGCCGTACACGATCCCCTCATTGATAAGGGCCGCTTCGATTTCTTTGGTATGCGTTTTGGTACGGTACAAAATAGCGATATCAGATGGTTTTATGCGGCGAAGCGTTTGACCCTCTTTGTCCCAGATCGTGGGTTCTTCTTTATTCAAGAGTTCTCGACATTGAGCGGCGACAAAGCTCGCTTCTTTTTCGAGACCCTTGCGCGCTGCTAATCCGAGGGAGGGGTCATCGTTTTCGAACAAAGGGGATACTGTAAAAGAACCGATGTCAGGTTTGACTTTTTGGCCGCCTGCTTCGGCAGTTTTATGAGTCGGAAAATTTTCTATAGAACAGCTGAGCTCTGGATTGGAAAAACAAGCATTGATAACATCAAAAAGTATCTGGCTGGTTCGGTAACTTGCATTGAGTTCAACCGTCGTTAACTTTGCATCATAGTCTCTCTGCACTTGTCGCAAAAGCTCCGAATCAGCTTCTCGAAATCCATAGATAGATTGTTTTTCATCGCCCACAATAAATAGGGTTCCCGGACCAGTCCGATCAGCGAGATCATGATTGGCGCCAGATAGCAGCTCTTTGCTGATGGTTTCAAAAATAGACCACTGCAGTGCATTCGTATCTTGAAACTCATCGAGTAAAATATGGTGGATGCCGCGCTGAATAAGGTACTGTGCACCAAGAGCATCGGGACTGGTGAAAAGTCGATAGGAGGCTTTTGCCAAGTCATTGTGATCGACGCGGTTCTGCGCAAATTTGAGTTCTTCTAAAGTCGTTTCAAACGTGGATTGTAAAAGCGCAAAAATCTTCACGATCCCATTCAAAATGAGAATCTTTTCTCGATTATGAATGCTTTCAGCGTAAGTGTGCAGACGAGCGGCTACATGTGGATGCTGTTCACGTAGTTTCTTGAACTTGGTCCCATTGAGTGTTAGGTCTTTGGTAAGAATTCCGCGTTCACGCAAGTTCTGCATAAAAACGGCCGGGTCGCAGCTTCGAGGAGTCGACGACAGGAGAGATTCAAGGTCTTTTTTTCCACCTGGTGCAAGTCCGTCTTTGACCTCGGCAAAAAAATCCAAAAATTCTATTGGGGAATAAGAGTCATCTAAGGTGACCTCTGGATACAGCTGCAAAACTGGCGAGTCCTTTTGCTCTCCCATCCAGATAAGAAGTGAATTGCTCGCCAGATTTTCGAGCCGATTGCGTACAGCGCTGAAGCCTTCTTCGGAAAAAATACCCACCAAGGATTGCATGATGGTCTTGTTGTCCCGCATTTTCTCCAAGGTTTGATGCCAAGCTTTCGTGGAGAATTCTTCCACTTCGTACTCGGCCAATGGTTCCATCGGAGTGGGTAGGGCCAGTTTGCCGGAGGCTTCGAAATCAAAGGATCTGACCCACCCGGCGAATAGACTATCAATGGTTTTGATATTCAAATTTTGTTGGCTCGCCAGAATGCGTCGGGCGGTTTCCTTAGCAGAGAGAGGTGGAGCTAAGTCAGGTCGACTTTTGTGAAAAGCCTTCATAAGACTTTCAAATTCAACGGCATCCTTGGGCTTGCTCAGCAAATCGCGGCAGTCTTGGAGGATGCGTTCGCGCATTTCGGCGGCTGCTTTTTTCGTGAAGGTTACGGTAAGTATGAGGGAAGGGTCCGTTCCTGCTGCCGATAGACACAAAAAACGTTTGCTCAGTTGATAAGTTTTGCCTGTACCAGCGGAGGCTTTTACCAAAAAGCTGAGGTAGGGATTTTGCGGATTTTGGAGTGTTGAGTTGGTCATTCGTCTTCCGCTATGCCTCCCACGCGATTTTGTAAAAGCTTAGAGGACTCAAAATACTTTTGGTAGCGCGCGTCATTGCGGCGACAAATGGGTTTGTAGTGGCAATGTTTGCAGTCTGTGGCGTCGGCAGCAAACTCTTTTGAATCCAAAACTTGTTTGAGTCGCCACTGCCAAAGAGACATCATGTTTTGAATCAAATCTTCATTTTTTGGCGGGCGACCTATGAGCTTGAGGCTATCAGCAAAGGCTTTACTATCAGCGCCAACGCTGCGGCCTTGCCATTTTCCTGGCAAGATTTCCCAGTAACCAATGATTCCTTTACTACTTACATAACGCTTGGCGTCCAGTTGAGCCAAAGCCCACAAATAATAGATGGGCTGGAGTTTGTAGCCCTTGGAAAGGTCCGCTGCCTTTGGTGCAGTACCGCTCTTATAGTCGATAACCAAGAAGGCTTCGTCAAAGCTGAGAACTTGGTCAATTCTTCCGGAAAGATGTATGGATTGTCCGTTGGAAGTATACGTTAAGTTTTCTTTGCCAATATTTTTTTCGGCATGAAAGTCAAAACGCCGGTTTTCAAGTATGCGTGACATCAAATCCGCAAACTTGTCCCAACTGTGCCAAATAAGCTGAAGTTCCGCTTCGGCGTTCTGACCCACAAAGATTTTTTCGGTCAGTTGATTGAGCCGCGTGACGATTGCTGCTTTCGAAACTGAATCGGACGAGTCTAGTGGCTGAAAACCATAAGCTTTTGAACCTGCAAAAAATAGCTCGAGGACTTTGTGGAGGAGATTTCCGATATCCAACCGTTCATACTTCGTCGGTAGGTCTATGTTTCGAACTTTCAGCTGCTCGTATAGAAATTTCAACGGACAACCGACGAAATTCTCCAGTCGGCTCGCTGAAATCGTGCTTAAAAGATGGGAAACGCTTGCCGGTGACAGTTTTGGGCTGCTTTTTTGCGGGTTTTGAATAGTTTCGGCTACCGATTTGCCAGCAAGCGGCGGCAGCAGAACATGGGATTTGCGACTCATCACTCGATCAATAAATCGAGATGGTTGGTTCAAGTGTTCGCTTCCGGCGACATACAACAAATCTATCGAAGGAATCTGCTTGTCGAAAAGATCGAATGTCATTTCCTCCATGGCATCAAACGTTTGCCAAGAGGGAAGCGCAACCTGTTGCTTCAAGAAATCATCAACCAAGGCTTCGCTGGCAACATATTTTGGAAACTGGCCTTCCACGCAGCCAAGAATCACGAGAGCTTGAAAAGGCACGTGACGCGCTTCACTCAAAGTTAGGATCTGCAGGCCTTGCAGCGGTTGTCCGGTTGAACGCAGGTCAGTCGAGAGTCCGCTGAGAAGAGAACGCCAGAACCTGTCATTCGGCAGTTTTCCCAAGCTTGCCGCTGCCGACTGCATGGTCAGTTTCAGTTCGTCAAAGTATCGATCAAAAGCCACTTCCAAGCCTTTGTCGGTCAGATACTTTTCGTCGAAAACCCTATAAAACTCGCATGTTTTTTGTAGTTCTTTCATATGATCGTCAAGTTGCAAAAGCCTGTCAGGATAATGCGCCCGCAGTGTGTCTTGCAGGGCCAAAAGCGCGGTCTTGACGTCAGGGTCTCTCTGTTTTGCAATAAGCTCAGTCAAATCTCCGCGGTTTTTCTCCGAACAAAACACTGGCGTCAAAAGTGAATTCATTCGTTCGAAGGAAATGTTGGATTTTGCGGCAAGATACTGAACCGTGATGGTGTGCAGCGCAAAACCCGCTAGGGCTAAGGCATCCTGACGCTGAACCAGGCATTCGGCCAAACTCATCAACCATCGGCCACGTTCGGTTTGCTTCAGGCGATGAGACAGAGCCAAGTTGGCTTTGACGTCGCCTTGGTTTGCCAACCACTCTCGAAAAACAGGCTCATAAGTATTTTCTTCAGGGATCAATATTGCAATTTGGGAGGCTGGAAGTCCTGCTTTCGTCAGCTCAAGCACTCTCTCTATTGCTTTTTCGATTTCGTCAAAGACTGTTGAAGCGGCATAAACGAATCCTTTAGAGCGAGGTTCATCCGAACGAAGGATAGGCGGTTTTAGTGTGCCTCCGATCGCGTGAAAGATGGCCGTAGAAGGGCTTGCTTTCGTATCAATGACTTCGGGTAAGGCGTGCAAATAAAAGTCGGAAGTTTTCGCCAACTGAGTCAAAACTGGCAGTTCAAAATCGGCGACACTCGCCAATCCCACCACTTTTAGGAGATTGGGATGCTGATAAGTGTCTCCCCAAAAATCGAGAACATTTTGCGCAGTTTCAGCTTCTCCCAGATAAAATGGAGTGCGATCTTGTATCTTGTACCAAGCGATGACTTCGTGCCAAAGAATCTCGAGCTCACGTAGTTTTTCGTGCTGTGCGGTGATTTGGGTCTCGGACCGAAAGACATCGCGCTGCAAAACCGTTCGCATTTCGCCAATGACATCAATGTGGCGGCGATCACGGCCCAATTCTTTAAAAAATTGTAGAACTGCTTTTTCGTGACCGACTCGCAAAATTTGGTAGCGTTTTTTTTCGGTTCCCAATAGCAGGATTTTTTGCAGCGTCATCTCGACATTTAATTCATCGGCAACGAAAGGCAACAAAATATCATTGTCGAGGCATTGTTTTTTGAGAAATTCCTTTAGCGTTAACCACTGGCCCGGAATAAATGCCTGCCGAGATTTGGCCATGGCGGCATGCAACATGAGGACTAGTCGCTGAGTGGGCAGAATGACATCAACTCGCTCCAAATCTTTGCTGCTCAGGGACACAAGCTCGTCGTGCAACACTCTGATTAAACAACTTGCAGAGGAGAATAGCTGGTGATTGTGTTGCTTTTGCACTGCGTGGGCTCAATTTGTAGTTATTAGGTCCGGATCACTTTATAATAGGATTTCTTTAAGAACACAAGTGTGGGGTCGAAGAAGCGGTATGTTGGAAAATAATATTTTGGTGCGATTTTTTAAGCGTGTTTTCAAAATCATAAAATTGTATTTGATCGTCATCGGACTTCTTGTGACGACCGGGTATTTTTTCCTCTTGTATAGCATTTATTCCATGCGATCGGACTCGGCGATGAACTTTCCGAGTGCTCGTGAAAATATTGTCCTGACTTTGGACTTGGAAGGTCAATTGACGACATCGGCTCCTAACTTGCGCGATCAAATTTGGGCAAATTTCCTGGGCGAAGGTCCGAATGTTTATCTTTCACAAGTCACGGATACATTAGAACGTGCTGCGGTTGATAAGTATGTCAAATCTGTGTTTATGGATATTAGTAAACTCGAAGGCGGGCTTTCGCATTTTACGGCGTTACGCCGCGCTTTGGACAATTTTCGCGCCAGCAAAAAACCGCTCATCGTCTATAGCCTAGGCTATGATCATAAAAAATTCTTCTTAGCGAGCGCTGCACCCACGGTAGCCTTGCCTCCGCTTGGTAGCGTCGAAATTTTGGGACCAATGGCGCATCTCTTTTACTTTGCGGATGCTCTGGGGAAACTCGGCATTGAAATAGAAGTGTTTCGCGCCGGAAAATACAAATCGGCATTCGAGCCACTCGTCGCAAACAAGCCGACGGAACCTACACTCGAAGAATACACGGCCATTACCCAAAGTGTTGCGAGTTTTATGCAGCAATCGATCGCGACAAGTCGTGGTATCGAAGCAAGTGTTGTCGAAAGCTGGTTTAAAAGATCTCTTTTCACCTCTGAAGAAACTTTGTCTATGCAGCTTGTGGACAGGGTGGCATACCAATCCGAAATTTTGGCAGAGTTGCTGAAAGAAGCCAAATTAAAGGATGATGCGACACTCGAGTATAGGGATTATCTATCGGTGAGTGACGGAGTTTTGAAGAAGAAAGTGGATACGTCCGGTAATGGTATTGCGTTTATAGAAGCAGAAGGCGAAGTTTGGACCTCTGCTGGAAATGATGCATCCTCAAAAAATATAAACATTGATGATATGAAAAAACAGTTCGATTGGGCGAGGAAACTCAAAGAAGCCAAAGCCGTTGTCTTGCGGATTGATAGCCCAGGCGGCTCGGCACTGGCTTCTGAAATCATTTGGTATGAACTAAATAAATTGGCAGCCGTTAAACCCGTGATTATTTCGATGGGGGAAGTGGCAGCTTCCGGTGGATATTATATTGCGGCGGCCGGTCAAAAAATCTTAGCGGAACCGACCACGATTACGGGGTCTATCGGTGTGATTGGTATGGTGCCAAAGGCGCCCAAAGTCGCGGAAAAGTTTGGAATCAATATGTTTGTGATTGGTGAGTCGGATCGCAAAGGACTGGTGGATTTCTCACGACCATCGACTCCTGAGGATAAAGAATTGGTTGGCAAAAGTATTGACGAGGTTTATCATAAATTCTTGCAACGTGTGGCCGATAGCCGCAAAATTTCGATCGAACAAGCTCATGCCTTGGCGCAAGGGCGAGTTTATACGGGGATGCAAGCTAAGGAATTGGGACTCGTTGATGAACTTGGCGGTTTGAAGGAAGCTTATAAAGAAGCGAAAATTCTGGGCGGGCTGAAAACGGATTCCAGTTATCCAGTCTTTCATTATAAAAACGAAGGGATGAGTTTATTTTCATGCTTACGCAAGCACAGTCTCGGAAAATGCATTCAGAAGATGTCAAAACAATCCCGTGGCGTTGTTTCGCGGTTCGGCTGGTTGCATAACCTTCCTAAACAAGCGGAAAGCTTAGCTCAGCGCATCCAAGAGGGTGAAAAATCTTGGGCGCTATGGATAGGAAAGCCCTATTAAAAAGGCCACAAACTTACCATAACCAAAATATTAGGTTTAAAAATCAAATAAACCTCTTCGGCGAAGAAAAGTGAGCTTTCCTGGCAAACCTAGGATCATATTCAGTAATGTTCGCCAATTTCATTGAGAATGAGAAGTAGTTTTTCGGAGAGCGCATCTTTGTGGGTCGTTCTTGGGGCATTCGGAAATTCTATCATCAAGGATTTGGGGGTCACACTTAAGCTACCCCATTTTTTTGAAGCAGTTCCTCGGTAAAGTATCGGTTCAACTGCTTCAACAGCTGGATGCAAATTTGCTAGCGGGGTATCGGCAAAGTGCTTCTTGAAAATATCTCGAATCACAATTCCTTCGTCAGCAGTGATTCCGACCGTGGCCAGTTCGATTCGTTCCAAATTCCGAGGGCTGTTATTTCCGTGAATTTCTATGTAGAGCTTTGGCAACTCAGATCCGAATGACCATAAATGGTCGACAAAAGCTTTGTAAATAAGCTGCGCACTCGTCGAATGAATTTCTTCCTTGTAAGACAATCCATAACCTTCCGTCGGACGATTCACGTTGTAGGGATGTTCGACCTTGCGAAAGCCATAAGCAATCAAGCAATTCCATGGCAGATCTTCACAAACTTTTTTTGTAATTTCACCGGTATTTGTATCAAAATCACCATGAGGGGCGGCAAGGGTGAACGGGGATTCACGTTTGACGGGTTCAAAAACACCCAGTTCATTGGGTGCATCGATGCCATAACTTATTTGGCAATAAGTGAAGAGCACTGTGGCATAAAGTATCGAATATCTCATTTCGGTACTCATCTAGGGCAGTTTATTCTCTCAATCCATTATAGCCTACGTATGGTCTTAGCGCCAAAATGTCGACAGCAAAAGTAGAAGAGTTCTGTTTGCACCTTTAAAGACAACGAT
>JBGSKV010000123.1:0-6080 GCA_041740975.1 Oligoflexales bacterium | reverse complement strand
TGGCGGAGCCTCACTGTTGGAGAATTTGAACTTGCGAAGAGTTGGTCGAAATTTCTCAATGCGGTGTTGAGAGGGGGTTGTGAGCGCAGGACGCGCGAACACCAGCGCAGCCTGGGCAGGAGCTCTGTTACAAACAAAAATACCGGTGGCCAGGCAGGCAAGCGTACCCTCTGAAAACCGCTTTGAGAAATTTCGACCAACTCTTCGCAAAAACAAAAGCTCCGCCTGTGAAAGGCGGAGCTTTACAACGTTACGGCCGCGAAGCGGCCGTGTTCAATAATCTATTGATTTTCTAACAAAATCGCCCCAGTCAACTGACCAGAGTTATTATTCCACTCATAGGTATCCATAATTCCCAAGAACAATCGTTTTGCACCGGCGGGGACTACAATTTTTTGATAGTCGCCGCTGCTATCTTTGCCGTTACCAATAAAGAAAATCTGGCCGACCAAAGGACTCAGAGTTTGATAGTTGCGCGAATCAGCCGAAGCGAAAGATAGAGCTGCAGGCGCTACCAAAGCGGCCGGACTTTCTTCGCCGAGAAACACTCCCATCATTGCATTGAGAGGCGCAGTTACATTCGATTTACCATAAAGAGCTTGCTTCTCATGGCTGCCAATATTGCCTGTGTTGCCATCTGCATCTGTCAAATTCGAACCGCCGTGGCTAATTTGCCCGGAGACTTGAAAGTAAATTTTGCTACCTGCGGCCAAACAACCTTCCACGTCCGGCTCTAACAAAACCGGTGACTCATTTGGCGCCGAATCTGTAGAAGCATTATAAGCGATAGCTGTACCGTCTGGCATACCAGCTAAATAAAGGTTTGACCGACCGCCAATTTGAAAATCTCTGCTACACTTCTTAGTTGTCGTCGTGCCGGTAGGAGTGGGAATCGTAACTTCCGGCAAATCGGCAATCTCGTCTTCTTCATCAGCAACCACTGGAGCAGCTGGGGTGTTTGGATTGGGGTCGGCTATATCATCGTCACTGCCCGGAATCGGATCCGACGGATTAGAAACGCTTGCCGGGTCTTCGCCATCTTTCGGATTGTTGTTGCTCGGTGTATTCACACCATCGCCATTTCGACCGTTGTTATCAGCTTGACCTTGAGATGGATTTGCATTGCCTCCGCTGAAACTTGCCGAAGTTTCCATGCCTGAACAAGACAAGATCGCAATTGCTAAAACGACTATGGCTAGTTCCGTCTTCCATTGTTTTTCAGTGCTTGTCTTCATATTTGGCCTTTCAGGTCATGTTTCTTTTGCAATCTCGACTTCAAACCCATTCGGACGGGAGAGGAGCGTGGCTGAAAGAAGGTAAATTTCTCTTTTATTTTGGAGGTATACGTAGGGTCGATTCATGGCGGGAGAAAAACTCATTAGCTAAAATAAACAAGCGAATTAGATGCTTAAGATGCGCTGCATGAGAGCTCGTTGTCTATCGAGTCCAGCCCGCTGGCGATTCAAATACGAGTCGTTATCGATCATAATATTCAGATCATTTGGTGCCGTAGAATCGACTATGACGAGATCGCCACTTGCCGGCATGATGCGAAGTTGCGACCGAACATATCCCTGAACAAATAAAAGGACTCCGCCGTCAAATCGAAATTGATGTGATAAGGCAAACTCTCTAACCGGAGTGAACTCACCATGATTTGCCAAGTCATACCAAGTTTCCGAGATCAACTGTTTAAACTTTGTTTTTTTAAAATCCGTTCCACTAAGAGTATCAACAACTTTGAGAAGCGTTTGCAGGGAGCTGATGTCATGGTTTTCACAAAGTTCATAGATTCGCAGGAACATGCGTAAAGGTAGACGTCCCAGATCTCTACGGTAAGAAGTTAGCGGGAGAATCTTCGTGGTAAAAATTTCGGCGACGGCGAGAGACTTTATTCTAATTTCTTCATTAGCCTTAAATTGTACGATTGCGTCTAAGCGCCGATCGGGCAAGCCCGCATCTTTAGCAATCTGGGTGTAGCCGTAAAAGAGCCGGTCCAGCGCATGTTCGGGAAGGTCCAGCTTTAGCCTGCTTCGAACCATGCGGGGCGATTCCCCCATGATTTCACTAATAAGCTCAGACTCAGAAGGCGAGATATCTTTAATGGCTAATGTCGGCACTTCAAAAGTAGGTTGAAACCGAAGGCTCATATGCGGTGTGAGCGCAAGAGTCACATGAGCCAGTTCTTGCTTCGCTTCCCAGAACGACTCATGGATAGCCGTCATGATTTCTTTTCGACTTTGCCGCAAATTCGAATGTTCTGACAAAGGATCAATGACTTCATCGTCGATTTTTTGCAAACGCTCAATCAATTTTTCTGGACTTAAATTATTGATGGACCACTCGAATCGTCCACGAGTCGAATCTTCCTCAGCAGTATCTGGCATATTGTTTAAAAGCTTAATTTGCTGGATATCTCCCAGCCACAATTCGACTGGTTTGAATACCAAATTGGGCATCGCAGTTCTATCGCCGCGTATCGTTTTCAGACTGCGTACGAAGAAGTCCATGCAAGGATTTGCCTGCGCGTGACCCGCTGGAAAAGCAATAAAAAATAGGAAGATCAAAAGCAAAGATTTTTTTGAACGCACCATGAAATTAACCGCCCACTTGCTCAAGCCAATCAGGCAGATTGTAGTAATTTGTAACTCGGGTGATTTTGTTATTTTTAACTTCAAAAAAGGTTCCCACACGAAGGCGATACCTTTGACCAGTCGCTTCAGGAAGGCCCTCGATCGTTTTTAAATATTCACCGTCGATTTGAAACTCAGCCGCGGCGCGTTCGCCATTTTTGGAAACCGTGATGCTTATGTCGCTGGCGTTTTCTTTGTAGCACTCGTCCATCATTTTTACGAAATTTCGAAAGGCGTCTTTGCCGTATTCGGTTTCGCTTTGATTGACTTCATGCAAAACATCGTCCGACAGTAAATCCAAGAATTTCTCAGTCTCGCCACTATTAAAATATTGGTAATAGTTTTGAAGAAGAACTTCAGTCTGCAAAGCGCACGCTCCTTAGTTTCGAATGATTTTTTGGTGATCACAAATCGGACCCGGTAAGCTTAGGTAAAACACTTTTGCGGCCATTGCAATCCGACATATTTGGCAGGGAAGTTCCGCGTCGCCAGCCAGAAACAAATAAAGGCCATCCAGCCCTAGCCTGGCACCCTGCAGCTATAGTCACCATAACCATTTGATTTTACTAAGAACAAGGCGTTGGACGGCTACAAAAAATCTCGGAAACAAGGGTCTGCTTAAAAATCATTCACTTCTGGATAAGGATATGTTAATCCCACCGCGAGTTTCGATAGTTTCCCAGCCATTCACTCACAGGAGAAAAACCTCATGTTTTCTAGATCGATCGTCTGTTTGATACTTGGAATGTTGATTTCATCCCTTGGTTTCGCAGCTTATGACGAACGCGAAAGGTTCAGCAGATTCATTCTTGGCGAGTACGTTTTAGTCGATGAAACCGGTCCGGTTTTGGCGAGAGGATCAAACGGGTCTTTGAAAATGATCGAGCCGAAGAAATTTGCTGGCCTTAAAATCACCGAAACGGAAAAACCATATATTTATAAAATTTCTTTCGAAGGTGAATCCGTACGCTCTGATCTAAAAATTAATTCTTCGAAAGATGATCTGAAGATTACGGACTTCGACACATTGGAAATCAAAGCAATTAAGTTTGGTGAGTTGGTCGTTACGCGATGGTCGAATAGTGAAACGGGAGAGTCTGTAGAAATCGTAGTGAATGATACCCTTAGTCCTTATACTCCTGGCAAAGGACTTTCACTGTTCACTCAGAACGGCGATGATATTCAAATCTATCTTGAAAAAAAACCAAGACCAGTCATCAGAGTCGCTTATGAAGATCGTGCGACTTTGTTTATGAATCGTTCCTTAAGTTGTACCGAAGTAGCAGCAGCAGCTTGCCGTCATGGTGGAGATGCAATGGAAAGAGCTTACTGTGCTGTTGATGTTGAGAAAGAGTGTCGTGCCGTTCGAGAAGCGGACGCCAAAGCAAGGTAAACGAAAACGAGGACTGTAAAAGTCCTGACAAAGTGTTGAAAATATAACGGGTTGCCGCAAAATCGGCGGCCCGTTTTTCATTTTAATTCAATGAGTTCAAATGGTTAGGTTTGCTTGCGGTTGGACAGCTCCTTGCAATTTCATGGCAAGGTCAGGGCGCCCGCCAAAGGCAAGGCTCCGGCCCTATTATTCAAGAGAGCATTTTTAAATCCTAAGGACCATTGCTGGTGACGCTGAAGCTCCGACATTTCCTTATCCTCACAGCACTCATTGCCCCCGAAGCATTGGGACAAGTTGCCGTTTTGCCGCGCGGGGTTGGTTTGATTCAATATAGCTATCGAAATATGGGCGCTCAAGTCGACTTTTTCAATGGCGATGGAAAACTCGAAAATTATTCGAATGCCAATGATCAAAAAATTGGTTTGAAGAGCATCATGGACAAGACATCGATTGGTAAAAGTATGGGTGCACTTGGGAATAACAGCGCTCTCAATGAACTCAATGTTGCGGACATTGATATCAGCGTCGAGGGTAACGTCAATGCCAATGTTTTTGCAATTGGCTACGGTATCACGGATTTTCTAACAGCATACATCGGCATACCCTACATCACTGCAGAAGTAGAATCGACCATCGCAGTTAAAGTGAATCCTGAACTACTGGAACTAAAGTCAAGTGTTTCCCAGTTTTTGCCTGGTAACTTGGGCGAGAAGTTTAATAATTATAAGATGATCACACCAGAGCGAGTTCGCGAGCAACTTGCTAAAGAAGGATATACGCTTAACGACAAATGGTCGCATAGTGGTGTTGGCGACATACAAATGGGCTTTAAATCTGCGTTTAATCAACGCCTCATGCGTTCGGTACTTTTCAATATGGGTATGGGCTTGGACTACCGACATCCAACTGGTTATGTGGAAGATCCGAATATTCTGAACGATTCCACATTGAGTGAAGGTGGGGAAGGCGGCTACGCTGGACTTACGACTAGCATCCAACCCGGATTTGTTTTTGCCCGTCAATTTTACCTCGGCGCCGATCTCGGATACCGCATGAATTTTTCGACGACTTTAGATAAGCGTGTTCCCGTTGCGGAAGAAGCATTGCCAGAGCAGAATCGATTGACTCAAGTGGATATTGATCCCGGAAGTACAAAGATCGCTCGTCTGAACTCTAAGTATATGATCGACAAATTCTTTGCAGGATACTACCTGGGTTACACCGGGCATGAGAGAGATGATATGTCGGGGCCCATAGCTGGCAATTATGATTTTCTGGAAGCAAAGACGGAACGCTGGCAGGTTTACCAAGGCATGCAACTCGGCATGCAGACTGTCAAAGCTTATGAAAGCAAACAGTTTCCCATTCCTCTAGAACTGACTCTTGGTTATCACTTTACGTCATCGGGCATAAACGCCAATAACGATAGCTACTATAGTTTGACCATGACAACCTTCTTTCCTACACCGTTTATGCGTAAACCAAGCCGTCGCACCCATTGACAGCTGGTTGAAAAGCTTCGCGTTTTGGCCCCACTTCCCAGTTATAATTTATTTTGTTATTCCGGCCGCTTATTCCCCGCTTAGGTTAAAGCGCTCACCTGGGAATGCCGTCTACCATCTTTTTTTAAAGAAAAACGGGTGATTGGCCGATGACTCACAGTATTAAATTTCTAGTTCAGTAAGGGATTTTTATGCGTGTCATTTCCGTTGCCATCTTATTGACGGGTTGTGGGCTAACTAATTCTAGTAGAACCTCCAGCAACCAAAGCACATTAGAAAATGATGGTCAAATCCAGAAAGAGATTATTACAGAGGTTGACAGCTGTAAACCATTTCATTTTAAAATAAAGGATATTTTTCTTGAAGATGTCGGTCAATCAAAAACTCCCTGCACGGAAGGTAGCGACTGTGCAGCTCTTCGCACGAATAACTATCGCGACCTTTTAAAAAACTCTGAAAAATGTTCTCAGGAAAGTAGCGATGTTAGTAAATATATATCTCTTCAATTAACTGAATTTCGCGCGGCGCTTGCGAAAGATCCGCCATCACCGA
>JBGSKV010000122.1:0-14968 GCA_041740975.1 Oligoflexales bacterium | reverse complement strand
CGTTCCAAAACCAAACGCGGCTGTTGCAGTGCATTAAGCGCTTGCGAAAGTTCTCGGCGTGACGCGTGGTCCAGGCGAGACTGCGACAAAATGGCATGGAGCTGACGAGCGGACTGACGAATCAATTGCTGAACTCTCTGTCGGTCCAATACGGTTAAACTCACAGCTTCCGCGAGAGTTTCCGCCGTCTGCATGACCACTCGTACCTCTTGCTGGCCACCTAAATGGGGTTGTTGCGGGCGTCCCATTCCGCCTCGACCAAATCCTTGTGCCTGAGCAGAGTCTCCACATGCTGTAACGGTTGTAAATCCAACTATGGTTGCAAAAATAGTTGCGATGGCTGTGCGTTTCATAATTCACCTCATAAAAAAAATGGTTTACCTAAGCCATTCTCTTTCAAGCAACGTGCCAATAGACTTTTACTTGTAAAATTAAGAGATTAAATAAAAACGGGAATATGTTTGCACATATTCCCAGGTTCAATTTGTTTTCGTTTACAAAAATTACGGTAACATTTTGTAACGCACCGCGTCACTTCAGCATAGCGTGAGGCATACCTTCGATGCGACCAGCCTGTGTGATTTGCATAAACTGCGCTTTGCGTTGGAGGTCAGCAATCGTTGCAGCACCGCAATATGTCAAACCAGAACGAACGCCACCCATAATATCTTGAATCACGGCTTGGGCACTTCCTTTGTAAGGCACTTCCAATGCCACGCCTTCTGAGGTTTTCCACTCTGACATGCTGCCCATGAATTCTTCTTGGGCTTCGCGCGAAGCCATTCCGCGAAATCTCTTGAGCTTCAAAAGTTCGCCATTGGGGCCCGATTTCTCAATGATCTGCCCCGGAGTTTCGTCAGTACCAGAAAGCATTCCGCCCAGCATCACAAACGTCGCTCCCGCAGCAAGTGCTTTGACAGCATCGGCAGGCTGGCGAATACCGCCATCGGCGATGATCTGTCGATCGACTTTATTGCAATCCAAAATCGCTGAAAGTTGCGGAACACCAAATCCGGTTTTGATACGAGTCGAGCAAACCGAACCGCAACCAATACCGACCTTGATAACATCCGCGCCTGCTGCTGCCAGATAATCAGCACCAGCATAGGTCGCCACGTTGCCCGCAATAATCATGACATTATCACCAAATTTTTCGCGCAAGTTTCGAATCGTACGGTTCACCTCTTTGGAATGACCGTGTGCTACGTCAACGCATATCATTTCGGAGCCTTCTGCGACTAAAGCTTCCGCCCGTTCAATGCCGACATCGCCAACTCCAATAGAAATGGCGACTTTCTTTCTATCTTTGAGGGTGCGTACGATTTCAACGTTCTCAGCTATACTCATGAATCGATGCAAAATACTCATACCGCCGACTTCTGTCATAAAGTCAGCCATACGCGCACCGGTCACTGTATCCATATTCGAACTAACGAGCGGGATCCCAAACGTCCGGCCTTGGACTTTGACTTCCGTTGAAACGAGCTGACGCGACTTAATGCCGTTGTAACCTGGAACCAAAATCACATCGTCAAAAGTTAAACCGATTTGCTGATGGCTGAACATAGTACTTTCCTCTATTTGACTTGAAGTTTACCACCGACATGAGCCGGGTGCATGTGACATTTAAATTCGACCGGACCGGCTTTATCGGCCTTAAAACTTACAGACGCTTTTGTGTTGGTTAAAACGACCAAAGGTTTCGCGTAGCCCACTAGTTCAAAACCATGTGGTTCGGCAAGTTTGTTTTGAATTTCAATTTTGACATTGGATCCCAGTGGAATCTCCGTTGGCGTCGCAACCCAAACTTTTTTTCCATCAATCAATTTGTTATCCATTTTTACAACTAATTCTTTACCTACGATTGCAGACGTTTTTTCGACTTTTACGATCGGCGTTGCACTTGATTTTGAAACAGGTACAGCCCAACTCAGGCTAGCAAAATTTACCAGTACAACGGCACACACAAGGTAAAGGGAGAGAGTCATGTTTAAAATCCTCAACAAGTCCAAATTATAAAACTGAGATAAGCCGTAATGCCGTCCATAATGCCCTACCCGCCTCAGATTTTTCAAGTTGATCTCGGCTTTTCCAATGAACGGCAGTTTTTTCAACCAAATCTATGACGACAGCGATATGTTTATGGGCATCGCCCCTGTTTAACTGCTCAGAATCATAACCGGCTAAAAACTGGTCAATGAGAAGGGACTTCTCTGTCATAGGCATAGGAGCGTCATATTGTTCGCTGAACTTTCGCAGTTGAATCGAAAAATACGTCACCTGCCGTGCATGCTGCCAACGCCACATACGATCGAATTTTGAATCAATTGAGGTCGATAAGAATCGTGGCAACTGTGTCAATTCGTCCATTCCGTAGACTACGACAGCTTCGGCGACTCGCATGTCCATTAGAGCGAGTCGGATTCCCCAACGATTCATTTCCGTTACACCCATAAACTGTTTCAGGATATCTTTGTCAGTATATAGCGCCGCTAGTTTCAAAATATCGGCTTTACGTTGCAATGGTTGGACATCGTCTCGTTCCATTGCCAATTCCAACAACTCAAGTTCTTTCCATTTAGTTTCCGGAGTCATGGAAACAAGCGTAATCGCATGGACTGCCATCTGTGACTCAATTTGCATGGACAGAAACTCGCGCTTTAACATCAGCGCCCGCGTCCGCAAACCCAGGTCAAATTCGCGATCATCGATCATACTCATGATTTTTGGCAATAGTGGCTCGACTTCAGCAAATCGCACCTGTTTAGCACTCACTCTTTCGACACGGTTAAACTGGGCAATACTTGGTTCGGCCAATTGAAGAACATAAGAGTGGATATCGATTTGTTGGTAAGGCCCACGAAGCCAAACATGGAGCCGCGTCAAGAGGTGGCGAGCTAGGCGTGACATCTCTATATGATCTGGTTCTTGAAAAAGGAAATTTATAACTTGATCGAGGTGATGCAAAATTTCAGGAACATCTTTGCTATCGATCAAAAAAGAATATTCGGGGACGGACAGAGGCAGACGAACTTCTTCAGGGGGTGGGAAAATTTTTAATTCTGGGACCTGATCTGTCGCCGGTAGCGATACACTCTCTGGCTGAAAAACCTCTTCACATTCTGTGAGTGAGTTTACGACCGTTTCTTGTGCGGGTGGATTCGCAAAGACTGGAAACCCGATTTCAAGCAACAAACTGCCAACTAGTAGACAAGACGCTAATTTCATGGAGATTTGAACCTAACTTAAGTCGGCGGATTGTACAAAATAACACCACATTAAGCAACAGTAGTTAACAATGTTTAACCGATTTGTTGGTTTTTGTTATAGTTTAGGGTCACCAAAATAGTGTAAGTAGCCCGATACCAACGCGAGGGAACTAACTCGATACTTCTTGAGACGTGACGAAGGACGGCTGGATGAAGCAAGGCTACCTAAAAATACTAAATGGTTCACTAACAAAAAAGCTGAGTATTGTTCTATGCCTGGGTGCCCTAGCCTGTGCTCCGCTGAAGATATTTAATGATGATCCTGACCAATACGAACAACGCCCCCCAGATGCCAATGGTGAATTCACTCCTTTTGCCATCAATGACAGGATCATTTCTGAGACCAGGTACAATATCCAGGTCTATCCAGTTCATACATTTCTGGGTTTCGGTGAGCAAAGGCCGATTTGTAGTGGCGAAGCTATCGTAAAACTCCACTATCCGGAGCCCCGTTTTGAGATTACGCCCAAGAGTTTCAAGATCACCTGTATAGGACTTCCCCTTACCCCCAATCAAATACAACCTTCGACTGCCCAGCCCTTAGATGGTCGAGGACCAGGCAAAGGGCGACTTTCCTCAACCATAAAATCTCATGCCTGTTTACAGCCCGGCGGATGCAATGATGCGGATGGCAAAAAGAAGAATCTTTTAATTATGAATTTTGAACCTGCCATTCCTTATTATTTACCAAGCATCGTTCAAGATCCCGCCGAACTCGATAGACTTAAAGAATTGAAACAAGTTCACAAAGTAACCTTCTCTGATGGCCGCCCAGAAGTCATCGGCAGCTCTCGCGTCAAAATCATAAATTCCAAAGCTAAAATGAAGACTTTCCAAGCGGAAACCACTACTGCAAATCCTGAAGATGAAGCTGATCTTGATGCGCAAGCGGTCGGAAGTAATTTTGTATTTGATGTCGTGCATTGGGAGCGCGAATTAACAGGTTTCGATGATTACCCTATCGAAATTGGCGGAATTCTACCTATGATTGGCTACAAGCATATGGAGTGGTGGTCTAGTTTAAGACCTATTGCTATGGTTAAATTTCGCATTCGTTCCGTTTTAAAATCAGTTCTTGGATCCGACTACATCAATTCTTTGGATGAACAGAAACGTAAAATCATTAATGCCTTTAAGGATACAGAAGTCATTTTGCAGTTTCACATGATTAGCTTTAACGAAATGTAGTCCACCCAAAACCTCTCAGCGCAAGGCTTTCGCCAGCCTCTTATCTATTTTTTACTATTTCAAATCAATCGGGCGTACAATGGATGTTCCCGGTATTCGCCAATTTGTGAAGTGCAATACCCAATCCATTTTAGAGGAGCCAGCATGAAATTGAGTTTGAAGTTTTTCACAATGACTACTGTTTGTACCAGCTTACTATTCGCAGGCTGCGATAAAGACAAGGATAAAGACAAAGATGGTGAAAAAGATCCGCTAAAGAATGCTTTGGTTGAGTCTGTTTCCGCACTATCGAGTACGATCGGTGAAATGGCGACTTCTAGCAGCTACACAGCCTCTACTAGTCCGAGTGCCGTTAGATTGACAAAAGTTGTCGCACCTTTCGGTGACGATTGGGATGTCAACGAAAATTTCCCTGACGATACGGCTACCGGTGGAACACTAATTTCCACTAGAGACTGGATGGGACAACAACTCGATAAAAATGCGCGGCGTGACAATGGCTCAGGCGTTTCTATGTTTGCCCGTCTACATGACTCGCTTCAGATTTTCTGCGCGCTTGGCATCGCTCTCGGCACGGAAGACGATGCAATTGATCCAGAAACTAAATATCCGAACAATGGCGTATATGATGTAGAGTTCACGTCGCTTTTGATTGCCGGAATGGAAAAAGCTTGCAAAATGGAAGCTTCGAGCATGGAAGGATCGGACGTCAAAATTACAGTCGCGAATTCATCCGGAAGCTACGACAAAT
Source organism: Oligoflexales bacterium (assembly GCA_041740975.1). Lineage (GTDB taxonomy): Bacteria > Bdellovibrionota_B > Oligoflexia > Oligoflexales > JALZUQ01 > JBGSKV01. Next base: position 9,760 of record JBGSKV010000122.1, on the reverse strand, counting down.
CCATTACTTTTGAAGTTGTTGGCGGAAGCAGTACTCAAACCTATTTGATGCGCTTCAATGGCACCTCGACAAACATTGCAACTGCTGAACTCAATGATTTTGGAGTTTCGCGCACGGTTATTGCTTATGACGCAGCGTCAAAAACTGTTCGTCTTGAGTATATTTCTGGTCCAGCTGGTGACGTAGTAGGTGCCGACACACATGTTTCGGCTTATCGAATGCTCTACGATGCAGCCAATAAAAAGGGTCACATGTTATCTTTGGACTTGAACGGACCTGAGCCAATGACGACAACGAGGACGATTTATTTCCTTTCCACTCGTCCAAAAACAACGGATCAAAAAATTTCTCTTTCTATGGTGTCACAGTATTTAGATAATCCAGGTGAAACTTTTGGAGCTTGCGTGAATGCTGATGACGGAGAAATCGCAACGGACGGCCTAACTTGCACGGCAACAGATTCGTCTTTGGTTGGCGTCGAAGTCGACAAAGATTTTGCTGATACTTTTGAAACAGAATACGACGGAGCCAACTATGACTCTGTTTCTCCCGCGACAACAATCTCATTCACAGCAGACAATATTCAAGAAGTAGCCTTTAGCCGAAACTAAAGTTTGCGAAAATAAGAATCCCGCTCGGACGAAAGTGCGAGCGGGATTTTTTTATACTTTATTCAATATGCCGACCTATAAAAGCCGCCCTATCAGCGCCGTCTTGTTGGCGGATTCAATTTTAACAGGCAGCATTTTACCGACAATATCGCGGTTCGAGGCAACTTTAACCAAGCGAAAGTGCTCCGTTCGGCCATAATAGTGACCTGCGTCTTTGCGACTCTCGTACAAAAACAATACTTCGCGATCTTTGCCGATTTCGGCATCGTTTTGCGCCAAGGTGATTTGGTTTTGTAATACGTTCAGTCGGGCTAATCGTTCTGTAGCAACCGCATCCTCAATGTGATCAGGAAAACGAGCCGCAGCTGTGCCTTTACGCGATGAATATTTAAAAGCAAAAACAAAACTGAATCGCACTTTTTCAACCAGGTCCAAAGTCCCCTGAAACTGTTCTTCGGTTTCGCCCGGAAAACCCACAATCAAATCGGTAGATATCGCCATATCGCTATGTGCTTCGCGAAGCCAAGCGATGCGCTCATAGTATTCGGCAACGGTAACTTTGCGTCGCATTCTTTCTAAGATGACGTCATCGCCACTTTGCACCGGAAGATGCATGTATCGTCCCATTTTGGGTTCCGATGCAAACAAGTCCGCAAGTGGACGGGTAAAGTCATGTGGATTAGATGTTGTAAAGCGTAGGCGCTTCAAGCGCGGCAGCGCCGCGACGGATTTTAAGAGATCAACGAACGCACCCTCTGCACTCGCGACAATTTTTCCATTTTTAAGAAAGTCATTGCCATAACTGTTAACGTTTTGACCGAGCAATGTAACTTCTTCCGCCCCGTCATCCAAAAGCGTTTGGACTTCAGTCATAATGTCCTGCGGCAGTCGCGAAATTTCTCTGCCGCGCGTAAAAGGCACGACGCAAAACGTGCAAAAATTATCGCAGCCTTGTGTGATGTTCACATAGCGCGAAACTTCGTTCTTTCCGCTTATCGTGGGGATTTGAGAACGACTCACCTCAGCGATGGCCGCATGCTCGCGCTCTTTATGAAAACCTATCGAAAGCTGTTGATGAGCGGTCGATTCATTTTGTTTCAATAAATTAGGAAGCTCATCAATTTTGCCGGGCCCTAACCAAACATCCACATAAGGAACTTCTTGCGCAAGTTTTTTTCCTTCGGCCTGGACGACACAGCCGGCCACCGCAATGCGCATGTCGGGGCGAATATCTTTCATCTGCTTCAGTCGACCCAGTCGACTCACAACTTTATGCCGGGCTTTTTCACGAATATGACAAGTGTTTAACAAAACTAGGTCGGCATTTTCTGGTTCATGCACGAGTTCGTAATTTTCTTTCGCCAAGAGGGCGAGCATATTCTCGCTATCGGCGACGTTCATTTGGCAGCCCCATGTCTCGACATGAACGCGCTTCTTCACAGCTTCAATATCTTTTGTGGGCGTATCCAAAACTATCGTTTCCTGTTTTTCTTACGAGCGTTCTTCGCCGCTTTGCGAAGTTTACGTTGTTTATCGCGGTCAATAGGCGGTTTTTTGGGGCCACCTGCACCAGCTCCGCCACCCATTCCCATCATCGCCGCGATGTCTGGCATTCCTCCGCCACTGGCGGCTTGCATATTTTTGGCCATTTTTCGCATATGATTGAGATTATTCAGTTGGTTCATACCCGGAATTTTTCCTAGCATGCCTCCCATGCTCTTGCCCATCATGCCCATCATTTTGCGCATGCCTTTGAACTTTTCGACAAGGTCCACGACTTCTTTGTCTTTGCGACCACTGCCACGGGCAATACGCGTGATTCGGCTGTTGTTTAAAAGTGCTGGTTTGACGCGTTCTTGTTCTGTCATCGAATCAATCATGGCTTTGACTTTAACGAGTTCACGCTCGTCAATATCTGCACCTTTGGGAATTAAATTTTGCATGGGAAGTTTGGCCATCACGTCTTTTAGTGGGCCCATTTTTTGTAGCATCGAAATTTGTTCATAGAAATCACGGAAAGTGAACTGCCCCTGCAGCATTTTGAGGGCTTTTTCTTCCTGATCCTCTTCGGCAACGCGTTCAAAGTCGCCCATAAGGCCGACGATATCACCCATACCCAGGATACGGCTGGCGAGACCTTCGGGACGAAAAACTTCGAGACGAGCAAGATCTTCACCCATACCCAAAAATTTTATCGGTTTGCCGGTAACTTCCTTAATACTCAGAGCCGCACCACCGCGGGCATCACCGTCAAGTTTTGTCATAACAAAACCCGTGATCCCAAGCATGTCGTCAAACGACTTCGCCGTGGTGACTGCGTCCTGACCCATCATGGCATCGACGACTAGCAAAATATTATCGGGATTGGTTTTGGATTTGATGTCGGCAAGCTCTTGCATAAGTGCCGAGTCAACGGTCAGTCGACCTGCCGTATCAAACAAAATCGTATCGCAGCCGATTTGAAAAGCATGCGCGACAGCCTTCTCACATATTTGGACGGGAGAAGTGTCTTCCACATGAAATACCGGTGTATTGATCTTACGCCCCAGCACTTTCAACTGTTCGACAGCAGCTGGTCTATAAATATCCGCCGCCACCAAAAGCGGTTTGCGTTTCTTTTGTTCCGTCAAAAATTTACTGAGTTTCGCCGTCGTCGTGGTTTTACCGGTACCTTGCAAACCGACCATCATAATAATAGTTGGCTTGTTAGAGGCGAACTTTAAGTCCGACTCGACCGGACCCATCAGTGCTTCAAGTTCTTTTTGGCAAATTTGTACGAAGTGATCGGCGGGAGTGACGCGCAGTCGATCGGCGCCTTTGCCAGCTTTTAAAACGACTTCAATTCCCGCTGCTTCTTCTTTGACACGTTTGACGAAATTCTTGGCAACGCCATACTCGACATCCGCATCTAACAAACTGCTTTGAATCGTCTTGACGGCTTCTGCTATATTTTCTTCGGTAAGCGTGGCTTTGCCTTGCAAAGATTCCTTCGCCTGCCGAAACCCATTGGTCAGAATATCTAACACGTGTGAATTGCTCCCCTGCAACGAACGCAACGTAATGCTGCAAATTCATAGCACCTTTTAGGGGCTGCTTCTAGATGAAATAATAGGCATCTAATCTGGGGACACCCGACCGATTACAGATTAAATTCGTAATCGGTCGGGTGTCCCCAGATTAACTCGTCTATCTCCGAGAGATGACTTTCCGGGCCGGACGACCGCGCTGCCAGTCGATTTCTGCTTTTTCAAGAACTTGTCCGGCAATCTGAAAGGGCTGTTCTGTGGTGCGATACGCGGACACTGAGTAGGTTCCTTGGGGAAGGCGCAGCATTTTGCTGTAACCCTTGCTCACGAGGAATTCAGTTTCACCGGCCAAGCTCTGCCATACGTAAAGTCCAGACTTTTCCGTATCGGATTCTGCATCGAACGAGCGGGTCGGGTGCCAGCTAGTGCCATAGATGGGATGCCACAGTCCGTTGTAGGTTAGCTTTTGGGCTTGGTGCAACTTCACACTCTGATAGAAATTAGCCCGAGTCTCATCTGTTGGTGAAAACCGAATCCAATACTTCACTTTTCCTTTTTCTTTCTCAGGCTCTTCCAAAGAAAGGCGATAAACACCTTGGTAGGTTTCCTTGTCCGTTATATCCAAAAGTAAGTTCATTTCGTCCACAGCAAGTTGCAAAGCCACGAGTCCCACGTGGTTGCGAATATTTTCGTCTCGTGGCTCACAGAATTCCTTCCGCCAGTTTAAGTCATTGAAAACAAAAGGAAGCTCCATAGGCAGGGATTTTGTTATGACTTTACAAACTCCATCGATATCCGAGTTTGCATCCACTGCATTGGCTAGCTGACGGGTAACTTCCAGACGACGCATGATAAAATAGGGTTGCCGCGACCAGGCAATGAGTTTCTTGCGTTGCTCAGCAATGATGTCCCGCAGGCCTTTGATAGAACTAGCCGTCATGTCACAGCGAAACGCATCGCCTTCCAGTTGAATTTTTTTGCAAACAGGCAGGACGGTCGCAAAGCTTGATTCGAGCTGCTTGAGTTGCGATGTCTGCAGTTGAAAACTGCGACGAAATTGAAAATTTTTACAGTGATCTGTGAGCTCACTAATCGGCAAAGAATCAACTTGAGGAATCGCGACATCGTCAATTTTAAGACTATTTGGACCGTCATTGACTAAGTTGAACTTTGCTGGGTAGTTTCGCCCAATTCCAATGACATTCGTCTCCAAAGTTGCCTTACCTTCACCTTGGCAAACAAGTTGCCCTATTTTCCGCTCTCCGAAGTAGACGCTAAACCCTCGAAATGAAAACATACTTTGAGAATAAGCTGTATAATTTAACATCAGAAACAAAGTTATGTATAGCAAAGAATGGATTGGCGAAGCGAGGATAAGCACGAAATCGACCCCTTCATCATAGCTTGATCAAACAAAGTCAGTCTTCAATTGTAAATCAGCAGGAAGTCGCGGCGTTAATAAATCTGTTGGACAGCGAGTTTTACCACTTCATGATACCCGCCGAGACTCAATTCGTCAGTCTCAACCGACCAAGACAATGGCTGGCAAGCTTTTAGAGTCCATCGTTGCAAGACGCGGCCTTGAGAGCTACGTTCAATAAGCTCTACAGTTTCAAAAGTTGTACGACGAGCGAGAGAATTCTTCGCCCATAGAGAAAGCGAAGGCTGAGTCAAAAAACCACGCTTCAAGGTAACTTGATGTGCCTTATGGGACGATGCGAGATTCCATTTCGAAGGAAGCCCGTCGACGCTATCGACTTGACCATAGCTTTTGCCATCGATTTCGATTGCCAAATAAGCATCAACTGGTGTCAAGGCCGCATGAATAGTGTGTGTAGCCGCAAAAACAAGGAACCCAACCGCGGCGTACCGCCAAAAAAACTTTACTTTAAATAGGGAAAGACGAAGCTGCAAAAGCATGGGCTGCAAGGATTTAAGAATATAGGAGAATCTTGCCACGAACGATGATCCACCACAAAAACAGTAACATTATGCAAGACGGTTTTAAGTATCTTATACTTTTACATTTTGTATTAGCAAGCAATACTTGTGCCACACAATGAGTTCTTATGGCAAGACATTTTCATTCCATTCTTAGAAATTATTTGGCGCAGGCGATTGCGTCAATTTCCACTTTTACATTGAGAGGCAAGCATGCAACTTGCACGGTAGCACGTGCAGGAAATGGCTCTTTAAAATAACTACCATATATTTCATTCACGGATTTGAAGTCGCCCAAGTCTTGCAAATAAATTGTCGTTTTCACGACATCAAGAAACGACAATCCCGCCTCGTCCAATACTGCAGATAGATTTTCCATGACTTGCTTTGTTTGCTCTTGAATCGTCGTTGCCTCGACTTTTGCAGTCTGAGGATTGATCGGAATTTGCCCCGAGCAAAACACCCAACCATTGGCTCGAATCGCTTGTGAATACGGTCCGATTGCCGCTGGAGCGTCTTTAGTAGCAATAGGTTCTAAGCTCATGTTCTATCCTTCGTGTTGAGCTCCGCTATGGAGTCGTTTATTTCTGTTTTCAATGCCGTTAGCATTGGACTGAGATCTTTAGGTAGTTCTCGGTGCCGCTCGAGGATGACAAAATCACTTTCAGCAGATTTGAGATCTTCAAGCCCAAGATGCCCTTGAACCTTATGAAGGATAAGCTGCCAACTTACCACTTCCTCTGCCTGTGCTTGCTCCGAGGATATGACATCCAACAAATCTTTGTATTGACCCGCAGCACCCATCGCTGCAGTCAATTCGATCAAAAATCCTTCTCCGCGCTCTCCGCGATCGTACAGTTCTTTCAACCATTCTGATTTGAGAAAAGGATCGCGATCGTTAATAAGATCGGCTGCAAGTGAGAGTCCTGCCCATGACGATCGTTTTTTCGCTTCACGCTGGATTTCATCGACATAAGTCGCTTCGTTTTGAGCTCTCAAGAACACCGCCATCAGCTCCCATAGGCGTTGATGATTCTTATCCGAATCCAGTCCAGCTCTTGCCCAGATCAATCCGTCTTCCATCCGTCCGTCTTGCCAGAACAACTGACAAAGGTTCACATAGGGCGCCGGCTCTTCAGGAACAAGAATTTGGGCTTCTCGCAAATATGTTTCCGCCGAAGCCAGGTCTCCAGTCATTAATGCCGCGATGCCTGCAGTCAAAACACAGCGAAAGTCTTCTCTGGCAAAATAGTCTGGGTAATTGCGGATAAAGCGTTGCGCCAAATCCGGATATTTCATTCCGACAAGTTCTTCGAGAAGATTGATAAAGAGTTCTTGGCTCGTCACTTTTTCTGAGTCTAAAAAGTCGGCTAAGTAAGTTTGAAATTCTTGGTGACGTTCGTCGGATACTTTTGTTGCCATATCCGCTTGGGTTAGGCCCAACAGTGTTTGCCAGTTGGGACCCATCGGCATATCAGACCAGTTCATATCTACAGATTGCATTCGTTTCGCCCGTTTCAAATTCGTGAAGGGCAGATTATCCACAAGCTGTTGAAAACTCCAGGTGAAAATCGTCGACCATGAGAGTAACCATCTAAAACTACTCAGTTTTTTATAAAATCAAAACATTTCAAGATATTTTAATAAAATATATTTACATTTCTATAAATTTATATATATTTCTATAAAGCGCTCTATTCAGAGTCGCTTTAACCCACATTCAATCAGGAGCCATACCACCCCATGCTGAAGCGCCTATTCTTCCTTTCCCTCACGCTGGCTTCCTCACCTATCCTTTCCGCATGCGGATCAACCTCACTTCCTCGACCTCAAGGTCCCATTCCTAAAAACCAAACCGTAGAAACCAAAGAAAATGACACAGCTTGGACTCCCGTTCATTCTACAAAAAAAATGGACCCTTCCCTGTTTGAGAACAATGACTCTGGATATTGTGGTTACGAATTTATACGAGAGACCGATCAAAAAACCATAAACGATATTTCTTCGCGCTTCGCTCAAAATTGGCAATCACGCAGCCCCTACAAAAACACACAAGAGCAAGACCATTACTTTTACGATGGTCTGCGTATAGATTTATGGGATGGTCTTTATACGGAACTTAAACTTTATTTTCATTTTGATTTTGTTGTTTCCGGCTTGAAAGAAGTTTTTACCAAAATAGAAATTGCCAGAGAACTCAATGTTGCCGAGTTTTTTGTGAGCCGCCCCTTAGCCGCTGGTAAAGAAGTAGGCGCAAGACTTTTGGTCTTATCAACTCCTGAGGGAACAACCAATTGTATGGCCGTTGGTTTTCGATTTGATAGCAGAGATAAAATGGACGAGCTTCACCTTAGCAATTTCGTGTCAACCAGTTCATTTGGCAATAGTGTCACGACGACTTCCCTGTCAGAGTTTTTCAAAGGCGCGAGTTTCGGCCCCCGCTACGAAATTAAAAAATAGACATACCGTTATCATCGTTAGAAGAGGCGAGTCTGATGGCTCGTCTCTTTATGCGTAAGGGTTCCGAGTCACCAATCCCTGGACCCCACTCAAACCTACGGTCACGACTCCAACCAAACTGGTGCGAGGCCTTGCCAAAGTCTACATCCTTGCTATCATTAAACATTGCAAATGCATTTCAAAAGGGGACCCATTCATGTCCAACGATCTTGAGAGTTTAGAGCCGGTCGATCTCGACAAAATTGACGAGAAGGATTTAGAACGCGAAGTTCCAACATCCAAAGGGCTCATCATCAAATTACTAATCATCGTGATTTGCTTTAGCATCTCTGGTTATATTTTTAATAGAATGTATCTTTCTAGTCCTGCCGGATCCCAACTGAAGAACGACGAGATTGAACGACTTCGCGCCGAGATTATGGTTTTGGAAGAACAAGCCAAAAACGAAACTGGCGACGAAAAGGACGACACGGTTCGCGCCATTGCTACCCTCCAAGAAGGACTGGATAAACTTATAGAAGCACACAGCAAGCTTCCCCCTTCTCCTCTTGTCAATCCGGGCAACGTCCCCGTTCAAGTGGAAGATGAATCCACAGAAGCTGTGCCTGAAACAGAAGAAGAATAAAAACTGGCCCCTTAAATTGCGCCTAAACCAGAGAACTCCTTTAAGCGATAGTACCTGGTTTTTTTGTCAATCAGCATATTATGGAAACATATATATAAGTCCAATCGCATCTGAAGGTTTCGGACCTTTTTAGTGGTGCACCACGTTCGTCGACTTAGACACTTTAAGTTGTCTCGAAACATAGCGCAGCTGTGATTCAAAGAAAACAAAGGATCAAACCCTCCGCGTTTTAACTCTCCCTGACCAACCACGCATCCGCGTCGCCCCAGAAAGACTTCATGGCGCGCGAAAGGTAGAATTTCTCGAACATATTTTGGATAGCGAGGGCACTCATCGGAGCGAAGGGTGAGATTATCGGACGAAACTATTTTTACAATATTAAGTACTTTCCGAATGCTTTGAGGTCTCTTATCTGTGCGACGTCCATATCTCTTTCTTGAAATTTTTGCCAAATGACCTTTAGCTGGCATTTGTGCAATCTCGGCGGCAAGAATGCGTCGACTCTTTTTTTCCACGGCAACACAAATAGATACTGGCTTACACTTGCTGTGTTCAAAAGTCTCCATTTCATCAAAGATCACAACGTCTGTAAGCGGGCACTCTTTTAATGACTGTGCATGCATGGAACGTGCGACTTTACTCAATTTGACAAGCTTTCTAGCGATTGTCGGACGTCGAACTCCCAGAATGAATGCACATCTTCTCTGTGACACTCCCGAACATAGTAGGCGAAAAAGTGCCTGGTTAACGTGAGATTTTTGCTCGCGATAAGAGGCACATCCTGTTCTTTCGCTAAAATACTTTCTACAATCTTTACAGAAATAGCGCTGAACGTGGGTTGTTTTAGTTGAAACTCTTTTGAAATATCCTTTGCGAATGATTCGTGCCACTGGTGATTTGCAAAAAGGACACATGCCGCACCTCCCTTAAGGTTGCGATCACGTTAGTTCTTTCAAAGGAAGTCGTTTAATGACTTACGTGCGTAAGCTCAGTTTAGGGGGCCAGTTTTAATCTTTAAAAGCAGTTTTTTAGGGCGTTAAGGACTCCAATTGGAGTTCCTAGCATCGAACCATTTTCTGATTCGACCTTCATATAGT
>JBGSKV010000121.1:0-11060 GCA_041740975.1 Oligoflexales bacterium | reverse complement strand
TCTAAATTTAACGTAAACGGTTGCCGTTGCATTGGTCTGTCCCAATGTCCAGGCTTTTGAGGTGTTGTACGCTTCCCAAACGACGCCAGTAGCACAACCGGCAATATTCGTAACAAACATCTCAGCGGCGTCATCCGCTGCTAAGGTAAGCGTAACATCAACATCATTTGTACTTACGGCACCTGAATCAATTGAGATGGAAGTATTTTGCGGCCCAACATTATCGTGAACAATGGTGTCATTTATGCAAGCAGATTCATTATTCAAGGCATCTCTAAATTTAACGTAAACAGTTGCTGTTGCATTGGTCTGTCCCAATGTCCAGGCTTTTGAGGTGTTGTACGCTTCCCAAACGACGCCAGTAGCACAACCGGCAATATTCGTAACAAACATTTGCGCCGCGTCAACTGCCGCTAAGGTTAACGTTACACTGGTTGAAGCGGTAGCAGTTGCATCGGAGTTTATAGATAGAGAAGTGTTTTGCGGGGGCAAGTTATCATGAATAATCGTGTCACTCATACAACCTGACTCGTTGCCTATCGCGTCGCGAAACTTGACGTAAACCGTAGCGGTTGCATTGGTTTGTCCCAAGACCCAAGCTTTTGAAGCGCTAAACGCCTCATAAGCGCCTCCTGTCGCACATCCGCTGTTATTGGAAACGTACATCTCCGAAGCGCCAGTTGCTGCTAAAGTCAGTGTTACGCTAGTGGAAGCCGTTGCGCTAGCTCCTGAATTAATGGATATTGACGTACTCTGCGGCGGCAAATTATCATGAACAATCGTGTCGCTAATGCAGCTCGATTCATTGCCGGCAATGTCTCGAAATTTTACAAATACAGTGGCCGTAGCATTGGTTTGACCCAGTACCCACGCCTTCGAGGTATTGAAGGCTTCGTAGGTACCTCCAGACGCACAACCACTGACATTGGTGACATACATTTGCGCGACATCGTCAGCCGCTAAAGTGAGTGTGACACTTGTCGTCGTTGTGGCTGTATCACCAGAATTTATCGAAATAGCGGTGTTCTGCGGCGGTGTACCGTCATAAGTGTAAACTGCGTTAGCGGCGACTGCAGAAAAGTTTCCCGCCAAGTCGCACGCGACGACAAAAAGGGACTGGCTTGACGTCCCGCTAATAGTAATGGCGCCGCTGGTTGCGACTCCATCAGTACAACTAGTTGGTGCTGAACCAATCTTAAATCTAAAGTTTACAAAATGCGTATCGGTTGGCGCGCCTTGCGTGGCGTTCACTATAAAACTAGCGTTGAAGGCGCGTGAAGGGACATCTAGAGTAGGTGTTTGTGGCGGTGTATTGTCGAAAGTGTAGGTTCCGGTCACAGGTGACGATGCGAGTCCAGTCGCGTCGCAAGCAATCACTTTCAAAGTTGCCGTATTGGAAATATTGATTGAACCAGGTGTAGCGGTACCACTATTACAACTGGCGGGAGATATGCCAGTGGTGGAATATCGAAACTCGAGAAAGTCGATATCTTGCACGCTGTTCTGAGTCACGTTCACGATAAAAGGTGCATTAAAGACCCTGCTCATGATGTTTAAAACAGGTGGGAGCGGCGCATCCGCAATCGTCGTAACGGATTTCGTCTTGTAAATAGAAGAGTTGCCAGAAGGGTCTTTGACAACAACGGCAAAATAATAAGTCCCTCCGGATGCAAGTCCTGCAATGGTCTTTGAAATTATGTTTTTTGCGATGGGGCCAATGGGTGTGCCATTAGTGCCAGCTGTACTTACGGTAGAAATATTATTCGATGTTGAACGGTAAACTTGGTATTCGAGACCCGCACTAGCCGCATAATCATCTTTTGCAATTGTCCAGTTCAACGTTAGACCAGTGGATGTTAGATTCGAAACTGACAAAATACCTTGACCACCAGGTGTAGGACCTTTTTTGTCTACGAAACGAGTGGTACTTCCTCCACCGTCTTTCGCACCGCCTCCACCGCCCCCACCACCACACGCAGACAATGAAAAAGCGATAAACAAAACAAAAAGAAGACGATGAGGTGTCTTTCCTAGATTGTAAAATGAATTTGAGTACCTATGGCGAATCAAGAGAAAATCTCCTTCAAGAAGCCGCATCCCATGAAAGATCCAAGTCTTCATAATTCCATCGGAACTTGAGTTCAATTCATGAGCTTTTTCAAATTTCGCTTAAAAAGCAGTAATATTATGATGTTAAGTGATTAAAAAGACGTGAAATTCGCACGAGTCAATCGATGCCAAGGAAGGGTTATAGAATGTGTTTTGAGTTTAGGGATCGCTAAAGCAGTAGCCTTGAAATATTAATCCGGCAGTAAAAATTCCATCTCGGCATCTCTTTTTAAGCTGGCGTCATACTGAAACGGACGAACAAAGTACGATTTCAATGGGCCACCGTAAGTCAAGTCGCGATCTTTATCAATCAGTGTGAATATACGCATTTGAAGAAGATCACCCGAATCGATATCTGAAGACCAAGCACAAAAGGCCATACCGAAGGCGCTTGTAGACGTTATACCAATATCGACTTGTTCTCTAAACTTACAAGAGTCCGTCGCTGCGTCATACTGAAAAAAGTTTCTCGGGTAACATTTCGTTGTAAAAGCAGGAATGGCGACAGGCAGTGGCGTATGATCATCACCAAACCAGTCCAACTCATCGTTCCAATTTTTGTACCAAGTTTTTTTCAAAATCGCGAAGCTTCGATCACCATTGTACTGATCCCCACAGGTAGCGGGAGTTTCGGACATTTCGGGAAGACAGCCAATCGATGCGAATGATGCAAAGACTTTGCTCCAATCATGTTTGTTCTGCTTAAACGTATGGGTATTGTCAGCAGGATGTGTGCAGACCGTACGATATTCTATTCTGGAGATGGATCCGTCTTCATGTTTTTGTTCAATGACTAACTTTGATCCACGCAGTTCTTTTTTGTCCGCGACGACAGCATCTTCAGGTGCTTTATCGAGTAAAGTCGTCGTGTAGGTATTGGTCGTAAAACTAGTTCCACATGAGACCGGCCTAGAATCATCCTTTAACCTCAGATAATTCAATGTTGGCTTGGGGCAGGTGTCAAAAAGAAGGATCGATTCATCGGAACGATGCTTTTGAAAGTTTTTCTCAATATCGGCACTGAAAATTTTGAGTTCGTTGGCCATCTCAAAAGTTGAGTCAATAAACTTTCCGTCGCGTTTCATGTTTACATAAAAGGTGGATACGCCATAAGTGATCATACTCATGACGAAAAGGCCGATCATCATCTCCAGCAAAGAATAACCCGATTGAGATTTATTAAAGAAATTATGCAAAAAAAACCTTTTTTCAAATGTCTGAAGTTATTCATAATCCATAGGAAAGGGCTGTGCGACTCGTCTTTCCATGGGAATTTCAAAATAGTCAGGAAAGTCATTGTGCGTCACCTGAGCATTTTTAAGGTACTGTTCGCCTTGTCCTAACTGACCATAAGAGCTATCTCCCCAGCAATATGGTCGGAGATTGACGAGAGTCACACAAATATGCCCCACAGTAACAGGATCGGCACTACCACGTGCCACTCCATAGCCTAAGGCAAAAAGCTTTCTTACGGCGCCATCCTCAAGTGTCACAACTGTTCGCGTGTTATCGCCAATATAGTTGTCAAACGTAACTAAGTTACGAGCATGACCAGTAGAAGGCGGGTCATTTGCGATCAAGCCTCTGTTAAAATTTCCACCACCCATATGTGCACCGTCGCCACCCTCAATCGCCCAGATTTTGCCGCCAGCTGTAGCATGAGCGCCCGCATCGAGTTCGTAAATGTCTTTTTGATAGTTTAAACCAGCGGGATCTCCGATCCATTCTGGAGTGGAGGTCGCCGAACGACCACCGGGAGCAAAATCCCCCCAGCAATAAATGCGCCGCCGTGAAATGTTCATATCAAAATTGGCACAAGCAGCATTTTTATAAAGCAAAAGTGGAGGGAGTACGTGCCCAGCCCATGCAATAATCGCGTTACTGACAGAACTTGGTGGGTTTTGGACTTGAACCGCTTGGGTTGGAAAGTGAGTACCAACATCCGCAATATTGCTTCCGTTGCCAAGCTGACCTTTGTCATTGTTACCCCAGCAGTATATACGATTGTAAACAAAGTTATTTTTTGTAGAGCTCGTTGATGTAATACCGCAGCTGTGCTCGGGTCCGACACGCAAGAACTGAAAATAACCATTCGAACCAAGATTCGGCGAAGTGACAATGTACATGGGAGCCGAAAGGTTTCCTACGAGGCTACCTGTTCCTGTGTAGCGCCTTTCTCCCCAGCAAACCGCCAAGCGGGTGAGATACTCGGTAGCGCAGGCGTGAGTGTAGCCAACACCAAAACTATCTATTGTATCCAAAGCGGCGTCATTTGGGAGATTACCTTTGATAATTGGTGTGGGAACAGTTTTGCTAATATAGGTCCCATCGCCAAGCTGCCCATTAGAGTTTAAACCCCAGCAGTAAATCTTGCCTAATTTCGTCCTATTTGCATTCATGAGCACAGGGTCAGATACTTTGACTTTGCCGCAAGTGAATTTTTTACCAGCGTAGATTTCCAAAAAGAAATGATTGCCCAAAACTTTCTGAGGAAACGGGTACCCCTTAGGATAAATAATATCGGTGTCCGTGCGGCCGATGCCAAGTTGACCTGCATCGTTTCGCCCCCAACAGTACGCCGCACCATTTGAACCCAAAGCACAAGTGTGATCATACCCTTGCGTGGTTTTGTCGAAGCGAACAATCTGTGGCCGGATCACGGAAAACTGTGACCGTACGAGCGGATAGCTCATGGTGGCTTTGACTTTTATCGAATTATTGATGACTTCGTCTTCACTACCCGTCGTTTCTTTTTGCTCCAAAGTCAGTTGCAAGACCTGAACTTTGACGGCTAGAGTTTGTGGTTCACCGTTGGTCTCGACATCCCCACTTTCGCCACTGAATTCAAGGTATTTTGGGTTGGCGATGTTGAAGATGACTTCAAAAACAGACTCTGTGCTATTATAACCTATCGTAAATGTCGTGTTGTCGGGCTGGTTGCTTTGCACATATGGTTTTGCATCCGTTCGCTCCAACACTGAAATCGCACCGACCGAAATCAAATTCGATGTCTGGTTGATGGCATAGGTCAAATAGTTATCGGTATTTTCCTTACCCGCCAGTGTTCGCGCCGTTGAGAACTTGGCCTTGACGTTCAAATATCGTTGACCGATCGTCAAAACAACGACGCTGGCCATCATCATAGTAACCAACCAGGCTGCGCTACCACGCTGAGAGTTCATGCGACTTTTAAAAAAGATGTTCACAAAAAATCTCCCTTTTTTATTCACTGATACAAAGCATTGAATAACTAACAAAGCAAGCTGCCATAGTGGAGCTATGCATACGCGGGTTGCCCGATGCGGTCGCACTTGATAATAAATGCCCACGAATGGTATTTCCAGTATTTGACGTCCAATCATTACAGTACTTATTTGCCAATCCGGTATCATCGTACCTTAAGCCGGTTGTTCCGGTGCCAGTCCAAGCATAGTCATCAATACCAGTCCCACCTACGTATTCGTCATCCCCATAATTTGTCAGCAATTCATATCCAGCGTTTGGACTTATTCCTTTCCAAAAATCCGCAGGGCTGTTGGCAATAATGGTTCCATCGATCGAAGAAATGCGGCCAAAAAGTCGCAAGCGATCTATGGCATTGGTCTTGGAATCCGACATGACGGCGCGAAAGCGAAGGTACAGGCCAGCAGTAGCTCCAGCTTTCTGACAAATTCGATCGGCACCAGATAGCCCACCAATGTCATCGCCCGAATACCTTTCATATGTCTTAAACATGATGTGGCTTTTGGGAGAGCTAGTCAGAAAAGTATTCGTATAGGATCCCACTGTACTACCGTTGTAGCTTAGCCAGTAAAGTGAATAGTTCACGGCAGCGCCAACGCTTTCACGTACAGAAGTGGAGTCACTGGTCGCGCTGGCCCTAAATGAACTACATGAAATCGGGTCATTAGACTGAAAGTCTATGAACTTAACGTTAACAATCGCAAAAAAAGGTACGTAGGGCGCTAGATTCTTTTGATTCGAGACTGGGTCCAGGTAGACGCAGAATTGAAACTCTTGATTCGAAGACCCCACATTAACAGTTCTGGTCAATTTGTTTTTACAGGCCGTGTACGCATTTTGGTAGGATGCTTTCGGAATGCTAGTTAGTTGCAAAGTCGATCCATCCTGTTTTTTAAGCGTATTAAATTTTGTTTGGTCTCGAGATAAAATCATTCCCGAAACGGTCAAGGGGTTGTCTGCATCACGGATATCATTGACCGCCATGAACTCGGGGACGCTTGTGATGTCGCCGGCTTTCGTCGAATCACCTAGATCAGCGCAGGTCATGGGGCCAAAAATAAATGATGAGGTTTGTTTGCTAATCTCATTTTCCAGAATACTGCTGCCAATTGTATAAAGCGATGACGTTTCGGCTTTCGAGTGGGCTGAAAGTGTGTTTTTGACAGAATCGGAATAAATCCAAACAATGGATGAAAGAATGGAAACAGAAATCATAGCCTCAACTAAGGTTACGCCGGACTGCGAATGCAGGTTCTGAAAAAACTTTTTGTTCACAATCCTAACTCCTAGCTGCGGCATACAAAGATGCAACCGAATCAGCTGTAGAAGGCAAACAGTTGCTCTTGTACTCAATATGCTTTCGTCCTTAACCTGAGGATATTTAGCTATTTTTTATTAGCTTTTTATTTCAGGCGGTTAGGGTGCAGATGCCGCCGAATTGCCACTGATTTTATATCGGGTCTGGAAAGCCACCTGCAATGTCCAACTTCCCATGACGAAAGAACACTTTCGATAAGGTCTCGAAAAACTTGAAAATATGCCGTTTGCGGTAAGTTACTAAAGGTGTCGGAAGCGCAACCCAACGCATCAAAACTATTAGCTAAATATGGTTTATTAAAAAAAACTCATTTAAAGTAGGCCAATGTCCGATTGGGATTTAGTCCAAAGGAAATTTTTCATGCGTATCCTGGCAATATTGCTAGTTCTCAGCTTTGCATCGGTTGGCTGTATCGACTCGCTCGTCAACGAACGAGGAGCGGACTCGGCTGACGACGACGATGATATTATTGTCCCGCCCGCTCAGATCACGGGATCTTATTTGGCTCAGATCAAAAATCGCTGCGGCTTTAAGCGCAAATCTATGACGGACTATGATCTCCGGTGCCATCTTGTAAAACTCGACGAGAATGGCAAAGAGTACAAAATCGAAGCTTTGGTGGCGCATCTTAAGCCGCAGTGGGCAAACCCGGTTATTTTAACTGGTGAAGGCGTTGCCTTTTCATGCCGAGGAGAAAACAACAATATTACCCAAATTTGCGAGGTCACAACCAAAAACGGTCAAGCTAAGTTAGAAATTGCCGTGAAGATAGAAGACATCAAGCTCAAACAAGAAAAAACGGAAAAAGAAATCGTCCTACTTCCCTACTCTATCGGTGTAGCCGCAGGCCTAGTTCCTTCGATTCCAAACCAATTTGCCCAGGAAAATCCAGCCAATAAAGAAGTTGGATTTCAACCGCTAAAATTTCAAGGTAAAGACGCAACGATTTATGGAGACTCTGTTTGTGCTATCGGTGACAAAGTTTACTTTGACACCTTCTTCTCTCGACTAAGACGAAATGGATTTTCTGGCACAGGCGACGAGGCGCAAGAGTATGCCCGCGTCATCTACGAGTTTCATAATGGCATCGTCTCCAACTTTATCGGCGCGGGATTCTTCGCAAGCGGCAGTGACGACATGTTGCATCGACTAAACTTGAAACTTAGCTTGTCCGTAGGAATGACCTGCACTAAGGATGCAATTTACATCACCGACTCGTCCAAGGGCAGAGTTTTGAAAATTGATCAATCCGGCAAAGTGACTGAGGTTTTTAATACCGGTGAAGAAAAGATTATTCTATCAAAGGTCGCCTTCGACTCAAAAGCGAAGGTCTATGTCCTTTCCAATAATGCGCAAAGGATTTCATCACTTTACGTTCTTAATGCCTTAGGCAAGCTCGAGCGAATAGAACTAAAAGTGGCAGATTCTAAAACACCCGGCAAACTGATTGAAGCGCAGGTCAAAGCAGATGACATCGAAGTCTTTAAGGATCAAGTGGTCCTTTCAGAATCCGCCAAACATATCGTCTGGCGCGTCCGAGACGGCGGAGTCATAGAACCACTAGCGGGCACAGGAACACCCGGCAAGTCTGGTGATAGCGCCGCAGCGTCCCTAGCCAAGCTTACAAAACCAAAAGCGCTGTCCCTGAATGCAAAAGGTGAGCTGTTGATTGGCGAGGGCCATGATGCCGAAGTCACTGCCTTAGAACTCAAAGAGTACTATGGAAATAGATACGGTACGGAAAATGGAAAGACCTTCCAAGTCATTCTGGCGGAAAAACTGGCTGAGCTTGATATGTCCGAAAAAGCTCGCATCAGAAAAATCCATTTGAATGAAAAAATAACGACGCTGAGATCAGTTCCTCGTGGGCATATCAGGGATTTCGCTGAAAAAAATAACGGTGATTTTGTGGTTTTAACCGACCACGCGCAGGTTTCTTATCTCGTTTCATTGCTAAACGTCACTGGTATGGTGCGCCTAGCGGGCCGCGAAGGTCAGTTTATTTCTGATGATAAAAAGTTGGACGCCCGCTCGACTATTTTGGGTCGTCCGAATAGTTTGGCAGTCAATAAAAAAGGCGAGATTTTCTATCTCGATACAGCTACCTACTCCTTGCGTAAAATAGGTCTCGATCAAACGATCCATTTGATCGCCAATTACGAAGTTTTTGGAACCGGTATCGTTTACCCTTTGTCCATTGCACTGACTCCTGAAGATGATGTTTTGGTCACTGTTTTGAGCTCAGGCACCGCCGATAAACACAAAGTATTACGTGTAACGCAGGCTGGAGTTGTGTCGGAAATCAAAGCCCGCAAGAATGGACAATTCCAAAACTGGTTCGAACCTTCGGCTGTTTTTGTCGACAAAATCGGACAAATTTATGTCGCCGAGGCGGGAAGAATCGCCAAAATTGACAAAAATGGTGACTATAGCGTTTTGATTGACGACTTAAGTCGAGATTTTACAATCACAAACCTTCACGTGAAAAACGAGTCCGAGATATATTTTACAAACTTGGACGGCTTTTATGCCATTAAGAATGGAAAAGTTGTGCCCCGAGCGCAGATGCACGCGGATTTGAAAAATTTAAATGTTCCTATGGGCGTGACCATGGACCCGGAAAACAATGTCTACATTGCCGGGGGCTACGCTGGAAAAATTCAGCTTATCAAAGACGCCAAGGTGGGCGAGAAGCCGGCTGTTTTTTTTGGAAAAGATACGGGGGGTCAATCCTGCGGATCAGGCCAAGTTCAAAGCCAAGCGGAGCGTGATAAACTCGACGATGTCATTCAGATGGGCCTTAGTCATATTTGTGCCGGTCATGAAATAGCTGCAATCGCTAGCTACGACGGGTGTTTGGAGCCAGCTTCCGAAAACCGTCTGTACCGCATGGCTTTCGCCCAATTCTTCGGAGACGGTTTCAATATCATTCAAATTTCGCGAGCCTGCGAATAACGATTTATTTTCTTGTCTATTGTTTTTTCGCGAACGAACGCCTAAAATGGCAGTTATAACATGCGGAAAAATAAAAAATGCTTGAAGATAAAAAACCAAATTATCTCATTGTTGGCGCGTCAGGATTTATTGGCGAAGAACTTTGCAAAACTTTTTCCGAAAGTGGAGTGGAGGCGCAGGCATTATTTCGATACACGCGTCCACAGCCTCGGCCAATGATCAGCCCCGTTTGTTGCAATTTGTTCCAAGAGCAAGCGTTGCGAAATATCCTCACGGGCGTGGATGTCGTTATTCATTTGGCATGGCAAGGCGGCCTGTCTGGTCCCAAACAAAATGGCGAAGTAGACGATGAATTGTTCGCGAATCTAAAAATGACTAAGACTCTCATTCGTGTAGCGGAAGAATCACAAGTCGAAAGAATTGTTTTTGTCAGTGCGGTCGGTGCTCGAAAAGACGCGCCTTCGCGCTTTCTTCGGGAGAAATACCGCTGTGAAATGGAAATCCTTAATTCCGATATTCCCGAGAAAGTGATCATTCGACCGGGGATCGTCTACGACGGCAAAATCACTTCGGACCGATTTCTGCAAACCATTACAAACCTTATGGTTTATCCGTGGTTTTATCCTTTGCCTAAAGCGGATCAACGAGTTTCCACGGTTTATCTTGGCGATCTCGTCAAAGTTTGTCTTGATGCCGCTCGAACAGAAATGACTTCGGCTAATGCCATCCTCGAAGTTTGCGAATCCCATAGCTACACTTTAGAGTCTATTTGCCGTTTGGCTTCGCTTCGATTTGTACAAGGTAAGCGTATTCCCATTAAGGGCGCAGCAGCCAAATACTTTTTAGATTTTGTCGAAAAAAGACAACGTGGAACTGAAGTAGAATCAATCCTGAACTATCTGGCATTCAATCAGACACAAGATTCTGACCTTCAGGTAGAAAATCCCCTCAAGGATGTTTTGCCCGCCCAAATGCATTCTTTTGCCGAGATCATCAATCAAAACCCGGTCACTTAGAAATCAATAGTTTAATGAACATTCGGCCGCTCCGCGGCCGGGTATCTACATTTGCTCCGCCTTTCACACCCACTTTTTGCTGCGTGCGTTGCATCGTGTCGAACCTCCCAGCAATGGCGTGCCCAGCTTCTCCCTCGCCGGCTCGGCAGACACGGCTCGGCTGGATGCGTCCCTGCATCCGCCTTCGCTAATGTCGCTCGCGTCCGGCTCGCTCCGTTCCCTGTGCCCTCCATTGCTGGCTCGTTCCGACTCGAAGCAACGCCATAGCAAAAAGCGACGGTGAGGCTCCGCCAAACTGGTTACCTCGATCGAGCTGCCGTTGCGGATGCAACCCGTGCGGGGCGTACTCGTGTGCGGAGCCTCGTCGTCACAGTTTTTACCCGATGGTTGGCTGGGACGGTTGAGCCGGCTTAGATTTG
>JBGSKV010000120.1:0-2599 GCA_041740975.1 Oligoflexales bacterium | reverse complement strand
AGAATCCGTTTCCGAACCGATTCAGCTTTTCCGTAACCTGTGAATACTGACCAAAAAGCTCAGTTCCATTGTCAATCTTGCCGTTTTCGTTTTTATCGATGGCGAGAAAACCGGTATAAGGATAGATCCAGCCCGTTTGCTTCTTTATACCCGAACCATCCAAATCAAATTTTACGTTTGACTCTAATAAGCTGAGCGTTCGCAGTTTCCGTTGGCTCTTGCTAAAATCAAGAACAAGGGGACTTGCGGAGTAGAAAGTATGCGAACAAACAGGACCAAACGTGACGCCGTCTCCGGTAGAAGCTTGCGCTCCGAAGCGAACCGTTGCGAAAGACCAGTCAGACGTAGTTCCCAAAAGAGATGCCATCGGGAAAAGATAGCCACCGTCTGTCGTCCTTGTCATTTCCGCTGAAGTCAAAAGTCGTTTCGGCGCGGGTTGGGATCCGCCACCTTCAATCTTTTGAACGGTAACGATCCATTTAGGGGCTGTCCCTGAAATTTTTATATTGAAGCCAGGCGCGCCAGCACGAAGCAAATAGCCTGGGATCGCACATGGCGTCCCCGCCACACCGCACTCTGAACCGTGGAAGGTTTGCGTCATTCGCAAACAACCGGGGCCGGCGCCTGCTAAAATAGGTGCATTATTCACCGCGTTGCCAATATTGGTATTAGGAATATTTTTTTGATCAGCAACAAATTCCAATTTCGTAAGGTCGCTGTAGCCTTCAGAGATTGGAAAAAGTTCGTTGGTGCGTGGGTTTTGAAACACACATGGCTTTGCAGGCTGAACGATCGCATAACGCTTGCCGTCTTCAGATTCGACACCTGCGACGACGTAAACTGTGTCGCCTTTCTCAAGTTTACATTCCGTCTTGATGCCATCTTTCATCACGAACACAACGGTTGTCTCTTTGACGATGGCTTGTTTGAATTCCCCAGACTGACTGAGAAAAGACACGAAACTTCCAGACTTTATGTTTAAGTTTGATGGCATGGTTGGCAAGTCACCATAATCTTCACTTTTAAAAGAAGGATCAGCGTGCTTAGCAAAATCCTTTAAATCGATCGTTTCTTTCTTACAAGACGAGAAAGTTACGCCGACGATGAAAAAAAAGAAAATTTTAGACTTTAAAGCTGCCAATGTGCGGTCCTCGAAAATCTGATATAAAACAGGCTTCTTTTCGTATCGGCACCTTTCGGGATTAAATGAATAGAAGTAGGAAAAATTCAGTGGATACGGAAACTTACAAGAGCATTTGGGACGCCTGAAAATGCAAAAAAGCGAGGATCAACTCAAATCCTAAGACTTGCGATGTTTGGATTTACATTTTTCGCCATAATCATTCGTAATTAATGTGCGGTAGGTTCTTCGGGAGGCGTCTGACCGCCCGGAGCTCCTCCACCAGGGGCCAAAATCATTTGCGGAACCAGTCCGCTTAGCTTTGCCGATATATTGTTTTGGAGCTGCAAAAGTTGCTTTTCAGAGGCTTCTTTTTCGGGCCCGGTCTGTGTTTTTATCTTTTCTTGTAAAGCAGTCATTTCGACTTCTAAACGCTGCATTTCACCTGGATCTATACCAGGTAGAGCTGCGCCTCCGCTCCGTGAAGCAAAAAACATATTATAGTAAATATAGCCTGATCCGGCCAAACAAACGACAATAACGAGTATTTTCCAATCTATTTTGGTCTTTTCACGTCGGGGAGTACTGCCCATGGGACGCTTGCCATCTTCCACTAACTTCAAACGCACATAAATTTCGCGAACATACGGATTTAGCGCAACGACAGGCGGCAGCTGATCATAAGGTGTAAATTGTCTTTCTTCCATACCTAAGAACGCTTTCTAAAGGTTCACTCCTTTTATCGACTAAGTGGAGAAAATCTTGAGGCCGTCGAAGGGACAAATCATACGACTACTAAGAGCTATTTTGACGGTTAGGGAATACAGGCCTGCTAGGACAGAATTAACCCCCTAAAACCACTCGTAATATAGACCGCACGATTCGTCGCTAAACCTTTGAAGGACAAGGCCGATAGCTTTCATCATGGTTTTCGTAAGGTGGAGATTTTATGAATAGTTTCTGGACAAGCAATTATCTCAGTAAAATATCGTCACTATTGATGATAATTTTGCTCGCTTCCTTTTCAACATATTGTTCGAGTGGTGGTGGTAAGAAACGAGGATCCAATCCTCCTTATGTACCGACGCCTGCGCCAACGCCTCCACCAGAGGAAGAAGAACCAGATGTTGAAATTGACCCTGACGACGTCGTGGATATTGAAACGGGCGGCAGTTCGCTAACAACATCTTTGAATTTCACAACAACTGGCGCGACCATTGGCTCGAGTTCGTTTAGCAGACAAGCAAGCGAATACTTGTTAGTTGTGCGCGCTGCTACCAAATCTTGTATTCGCATCAAAGTTGCGGCGAACTCGCTGGAAGGTCAAGATGATGCGGCGAATCAAGGTGATGTAGCCTCTGGTGGCGCATCCGATTGTGGAGATTCTGAAGAAGCACCTCAGACTACAGAAGGCGATGAAGAAGAAACCGAAGATCCAAGTTTAAATCTTTGGACTTTCGGTGAAACGTCTCCGGGCGC
>JBGSKV010000119.1:0-36950 GCA_041740975.1 Oligoflexales bacterium | reverse complement strand
TCATTCCGCCGCGGACCATTTTCACCGCTTCTAGTTTGAATTCCTTGTCGAATTTCCTTCGAACTAACTCCATCTGAACCTCCAAGAAACATCGTTATACCACGCTTAACTTGGAGTCCAAGAAATTGATGAAGGTTAGTACGTCATTACTTTACTGGATCAACCATCCTACTTTTTAGCATGTTGATTTTCGAAGCTCAGGCATGGGCTTCATGTAGTACGGCAGATTCTAAGGGTTGCGTAAAATGTTTTACAGTCTTTAAACCAAATAATCTTCCCTCGGGCGAATATTATTACAATAGCCAGTACTCTAAAACATGTCCTAAAGATAAAGATACACAATCGATCACGGTCAGCATTGGACTCAAGCCGAGCAATACTCGGGTTTACAATCAAATTTCCGATTACTCATCAGACATTAAGCAGGACAACGAGGACGATCCTATTCAGGAGTATATTTTTTCCGATACAAAATCTGGAGAATCTTCCTATTCAGGATCTGCGTCGGGCAATTTGCAAATAACCGAAACTTCAAATGAACACTTTTCTAAGCACCCGTCTATATTTGGTGACGGTACAGAACAATATGGTGGTTCTAACGTATCGAGAAGAACTAAGCGTACAGGGGTCGAAGCAAATACAGTTAAAAGCGATTATTCAAAACATTGGTTTGATCGCGATAACTTGGGTGAAAATGATGAAAAAAGTGAAGAAGAGACCGAAAATACCCTCACCTACAATGGAGATGGTGATTTGTATAGCGTCCATACTGCAGCTTCGAAAGTTAGTCAGGACGGAACCGCTAATTCAAAACTAAAATCAGCCTCAGTGACTAAGTATCATGGCAAGACAACTACCTTTTGGTTTATTGGACATGACGAGCCTGGCTTTTCAAGCGCGAAAGTGAACATTTCAGGCGGCCTCAGTGGTGCAAGCTCTTACATAGTAGAATCACCCACAATTCCTCAAGTTGTGCAAATAGGTGAATTTTATCCAGGCGATTTTGGTGATTCAGAATGCAAGTGGTGGAACAAAGTAAGAGATGTGACCAATCGATTCCTAAGCGTAGGTATGCATACTGATATCAAACCAGCCACCGAAGCCGGTGAATGCCCAAAATAAATGTCAAATATAAGCAAATACTTTTGGAGATGAGTATGAATATTCGCATGGTGTATATCGCAGCCCTTTTCTCTTTCGTGAATGTCAGCTGTCTGGAAAGTCAGCCAGCTAGCAACGAAAGGGGTGGTATATTACCCATTGACGCGGTTTCGACAACTGTCCATAAGTTAAGTCCAATTGAGTTGACAGAAGGAACGTATTCCTGCGCCAATGGAAAAGTTTTTGAAAACGAGCTTAGCGTGGGTGGTATTGCTAAAGTCGGAAACAGGACTTGGCTCAAAGATTACCTAGTAAATAAAATCAAAAATAGCCCAGACGCACTTACCGCGAAAACGATTTGTCATAACCAGGGTTACGCAGTAAGCCAGTTGCATAGCTTGAACTTAGCCGCCCTGCCCGATAAGGGGGTTGAGCATGTTGAGGCAACAGCAAAATTTGTATGTTGTGATAACGACAATAACCCAGCCACGAAACCACGTCCAAAAGGTCCCGCCTTAACAGCGACTGGTGACAAGTGTTCAATCTTCTTCGGCCATTCATGGCGAGACGCAGACATAAACAAAATCCCCCTGCGAAAAAGCAAAATTCCAGAAAGATATGAGGGCATTGATCGCAATATTCTTAGCTTTACAAATAGTCCGATGAGTTTGCATCCGATTGAATCTGATTTGGCCCAGCCAGCGCACATCACTGGCAACGAGGCACGGTTAAAAGCTTTAAATTCATTGCGTACTACAATAGTTGATGTTCGTAGGAGATGTAGCATGGTGCCGCGCGGACAATACTTGACTCTAAACGCTTGGACGATGTCTGGCCCAGATCGCGCCTCAGATGAACCCTATACTGCGATAGAAAATTTTGCGAACCCGCTTGCAGTTGAACTTGGCCTATGTTGTATAAATGTTTCTGTGACCAAAGAGGAACAAGAAGCTCCTTTGGGCCGATAATCGACATAAAACTTACATTCTATGTGCGATCGTTTTCAACTGATTCAGCGTGCTACAAACTTGCACATTCCATTTAAGATGGTCGTGACTCGATGAATGACTCAGACGAGTCGAGCTTCGTTGGCTTATTTTTTCAACATGAGAATTTCATTTACTTTGGTTGACATCTTAGCCCCCCTTTTCTATACATCAGGTTCTAGATGCCTTGGTCCACATTAAAGGCAAAAATCACTCAAATAGGAAAAGGGGTTCTTGATGAAAAAACTATTTTTAGCGCTCATCTTATGCGGCTTGTTTGCCGGTGCAGCTCAAGCTCAAGTTTGGGTAGGCCCACCAGTTCATGGCCCAGGATTTCATCCGGGTTTTCACCCTGGCTTCCATCCAGGTTTCAATCCCGGTTTTCACCCTGGCTTCCATCCGGGATTTCATCCAGGCGTTCATTACAGACGTGGCCCAGTGTATGTTAGGCCTGGTTTTGGCCGTCCAGTTGTCGTTCATCCTCGCAGACCAGTCTATCGTCGTCGCTGGTAATTCTCTCAAGAAAATCGTACGTACGAATTTCGCAAAGTTCGTACGTACCAAATTTGCCTAGCATGCTTTCATTACCCTACCCCTCTAAAGTTTCGCCCACTCGGCTCATACATCACTAAGCCACCCGAATTTTAAACGATCGAAAGAATGGTCCGTTAATAAACCAAGTCGGTTCACATTTGGTCCAGCGGGCCGCAATCCCAATCAAAACCAACTCTATAACGAATTGTGCTTCGTTATAGAGTTGGTCAGTTCATTGCATTACCAGGCGACAACCTTGGAGGGTGATGTCATGAAGAACTTATCGTTAGCGTTCGTATTTGCGAGTTTGGTTTCGTGTGGAACGGGAGACAAGCGAGAAACTCCTGCCGTTATTTCTGAAACAGGGGATTCAATTCCCGCGCAATTTCCTGCCTTAAAGACGCCGGCTATTCCTCAGACTGAAGTTAAAGCAAACCTACAAGAAGAGGAATTTTTCAGAATTAAATACTTCAACACGACACTAGAAGCAAAGATCCACTTCGATTCTTCGGACAATTTTGCGCCAAAAACTGCAACGGTTGAACTACTGAAACTGCCGGGATCCATCAATGCGGGGCTTGTGTTGGTCTCCGCCACACATTCATTTAGCTCCATTGACTCACAAGAATACGGCCTCAAGTGTCCGAATAAGGACTTAGTTCACAAGAACTCTCCATATACAACGCATCTGTTGGCACTAGGAGGCTATGTTCGTCTGAGTTGGATTGATGAAGAAAATTACTTGCGGAAGTTAATCAACAAAGCCGCCGAGGAAACAGCGCTAGCCAAGAAATTGGGAATCAAACACTTCAATGTTGTCGTCATTCCTCAGTACAAATTGGAAATGCCACATTACCAGCTGACTTATTCTGCCAAGCTCGGAGTGGACGAGAAAGTTTTTAACGAAAGACTGGAACGCCTCTCCTTGGAGCCCGTTTATCTTACTAACGCAGAGATATGTGATCTCGCCGACAACGCGATCTATTTAACGTCAATGGACGGGAAAAAAGTATTGTCCGTTATGTCTCTGCAGTTTGAAAAAAAATGATACTGGTTTAAAGATCCAAGGACACTCAGAACCCTAAGGATCGTTGCGAATATAGGTGTCAGCCCCCAAAATTTTACAGAAAATCCTGGGCGAAATGATGCCTATTCTCAGCTATTCAGTGAGGCACGTGGGCCGTGGCACGAATGGTGGTACGTCCATTGCAACATCTAACCCCCCTTAATCAATACCATAGTTTGATTGCCTTATTTAAGATGCGAAAAAATCCGATAATACCTTTGAGAATTCATGCTTTCAACTCTTCTGAAGACTTAGAGAACTTTTTTCCTGTAGGTAAAAAGATGTCTTTGATTCCAAAATTTATTCTTATTTTTTTGTTAACGACCATCGCCGCTTGTCGCTCGGATGATGCGCTAAAGGTAAGTGACTCAGCTGGCTCTCCACCTAAAGATAGTGAAGTTATTTACGAGCAAGTTCCAAAAGATGGGCCACGTCCGACGAAAGCACCTACAACTGACCCCACTCCAACGCCAAACCCAGAGGTGAACCCAACAGACCCACCTCATACCAAAAAAGAAAAGAATAGCGACGGCAGTTTTACGATCACCGAACCAAAATTTAAATACAACGGAAACGTGAAGAAGATTTTCAACATAAGGTATACAACCGGTTCGGCCACGGGAGTGTGCGTGCTTTTTGGCTTTACCACCTACGTTGACTATACGATGTTACCGGCTGATGGCACTGATGGCATTCTATTGTCAACTGCCGGTCAATTTTCATCGTACGTAGCTGCCACTACTTCGGATAATCACAGAATCATCAACACTGTCACTTGTCGCAATTGATCAAAGCTAAAAACACGAATGCGCCTAGCGAATAAGCTGCCGACCAGAGATTCCAAACTCAGCCAGATAAGCCATGCCCACCGCATGCGCTGATATTTTTTTACTTTGTAGCGCGTCGTAGGCTTCTTTACCGATGAGGTGGAAGCTAGGCCATGACAGCTCATCAATTCTGTCATTGTATCGTCGGAAATGACTCTCAACTTGCTTGTAAATAAAGTCTCGTGTGTAGCGCTGGGGAAATTTTGGGATTTCACCTCGCATTTCATCTAAGTGAAATTTAAATATAGTGTCAGAACTTACATTAAAATCGTCTATCAATGTGCGAAGATCACGGATGGATTCATTACGTTTACTTACATTCTGTTCACTCATAAGAATTTTCATCTGGTCTTTAAATCGGTAAAACTTCGAATCCCAAAATCCCGAATCCCAATTGCGATTGGAGTAGGAATAAAGATCTTTTTGAATCCGGAATAACTCTGGATTTGAATTGATCGTATTGGTGCGAAGCAATACCTGCGAAGGTTGTAGATATGGTTGCTTCGTGCCAGGACTGCCTACTAGGCTTACGTCTGGTCGCCAATACTGTGCGTCGCCGCCGCCCCCTCCCCAACTCCAATAGTCATTGTCCATAGGCATGCCATTCGGCGAACGTTGCGGATTAATGCCGCCAAGAACGAGTTCGTCACCCTTGGTGACCTGAATCCTTGCAACCTCTAGGTGGGCATTGGCAAGTGGTGTCGCCATGCGCTCTCTGGCTTCGTAGGTTGGCCAAATTTCTCCATGTCGTCCCGTCGAATAGAAACCACCGAACATCCCAGATTGGCCACCATAGGCCCGAACTAATTCGAAATTAGCCCCAGCCTCGACCACTACAGCCGGAAGCCCGGGCGTAAAGGGAGCCCGCCACTGACTTAAATTACTTTGTCTGCTTCGATGGATGTCGTTGGCCGTCTCACCTTTTGGAAAATACCTCAGGATTTTGCCTTTGCCGAAATACCCGATGCTAGTCAGCTCCGTATCGATGCGAATCGAGGTTAGCAACTCTCTCGCTTCACCCATTCGTTGCATGAAATCCAAGTACTCCTTCTGAAATGCAGAAAAACTTTTGGGATTGTTGACTTCCTTCGTTAGTGTTTCACGCATAATTTCTAAGATTCGGATTTCTTTGCTCAAGGCATCGGAAAGCACCATTGCCGTAAGTTCCGAGCGTAAAGTGTACCCCTGACGCATACGCTCCAAAATTTCTTCTCGTAAATGAGGTGGGATACTTGGATCTATGACCTGAGGCTGGCAAACAAACGGCTTGGGTCGCTGCCGAGGCTCCAATATTGAGGAGAGGTGCTTTTCGAATCTGGATAACTCTTCTCCAACCTCTGGATGCCAACGCTCGAACAAATTTGCTTGAATAATATAGGCCCAAAGCTCATCTGTTTTCTCAATATCAGGAAGTGCGGCTAGCTTTCGAATGGCCATGATTCTGATATTAGGATCACCACTATAGCGCACAAAATCGAGTACTTCATCAAGGCGTGGCAGGTTAAGTTGATTCCGCAAACTATAATCGATAGTGGCTCTTGCTTCGGTCATTTCCATGAAGAATACGCGATTTAACTGGTCGAGAGTTTTGACATGGCCATGGGCTGCATTCGGAAATAGACCCAGATGGAAGACCGCGGCTTCTTTATCGACAGCATTCAATAAGCCCAAGCAACCGCGCAAGTCTTTCGCGTGGATGGGCGCCTGCAGTAAAAGCAAAAAGCTAAGGACAAGAAATAGATTTAACGTGCGAAAAATAATTGAAAAGACCTTCTTCCGAGCTGCCAGCAGGCTATAAAATTCTAATCACTGGGTCCTAAGTTAAGGCAATCCCGTACGTAGATACAATTTTATAGATCCGTCTGAGCATTTGCCAGAAGAATGTGTCTAATGCCCGCAGACTTGGGAATGGACGCACCCAATCCCCAGGGTTATCGGTACGTATTTCTCACTGGCGGCCTATACGCAGGCCGGCCACATAAGCTCGGACTGATATTAGAAAGCATTGTGCCTTTATGCTCAAATTCAAAAACGGCATTATCGCCAGGTACGCCATCAGCATTACCGTCAAATACTCCGCGAAACTGAGTTCCAAGTATCGTCAGTCGGTATCGTCCTGGTGGGTAGTCAACATGTCTATAGGTTAGAGTATCAACTCCGTAATAAGTTGAGAAGGTACCGAGGTCATTGTTATACAATGGACGCCATTCTGTTGGCTGTGTCTCATCATACACTTCTACTGTAGCAAGGCTGGGATTACTCCACTTAATGACTTTGGTGGAATCAGAAATCAAAGGCTGACTAAATTTTAGGGTTAAGTCAAATTTACCACCTCGAACGGGAGAATATTCTAGATGGCATAATGTAAAATTATGAAAAGAGCCCGGCACTCGCTTATTGCCATCCAGTAGATTTATCGTGCCCTTGGTTTTAAGCTCGTTGGCGAGAAAACCGAAATCATGTGCCCAAATCCAACCATCAGGGGTATTAAACAAGGGTGCTACGCCGCCACTTATATCGAGGAATAAAGGCCCGCCATTAGCCGGAGGAGTAGCACTGCGTTCTGGAAAGTTATTATTGAGATGGACGAGATCCTGGTAAGAAATGATTCCGTCGTTGTTCGGATCCATTCGGTTGTTAGGGTTCGCTTTTACGACCGGAAAAGACCATTCGACACCGAAGCTGCGCCATGGTTTGGTGGCGGTAGGTGCCTCAATGCCTAATAAATTTTCTTTAAACTGAGCTTCATAATAGGCTTGTCCAAAATCGAAGCCGCTAATCACATAATGATGCATGTCTACTTCTTTATCGACCCATTGCCGCACGCCATTGACGGTTTCTATCACTTGAACAACGGTTTTTACGATCTCTAAATTAACTTTCGTGGTCGCTGGCCATGCCATTGGTTGGCTAACAATTGTGCCATTACTTTTGACGTATTTTAAGATACGTAAACTATAGAGCAGTTCTTTGTTTTTATCTATCGTTGCAAAATTCGGTTCTTCGTGAAATCGAAAATCAAGGTAGTTTAATCTGCCGTTTGACTTCGCAAACTCGGCCTCATCCATATAAAGCCCATCTGTTTCAATCCTTCGAAGCCCAGCAGTTAAGTGTCCAATGCCAGGACTTTCTTCCTCTTGTTTGAGTTCTCCTCCTGTCTGAATTTTCATTGGCACTACGCCTACTGCGCCACGCTCATTCAATACTTGCGGGTCGTCCGAGCAGGCAGGACTCAGCAAAAAAAGAACAGTCAAAATTGGTGAATAGAGATTTTTCATAAGGGACCCCAGCTTTCGGAATGATTTTCGAAGAATTATCTTTAAATACATCTGTCCCATCAGTTTGAGATTTTCGAAACTTTATCCAAAATTACTTCTCTGGCCCGGCATGCCATCATTTGCGGAATGGTGAGTGATTCCGTGCTCTTCCCCCGAAAGCTCCAGCCAGTTCATTCAAAGGGGCAATGCGTCATCACCGGGATGAACATGGACACGCGTGCGAAGTTTAGGCGATCTTATAATTTTAGTGATTTCATTACAGTAAGTTACAAACGCAAATCATGGCGCTATCTTTGCAATAAGTCCATTGGCACTATTGCCTTGAACCTTGCGGAGCCCGCCATGTTGCTAATGAGAACTACCCTCATCACCTTTATGTTTACTTGCCTTAGTTGCTCAGGTCCGAGTCTGAGTCATGCCTACGCGGAAGCGCCCAGCAACTTTTGCAATTCGGTTGAGAATGAATTGATATTTATAAGAACGATTCATACTGAGACGGAAATGAAGATGAAAATAGGATTGGCTAGACTCGCCGGCGCTGAAAAAATCATGTTAGCGACGGAGGGAATTTTGAATAATGACCCTTTATCAGATTATTTTCAAGGATTGGAAGATGTCAATATTTCGGCATTATCGAATAGCATAAATTCAACACAAGCTCTGCACAACTTGATTAAGATGGAAAATTTAAAATTTAAAGATGTAGATTTGGAGTTGGAACGTTCTGTAGCCGCCGGAGTCAACAGAAGTAAAGAAAATCTTGTCAGCGCAATAGGTAATTCCACTGTTTTAACTGAAATTCTCCGCCTTCGTAAGGATATGTTTCCGATTCTTTTCGCTTTAGCTGAAAAACATAATTTTCCAAATTCCTCTGAAAATGAAAAATCGTTCCTTAATGCCATTCGGACGCCTGATACGATCAAAGAATCCAACTGGGCTCTTGAGAAAGATTTACTGCGATTTACCAAGCTGAGTGCTTTTTCATTGTCTCATTTGCCAGCCGTAAAAGAAATTCAGAAAGACATTATTGATTTTTTAAAAGCTCCCCAGGATGACAAATTGCATGATCAACTTGTCGAAAAAATCACTATTGACTTAAGAAATCAAATCGCACTTGAGTATCTCGACGCGATTTGCAGGAAGTTACCCAATAAATCAATGCCTGTGGTGGTGGTTTTTGGCGGCAGGCATGTAGACGGGTTTAAAGAAGCCATTCCAAACTTAAAGACAATTGGCATTAAGAGCACTGATATTAAACGCTCTTTCACAGAACAAGAACTCATGATGAAAGCGCTAGAATACGTTAGAAGCCGAGTGGACTGACAATTTTTTCATAGATCCATTTTAAACCTATGGAAGTTTTTCGGCGACAACGCGATCGCCATGTGAGTTGTTTTGGCGGACTAGCGCAAAACACGAATGATCAGGACGATACGTGAACTTGCATCGGAAATAAGGTCTCTTTGTGGTGAGACTATACTTAATGCCGGATCACCCATGATAAAACTAAGCGCATCGGCCATATCCTCGCCCCCAAGATCCAAAATCATAAGTCCGTTTGGTTTGGTGACGCGTTTGGCCTCATGCATGGCTTGAATCCATCGCGATCTATTGTTTGAATCTTCTGCAAACCTAGAATGATAAAAAACAGCCTGAAAACTATGAACAATATCAAAACTGGCATCTTCATATGGCAGCCGAATAGCATCGCCACGTTTAAAAAACGGAGACTTTTGCTGAGCGTCATTGAGAAAAATATCAAACCCAAAGGCGTCTACGCCCAGGTCTCTTAGATCCTCGACAAATGCGCCATCTCCGGCACCAATATCCAGAATTTCTTTATTCTTGAAAAACTCATTAGAAAAATACTCAGAAGCAAACCAGCCACCATTTGTTTCGGTATAAAACCGCCTCAAAGTCTCTAATCCACGATTACTGCGAATAAACTCGCGAGTCCTGTCGGCGTGATGAACGATAATTTTGCTGGTTGTTAGAGATTGGCGTTCTTCCGCAAAAGGAAGTGAGCAATCACTTTCCTGAGCATGCGATGCGGATGGCATGCAACAAAAAACAAAAACAAGAGTTGTGTTGAGTAGTCGAATCATAATTCATCCAAAGCATTGCGAATCATCATATCCCAACAACTTATCTTTGCAATAAGACGCACGTAACCGCAAAACCACTAAGCCCCAAAGACAAAGCTTTAATTCAAATCTCGTTTGCAGGTTTGCGTTTCATTTATATTGACGTTTTCAATCGATAGAGCCACCGCGGGTTCTTTTTCATCCTTGGGAATGATCACAGCAAATGCCAATTCATTCATGTCAATATCGTTAATTTTAAAAGCAACGGCCTCATCTTTGTCAGAATCAAAATATTTTGCGACGGATTTTTGCGTCGGAATCTGGGCAATGACTTTAACTTCTTTGGAAGTCGTCTCAAAAAGCAAAAGCGTTTTTGATTCGTCGAACTCAAAATTTGGACGCTTCACTATTTCAACCACTTCACGCCTGACAAAAGACGTTGTCTCATCTGAAACAACTGCAACAGTTCTTTTCTCCGCGTCCTTTTCATGCCGATCAATTTCGATGACTATATTCTTGTAAACCAATTCGTCACCACCCATAGAATCACAGACAATTTTAATTGAGCTAGATCTAGCAGACGCGGCTAGAAAAAATACTGATAGAACAGAAAAAACAATATATCTAACTTTCATAAACACTCCATTTTACAAAAACTGAGTAACATTTTAATTCTTGGAAAATCAACTCGAAACCCGCATTGGCGGATAGGAAGCATTAAGACCTTTTTAAAGTTAGCCCAAGCTACCCTAACCACATCTGAGCCGCCTAAACTTCCTTGGAGTCGACGGCTGTAGCTCGATTTTATCGGTCTCATGGAGCACTTTTCAGAAAAATGGGCCAAATACTTGTTGAACCTCGGGTAAAGAATAAAAGCGTTGAATCCGAGCAAGAATCGAAAATGAACTCTCATTAGAAAACCTAAACCTGCCATTTTCCCACAACAAACTTGCTATCGGCCAGGTGCGTGACATATGAGGTCACGGCCAGAGGCTCCGCGAATCATACGAACTCATCCCAAACTCTTTTATGCCTGCCCGCTGATTGCAGTTGAAACAAAGCAAACGGAGGTTGGTGATTTCGGTTTGGCCGCCTTTGGCGAGGGGTTTGATGTGGTCGATGTTGAGGTTTTGAGTGGTGCGGCACTGGGTGCAGCGGTGTTCATCGCGTGAGTAAATATGATGGATGATGCGCCTGGGAATGTAGCGCGGGTTGCGAGATCCTTCGCTTTGCTCAGGATGACGGTGGGTGACGAGATCCTTCGCTTTCTGCTACGCTAAAGCTTCGCAGAACTAGTCGCTCAGGATGACGTTGCAGAAATGCAGCGGTGAAACCCCAAGAATCGCTGAATCTTTATTGCGGTTCATTAGATTGGACTTTTAAAATCCTTGAATATGTGAATGATAAGAGCCCTCAGAAACTTCTTATTGATACCGTTGTTAACTTCCAAAGTCCTAAGACTAAGCCGATTAATATCAAAAACGGCAAGTGTATTTTAGAAGACGCATCGAGCCAATTGATCAACAAAGGCAATCCCACAAAATTGGTTTATCATTGCAGTAGAGGGATTGCCTGTACTATCAATAATACAAACATTACTGTCCTAGCGTCCTGTGACCATTCACCTAGCCATAGCAATTTTAATAGCACTGTAGGTTTCGTCATGTTTGATGCGCCAAAAACACCGAAATATTCAGCTGTACTAACTTGCGACATGAATACTAAAACTGGTGCGAATTTTATTTTTGAGGATAACAAAAAGAAAAAGACTCGAAAGTAGATCCTACGAGGATGACCGCCAGAATTTTTCGTATGATCGTTACGAGTTACTGTGATGCCTCTGTTTGAACCGCAGCAAAAGCTTCTTCGCGCGAATTAAAAATCCGAGATTCGTAAAAATCTCCGTCAGGACCGTAGACATTGGACCCCACAAATCGCGAGTAGTATAAATTGACGTCGTTTGATCCCGTGCTAAAGTCGCTGGATTTAGGCAGTCGCCCACTGTTAGCCGCCATCCACTCACGGACGATTTCGACAGCTTCTCTTTGAAAATGCGCGCGCAGCGAATCCGTCACCAAGCTCCACCTAAAGTCGAGATATCGAACTCGTATTCCTCTTTCCTTAGCTGTGGCGATGATCGCGGCGACAGCGTCCTCTTTCGAGTCGAACAAGCGAAGCTCGGCGTGGCGTTCGCCATCCCGGTAATGGCCACTACCGAATATTCTCGCCTGTGATGAGCCTAGTTCTGAATCCTCAGCAAAATCTTTACCACTCGGTGCGCGTCCGTTTTTTTCAATCCAGTCGACGATTTTGTCGATCACTTCTTGCTGTATCTCCAACAAAATTTCTGGCGGGGGGTTGCGCCAGTCAAAATCAGAAAGCCGAAGGACAATATTTTTCTTCCTTGCAGCTTCGATAATAGCTTTTACGCCGTCCGCTCGACTATCGTAAATTCGGAGCTCGGCTAGAGACTGCCCCGGCGAGTAAAGGTTCAGACCAAAAAGTCGTGGCCCATAAAGGTTGACTTGCCCGGGTCCCAACCCTAGTTCATATGACCGCGGAACCGCTCCATCGTGCTCGACAATCCATTTGACTACACGCTCAGCAGCTTCCATCTGAATCTCACGGCGAACCTCTTCGCTGAAACCCTTAGGCCAATGAAAATCAACAAGCTCAATAGGAAAGTTTGCATCTTGAAGTCGTCGTTTCAGCTCGATCAAAAACTGCGTTCGCGAGTCAAAAATTCTGTTCTCATAATGCGGTCTTCCTTGGCTATAAGAGCCGTAGGCAAAGATCTGTTGTTCATCCAGCCTTATTTTGTCCGGACCATGTCCAAAATCATTCTTATCAAATGTTTTACGGTTGTTAGCTTGCATCCACGTGCTGATGATTTCCAAAGCTTCACGCTGCGCCTCTGGTCTCAACTCCGCCGGCAGCCCACCCTTCCATTGAAAATCCAGAAAATGAGCCACCAAGCCCTCGGCTCTGGCTGCAGCCTTTATTGCTTTTAACGCGTCGATGCGAGAGTCAAAGATGCGAGCATTCCATTTGCTTTCACCCGGGCGATAATTCCCGGTGCCATAAAACGGCGCGGGGGAAACTTGGGTTTGGCCCGGCTTCATACCAAAGTCGCGGTTGGTGGGAACACGTCCGTTGCCCGAATCCAGTTTAGAACTTGGCGGATAGCCATTCTTTGGCGCTCATATTGAGCCACCAGAGAGGTTCGCTCTTCAAATTGCAAATTGTCGGAAGCTGATAATCTTACGAGATGATGACGCGCAAAAAAAGACTCTAACGTGCTCTTTTGAACTCCCAAAGCATTTGCTATCCACTCGTCATCCTTGTTCATGTGATCGATAATAAACGCTAAGGCGTTACCGACTACGAGACGACCACTCTCATTCAACAAGCCGTACTGAGGATGAATAATTGTTTCACCAGCTTCCACGCGATTTGTTAAGCCGAGAGCGCCAAGTTTATCGGTGACAGATTTTGCTGTGCGAAAGGCTGGGTCATGAGGACCAACACCGCGATAGGTGTTGAGTTGATCGGCGATGTGTTGGTGTGTCTTTTCTTGTCCAAATAACCGAATCAGGACAATCGTCTCAATTTCATCTCGGCCATTGGCTCTGATAATATCATCCCAGCTTTGGCCGCGACTGCGAACGCTCGTGTGATGCAGAACAAATGCTAAGGCCTGCTGCCCAACGCCCAGTACTTTGGCGATCTGGTCAAGGTTTTCTTTTGCCGCCAATCGCAATTTGGCTTGCGCGATTTTTTTTCCAAACGCTTCGACAACGGAAAGCTGCAGAGCGGATAAATCCTTGTATACCTGGCCTTCGCTAATATTCAGCAGGCGTGCCATTTCGGGAACAGAATACTGCGTGAGATTGGCAACATAAAATCGCCATCGTCTCGCCAGTGCATCGACTGGCTCACCGAGGTAGTGTTCGCGCGAAACTTGACGGAGGCGATGAAACATTTCGGCAGGTGGACCAATCGTTTCGAAGTCTTTAAAGAAAACTTGCGAGCCATAGTAGTCGGCGAACTGTTGGGATTGTAACGGTGTTAATCCCCATTTTTCGCCGAATGATCCTAAGTCTCGGTACTCGGGCGCCAATGAAAAAAGCGCAAAGACATCACTTTCGAAAGCATAGAGTCCGTCCGGGTTTGCTTTATCTTGCATGAGGTCAGCAACCGCAGAATTTTCTTTTCTAAAATCCGCCAGAGCACTGGGGGTGCGTCCAATCATTTCGCGTTGCACATGATAAAGATAGTTTACGAAAATACTTTCGCAAGGAGTGGCGCTCGCTGCCGCGATGGGCATCGCCGAGATGATAAATATGAGAAAGAGAATGAACTTCACGGGGTTTCTTTTTACACGAAAATGGAAAGACTCAACCGGATACAAAAGTGTCTACTTTCATAGCACAAAAAGCATGCACTGTCAAGATAGTCCATAACTTTAGGAGGTTAGGTTCAGATAGCGGGGTGCGCAAATCAATACTCAAGGCGGCGACCCAAATAGACCGCTTTTATCGATACGTGACTCGAATCTTATCGCCAGAAGAAATTTCTGACAGCGGTAGGTGAAGAACCCCTCCTGCATAGCTGAACATGCCCAGAGGAATCTCTTTGCCTTTTGTTATATTTTCGACTTTGACAATAACCCGGCTTGATGACGCACCAGAAAATTCAGCGTTCAAGGGTTTTAGGTCGTAAGAGGAAACCGTATTGGTCGAAACTTTAGTGACGACGCGCTCAAGGATTGGGTTATAGTTGGCGTCGCAAATGTTACCTATGATCCCGCCGGTCGCGTTCGTCACTTTGATCATTTCTTCGGCCCGTCGCACGACACCAGTACCACTATCACCCGCACACTTTTGTCCGTTCGTAGAAACGATCGAGTGGATTTGTATACGTTTGGCCGAATGGATTTCCTTCAGAAACTCCATGAAGCCGAGAGGGTTTGCCCGGTAAAGTTTAAAGTTTCTGGGTTGAACTAGCCATTCCACATGCGTGTGATGAAATATATCAAAATAGGCCTGAATTTGGCTTTGCGGCACGTTCATGCGCGTGGCGACAATGAGAGATTGACCCGAAGTCTTCTCCAACTGCCTTTCATACTTACGCACGAACTGTGGCAAGTTTTGCAATACGCCGCTAGCAAAATCACTATTGCATTTCGACGGAAATATAGTGTCGGAGACGCGACTAGCACTTGGAGGAATAAATCGAAATCCTGGCTTACAAACCCCATCATTTTGAAGTTTGACCCTTGTGACGATACCAGAAGTGTTTGTGACAAACTCCCACTTCAGAACTTGGTAAATTTCCGTACATGCCGCCGGATGGCACTGTTCGAAGTCCTCCGCAAAAAGGCGGCCGCCGTGGTAATTTTTGACATTCCAGTATTCAGCCGTATTCAATACGGGCCGGCAGGACTTGTAAGTCGTTTTATCTGTTTGAGAAGCGTCGA
This sequence comes from Oligoflexales bacterium, assembly GCA_041740975.1. Classification (GTDB taxonomy): domain Bacteria; phylum Bdellovibrionota_B; class Oligoflexia; order Oligoflexales; family JALZUQ01; genus JBGSKV01. Next base: position 21,595 of record JBGSKV010000119.1, on the reverse strand, counting down.
TATTGCTCTGATCAATGTCAACGCCATCGAGTGTTTTCGTGCAATTGAATTTGTTGTAAGATCTACAGGCGTTATTGGGTGCGTAGCCTCCCATTGTCGAAAAAATCGAGAGCGGTGCATTCCAATCTGACCCTGCGGCTGGAGAAACGACACAATGATAGCGGTCATGACGCAAGTCATAGTCGGTAGCATCTTTGGTACAGCCCCCGAAATGTCCCACCAGCGAAACTTCGACATCATCACTGCAGCGTGTCGGAACTTCGTATGTGCCGCGGCTCGCCATTTGGCCACCATAGTAACCCGGCACCTCGTGAAACCTCCCTTGTTCTTGACGCATAGGTAAATCATTGTCTTCATCCGTGAGTACGACAATATGACTGGCACCGTCGGCCCTCAACTTACCTTTCGAAGGTGGAATTTTGCCAAACTCGGCCAAACTCCGATGACTTAAATGATTCATTAATGCAGAAATCAAATATTCTTTATCGTAGGTTTCGGTCAAACTATTACTAATCGTGTTTAGATCCGCGCGTATAGAAGGCAAGGTTTGTGCCGAAATATTTGCGTAATATTTAAAATCTATGCCTCTAGCCGTTTCTGGCCACGTCACCTTATCATAACTTTTGTCTAATAATATCTCGTAATTAAACCATTGCCCCAAGTAATTTCTATTTTCTAAGTTTCCATGTCCCATAATGGAAAGGGGATTCGGTGGAAGAACTAAAAATTCATCGGTGCTTTTTTTACGGATCACATGACCCTGTGTTGCTTTGAAAGCGTAAGCACTAAGCGGGACTATAGCGACGTGCACTGGTTTGGTTTTTCGGGCGATGATGGTGGCTAAGAAATTTTCAAGTGACGCTGTCATACGGTCGATTTTATTTTTCATAGAGGGACTGTCATCTATAAGAATGATCAGATCGACTTCTTCCGATTCGGTGACATTGACTTGATTAATGGTGAGGTCCAAAGTTTTGGTGGCGCCGCCAATCGTTATGACATTGGGGTTTTCAGGTGTGGGTGGTGGCACGACGACGACTGGTGGTTTGGGCACGCTGACCACGGGTGGTAACGCTGGCACGGCATCGCCAATGTCTATGCTTCCCGGTATGTCCGTTGTCGGAGGCGGAATGTCTGGTTTAGTCGGATCTAAGGGAACTTGATCTTGGGTTTCCACCGGCGCAAATTCAGCGGTACGAGTACTATAAAATCCCGTTTCATTGTTGCAAGCAGCGGACACGAACAATGTAATGAGAAGGCTCGAAAGCTGAACGCGAGTGAATATCATGGCAAAAGCATACCCCGAGAAGGTTTAAAGGCTTGTCGGCAAAAACACGAAAAATCTAAAACTCTATTTCCGTCAAATTTAGAGAAGTATCTCTTTTCCCGACCAAGAAATTAGCTGATGATTCCAGTGAGTTCGCCTAGCTGACGCATTATGGCATAGATTTCTATGGTTTGGGTGTCTCTAGATTTTTACGGAAATGAGGTCACGGATTTGAAAATTATATTTCTAAACCGAATATTTCGCTTCGAGGATCGTAAGTTGATGCGAGAAAATAACTGCTTGGCGCAAGTTCACGCAAAAGATTGATCAGGTCTCGTGAGTTCGCCATGACCATAATGATTGAATCATCTACTGGCTCTTCGTCAGAGACCACCGGAGTGATGCCTAAGGCCGAAAGTCTACTTAAAGTATCTTCGAAATGATCATCATTCACATTTATATCAACTTGGATACGACGCTCACCGCGCAAAAACTCTGCGCCAATCGTTTCCACGATGAAATCTTCGATCTCATATCGTCCTCGCGATACCGCAAATGATGGGCTCATCTTCATTTGAATGGCAACCTTGGCGTTCGACTGAAAACTGTCGGAACATCTGTTTTCAAGGCCGAGGCTTAGCGCCGGTGAGGCCCAGAGACTCAAGAGGATGATGTGCAATGTTATGATCGACTTCATATGTATCCTTCATTCCTAATGCCTTGTACACTAAGTTTGACTGACTGGCCAGCCGCAAGATTAATATAATGAATCTATTGTGTTAAATATCAACATTCTGAATTTAAGGCGGTGGGTGCAGCGCGTCCGGTGGTGGCGTGCAGAAACTCATTGTATGACTTTTCATCAGAATGCTATGTAACTCATTCGAGAGCTGGGATAACTCCCCTTCCCTTCCCAGCTAGTTTCACGTTGCTGGAGTAAAAAATGCGTTTTAGTTTCATCATTCTTTCCCTGTTTTTTTCAACTTTGTCTTTGGCCAATGACTTAGATTCGCAGATACACGCGGCCGAAAAACGCCTCGCGCATTTTGAAGGAAGCGTGGATGCACTTAAGAAGTTAGAGTTAACCGACGAAAACGATCTCTCCGAAATCCAAAACAAAATCCCTCCGATCGAAGAACGAATGCTCAAACTGAGCGGGCGAATCAAAAGTCTAAAGAGAACCCGCGACTCGATTCGCTTCAAGCGATATGACCGCTTTCTTGCCGTTCTGGAAAGTAATCGCTCGGACTTAGCCTCCCTAAACTCTGCACTTCTCAACTTGAATTCTCATGGCGGTGGCGCAATAGTCCAATATCAAGGAAATGATTTGGGGCAAGATCTGGAGGTTTTACGAGATACACTCGCAAAACTAAGCCGCTCGTACAATTCTCGAATTGAACAGGGAACTATATTGCGAGACTCGTCTGCGTCGACTTCGTTTCTACTTGATGTGGATCAATTTCGCCCGCAGGAGAAGATCTTGATCGAGCAAGCTCGGCAAAGTCTTTCTATGTTGAAGTATCAGCGTACAGAATACCTGCGAGACCAATATTCGCACTTGCCCGAGTTAGATCGCCTCAACAAAGACCGAATTCTTCAACTGTATGCCGAAGTTGACGAAGCCATTGGGATTGCCAACTTTCTCGTATCCCGCGATAAACTATAACTGCGCTACCTTGGGGATTTCAGTCAGTTAGCCGATCAATTTTTGATGAAACTGTTTTTGAGTTTTGTAAACTTCATCTTCGCGCGCCTTAACGTAGTAACGATAAAATATCTCAGCGGACTCCGCCTTCGGCTTGTTATCTCTTTCTCTTGGTAATTCCTTGCGGGTAAGCTTGTCATATTTTCGTCCACTGCCGTGATTAGCATAGCGACGTGAACGCGTGAAACCCATCTGCAAGAACTTTCTGGCCATGTCCATCCCAACAAAGTCATTTTCTTTCTTATAGTTCAAAAACAAACGATATATTTTCTCCGCGGATTTGCTGGCGATTGCGGGTGTTCGAAAGCGCCAATGCGGAAGAATTTCGCTTTTGTAGGGTTCTACAAGGAGCACGCCTTGCTCCCCTCTTCCGACCCGATACAGTTCTGGTGAATGTCGAAAGTCAATATGATCAAAATCTAAATTATAGTTAAAGGGCATAATACTGCGCTCCTTTGCATAAGCATATTATGCACTGCAATGATTATGCCACTTCTACGATTTAATTAAATCCTTAGTCACCAGTAGAGAATTCATTTTCCTGCTGCCACTGATCAATTTCTTTTTCTGTGAATAAGTGCGAAAGCTTCATACCTGTCGGTGCACGGACCGGCCAATACGAAAACCCATGGTGTTGCTCTTGATTGCCGAGTGGTGGTTGACGCCGAGTGGGCTGGCGTCCATATTTTACGACCATCATAAGATCTAAGAGGAGATGATCACGACCTTGCACGTAACTATGCCCTGCGCCGACAAACGCAGAGTTTGCGGCATCACAGTTAATGGTATCCATCCCTTCAAAGAAAGATGGATACATCCCCGCGCGCTGCATTGTGTGAATCTTGTTAGAGAGTCGTAAGGCAGCATCCCATTTTGAATAATAGAAACTAAAAAGATCGGTTGTGGGCTCGGCTAAAGGCAAGTAAGCTCCGAACAAATTGATATCAACATCTGCCGCAGCCAAAGAAATGGATTTGATGGCGTGACCGGATGTCCCTGCCGGAACCTCAAGGCGATTTTCACGGACAAGTTGAGCGATGCCCCCCAACACAACTCGGTTTCCCATACTATGGGCGAGAATATGGATTTTATCTGGACCTACTTTCTGAAAAACATCGGCCAGAAAATCAGCAAACTGCGGGATGGTTTTTTCGGCCGTCTCCTCGTCCATATGGTAAGCCAGATGCGCCCCATTCAGCTTTAACTTCACACCTTTTTTCCCCTGGGTTGCCCAACTAAAGGTAATGGCTTCGCCGGCAAAGCGAATGTCATGTTGTATTTGCGCGGTCGATATCACCGCACTTTCAAAAGTCTCGGAAAATCCATGCACATAAATCAACACATCGTCTGACTGAATGCCTTCAAGAAATAGATCTTTCGGCATTAGTGACAAGCCACCATCTTCGATAAAAAAAGCCTTCGTAGAATCGTTCTTTTCCCACCACCAGTATCCTCTCTCCAACTGACCTTTTACGTGTGTCTCGAGTGGGATATTCACTTGGGCGGCGCCATAAGAGAGCTCTTCGGACCATGCCCCGGCATGAAAGCGTTCGGCATTGCGAGCTTTCGGATTGGCGATACGGCGATTGGTGGCAAATTTGATGATGCGGTGGTGTTGTTCGGTAAAGTCGTCTTTCTGACTGTTTTCCGATGGCGTTAAGGTTTGATTCTCACCGTAAGCTCGATCATAACCGCCTTGCACTGTGACTTCACCAGGCTCTGCGCCGAACATAGGTTCTTGAACTTTTATCTCTACGCCAGTGACTTCGACTGCTCTTTTCGAGACGCTGCCGTCGGCCTGAAAAAAGTAGGCCGGCGTTGGCGTCACGCTAAATAGCGTTTCGGCAAGTTCGGGTGTTTCGGGATTTAACGTCAGTTGAAATCTTGTCGACTCCTCGTCAAGAATTTCAAACGTCGTCATCTCCGTGGGTCTAGAGAAAAAGGGCTCGCCGTGTTCGCCATTTTTTGGGGTGAAGCCGCGGACTAAATAACCAACTTTTTGTAGACCCGGACTGAGGTTCAACTCTTCGAAGGGAATCGTCACGGTTATATCGAGGTTGATGATCTCATCAGGTCTTGCATCTTTTGGCCGTGATGCGTTTTGTTCATATACCTGGGGAGAAAGTGTCTTGGGATTTTTGAGAGCGACCGCTTCGCCTTTTTCTTGCAACAAAAAGGGCTGCACTTGGATCAGCACGTTTTGCTCACCCGGCTCCAAAAGAACCGAGACAAAAACTTGGTCGCCAGGAGGTTTTTTGGAGTTGTCCTTCAAAAGCTGCTGCGACAAAAACTGGGCGCCAAAAGCCGATGATGATAGAAAAAAGAAAGTTAAAACTGGTATTAATGATTTCACGCGATGTCTCCCTTGATCGAGGTGAGCGGGTTCGCGTTGCTTAACATGAATTGTCGGTAAGGACTACGGGATTGGCGGAACTAAGCTCGTGCGAGGTTCCATCCGAATGCTTTAACCCAATGTTATAAAAAGAAAAACGTCTCCAAGGCCTCTTGTAAAAACATGAATACACTAGAATACGGTATTTGGCTCCAAACCGTCATTCACAAAGGCAATTTTTCCGATAAGAGGCCCATCAATACAAAGGATCCTCATATGATAAACTATCACAGCATTTTACTCGGCCTTATCGCATTATCAGCCTCTGCCTGCGGTAACAGCAAAACTTCCCATACTCAAGCCGCTGGTTCTTCGTTTGAATGCGTTCGGGTATCAAATGGCGAAGAACTTTTATTTCAATCACAAAACGGTGCGTGTCCCGAAGGTTATGAAGCTAGAACAGAACCTACTCAAGCGACTCAGCTAAAAACCGAAATCAAAAACGAGAAATTTCAGACAGGTGGCGGTTGTCCTCCTTGCGGGATGGGCTGATCGCAAGTAAACTCTAGGTATCATGTCGAGACATTCTTTGGCACACCCTTATACGGCTTTATCAGTTTTCAGAGACGAGTCTTTTCTACAAGCATCGGCTCCATTGTTCGAAGCTAACGAAGTCGAAGCCATCGAATGGAGTTTCGACACGGCATGGGGCACAGGTCCACTCCCACCTCATTTCCATCATATCCTCACTAAGTTCGCGCAACAACATCGCCTGACAGGTCATGGAGTAAGTTATTCTATGCTGTCGGCAGCTGCTGATGACCACCATCAGAGGTGGCTCACTCAGTTTGCACTCGAAGTCAAAAAATTTCCATACCGGGCAATCAGTGAGCATTTTGGATTTATGGTCACTAGCAACTACCATCGCAATGCGCCGATGCCCGTGGTCTTTAATAAAAAAACTCTAGAGCTTGGGACGCGCAATCTCGAAAAAATAGCTCATATTGCCGACGATATCCCTGTCGGGCTGGAGAATCTCGCTTTCGCCTTCGGCAAGAAAGACGTCACCGAACAAGGGGAGTTTCTCGACGCGCTTCTGACGCCATTTAATGGCTTTTTAATTCTTGATTTACATAATATCTTTTGTCAGGAGAGTAATTTTGGCATTCCTGCTGCCGAAATCATTGAAACCTTTCCGTTGAACCGGGTTAAGGAGATTCATATCTCCGGGGGCAGCTGGAGCACTCATCAAGAACAACGCATTCGTCGAGATACGCATGACCACGGAGTGCCAGAAGAAGTTTACGCCATTCTTCAAGCCACCCTCAAAAAATGCCCAAATCTGGACATGGTCATCATGGAGCAACTTAGCACCGCATTAACCTCTCCCGAACAACAGGCTCAGTACCGTGAAGACTACCGCCGGATGAGACAAATTGTGAAGGTGGCTTATGCGTAGTTTCAATCCAATCGATTTGTTTCAAGCTAAGCTCTTGCGCGCATTGGCCTCACACGTAAACGCCGAAAAAGCCAAAGAAGAGCTTCTTCGTGATCCCGAACTTGCTGAATTTCATGAGTATATAGCTGGATTTGAGCCGCGAATGATGGAAGTCGCGGCTGTGCTTTTGATAAAATGGGGAATTCCCAAACAAACCTAAGCTTAAAGTCACCTTAAAAAAGATGCTTTGACGTTCATTTTGCTAACTTTGGTTGTATTTTCTGGTGTCATTCCTAAATACTGTCCCATGAGCAGGTCGCAAACCTGGCCGTTTAATAACCGAGTCTGCCCCCCCGCCATCAAAATATCGTAGTCCAAGGTCACATTATTGTGTTGAAAAAAATTACCGTAATACGATTGGACCGTATCAACGTAGTCAACAGAAATTGCTGGCTTTACGATATGCGTATCTTGAATTTCGCTGTTGTCAAAAAGCTGCGTCTGCTGACCTGCGACCACAAGAGCCTTGCCCAGCTCCGTATCCTTAGACAACCAATCAGCCAAAAAGTAGCCAGCTTCGAAGGAAAGCGAACGTTCTTGCATACGACGACAGCTTAGTTTTTTCTCGTCAGTATCATAAATAAAATAAAAATTTGCAGAAAGCGTCTCAAGGTCTAGCGAAACATCTATAATGTCAGGGTAGGATAATAAACTTAAAAAGGCCGCTACACCTCTATAGGAGTCTTCAACTTCGATTCTGGCTTTGAGAATCTGGCCTTTGTAGTCGAAGGTAAAATCTTGTGTTTTATTTTGAGGATCGACTGGGTCTGGCTTGTCACTGCCCGGCTTGCTCGGATTTCCGGTCGTAGGAACGGACGTGTCACCGGTTTCGTAAATAAATTCTTTTTTTTCATGATGGCCACATGACAAACAGAGGAAGGTAAGTACTGTAAAAAATATAATTCTCATAAGATCTCCTATTTTATTTTTATTGTTCATCTGAATACGATCGACTCATGACTTCGATTCGAGATTGCCGACTATCTCCCTGCGCTCGCTGTACACATTGCAAAAACGAGACCCAAAGCTAAGGAATGAGAATGTTTAGAATTTTGAAAGTTATGAACTGTGAATGACACTGGCGATGGCCGTGTCCAGACCAAGCTGGTCGCAATTCTTACCAACTTGGTCAAAAAGAGGCTTTATATAGGACCTGATTTAGGGCTTTAAATTAAGAGGAATGAATTCAAGAAATTCAGCCCGACCAGCTTCGTTCACAGCCTTCAGCAATCCCGCTTCCCCGGCTTCATGGTTGGATCGCCAACCATATACGACTTTAAAATTCGCTGGTTTACCATTCATGTTTTTAAGTGTCAAAACAGCCTTTGTGGACGCGCTCCAAGGTTTATCCGACTTTTCAACCTTAGTTACAATATATTTTGATCCGCCCTTAACTAAAAGTTTTTCCGTGCTTGGATTGTTTAGCTCCAGACCGATATCAAAATTGGGCCCACTAGAAGTATAGTCCCCTTCGCCTTCCCAAAACGTATCCGACTTCATTCGCACAATTTGACCAACAATTTTTTTTAGTTTTTTCTCGTTATGGACCGTAATATCGCCGGCTTTCTTATCGGCATTCTTTACATCAGCCTCGTCAGCCAGTCTATAATCCGAATACCAGAGATCCGATGAAAGAACTTTCAGAAACTGAGCCAAAATTTCCTTGCCTTCCGGGTAATAGTCGAGTTTTGACTTCGGGAAATCAATTTGCAAATACATGTCAAAGTTTGGAGCTTTCCCATCTAACTTCTGAAGGAGCGGGCGAACGATAGAGCTAATCCCACCAATAGATTTATTCGGATTCACCTTGGACTTTTCCACAATCTGAATAGCCGTAACTTTATAAACAGTACCTGCTAATAACCACGAGTCGTTCTTAACGGGCTGGTGTGGAATGATGCGAACTCCGAACTGGCCATACGAATACCTTGCGTAGTCAGGGATTCTTGGATCTCCAGCTTCAGGAGAAGCCGCCATATCCATATCTTCAGTGATCCGCATGTAAAAATTAGCGCCCTCTTGAACAGCTTGCGGATCGTATTTTGTAAAATCAGACGAGCGAGAGCCTGGTGAAACCGTACGGCAACCCATACATAGGATAAATGCAAAGCTCACGGCTAATAGACGATTCACAGTTCACTCCTTGGAAATATGTTTTCATGAGTATACATGGTTTTCATTCGGGGGACACCCGACTGGACCCGAATTGCGCAAAAAGTAGATAACAAAAAGGGCGCACTCGGCGCCCTTTTTTGTTTTTATGTAAATGTTATTTTGTTCAGATCTCTCGCCTAAGCAGCGCGATATTCTGTGTGGTCTCGATGAATTTTGAGTTCCCGAGTAATCAAATCAGATCGAGTTCCGAAAAGAGCCCCACCCACTGCGGCACACATTGAAAGTACAATGCCAGCAACTGACCACCAAGCACCTTCACGGGCATTCTCTGCAGTAAAAACTCTATTTGCTGAATTCTGCATTTGATTCTGCAATTGTTGGACCTGAACATCGCTAAGGTTCAACTGACTTTGTAGCTGCGCCAAATCATTCATTCCTTGCGGTGCAATACTTGCCATAATATTGGAAAGACCAAACATGCTAGTCATTCCCAGCTCCAGACCATTTAGCGCCAGGACAGTGATGCTAATGAACGCCAAGCTCCAAAGCATAACGCCGTTAGTGAGTGCTTCACTAGGTTGCTCTTTCTCTATCCATTGACCTGTCACCATTCCTCCGACCCACAAAGCCACAAGTGTACTGAAAGCAATCCATATTCCTGTCATCGTGCCAGGCATACCATCACCAAAAGTCAAACCAACTGCGGAGCCAACGGCTATAAGCAATACTCCTACTGCCAAAAACACCATAAACCCTGCTATAATACTTCCCCAACTAACCGGCCAACGTGCGGCATGACGACGAGAAAAAATCGTTGAATCTTGAACAGCCATAATAAATCCTCCAAAAAAATGAAACGCTGAAGGAATGAGTATTCACTTCGAATAATCTCTATTCCACCGACCTTATTAAGCAAGATGGGTGCCAAAAAAACCTGTTTCTTGTTCCAAAAATAGATACAGTTTCAACGGAGAAATGTATCGTGATCTGAGAAGAAAACAGGAATAGTAGCGTTTTAACGTCACTATAATAAAAGCAATAAACATGCAGATAGCTAGCGGCACACTCCCTAGTGTGTGTGCATTCCTACGTTCTTGTTTACCTGCGGCACCTAAAGCACATCAAGAAAAACTCTGATTAGCCTGGTTAGGGTCCATTTTTACTGGAGCTTCGCTACGAGGTGTCGTTTTGATTTTGATCGACATGATATCGACCGCTTCCGATAAAAAACTACCCCAAACAATATGCGCTCCAATCATTAAGGCATTTCGTCGCGCCGGGTGATCCGTTGCTGGCGAAAGGAGATTAAGGGCCGGAAGGAGCTTCAAATAGCTCCCGGCCCACACTGCAAAACCGAAAGCCGAGCCTTTCACCACCGAAGATCCTTTAATGTCCGAGAATAGCACTCCGTAGATTCCGCCCATTGTAGAACCAAATCCAAAATGTGCAGCTTTCGTGGCATCCTGCATTTTGGCTTCATTCATATATTTCGCAAGACCGACTTTGTCGGTTAACTCTTCGGTAATTTGTCGCGGAGGAAGCGCGTAACTTTCTTTGGGAGGAAGTTTTTCGCCCATTTTCTGCATAAATATCGTCATCGGCACTGTAGCGACAAACCCAGCGACCGATCCTTTGAGCAAACTGGTTAAAAAGGTATGTTGCATAGAAAATATCCCATGTAAAAGTTTCGAATCACACTCGACTGAAACTGCAGGAAACTTGCCAAAAATAGCATTGAGGAAATTTAGTGAATGTTGATTAGTCACCGGACTCGCCTGGCTGTGGAGTGCTTTCATAAACATCCAATTTTACTACAGAAAAGAACTTTGCAGCTTTCAATTTGGTTTGCGCAATGTTAATGCGAATGATTGCTAAGACTCTAAACAAAAAATTCGTTATAGTCGGATGCCCGCTTGAGCTGAAAGGCATTTTATGAATGTAAGTCGTCTCGGACTTTTGTACATGTTTTTACTCTACGTGATTCTTCCCACCTGCACGATGATATTGGTGGACAAGGTATGTGATCGTGGATTTTTAAAGTGGCTCGGCTACATCGTCAATGGCACGATCTTGGGTCTTATTGCCACCATCTACCCTCTCGCCTATATGATTTCGTTCCCGCTTTTACTTGGTTCGCTCATCTTGACTAATATTTATTATTTATTTTTGAAAAAAAATCGAAACTCATTGCAAGTTGGTCTTTCGATGGGACTATCTCTTTTATTTGCCGCAGTGAGCTTCTCTCTCGTTATATACCTGCAGCAAAACTAACTCCGACTCCTACTTAGCATTGTGCCCGACTTCAAAGATCCTAAAGTTTGAAATCGTTCATATCTGTTGCAGCGGCGGGATTCGTGGACTATCCCGCCTCCGCTGGCGCAGCTCCTAAAGTAAGTCATGATCGTTTAGACAGTAAAATTAGGCATCTACACCTATAATTCGTTTTTAGCGAATATAAAGTTACTTATTATCTATTTTAACAACTTTCGAATCTGTTCGATACTTCCCTCTCGAACATCGTCATGCACAACTAATTTTTGGAGCGCAACAATGCAGAATTTACTTCCTGGACTAAGAGTTTTTAGTGAAAGGATTTTTCCCGAGCAGCAGCCCCTTTTTGAATCGCTATCGCAAGGCCAGAAACCACACACACTTATGATCACATGTTCGGACTCGCGGATCGATCCGAACCTTGTCACGCAAACTAAACCTGGTGAGATATTCATCGTTAGAAACGCTGGCAATATTATCCCACCTTACGGTGCCTCACGCGGTGGTGAAGAAGCCGCGATTGAATTTGCGATTGAAGGTCTTGGCGTCAGTAACATCGTTATCTGTGGACACTCAAAATGTGGTGCGATGGCAGCATTGGTTGATCATGCCAATCTAGACAGCCTACCTTGCGTGAAAGATTGGCTTGGACATGCACATGCCACGAAAAGACGGATGTCTATGACGACTTCCAAACCCGTGCTGGCCGATGTCGTAGAAGAAAACGTGCTTGTTCAGGCCGACAATCTTAAGACTCATCCTTCGGTATCCGCTGCGTTGCGGGCCGGCAAAGTACAACTTTATGGTTGGGTTTATAATTTTGAATACGGCACTGTCGCTGTATACGACCCCCAATTAAAACGATTCTTACCGTCTACCGAAGTGAGTGAGGGAGCTGAAAAAGATGCAACGAGATTCGCTCTATAACTTTCCCGATCAGCTTTTGCGCGACAAAGAAAACGCGAACTTAGAAACGCGCAAGGATATTCGATCGACTCGAAATCAACTTGAGACTCGGCTTTCGAACCAACCGGAGTCGAAGTCGTTTTTAGCAACCGCGTTGGCATGGCATGGATCCGTGACGCCTCGAGTATTGCCACGAGTCGGCGTGGCCGCAATGTATTCGACCGCAGTGTTTTTGATCGCAAAGAAATACCCCGGATTCTCGCTTCCCATTACGCCATTCGAGTACTCGGGAGCTATTCTTGGCTTGCTGCTTGTTCTCAGGGTGAATGCAGGACAAGACCGGTGGTGGGAAGCTCGCAAAATTTGGGGAAATATTGTTAATCAAAGTCGAAATTTGGCACTTGTCGTCAAAGCTTATTCGGAGGCAAGCGATAATACGGCAAACGAGATTATGAAATGGTTCGCGGCTTGGCCCTATGTCATGAGAGATTCACTACGGCAAGAAACCTCTTTAAGCGAGGTGATATCTCTACTAGGAACGCACGAGGCGCGCAGAATTCGTCAGGCAGACCATATGCCGAGTTACGTCGGACTGCGAATCGCCAATCTTCTTTCCGAACTTAGAAAGCGAGGCTTTGATTCTTTTGCCTTTCTACGCGCAGAGACGGAACGCTCCCAGCTTATTGACGCGATTGGTGCTTGCGAGCGTATAAAGAATACAAGAATGCCTCTGGTTTTAGCAATTAAAACGCGTCGGTTTATTTTGCTTTTTATATTGTTACTCCCGCTGGCTTTGATCGACCGGGCGGGCTGGCTCACTCCTCTCGTTGTCGCGCTTGCAACATATCCTCTATTTTCACTGGATGAGATTGGCGCTGAGTTACAAAATCCTTTTTCTGCGCGCAATCTGAGCCATTTGCCACTCAATCAAATTTGCAAGACGATTGAGACTAATATCAATCAAATCGACCTTTCTTAAATATATAAACGTCGAACTAGAAATATGGTAAGGGACATTGTTCTTTCGAGCTTTTACGAGGTGATGAGATGCTAAAGAAGATGTTAACCGTTATGATGGTTTGTGCGGCATGTCCTGCCTATGCTTATAGTCTTAACGTATCAACGGAAGCGGCCCAAATTTATGTGATTGGCCATGATATTCAGTTTGGCAAGAACGGCACCGACTTCGATCTTCGCAATGATGGCGGTCAAGACACTTTGTTTCCGACATGGCGATTAAAAGTTGATATGCAGGTTTCTGAAAAGTCAAAAGTAGACATTCAGTATCAGCCTATACAGCTTGAAACTTCAGTCCTGCTAAGTTCGGCAACGGTGGCTGATAATGAAACTTTTCCTGCTAACACACCTCTGAATATTTTATATAGTTTTCCAATCCTAAGGTTTGGCTATTCCTATTTTCTGGAAAGCATCGACAGCGGTTGGAGTGTCGGTGCGGCTGCGCAGATTCGCAATGCTCGCATTGATCTATCATCTGGAGACGGTAGCAAAATACGGAGCAATCGTGACATTGGATTTGTTCCACTATTCAGAGTGGGTTATCAGTCGAAATGGAATGACTATTGGTTTCTCGGCCATGTCGATACAATCTATGCGCCTGTGAAGTATCTCAACGGTGGCAAGTCCGATGTTACCGGCACATTTACAGACGCCTCTTTATCTTTGGGAAAAAAGATAAGTGATCCATACAAAATGTATTTTACGATTCGATACATTGGTGGCGGAGCAGAAGGCACGAGCAGTGATGATAGTGGCCCAGGTGACGGTTTTTCGTCAAATTGGATCCATTTGGCCCAACTATCTCTGGCGCTTTCGCGTACTTTCTAGATCTTATATCTTTGGCGTTGGATGCGGTCCGATATTTTCGCAATGGCCTGGCCGATCTAAGGACCGGCTGGCTTGTAGGCTGGCAACCATCGACAAGGTACAATGGCCAACATCGCAAGAGCACAAAGTATTAAAAATCCTATTTTGAGGGCACGGATACGCGCCTCCGCATTGACCGCAAGTGCTTCTGTCATTTCACTCGGGGTCGCGGACGTATGTGACAAGCGTTCTTTTAACTGTTCATCACTTAAGAAATTAAGGTTGTAGAGATTCACTTCATCTCTAAGTTCGGCGGAAAGCACCGGGTTTTCATTGACATTAGTCGTTATTATATTTGTGAGTATCCCAACTAACATTGCCCCGACAAGCGCAGTTCCAACGGCGACGGCAAGATTCTGAGTGACCCCTCGCATGGATCCAACATCACCAGCTAGTTCTTTCGGAGCCGCTGTTACAAGAACGTTAAACAACAAGGTCACTAAGGCTCCCTGTCCTAAACCTACCGCAATCAGCCCAAGGATAACTGGCGCGGTACTCCAATTGCTATGCGTGACATATGCCAGCCAACCTGTACCAGCTGCAATGAATACATAGGCACACGAAGCAATTGTTCGGGGCGAGTATCGATCATAGAGTCGCACAACTAATATTGCCGTAAAGAATACGGTGATCATAAAGGGCATCATAGCGATGGAAGTTTGAAAAGCTGGGCTTCCTTGCACAATTTGAATATAAAGTGGTACGGCAAAATTGATCGCCCCTTCAATCCCGACGACGATAAATAACGCGATGACAGCCGCCCACTCTTTAGGTGACTGAACCACTTCGAGAGCCAGCAAAGGGGTTTTATCTTGGGCTGCGCGTCGCTGCGTCCAAACAAAGAATGCCATACCAAGAATCAAACCGATAACGATCATGACCGGCGCGGGAGAAACTCCTAGAATATTAAAAGGTGCAGCCGCTTTTGCAACGATGACTCCCCAATTACGAACATTATTGAAGCCAAAAGTAATAAGGATAATAGCAACCGCCGAAATAGCCACTCCAGCAATGTCGATTTTGACTTCGGGACGGCTAGGAGATGGTTTGAGTTTCCGACTAAGGAATAAGATAACCGAAGAATGAATAATAAGGAGGCCAAAAGCCCATCGCCAACTTAAAACCGTTGCGACAAAGCCGACGATAACGAGAGCAAGCACGCCCGCTATCGCGCGGGCCGAGCCCAACCAGCCAACAGCTTTTGCCTGTTGCTTACCACTATAATGAGATGCGATGAGTGCCACGAGAGTCGGGACTAAAGCTGCGCCCGCAAGACCCGCCAGCGCTTGGCAAGCCAACATGATACCAGCATTTGGACTCAGTACCATCGCTACCATGGCTATCAAAAACAAACTTACGGCACCCTGAAAGAATTTTTTGGCACCGAAGCGTTGACCTAGTTTTGCACCAAGCATAATAAATCCTGATACTCCTAAAGAGTATAAGACGACCGCGGTGCCCACAGTTGTAGGTGGAACGTTAAAGCTTTCGACCATACCTGACATCGAGACAGGAATAGAAGAAACATTGAAAGACATAAGAGCTTGACCCATACCTATGACGACCATGGGTACCCACGAACTAACGACTTCCGACTGCGACCTATTTTCTACTGTCATTGGTAAGACTCCGAAATAAATAAATCCATCCCCAGACGCTGCGAGAGAAATTTGGCAGCAAGCTGACCTTTAACGCTATTGCCAGCCTCATTGAGACGCGGTCCAAAAGTACCAAGGCCGCCTTTCCCTGGTGAAACCGTGACGATTCCGCCGCCAATTCCACTCTTACCTGGCAGACCAATATCGTAAAGCCAGTCGCCGGAAGTCTCGTATAAACCGGCTGTCACCATGACGGCGAGCGTGTAATGACACACCAACGGAGCAACTAAACGCTCTCTCGTAATCGGGTTCATTCCACCATCAGCCAAAGTTGCGCCCATCACTGCAAGGTCTTTGGCCGTTACGTTTAGTGAACATTGCTTAGTGTAGAGATCCACTGCCTCGGCAGGGTCCATATATAAACTTCCAAAACTTTGTAGCAATCGAGCTATACTTTGATTGCGAAAATTCGTTTCTGAAGCTGATACGTACACTTCTTCATTGATTGACAAGTTACGACCTGCAAATCGAGATAGTCCTTCTTGAATAAACTTCCATTTATCATCAAAAGTTTTGCCTGGAACGAGGCTAGTCGTTGCAATGGCTCCGGCATTGACCATGGGATTAGTTTTACCGTCACCACTATTCTCGACACCACTTAAGGAATTGAAAGGGAGGCCAGTGGCATTGGCGCCAATTTTTTCACGAATCGACTCTGCGCCAATCTGATCGCAAACTAGGGCGAATACAAAAGGCTTAGATACACTCATCATCGTAAATTCTTCGCCAACATCCCCGGCTGAGAATATTTTTCCGCTATTATCTACAACACAAATTCCAAATTGATCCTCGGCCACTCTGGCTAGCGCGGGATAGACTTGAGACGTTTGTCCTTCATTATTTTTCTTGAACTCTTCAAAAGCACCAGCCACCAGAGATTGGACTTTATCGTCGGCAGGCAATCGGCCTGTTGAGATAAAGTAAGAATCAGGATCTTTAGATGCAAAACTCATCAAAACTCCACATTAGCAAGGTTTATAGAATTCAACCGACCGTTTCAGATTTTCAAGAGACGTGCACAGCAAGGTAGCTTCGTCAGCAGCGGATTCATCCCTTAACTCTCTTAAGTATGCGTTGCCAAGCTTTTTTTAGGTCTAAAAGTACAAACTCGCAGGTATTGGATGGGTGGCCAATCATTCATGCCTTTGTATTATTTATCGAATCTTCAGTTTTATTTGTTCGGGATATTTTCATATTTGAGCTATGACATCCCTCTACATGGTACGAGGCTATGCCAGAATAATCTCAACAATACAGTGGAGTGAAAATCATGAAAAAAGAAATCCAAGACGTGCTTGATAACCTGCGCAATTTCATTGTCGAGCACAAATATGAAGATAGCCCTATGCTTACGGCTTATGTTGGATTTGACACAACTGAGCAAGACAATCGACGGGACCGTCCAGCTTGGTTGATCGAACTTAAAAATGAATCAAAAAGAATTGAAGAGGAATACGGGACCAGTGCTCTCAAACGACTCGAGACACAACGAAAGTGGGATGATACCGAAGCCATGATTATGTCCCATCTAGAAACCAACAAACCAGAAGGCCGCTCGACCATCATTTTCACGGACCATGAAGAATTCCTCACCATCAATCTTCCTGTGCCCATGCCAACAAAGTTATTTTACGGTGCTCCTCAACTTAAACCACTTTTGTTTGCTTTGGATCGTTTTAAGAAATTTGCTGTTGTTTTATTTTCGGAAGAAGAAGCCAAAATTTTCGAAGTTTTCTTGACGGTGCCTACCGAAGAAGCGAGAGTACAGACTGGTCCCACAGGCGGAATCTCATTGCGCCCTGGAAGTCGCGTCGCCAGAACCCAAGCCTCAAAACGTCGCGACCTTGAAACGGAACGACAAGTCGTGCAAGCCGCCGCCGATGAAATCCACTCTTACTTTATGGCCGACCCCAAAATCGAACACCTTGTATTTGGTGGGAATTTGAAGCTTGCACACGCCGTTAAGAACGTCTTGCATCCAAGTGTTTATGCTTCTCTAGTGACTATCGAACCGATTGCTTTTACAAGCACTAACAATGAGATTGCCGCAAGTGTTTCACGCATTGCGGAAGAGTGGGAAGTCGAACATGATTTGGCGCTCGTTGAAGATTTGGTCACGCGTCGCCACGCATGTGGAACCTCCGTTTTAGAAATGCAAGGCGTCATGCAGGCAATAGACAATGGTCAAGCTAGAAAAGTCGTACTGTCTGTTCCGTTTGAATCCGATAAATTTGATAAACTTTTGCACAAAGCAATTTTGAATAATTGCGATATTGAGTTTTTGCACGGCCAAGCAGCCGAAAAACTTAATGAATTTGGCGGTGCGGCTGCCGTTCTCTATTATTCTGGCATGAACTAAAACCCGCCCCGAGTCTTCGGAAGTCCGTATAACAAAACACCCGACTAATTATGCACGGTATCATACATAAAAAGTCGGGTGTTTTCATTCGTATACTTAGTGACTCGTTACACCGTTGCTTTACTGGTGTTTCGATAGGTTCCGGAAACCGTAGAATTTAATCTTGCAAAATTACGCGCAGCCGATGCTAACGTTGTCATGGCAACGCCCGCAAAGACCAAATCAATACCAACGAAAAGTCCGATTAACCAAAATGTAGCAACCGGCCAGTTCACAAGAACCCAAGCACCCAAGGCAATGGATACTAAACCGCTAAATGTACACCAACCCCAGCTTGGGTAGCGATAGACTGCGCTCGTCATTGCGCGGATCAAACCGCTTATGATGAAGAATGCACCCAGCGCTAATGTGATCGAAGCGGCGCCTATGCCTGGGTTTAAAATCAAAATTGTTCCTGCTAAGATATAAAAAAGACCAACAATAATGTTTCCAAAAACCCCACCCCAACATTTCGCTGCAAAACCATGAAAAACTTGAGTGACTCCGCCGGCTAAGAAAATACCACCAAGAAACATGACAGAAACCACGGTAGCTACCATTGCCGTACTAATCGCGAAAAAACCAAGTATGGTTAGTAGTATCCCCAAAATCATTAAAGATACCCAGTGGGATTGAAGATTTTCGATTCCCTTCATTTCCCAATTTCGCACTAATTCTCGTGTAATGTTTGCCATAACCAATTCTCCAATTTTGAGGTTTTTTCTGAGTCTGAATAAGACTTCGTAACCTGGCAACCTGGCGCATTGCCAAGAATGGACAAGGCTTTAACGCCTAACTAACCTCTTTGGCAAGCCAATGATCAATTGAAGCGCCTATTCGTATATACGCAGTTTAAACTCTTTGGTTGGCTAGATGGTCAATTAAACAAAGTTAACATGCACCGAGTACCGACGGATATCTAGAGGAAAGTCGGACCGGGGTTACGCCCGGTCCTATTTTTTCTTTTGCAAACTGTAAAAAAACTTCAAAAAATAAAAAACTAGTTACAAGCGCAGTAGCAGATACTATTCGCCTGAACATAACAAATTGCAGATTGGTCCCAGCGGCATGAAACTGCGCAAGGTTGCGCTCCACCCGCACAACTGCAACCATTATATGCCCCTGCAGCTTCCGAATCTTCGGTTTCGGGCATTACGTCATTCTGATCGAAATTGATCGATTCGAAATGAATCTCGCCGGAGCTAGTTTCTTGGTTTGCCATCGACTGAGATGTCACTAACGAAAAAACGACGAATATCAAGAACACTTTTAGACATTGACTAAACATGATGACTCCTCATATTAAGATTAGTAATTGATTTGGACAGGTTTTATCACCGCGCCATGCTGACCTTCTACCCTTATCTGTCACTTTTGCTTCGTCTCTTGGGTCTCAACGAGAACATGCTCTATTGGAATAGCCCAGCAGTAAGCGAACAAAGTTAGCAGATCATGAGACTACGTTCCCGCTGGGTATACCTGGAAAAGCGTAAATAACTTCATTTGTAAGTGAGTGAAGTTAGCCTATCTTTGGGTACTTTCCTTCAGCAGCCAAATATCATAAACTTCTATAGAGTTTCGCCAACCAATAATAAAGTCATAAGACTATCCCGGAGTTGGGGTTATATTTGTTTTCTGAAGATAACATCATTATGTTTTTCAGCGCCTACGCCTATGAGCCTATGCTCGTCTACCTAATCGTAGTGGGCATGCTTACCGCTTCAAGCTTTGGACTTCCGATCCCCGAAGAAGTCACCCTTGTATCAGCCGGTATTGTCGCATACTTTGCGCAGCATCCCGCTCAGCACCCCCCACCGCCCGGTATGGAAGCTAACGCCATTAACCCATGGACCTTGGCCTTGGTCTGCTTCTTAGCAGTATTGCTTAGCGATTACCTCATTTACTGCTTCGGAAGATTTGGTGGATATCGACTCAATCAAAGTAAACGTTTTCGCAAATACATGAACTCAGATGCATTTTTTAAAGTCCAAAACCTCATGAATGACTATGGCATTTGGATGGTTGGTGCATTTCGCTTTATGCCGGGCTTACGTTTTCCCGCTCATCTGACTTGCGGTATGGTCAAATATCCTCAGTGGAAGTTCTTGTTGATCGATGGCATTGCGGCATTGGTTTCCGTGCCAACGCAAGTGCTTCTTATCGCCTTTTATGGTGATACTATCTTGAAAAATATTAAGCAGTTCAAAATTACAATCTTCATATTGATCGTTATGGTGGTCTTGTTTATCGTTTTACGAAAGCTAAGAAATGGGAATGCAATAGGCCTGAAAACTCAGGACTGAATTCAAAAGTTGCTGCTTGGGGGTACAAAATCTCCCTAAGCAGATGCGCGGATTGTCCCTTACAGCTCCGATGGATCTTTAAATACAGTCCATTTTCCTATCGGAATGTTTGCGAACACAGTCTTAAACCGAGCATCATCAATTGCATGACCTGATACAGTGCGAATGTAAATCATCTGAATCTGGTCAGGGAACAACTCAGCAGCTTTGGCATAGACTTCAGGGTCTTTTTCTCCCGAATCGCCAATGAGAAAGAACTTTTTATTGGGAAAACTTTCGAAAAGATTCTTAAGCAATGCCAATTTATAGGTGATAGGGTCTTCGAATAACGAAAAGAAGCTTTCGTCTTTGAATCTAAACGTTTTGAGATGAAATGAGCCTCGCGGGAACCTATAGTCGTCGACGAATACTGAAAGACTCGGATACAATTGCCAAGGACTCGCCGAAACGTAGTGAAACGAAGGCCTGAACTCTTCTTTGAGACGTGAGTAGAAGTCTGCCATGCCCTCAACGGGTTCAAATGCCTCGCCAAACGTTCTGCGCAGCAAGGCACTTTTGTCCGTTACTTCCGAAATTTTAATCGTATCGTCAATATCGGATACAACGGCAAAACCATTGAATGGCACTAGCTGGAAATAGTAGGGACTCGGGGAGCCATCATTAAAATAACCGGCAAGCCTCGGTCGAATCCAGAGGGTTTCTGAGATTGTTTTGGATAGCTTTATTCCGTTGATTGCAAATCCATGCCCGTTCGCCTGAGTCGTGGCAACGGCGGGACTACCGGCATCGACTCTCAGTTGGATCTTCTTATCTCTTTCGTTATCGACTAAAAAATACCGCACCCTTTGCTGAAAAATTTTCTCGTCCCAACCACTTTCGTCAACATCAAAGGCAATTTTTAAGAACGAAACAAAAATATCACGGGAAACCGAATGTAATTCTGGCTCAAAAACCCAAGCATGTAGCTGCAGTTCAAAATCTCTTCCATCTTTTGTCTGTGCAAAGGTAGGAAGAATCATCAACTCTTCGTCAGACTTTAGATTGGCAGTGATTGTAACTCGCGAATTAATCAATTCGTCCACAACAACATCGGCAGAAACGCCTTTTTGTTGATCCATTTGAGGTGGTTTTGAACTAGTCGAGCGACAGCTGAAGGACGCGCTTACGAAGAATAATATGATTACGTATTTCTCAACGGTACGTTTCATGACAATTTCCTAAAGGTTGCTCTAGTTTCGCAAAAGTACCAGATGAAGCA
>JBGSKV010000118.1:0-29122 GCA_041740975.1 Oligoflexales bacterium | reverse complement strand
TACTGGCCGTCAATCCACTCAACTATTTGATCGCACCGAGGATCGTTGCTAGTACCATTATGATGCCATTCTTATGCGGTATTTTCGTATTGGTGGGCGTCTTGGCAGCATACTTGGTTGCCGTGCTCGCGTTCAATATAGACGAAGCTATTTTTGTTCAGCGGATAAGTGACGTCGTGAAACCCAAAGATTTAATCGTAGGATTTCAAAAATCGGCAATTTTTGGACTTATCTTTTCATCTATCGGATGCTATATGGGCTATTATGCTCAAGGGGGCGCGGCGGGAGTGGGGCGATCGACGACAAAAGCCGTCGTCGTTTCTTTAGTCGCGATATTGATGATCGACGTGGCGCTAAGCTTTGCGTTTTATGATCCCAATAAGAAATATTTTTAATGTTGTACCTATCATTTAAAACATTACACGTGATAGCAATCATTTCTTGGATGGCCGGGATACTTTATCTTTTTCGGTTGTTCGTCTATCACGCCGAGAATTTAGATGATTCGTCTCGTACAAACATGTTGATCGTGATGGAGCGAAAACTTTATAAATATATCACTGTGCCAGCCATGTACGTGGCTTGGATCGCGGCTTTGGTGATGATTTCACTCAATATGGGCCTTTTAAAACAGGGCTGGTTGCACGCTAAGATTCTATTCGTCAGTTTGCTCACCGCGTTTACTCTTTATGGCGGCCGCGTTATGTCTAATCTCGAAACTGGCAAAAAATCATACTCGTCTAAGCAACTGCGAATCATGAATGAAGTGCCGACGCTCCTCATGATCGCGATCGTTATTTTTGTTATTTTTCGTCCCTTCTAAAAATGTAATCAAAATTTAGAATTTAAATGGCATAACTTTGCAGATAAGATTTTTTGTCATGGGCGTTAAAACGACCATGGTCGTCCTTAACGATTGTTGAAGCTACCGTTTTGTCATCATGTGTATAAAAGACTAACCACTCTTCTGGCACGGCTCGATCATAAATAGATTTCTTTTCGTCGATCACCATTTCGGGAAATCTGTCATATCCCATGGTGATGGGCAAGTGGACCCATGGTACCCCTGGGATCAAGTCGCCAGCAAAAAAAACTTTTTGTTTGTCACCTTCAAATAAGACATGCATCTGTCCTGGGGTGTGTCCATTTGAAAATAAAAAGGTAAGTCGATCAGGGTAGCATTGTTTTGAGCTTTCACTATCCACTATGACAAGGCGTTTTGACTGTTGCAATAAACCCTGTAATTGAGGGATAAAAGACGCTTTGTCGCGAGGGTGTGGCTTCATCGCGCGTTGCCATGCTTCCAAACCAACTAGGTATTTTGCATTTGGAAAAAGAAGTCGAGAAGGTTCCGGTGTGTTTACGTCATAACTTGGTAGTAAACCGCCAGCATGATCAAAATGCAAATGCGACAAAATGACAAAATCAATCTCGGTTTCTTCGATGCCAATATTTTTCAAATTGGCGAGCAGTCTGTGATCGGATTCGACCACACCATATCGATCACGAAGTTTGGGTTCGAAAAAACTGCCAATACCAGTTTCACAAAGAATCTTTTTATTATCGATTTCGATTAATAAAGATCGGCTTGCCAAAAGTATGCGGCCTTGAGAATCAGGTGGGCACCATTTTTCCCAAACAACTCTTGGAGCGTTGCCAAACATCGCACCGCCGTCGAGTCGCTGACTATTTCCATCAACATTTGTGACACAAACAGTTTTCAATTTATTTATTCTCACCGAGCTTGATACGTTACTTCAATCAATTTGCTTCGACAATCCAAATCAAACTGGTTAGAAAGTGAGCGAACCGCTTAAACAGGCGCCGCAGATGAGTGTAAAGATTTTCTGCTATGGGTTATTCACACTTTCTGTGGAAAACCTCTATCCGTTTAGGGAGATGGGATTGAGGCGTTTTTGCCTCGCTTTTTTCCACAATTCCAAAAAACTGACGCTGGCAGGGTTGGACGGTGCAAACCTCGATCGCTATAATCTACTGATATGATTAGCTTTTAAAGGATTATTCTAAGGTTTATCATAAGACGGCCGATGGCTGTCTCATGAAGGTTGTCAGCTTACAAAAAACCTTACTTATCTTCCTCGTTCTCGGGGCTTGGAGTCCTGTCGCTAACGCTATTGGGGGACGCCGATCACTGGCACCCGTCTCCGACCAGCTTGATTTTGAGGCAGGGTCACGTCGGAAACTTAACGACCATGTTTTTGGTCGCAGCAAAAATACAACGGCGCCTTCTGGTTTTGGAAGCTTTGATTTGTTTAAGGCTGGAACGGTAAGTTTAGATAGTGTCGTCCGTAACAAACTTCGGAATTTAAATCTGCACCCTTCCATCCAATTGCGAAATCAAAATAAAAAACGAGCATTTAACCTACAATGGGCAGGGATCGAGCAATCCAAATATAAAATGTACTATGACAACATCGAAATTTGCGGCTTTGAAGTTTCAGCGCAAGTTTTCAATAATTCCTCGACTTGGTTTCATGGCGAAGTTCCAGTCGTCAGCGGGTCACGATACACGGAAAATGACTGGCCGAGTTTTGAGTTAAGTTTAGATCAGGTTTTACTAGAAGGCTCCCAGTGGGGACTAGATATATCCACTTATGGATCCATCCACTCGGAAAAATGCTGGAGAATTGAAAAGCAAGAACTCATTCCTGCATGGCGAATCTCTTTGAAATTTGGCGATAAATTACCATACCAATTTATGGCTGACGCTGACAAAGTGTATGCGAAGAAACCGTTGTATTTTGACGCATCTGGAACCATTCGAGGCTTTGAAAAAAACAGTGAACATGCGGCTACCATTGATCGTGTCATCACCGATTTCACTGGCGAACAAAAACTAAGAACTCCGTACTTTACCAGTGATCCGCAAGGTCAAACAGCAGTTCAAAAGAATGATTATAGCTTTATTTACACACCTGGAACGGATGAGTTCGACGAAGCCACTGCCTTCTTAGCTCTGCATGATCAATTCGAATTTATGAAAGATATAGGATATGAGTGGGTAGGTTCGAAACCCATGACACTTCAGATAAACAAAGTCTTTCAAGATGGACCTGTTGATGATGATGTCAACAATGCTCGGTATATTCCTGAGTACATGGGTCAGAAACCATTTATACAAGCCGGTACTGGCGATGGTGTCAATTTGCAGAATTTAACGACGGATCGTGACGTCATTGCGCACGAGTTCGGTCATCATGTCGTCTATCGATCTCTTACCGAAATCGGTGGCGAGTCAGGAGTCTTGCATGAAGCTCTTGCAGACTATTGGGCATTTACCAAGACGAATGATGCATGCTTGGGAGAAAGCGTTTGTCCTAATGGCACCGGTTTCTGCTGGGTACCTAATCAATGTTTGCGTAGCGGTACGACAAATCTAAAGATCACAGACAATGCTTTAAAATATGAAGGCATACACATTGTAGGCCAAGTTGTTTCTGGAATGCTCTGGGACTTACGCGTCAAAGATAGCGTTCCAACGGATGTTGTTGACAGCCTCGTACACAACGCCATTGATTTGTTAAAATCAAATAGCGGCTTTCGGGATCTGATCATCGCTTTGTTATTCGCCGATCAATCCTTCCACAACTCCACATATGGTGCCAAAATTTATCTGCGCGCAGTCGCGCGAGGTTTCGGATCGGAAATTTCTGATATACATTGCCCTTCGATTGACGATTGTGATTTGAATGAGCTGCCAACTTTGACGGGCGCTACTGTAACGCCAACAGTTAAGAAAAGTACACGAAGCAAAAGCAGCGGCGGTTGCGGCGTGATTCAGCATCTTTCAAAAGACTCCTCGCAAACTCCGTGGGGTTTCCTCTTCGTACTATTAGTGCCTATTTTTATTGTCGGATCGAGTTTGATCCCACGTCCTGCACCCGTGCGCATTCGCCGAAAGCCCTAAAACTTCTCCATTTTAGCGTCAGTCCCCTGCAAAGCCGTCTTGTCAGGCACCTTAGCTTAATGCTAACTTCTCTGGTCAACGAGCGGGTGGAATATGACGCAAAAAATCGCATTAGTCACAGGTGGATCCGGGGGAATAGGCGCGGCATGCGTACGTGCATTGGCGCATGGCGGTTACAAAGTTGCCGTCCACTATCGTAGCGGTGAAGACGCAGCCAACGCCCTCTGTCAAGAACTCGATCACTGCAAATCATTTCAAGCCGATCTCTCCGCCGAAGGTGAAGCGGAATCGCTTTTGAAGAAAGTTCGCGAAGAGTTTGGTGGGCTTGATATTTTGGTGAATAACGCCGGGCGCACTGCCGACCAAGTTTTGACTTTCGCTAAGCCAACGGATTTTGATGAGTTGATTGCAACGAATCTCAAACCAGTTTTTTTACTTTCCAAGTTTGGCTCCAAAATGATGATCCGTCAGAAGTTTGGTCGTATTATCAATATATCATCCGTGGTTGGCTACACCGGCAATCCAGGGCAATCTATCTATGCCGCCACAAAAGGTGCGATCACTGCATTTACAAAAAGTATCGCATTTGATTTGGGTGGGTTTGGCATCACGGCAAATTGTGTAGCTCCTGGATTTATCGAAACCCCAATGACGGACGTTCTCGACGATCAAGTTAAGAAAGCGATGTTGGACCGGATACCCTTACGTCGCTTTGGAAAACCGGAAGATATCGCCGCAGCGGTTGTGTTTTTGGCTTCCGAGCAAGCGGGGTACATCACCGGCTCAACTCTGCACGTAAATGGTGGATTATTTACAAATTAGACTTTAGGTCGAAGGCTTTCCGATATGAAATCAAATCCTGTCATTACGAGTGCTGGCCATTACCTTCCTGTAAACATCATCAGTAATGGTTTTCTAGACTCGCTTGACATCGGATCGGACGGCCAGTGGATTGTGGATCGCGTCGGTATTCGTGAAAGACGAAGTGTTCTCACCCCTGATCAAATCCGCCAGCTTCGCTTTCAAGAAACATCATTAGCCAAACTCAAAGCAAGCGGGCTCGTCATGGAAATGAGCCAAATGCTTGAGGAAGCGGGCAAAGTAGCAGTGGAGCGACATAGTGGTTCAACTCTGACGGATGCGGATGTTTGTATCGCCAGTACCTCAACTCCAGACTATGACGTTCCTGCCAATGCATGCAAAGTCGCAACTCACATTGGCGCTCATACGGCTAGTTCTTTTGATATTAACTCGGCTTGTAGCAGTTTTGTAGTTTCCGTTGCATCTGCTTCGGCATTTATACGACAAGGAACGTTCAAAAAAGCAGTATGCGCCATGGCGGATCGATTTACCTTGTTCGTGGATTACTCCAATCGAAAGAATTGTATTTTGTTTGGCGATAGTGCTTCCCTCGTGGTTGTGGAAGATAATGTTAAGGCCCCCGGTTTAGAAGTGCTTGATACTGTCTTCATTTCGAATCCGGTTAAGTGGAACGCGGTCACTATGCCCAACGGCGAGTGGTTTGACCAGGATGGGACTGCTGTACAAAAGTTTGCGATTTCGAAAACGATTGAAGTGACAGATATTATTCTGGAGAAGAATCACTTGAAGCCGGAAGATGTTTCGTATTTTATCGGCCACCAAGCAAATTATCGCATGCTCAACTATGTCGAAAGGCACTACGGTTTCGCAGCTGAGCAGCATTTACATAATATTCAAGATGCCGGGAACCAAGGTTGTTCGGGTGGGCCAGTCGTACTTTCGCAAAATTGGGATAAATTTAAAAGCGGTGACGTAATTGTCGTGAGTTTAGTAGGTGCCGGCCTCACTTGGGGTGCGATGCTTTTGAGATGTCGATAGCCTCGGCACGTCAACCTGAGGTAGCCCAAGGATCTCCTTGTTTCACAACGTCATGTCTATGCCACCAAACAACGCCCGTCCCGAAGTCGAATAGCCATAAACTTCCTGATATTGACGATTCAAAACGTTTTCCAAGCGCGCGAATATATTTAAATTCTCAAGCAAGCGATACTGACCCTGCAAGTCCGCAACGGTATACGCTTTAACCAAAATCACCTGTCCAGTGGCATTGATATCGCGTCTTTGACCGATGTGCCGCGACTTAACCCCCATCGTCCAACGGTTATCAATATCGTGCGAAATTGAAAGCGAGATTTTATCACGAGGTCGGCGCAAAAGGGCTTGTCCGGAAGAGTCCTGGTGTGTCAAGCGCGCATAAAGAAGATCCGATCGCCATTCGTTTCGGACCAGCTTCAGTCCGCCTTCCCAGCCGCGTAAATCAACCTTATGCAAGTTAATGTATGTGTTGGTCGCAAAATCAAAATCGATCAGTTCGTGAAAGGTGTTGCGAAAGTAATT
The DNA here is from genome assembly GCA_041740975.1 of Oligoflexales bacterium. Classification (GTDB taxonomy): domain Bacteria; phylum Bdellovibrionota_B; class Oligoflexia; order Oligoflexales; family JALZUQ01; genus JBGSKV01. The sequence continues at coordinate 22,815 of JBGSKV010000118.1, read as the reverse complement.
TGCGGTGAGTTTTAGCTCGGGAAAAATCGACCATTCTATACCGCCGGTCAAGGATCGGCTTTCTTCGGGGAGGAGTTGGCGGTTACCAAAATCAGAAAAACGCTGAAACAAGCTCGGCGCTTTAAAGCCACTGGCCATGTTGGCTAGGATGCGGAGGGGCATAACTTCTTTTATGATTTGTTGCGATAGTCCTAAGGTGTAATTGCCTTGACTAGCGAACTCTGAATGGCGATCCACGCGGTACCCCGCAAAAAGAGTTGTCCGCTGATATTGGATTTCGGATAAGGCGAAGCCTGCCAGCGAAGTCTGATTTTCTCGCGGGAAAGAGGAGTTGCCGAACATCGCATCTTCCATTCGTGCATACCCGTTCTCAAACTCCCACTCGGCACCAAAATGCAATTGCACAGGCATGTCGGACTGGATGTGTCCTTTCCAATGATTCAAAAGTTTTGCTTTTGAAATATTGCCAGAAAAGACACTTTTGAAGGAGGTACCCGGATGGTCTTGATCTTCAGGATTCTTGGTTTTGCGCAAATGATAAGAGTGTTGGTATGAGACGGTGGTGTTAAAATTTTCGGTCCAAGGATAGTCTGCTTGCAGTGAGCCTATGGCATTGTAGTTTTTGCTGGTATGATTCGAGTCATCGTCAAGTGGAGCAGTGCCATTGTCGAGCTCATTTTTGACTGAACTCAGTCGAAAGTAAGCGGTCAGTTCAGCATTGCCCAGATTTTGGCGAGCTTTGACAAATCCCGTTCCAAAACTATGCCCGTCGGCTTCGCCATCTCGCGGCGCTTTCGCCGAAAACCCCTCATCGGTCGACATTTGCATTCCATACTGTAAATTTTTGGAATTGGAGAAAGCCTTTAGTGCACTAAAGGTGTAACGACCGAATTCTAATGAGACTGTCTTTTCTCTTAACTCACTGAATTCTTCAGAGGAGAAACTAACAACGCCTCCCATGGCATCCGACCCATACAAAATGCTATAGGCCGTCGGCAGAATTTCAATTTGTTCTATATTTTGCGAAGGTAGTAGCGAAAGATTTGAGCCTCGCCCCGGATGCATGGGATCATTGACCTCAACTCCATCGACGATCACCAAGCTATGGTCGCTGGATGCGCCACGAATAAAAATTTGGGCCGGTTGAAAGCGACCGCCACTTCTCACAACGGTCGCATGACTCTGACTTTCTAAAAGTTCGGTTGCCGACTGATGCGCCGAATCTTTGATCTGCTGACGATCGATCGTCAATAGGGGGACGGTGAGGTTTTCTGAGCTTTGACGAGACTGGGTTGTGATTTGGGTGCTTTGAGCTGGCTGGATTTCCATTTCGAAATCACTTGCCATTAAAATATTCGGAATAGAAAAGAAATAGAGGGCGAGAACGAATTTCATACAAAGTTTCCTTTTGCTCGAAAGTTCAAACTCTGCGTGGTACTCGGACTTATCAACTTTTCGTTGCATCACCGTTGCGGCACAGCGCCGGATTCTCACCGGACTTCCCCATTCGCAGGGCTGTTAAGGAGGTGACCATACCAGAGCGAAGCCCCGTCATCCAGAGCGATCGGCGTGCTGGGCTCTTGATGACGGATTACCTCGATCGAGCTGCCGTTGCGGACGCAACTCGTGCGGGACGCACTCGGGTGCGAAGCCTCGCCGTCACAGTTTTTACCCGATGGCTGGATGGGACGGTTGAGCCGGCATAAATTTGGCTGGGCATTGAGGCTGCATCAGCCGACACCGCCCAGACAAATTTATGCCGGGAGAACCAGAGTAATCAAACATAGAAATAATAACTGTGAGTGTAAAAGGCGAAGCCAATTTTGTTATTCGGCCGCTCCGCGGCCGAACGATTGTAATCTATTGAATAATATTCGGACCCCAGTCCGGTTGCGTCGACTCGTACATGCCCGTTTCAATTTTGCGTTGATTGCTACCATCGCGGTGCATCACATACAAATGAGCCACATCCTTCGTATTGGATGCGCCAATTCGATTACTATGGAAAGCAATCATTTGGCCGTTTGGTGCCCAGCTAGGATCTTCATTATCGCCGGTTTTCAGAGTCAATCGTTCGAGCTGTGAACCATCGGGGTTCATAATAAACAAATCATATCGATCGATTTCTTTATCGTAACCCGCAAAAATAATTTTGTCTGATGCTGGCGACCAATCCGGACCAGTATTGTACCAGCCTGCAAAGGTTAGGCGCTTGTCTTCAGAAACGCCAACACTGCCATCTGTGCGCCAATTTAATTTGGAAACGAAAATATGCGGATTACCATAGCGTCCTGAAACAAACGCCAAATACTTACCGTCCGGTGAGAAAGCAGGATCGACATCCAGACCTTCGCCCATAATAAATGTTCGCTCACGACCGCCGCTCGGCAGAACATAAAACAAGTCCGTATCACCGCCACGTGCACCAGTAAAAGCAACGAAGGACCCGTTGTGCGACCATGAACTACCACCGTTCGTTCCGGCCCGAGTAGAAAGACGTCTGCTACGTTTCGTTCGGACATCATATATGAAGACGTTTGGTTGGCCCTCTTGGTAGGAGGTATAAGTTATAAATTTTCCATCGGGACTCCAAGCCGGAGTAATATGGATATAGTCACCCTTGCTGACTTGTTGAACGTTGCCGCCATCAAAGTCCGCCATGTAAATCTGTTTATTTTGACCTTTTTGTTTACGACCGACAAAAACCATTTTCGAATTGAATATTCCTGATTTTCCCGTAAATGCTTCGATTGTGTAATCGGCAAAGCGACGAACAACCGTGATTAGATCGCGATGGGGAACTTTCTGAAAGCGCTTTCCCACCAGAACTTGTTGCTGCGTGCCATCGATTGTTTTAAATGCCATGTCGAGGCCACTGCCATCTTTTTTGACTTGGCCGACAATCAATGCTTCCACCCCTAGGCCTTTCCACTGCGGCAAATTCACGCCAGTGAGTCCGCTCGTCGTAGCCGCCGCACCAATATTTTTGGCAATGTCTTGGTAAGCGGATTCGGGGACGACTTTAAACAAACCCGTAAATTCCATCAGGCGAGCCATTTCTGTCCGCGCTTTGTTGGCTTCGGCGTCTGTTCCAAAACTAGGGATTGCTATTTTTAAAGGGCGAAATTTCGGGTTGTCGATATTGATCGAGAGCACTGGATTGGTTGAGTAGGCCGAACTACCGAGCGATAGAGAGATCGCGGCAATCACTACTGTCATGGACAAAAACTTACGCATGCCAAGCCTCACTAATGTGAAAAAATTCCGTCGCTTTATTATACCCGAACCACACATAGGCAAAAGGATTAAGACTTGAAACTCAGTCGAACGGCCCGTCCTGCAAGGGATCTGCAGGATTCTGGTAAGGGGACTGCGGCTTTCAGGCCTTCGAGAGTCAGTTGGTCGAAGCGTTGATCTCCAGACGATTGCAGGATATCAGCCTGGGAAATCATACCGTTTGCGGTGAAAGTGATATCAATAGAAACAGTCAAAGCCTTCAGTGTATAGGCTTTTGGCAATTCATAATTTTGACGCACGAGCTTGTCAAAATCGACTTTGCAACGCATCAATACGGCATCCGGATTCGTGCCCTGTGGCAAACTACCGATGCTGTTATATTTCTCGAGAGCCTTTTTGAGACTGGCGAGCTCTTGGACATTCGGTGCCTTGTAACTTTTACTTTTTTTGTCCTGCAGTTTTCTAAGTCGTTCAATAGCCAAACGTTTTTGAAGATCCTCTTTGGTGATTTTATTGCTTTCGTCTTTTTTTTCATCGACAGGTTTTTCTTCGGCGACTTTATCAGACTCGTCATTGTCTTGAAGCTTTTGCTTTTCGTCCATAGTTATTGTTTTGGGAAGTTGCGGCAGAATATTATCAGGAACGGCCATTTCTGGGGCTTTTTCGGCATTTGGTAAGGTTTCCTGACCAGAGTCGATGTCGGGTAGTGTTTCCATCCCGATTTCAATACCAATATCTGTCAAGTCAACTTTGGGACCAAAATCTTGCGCGAAAGGCATAAGTCCAAAAAACAAAACATGCGCCACCACCGAGATGATGATGAATTTCTTGAGGAGCGAATCGGCCTTCACACTGTAGGCGCGCTGCATAGTTTGAGAAATTTTTATATGCATAAGTCCACGGACTAGTGAGCGTTATTTTTCGTTTCCGTCAACATACTGATTTTGATAACGCCGGCTTCTTTGGCGGCGCTCATCGCCGATATCACGCTGCCGTAGGCTACGGCTTTGTCCGCACGAATATATAGATCTTTCTGCTCTCGCCCGTCATAGATGGCCTTGAATCGTTCCATAAGATTGAGTGGGGCAACTTTTGCATCGGATATAAAGTATTGACCTTTGCTGTTGATGGTCAAAACAATCCGCTCTTCTTTGATATCAATTAATTTTGCGGTACCTTGAGGCAATTTAATCGTGATTCCACCTATCGATAGGGGAGCCGTCACCATAAAAATGATGAGAAGTACGAGCATAACATCGACAAGAGGCACGATGTTGATTTCGGCCAGATCGCGACTTTCATCTTCATCGCCTTGAAAACCCTGAAATGCCATGGCTCGTCCTCTTGAATCAATTACGCTTGGTGTTTTTCAATTTCCGGAGAGGACTCTTCGCCACTCACTAAAAATCTTTCGACGATATTGAGGATTTCAACGGAGAAACTCTCTAGGTGAACCATTTGGCCACGAACAATATTTAAGAAGGTGTTGTAACCAATAACAGCCGGAATCGCAGCACCCAAACCAAAAGCTGTGGCAATAAGTGCCTCAGAAATTCCGGGTGCGACCGCTGCTAAGCTAGCGTTTCCGCTTTGAGCGATACCATCAAAGGCGGTCATAATTCCCCATACCGTACCGAACAAACCGATAAAAGGTGCGGCCGATGCACAGATAGCTAAGACTGGCAGATAACGTTCCATTTTATGTTTTTGTTCGCGGCGAGTTTTTTGCAAAGAACGATTGAGATTAGTCATCGCGGCTTTCACGAAGCTCGACTGTTCGGCGGAACTTGCGGCGATGCTATTGCTTCGCACGAGTTCGTCATAACCAGAGCGAAAAACTTCTTTCGCCGGACAATCATCAAGAGTTTTGATTTGATTGTTAAGATCACTTAGTGAGGGACTATCCCAGAACTTCTGAAAGAAAACATCATTGGAAGCACTGGCTTTTTTTAACTGCCGCCATTTCACTCCAAGAATCGCCCAGCTCATTATGGACATTGCGATGAGACTAAGAAGCACTCCCACAACGACCAGACCACCACCGAAGGCACGACCAAACATCGAAGTTGAGGCAATATTGGTTTCAATAATCGTGGACGCATCAGCTCCAGTTTGACTCTCTTGTGCGAGCGCTAGAGGTGAGGCAAATGGCAATGTGAGGACGATGGTTATAAGTAGGTGGCGCGCACGCTGAAACATTTTGGTACCCCCGATGTCTGTGCGGATTCTGGATACAAAAATAATATCGCTTAAATGGGTTTACGTCAAAAAAACCTGCGTAAAAGCTATATCTTAAGAGAATTTGAACTTAAGTAAGAGGAGAGGGTTTGCTATCGGAAGCCTATGCTTTCGATAGCTCTGGATACGTGCTCAGAGCGCTTAAGCGCACTGAGCACTAAATGTCTTCTTCATCTTCATCAGAATCGTCGTCTTCACCTTCAGAGTGACCTTCATCGAGTTCTTCGTCGTCACCTTCGAAGATCTCACCCAGGATATCGATATCGGCTTCATCACCGTCGGGGATTTTATCATCAACAGCATGAATGCTAGCGTAGTCTCCGCGGGCGACGCGCTCAAACTCCAAGGCGCCAGCTTCCGGGTCAACCTCAGCTTCCGCTTGGTTTTCAAGGAATTCTTCTTCTTCGTCTTCGTCCATTTCGGCAATATCACAATCGTCTGGATCGATGTCGAGGCGTTGATCGAGCCATTCTTCGGCATCTTCACGTGAACTAAAGCCCGCTTTGATGACTCTATCGTCGGCTGTGTAAACAATCTTCCAGATCACAATTCACCTTCCTGTAACTCACGTTATTTAAGATATGTTTTTATGTTCTAGCCCAATTAATTTTGTATGACAGGAAAAATGTCGGAATGCTAGCCAGAAAGTTGAGCCCGACCTTTTCTAAGTATAACGTATTGAATTCAATATGGTATTAATTGATGTTCCTTCATATCGATGAATGTTTTATTATAAAGTATGAAGTTTATAACGAAAATTATCTTTCTTTTGTTTTTCTTAAAATCCGCGAGTGCCGGGGCCATACCGATTGCTGTGTCAGTGGGCACACATTTGGGATCTATGAGCAGTTCGACGGATCCTTCCGGGCAGCTTTTTGGAGCCGAAGTCCAACTTCAGCTGCAAGTTTGGACTTTTAAAAATTTCGATTTTTCCCCGGTCTTTGGATTTCGTCAGACCTATTTTGAAAACTATGAAGAGACTTTAGATAGTGAAGCCCTCGTTCGCGAAACTTATTTGAGCCGCAGTTATCGGCTGCAAACTCTTCATGCTGGCTTGAATGGCCGCATGGATTTGCCATTCTTCGATAATGCTTTTCTATCGCTAAGACCTCAATTGGGATGGACAGGGGTGCGGTTGAAAGTCGATGAGTCCATTTCTCGAAAGATGTACACGCAATATCAATTTGCTGGTTTCGGAGGTCCATTTGCTGGAATAAGTTTGGCAGTGGAAAAATCTTTGACGCCAACTTTAGCGCTAAGCTTCCAGGCTCAATCCAATTGGAGTTTTTTGGATCAGTCTAAACGCCAAGGTGAATTCGCGCGGCAAAGTAAAAATGATCCGGGTTCGCCGCTTTTAAATCTTAACGGCAATGTTTCCGAAAGAATGTTTCGCATCGCTAAACGACAGACGCTTCAAAGTATCGAAGCAGGTTTAGCCCTGGTTTACACCATCCATTGAATGATTTCTGAATACAGAAGAATACGTTTTATGACCGCTCTCGGTTATTTTTAAACCTTTTCGGACCGATAAGCCCCGTACAACTAGTCACAAATCGGGGTTCGCACGTGAAAAAATCAATAATTATCGCAATGTTTCTAGTATTACAGGCATGCGGATCGGACTCCAAAAATTCTGCGCAAACTACAGAAACTGGAAAAGCTGGCAAATATGGTGAAATCCCAACACTGGATGGTTCAGAAAACTCCCAGTGCCCAAGCGTCTACATATTATGCCGTGAAAACACCGACCCTTTATGCTTTATGGCCCCATCAAACCAAAGAGATGCGTCAGGTTGTCTACTCCATCCTTGTGGAATTAAGACTTGTTCTTGAGGCGTAACCTTTTGAATCTATTGAAATAAATAACACTGCCCAAGCCCTCAATGAAAACCGGGAAAAGTCCGATAACGGGCTAACCGATATTCTTTTTTTCAAGGCAAAAGGGGCCGGAAATGAAAAAACGTCCTTCCATCGTCACATCAGTTTGCGTAATGGGTCTAACCGGACTTTTGTCGTGCAAAGACGCGTCTTTTAACTCTAATCAACTCGGCAAAAAAAATAATAATTCGAATCAAAACGGTGCGGACACAAATGGTGACGGTATACCTGACAGTCAACAAGACAAAAATGGTGACGGCATTCCTGACTTTAAACAAAACGGCAACAATGGCGGATCGAATGGTGGTGGCACCATCGGGAACAACGGTGTGACTGGCACTGGCGGCAATGAATCAGGCTCTAGTGGCAGCGGAGTGGGGGTGGGAGTCGGATCGACTTCGGCAAATTGTAGCGCCAATCCTGTTTTTGATGCGACTGCGACATTCAACACACCGCTTGATGTGCCTTATAAGACTGGCAACATGGACCGAAAAAAAACCTCTGGTCCAACCAAAGATATTATCAAAAGTTTCGTAAATCCACTTTGCGTTGCAAATTACAATGCTGCGGCAGGAACGAATATCGGCACGGGAGGTTGGCAGAATCCTGCAGTTGGCGCAGATAGGGCCACTCGCGATTTTGTTTGTCAGCTACATGGTTATGTCGGTGCAAGCGATAACTCAAGTTTTGGGTATTATAACTTTGCTAGCCCTCACAACGATGTTACCGGTGCCTGGAATGCAGCCACGAAAACTTACACGCCCATCATCGCCGCCTTGCCTCCTATAAGTAATAAAATTTTGATTTGGACAAGCTGTAAAGGTAGGCTTTTCGATGTTTGTAAAAATCAATTTATCGCAAGTGGGTTTAAATGTCGCTAGACGTCTGTCAACATGAGCGAAGCACGCGTCATCCTGAGTCATCAAGAGTGAAACTCGCCGATGGCGAAGGATCTCATCTGAAATTCTATTTGCTTTTGCTGGTGCTTAGCACCTTACCTATAGGCTGCAAACAACAACCTGTTTTGCTGTCCTCTGCAGTAACACCATATGTGCATAGGGAATTAGGAAACTTACCCACACCTCCAGGCCAGAAAAAAATTGAAGATGGCCAAGTTGTTTCCATGATTCAAGAGTCGGGAAACGTTTTGGAAGCCAAAATAAAAGTTCCGACGGACATGGGAATTGGTGAGGCAGGAGGAGCGGACCGCATATGCCGCTTGCGAGAAGGAACCGTCGTGCATGTTTCTGCTATTGTTCAAATCACAACAGGTGAGCGCCTAGCTATCGTTCGCATCGTGGATCCTTGTGTGAAGCAAGGTGAAGCCGCAAGTGATTTGAACTCGGTGTTTGAAGGTTATGTCCGCCTTGATGATATTAGCTTTGATGGTTATGACAATCCAACTCCTGCAGTCAACGAGCAAGACATTTCACAAGTGCGTACACCACCTGTTCAAGTCGTGAGTCTTGAGCAGATCAAAAAGAAAACGGCGGAAGTATTTCAGTCCAAACCCCTAACTTCGACGGTCGTCGCAAGTTCAATTCAAGGCACGACTTCTACTTCCCCAAGTAATACGGTAGAGAATCCGATCATTGAAAAAATGATTTCTGAATTTCATAAAAAATCGAATGATGCCTTGGAAATATCTGAGCGCGGATGCCTTGGGCTTTCGCAAGCTACCAGTGAAGTTCTGGCGACGCGTTGTACGTCAAATAATTCTGGTCAATCTTTGCAAATGTCCAACTGCACGATTGGGGGCGAGTCCTTCCGTCTGGGCGGGGCTAACCTGCGACTAGTTATTTTTGGTCGGGCAGAAAAGTGGCGAATTACGCCTTCGAAAATTGGCTCAAGTGAAAATAAACGAGCGACAGATGGAACCTGTTTCGGTGATCCTACCTGTAAAAATAATCACACCATGACAAATATGGGTTCAAAAACAGTCCCGGCGGTCTCGCGTGACATGCGCTTGTATGGCGTGAACTTCGTGCCGTGGTCGGATTTTGTGGTGAAACCTAATAACTGGAATACAGTTCATACCGACGGTGGTAGCCGCTATCGAATCACGGTTCAGGGCCTTAGCAATGGTGGGTCTCGCATCGGTGAACAATGCGTTCATGAGTTTTCTTTGGTGAGTCCAATCGTTTTAGACTTAAGTACATCACAAAGAGCAGTGCGCACTCTCGATGGACTCGGACAAAAGGTAAAATTTGATCTGAACGCCGATGGCCTCAAGGAAAGTTCGGGTTGGATCTATCCATACATGGGATTATTAACGTTAGACCGAAACCAAAATGGCAAAATCGACAATGGTAGCGAACTATTTGGCGAGCATACCGACGGTAAATCCTTCAAAAATGGCTATAACGCTATGGCAAGCCTCGACTCAGACCTCAATCAGGTTTTGGATGGTCGTGATCGTGACTTTGCGAAGTTATCGATTTGGGTCGATGCAGATATGGATGGTGAAACGCAAAGCGGCGAGCTGCGTCCGCTCAGCTTTTACAATATTACGAGTTTATCCTTGGATTATTCAGCACTGCCCGTAAATGCGAGTCAACTGAATCAAGTTCGCTACCAGGCTAAGTTTTTCGGACCAAGCTTTTGTCCGAAAGCGGGTTGCAACAGTTACGATATATTCTTTGGCGTGGATAATGCGGTCATCCAAGCTGAAAATTAAATAAAAATAGGCTCGCCCAAACTCACAATCACATCCCATTCTTTTTCCAGAACAGGCTGGATGGAGAGGCGCTGACCTCTTTTGATCACCAGCATGCTTGCGAGCTTGGGATGATCTCGAATCTTACTGAGGCTTACAAAGCTCTTCAGGCGATGTGTGGCTTTGACATCGACACAGACCCAGCTGTGCGGCTTATTTTTTGACTTGGGGTCGTAGTACTGGCTTTTGGGATCGCTGGCGGAGGCATCCAGATAAGCCTCTTTGACAACTTCTGCTAATCCCGCAACTCCTGGTGGCGTCGTGCTGCTGTGATAAATCAAAACTTTATCGCCCAACTTAAAATCATCCCGCATGAGATTGCGAGCCTGATAGTTTCGTACGCCTTGCCAGGCATCCGTTCGATTTTTGCACTGGATGAGATCTTCGAAAGAAAAAACATCTGGCTCAGTTTTCATGAGCCAGAATTTATGCTTTGACACGACTAGCGCCGGTCGATCGGTGTGTAAGGGGTTTCGGTTGCGCCCGTATAAATTTGACGCGGACGACCGATACGGCTTTGCGAATCACTGTGCATTTCTAACCAGTGTGCGATCCATCCTGGAAGACGCCCTAGGGCAAACATCACCGTAAACATATCCGTAGGAATACCAAGCGCGCGATAAATCACGCCTGAGTAAAAGTCGACGTTTGGATAAAGTTTACGATCAACAAAATAAGGATCTTTTAAAGCTTCTTCTTCAAGGCGTTTTGCGATGTCGAGCAGTGGATCATTAATGCCTTTTTTCGCCAAAAGAATATCGCATGATTTTTTCAACACGCGCGCCCGAGGGTCATAGTTTTTGTAAACTCGGTGGCCAAAACCCATCAAGCGGAAAGAGCTAGATTTGTCTTTGGCGAGTGCGACTGCTTTTTTGACATCGCCACCGTTCTTTTCGATTTCTTGAAGCATTTCAATAACAGCTTGATTCGCACCACCGTGTAATGGTCCCCACAATGCGAGGATGCCAGCGGCCAAGGAAGCGCAAAGGTTCGCGTGACTAGAACCCACCAGTCGGACCGTAGAAGTCGAACAGTTTTGCTCATGGTCCGCGTGAAGAATCAAAAGTTGGTTCACGGCTTTAACAACATCAGCGTCCACTTCGAACGGCTCTGAAGGAACTGCGAACATCATATAAAGAAAGTTTGCACAGTAACTCAAATCATTGCGTGGATACATGACAGGCTGACCAATGGACTTTTTGTAAGAGTACGCTGCAATCGTCCGAACTTTCGAAAGAACGCGCGCCATCAACTCATTGGCTTGGTGTTCCGACGTAGGATCCAAAAGGTCTGGATAATAACTAGAAAGTGAACTCACCATTGACGACAGGATCGCCATGGGATGAGCCGTTGACGGGAAGCCGTCATAAAAATGCAACATATCTTCATGAATCAAAGAGTGGCGCGCCAACTTGGTGCTGAATTCTTCGAGTTCATTTTTTTTCGGAAGTGATCCATTAATTAAAAGATAAGCCGTTTCTACAAAAGTAGATTTCTCGGCAAGCTCTTCGATATTGTAACCGCGGTAACGAAGAATTCCGGCGTCGCCGTCGATAAACGTAATGGCACTTTTGGTTGCGCCCGTATTTCCATAACCATAGTCGAGAGTAATGTAGCCTGTCTGAGCACGAAGGTTGCTAATGTCGATGGCCTTTTCACCTTCTGATCCAGTCACAACTGGTAAATCTAAAGTTTTTCCATTTAGATTAATTTGTGCGGTCTCACTCATATCACCTCCGGAAGAAAGTAGCGTCAATCAGCAGCGTCTTTTTATTACTATGGCGAATAATTTTAACCGAGATAATTAAATTTAGCTACCGTTGCCTCGCAATATTTGGCTATAAGATCATGTTCAGTAGACGAGCATGAGATAGGATGGGGCAGCACTTGATATGAAAAAAAACCTTTATATCATTGACACAATGGCCATGGCTTTTCGGAGTTATCATGCGTTCGGCGCCAGACCGTTGACCACTGCATCTGGACAACCGACTTCGGCGCTCTATGGAAGTTTGAGCTTTATTCTTAGTCTCATCGAGAAAGAGAAACCTGATTACTTATTGTTTGCGACGGATACGAAGGAAAAGACTTTTCGCCATACTCTTTACCCGGAATACAAAGCCAATCGCGACGAGATGCCAGAAGATTTGGCGGCTCAGATCCAGCCTCTTTATGAGTTGATCGAAATTCTAGGCTGCCCACTTCTTAAAATGCCTGGGTTCGAGGCAGATGATTTAATAGGCAGCTTAGTCACACAGTATCGCTCGGACGACTTGCATCATTTTATTGTGTCTGGTGACAAGGACTTTATGCAGCTCATCAATGAGCGGGTGTCTTTATATGCTCCCAAGAAAGCGCAAGAAGCCCTCATCATAAATAAAGACCAGGTTTTCGAAAAGTTTGGTTGTGCACCCATCCATGTCATTGATGCGCTCGCGATCATTGGTGACAGCAGTGACAATGTTCCCGGCGTACGGGGCATTGGTGAAAAAGGCGCCGCGAAGCTCGTCTGTGAGTTTGGCAGTCTTGAGAATATTTATGCGAATCTCGCCAAAATAGGCAACCAACGACAAATTGAGGCGCTTAAAACAGGCCAAGAACAAGTGTATTTGTCGCGCGAGCTCGTTACCATAAAGACAGATATTCCGCTCAATTTTGATTTAGAGTCGTCGACTTTTTCTGCGGCGATTTTGGGAAATGGTCAGCTGGAAGAGTTTTGTGAACGCATGGAGTTTAAGTCCATTGTCTCGCGAGTCAATAGAATCGCAGGCAGTGCGAGTGGCGAGTCAAAACTCGTCCTGACTAAGACGAAGGCTGCAAATTCATCGGATGAAAAACCAGTCGAAGAAAAGACGGCGCCGTCCAAAAAGAAAAAGAAAACCTCATTGTTCGATGATATTGACGCGGATCAAGGCGTTGAAGTGAAAAAGGTCGAGCGAGTTTTTAACCCCAATTATAAACAAGTTAACACGGCGGCGATTTGGCGGGAGGTTGTCGACAAATGGCAGAAGTCTTCCGTTGCTGCATTTGACACGGAAACGACCGGCTTAAACATCGTGAGCGATGTTCCCATCGGCCTTAGTCTGTCGTTTGAAAAAGGGCACGCTTATTATTTGCCACTTGCCGACGAACACTTCCCGAGTGAATTGAATCGAAAAGAGTTCATGACGCAGCTTAAGAAAATGTTTGCGTCGCCTGACATCCGTAAGGTAGCGCATAATCTGAAGTTTGATCTTCAGATGTTAAAAAATATTGATATTGATGTCGCAGGACCTTACGGTGATACGATGATCGCCGCGTATTTAGTCGAGTCAGCCATGCCGTCCTATGGATTAGACTCATTGTGTCTTAATGTTTTAGAATTCAAAAAGATTCCCATTAGTGAATTGATTAATGTCAAAAAAGACGAGTCGATGCTGTCGGTGCCTCTCGATCTTTTGACCGAATATGCTTGCGAAGATGCGGATTACACTCTCCGACTTTACGATTGCTACTTTCCACAACTTGAAGAAAAAAAACTTTGGCATTTATTTGAAACCATCGAAATCCCATTGGTCCCGGTTTTAGCGAACATGGAGCAGGCGGGGATTTATGTCGATAAAAAGACGCTTGCTAGTCTATCGAGGTTACTAGACAAAAAAATCGCTGAAGCCGAAGAGAAAATTTATAAAGAAGCTGGGGAAGAATTTAATATTAATTCCACAAAGCAACTGCAGTACATTATGTACGAAAAGCTGAAGGTTCATGAAAAAGTCGGCATCACGCGGCTCAAAAAGACTAAATCAGGTTTTTCCACCGACGTTTCAATGATGGAAAAGCTTTCGGATCATCCATTACCACAGGTTATCTTGGACTACCGGACATTGGCCAAGTTAAAAAACACCTACGTGGATACTCTTCCCGAGCTGATCGATCCCAAAAGTGGTCGCATCCACACGCATTTTAATCAAACGGGCACGACCACTGGCCGACTGAGTTCGAACAATCCTAACTTACAGAATATTCCGATCCGTTCGACGCTGGGCAAAGAGATACGAAAAGCCTTTCGGGCTCCCAGTTCCGACTGCGTCATCCTTTCGGCGGATTACTCGCAAATGGAACTTCGAGTCATGGCGCATGTCGCTAAGGAAAAGTCATTGGTGGCCGCGTTTTTGGCGGGGGAGGATATTCATCGCAGTACGGCGGCCAAGGTTTTTGGCGTGAGCATTGATGACGTGGACGATAATATGCGCGCCAATGCCAAGGCTATCAATTTCGGCATCATGTATGGCATGGGTCCCCAGCGTTTAGCGCGAGAAACTGGCGTTTCCATGAACGAAGCGAAGCTTTTCATAGAGAAATACTTTGAGGGCTTCCCGGCCATTCGCAAATTCATTAGTGGGGCCATTGAAGACGCTAAGCGAAAGGGTTACACGGAAACCATTACAGGACGTCGCCGAAGTTTGCCGGATATTAAGAGTGACAATCGCATGCTGCAGGTAGCCGCCGAAAACATGGCCATTAACACGCCGATACAGGGAAGTTCGGCTGATATCATAAAAAAAGCAATGGTGGATTTGAGTCTGGAGTTACAGGCCAAGAAGGCTAAATCTCGCATTCTTTTGCAGGTTCATGACGAATTAGTGCTTGAAGTTCCGCAGGACGAAATCGCCATGGCATCCGAAATGGTGAAGCGTGTCATGGAATCTGCTGTTACACTGGATGTACCGTTACTGACTGAAATAGGTTATGGTGAGAACTGGCTTGAGGCACATTAGAACATGAGTGAAAAGACCGAATCCATTGCCGGTTCGACGGACGACACTCCGGGCGAAATGGGAGCCATGCCTCTCACGGATCACTTACGCGAGCTTCGCAATCGTCTTATTTATAGCCTCATCGTCGTGGCCGTTTTGTTTATCGTCGCACTACCCAATGCTCCAGCCATTATTAATTTCTTGAAGCGCCCTTTGCAGCAGGCCTTACCTGACTATTCGGCAACTTTGCATTTTACCGGGCCGATGGATGTTTTTATCGCGACCATAAAAGTTTCAATTTTATCGGCCATCGTCTGTAGCTGTCCTTTTTGGATTTATCATTTGTGGCGATTCATCGAACCAGCACTGTATCCAAAAGAAAGAAAGTTCGTCATACCGTTTGCCGTGGCTTCGATCCTGCTTTTCGTTGCGGGTATTAGCTTCTGTTTTTTTCTGATTCTACCGTTGGCACTCGAATGGCTTATGGGGCTGGGTCAACAGGTGGGGACGCCCATCATTACGGTCAAAGACTATCTTACCGTGGTATTCACTATGCTTCTGGGCTTTGGGGTCATCTTCGAAGCGCCTGTTATTCTGGTTTTATTGGGATTGGTTGGACTCTACAATGCTCAGACCCTTGCGTCGCACCGTCGGATGGTCATAGTTGGTGTCTTCATTGTGGCCGCAATCGTCACACCCACTCCAGATCCTATCACTCAGACTTCGATGGCAGTCCCTCTCTACTTGATGTACGAGATGTCCATTGTGATCCTCAGAGTGATCCAGGGCAAAAACCCTAATTCAGGGACACATAACTAAATTGTATAAATAAAAAGCCCAGAGGTTTCAACCTCCGGGATTTTTATTTATACAATTTAGTTATGTGTCCCTGAATTAGAAGGACTGGAGGATGGCCCATGGTCGGGAGCCCCTGCGGCAGATGGCCAATAGGCGGCGGCGATACTTGCGAACATTTTGTCGAAAGGCTACTTCGGAGAAAGGGAGGTTGAGCTCATCGATTTGATCGATAAAGACACGTAAGTTTTTTTCCAAGCTATTCACGAGGCGAGAGTAACGAGCGGGGATCGAATGATCTTCACGCGCTGCACAATTTCCACTGACGCAAGCGATCGCATCGTAATCGCGAAGTGGTTCCATTAAAGAATCGTCACCAATCAAAATGGCGACCGTTCTCAAGTTCTCAATTTTTTGATTCAGGATTTGAACAATCTCGAGTTTGTAAACACTCGCGTTGTAATAATTTAATTGTTGGCGAACTTCGCTGATGTGATCCAAACTTGCTTCGGCTAATTCAGCCAGAATGTCGTTATAAGAAAACCTGTTCACTTCGGTGGTCTCCTGCAATGCTTGGGTCAGAATTTTTAATTGTGTCGATATATTTAATTCTAACAAAATTTTGTCGGTTTCAGTTGGTGGCTTGGGATAAAGGAGTTTGAGGATTGGTCTGGAAAATTGAAAAAGCGAAGGACTTTAGACGGGTTGGGTTTTTTTGACTAGGCAGAAACAAAATCCGAGGGCGGATTACCACTTAAATCTTATATTCGCGTAAGCATTGGCAAAAAGAAGCTCTATGTTTGAATCTGTCAATTGCTCGGCCTGGCCTGCATTTTTAGCATCAAAGATCACCAGAAAGTCATTTGACCATGAAGTGATGCCTGGAAAAAACTGCTCCCACTGTCCTTTGTTTGACATTTGGCGGACAATCGCTGGCGTGACGTCGCTGCTCGGAGACTTCAATTGAATCGTCCATAAATTTTTATTGCTCAAATTACATCGGTCCATTTCATCGCAATAGACGGATACGAAAAACGCAGTTTTGTTTTCGATGTCTTTCAGCATTGTGAAGTCGTCGGTGCTATAAACTTTTTTCGCGCGTTTGCGAAATGCCTCTAAAAAACTTGGATCAAGTTTCGTGACGTTCAAAATATTTTTTGTTTCCAAATCACGAACGACCAACTCTTCGCGATGGGTTTTCTTGAGCGCTTCCTGATATTCCGAATCTGAGCCTATCGACTCTGACAAGGTCACTTCAGAATTGTGGGTACATGCGACGCCTTGGCTACAAAAAACTGCGATAATCATGAGGAGTTTTTTCATATCGGATACTCACTTTCTCTGGCTTTTTGGCGGGGCGTCGGTTTAGACAGTCGTCCGATTGCGGCCCGTTTTCTTGGATTCGTAAAGTTTTTTGTCAGCTTTTTCGAGAAGTTCTTTGGTGCTTTCCATGCCGCTCTCATACTGACTAATGCCAATCGAAATGGTTTGTTTGAGCGCCTTCCCTTCAAAGTTAAATACGTATTTGGCCAGTTTTTGTCGAATGCGTTCCGCCAGTTCAAAAGCGGCTTTCACTTCCGTATCTGGTAAAACGATCACGAACTCTTCGCCGCCAAATCGACCTAAAACATCGTTTTTCCGCACTAATCCTTTGGCAAGCTGGGAACACTCTTTAAGGATATAATCACCGGCGTTGTGACCATGGACGTCATTAACTTTTTTGAAGAAGTCTAAGTCGAAAATAATCAAACAAAGAGGGCGACCATAACTTCTGGCGACTTTGAAATGTGATTCTAATTCGTCGAATAGATACTGCTTGTTAAAAACTTGAGTCGTCGCATCGATCGTCGCTTTGCGATAAATATTATCTACGAAAGCGCCTTCGCTACTTCCGTCGGCAAAATATTTGAAGACAACCGAACCGAATCGAATCATGTCGCCATGCTTCAAAAGATCACGATTGACGCGTTTTTCATGCACATAAGTGCCATTAGCGCTTTCTAAATCTTCAAGTTCCCAACCCGCACCTTTTTGCACGACGCGCGCATGACGGCGGGAAACACTGATATCTTTTACTTGAATATGAGCTTCATCATGGCGACCGACAATCATTTCGGATTCGTCCAAAATGAAACGTTTTCCGACTTGGGATCCCGAGTACTGAACAAGGCAGGCCCGGCGAGTGCTGGGTGGACCAGACAAGATGGTGACATTGACCGGTTCACCAATAATCGTTTTTTCTTCGTTGGACGACATAAAATCTTGTGCTTACAGGCTGAATGTAATTGATTTCCCAACAATTATAACAGTCTACGGCCAGGTTGAATAGCTACACGGACAAAGTTTGTGAAAAAAGTTCGAAAACTTCGCATCTATAAGAAAATTCTTATAAATCGTTAAAATATAAAGGGATAATATTGAAAACATTGAAAAATTTCATAATTATGATAGCTTCACGCTTTGGAATCTAGATGATCGGGTTAACCATGGGCAATTGGTCCTACAATCTGCGCCTGTTTTTCACAAGCACGGTGCTAGCATCTGCAATCGTTTGCTCCACTGCGCAGGCCAGCGCTCTTAGCTTTTGTGAAGCGGTTTTCGGCAAAGGGATTACCGCGACTTTATTTCTCGGCACGATACCGACGATAAGCGTTGCAGAGCGTAAAGTTTGGGAGGAAACCTTCTCTCCAAGCGGCAAATTCGTAACGATTCCTTCTTTGAACAATGCGACAGAACTCAATAAAGAAAACTTGATGGTTTGGTGGGTGTTCGAAAAGCTGCCCACTGTTATTCAGGATCGCCTAAAGGCCATTGACTATTCGGGGCAAGAAGCACAAACCTATCTGCGACTTATATTACGACGCAGCAACGTTAATGTTTCTGAGGGCTACTTAAGAGAACTCATCTATAATTATTTAGATTTTCGAACTTGGAAAGACGGTGGTCCTGTCACTTTGGCAACTTGGATTGAACGAGGGCTGGACCGCCTCGATCGTACTCGGCGAAGTTACCCCGACTTGGATTTGGATTTGGATTTCCATCAAACCTATACGCAAGAAATGCAAGTGATTGAACTGCAAAGGTTCTGGGACTCTGTAGGCGTCCAGAACATCGCAGCAGTGCCTATGTCAAATGGCAAGTTCGAAATTGAAATTGGTCATCATCGCTTTGTCGGACGGCTAAGAGCTTCCGAGATCATAATAGACAACGTACCATTGAGTTTGGTCGCTACTGCTGTTTCCGGTTCCGACAACCGCCCGGCGATTCACTATGGTTTGCCGAAAAATTTTGCGGCCGTAGTGGGGTTAGACGGTCGATTTTACATACCCAACCAATATCGAGGAATCAAATACAGCGGCATCCGGCATATACAAGTTCGGTTAGCGTGGCCTTTGCAAACAGTATCCCTGCAGAAGCAATTGCAGTTGGTCGGCGCAAACTACCCAAGCTTGGCCAAACTGGATGCTTATCGCTTGGGTGAGATTTCTTTTGAGGCTCTGTTGCCGAACTTGGATCGTGAAAAGTTCGTATTCGATCCTGGGACATTCCTGACGCCTTTAGCGCCTTAACCCATGAATTTTTTCAAGTATATCGAGCGCAAATTGAGGTGCGTGGGCTTTCTTCCAGTTGCCCGCCGCAAATTTATTTGCCTCAGAATAAGTCGGATAGCTATGAATCGTGCCTAAGATGGCATTGAGTCCGTAACCGTGTTTCATAGCGCTGACAAATTCAGTGATCAACTCACCGGCTTGAAATCCCACAATCGTTGCTCCTAGTATTTTGTCACTGCCTTTTTTAGTCAGCACAGAAACAAAACCTTGGTCATTAGAGTCGGTAATCGCTCGGTCTAAGTCGTCAATGCCGTACTCAGTGTGTTCGAACTCTATATTTTTGGATTTGGCCTCGATTTGGGTCAAGCCGACATGGGCAATCTCAGGATCAGTAAAGGTGACCCAAGGAATGACGTCGTAATTCACTTTGAACTTCTTGAATGGCCGGAAAAGTGCGTTGACCGCACAAAACCAAGCTTGATGGGAAGCCGTATGGGTGAACTGATATGGGCCCGCGACATCGCCACAGGCAAAAATATTCTTGCCGTTCGCCCGTAAAAATTCATCCACTTGGATCGTGCCATTTTTATTTAGTTTGATCCCTAACGAGTCGCAATCCAGTTGTTCGGTGTTCGGCTTGCGGCCCACCGCTAGGAGGATGTGATCGAATGGTATTTTCAAAATCTGGCCATCTCGCTCACACAACAATGTTTTGTGAGACGCTGCTGTGATCTCCAAAGCCTTGGTGCGCGTACAAACGCGAATACTTTCTTCCGCAAACGTTTTTTCTATCAATGCTGACGTCTTTTCATCTTCGCGGGGTAAAAGCCTAGGCCCCATTTCCACTTGGGTGACTTTGGATCCGAGTCTTGCAAAGGCTTGCGCCATTTCGCAGCCAATGGGACCACCTCCAAGCACAACCATATCTTTGGGCAGTTCTTTGAGATCCCATAAATTTTCAGACGTCAGATAAGGAGTAGATTCCAAGCCCTTGATAGCAGGGATGAGTGGTGATGCGCCTAATGCTAGGATCACATTCTTAGTTTTTAAAAGCCGTCCACCGACTTGAACGGTCGTAGCATTCAAAATTTTCGCGTCACCCGTAATGCATTCGACACCTAACTTTGAGTAGCGCTCGATGCTGTCGTGGGGCTCAATCGCGGCGATTTTTTCATGAACTCTCTCCATGACTGCCGAAAAATCATATGAACAATCCGCAGATTTTACGCCGTATTTTTTGTGCTGCTTGATCGAATGAATAAATTTTGCAGACTGAATCAAAGACTTCGATGGCACGCAGCCATAGTTCAGGCAGTCTCCGCCCATTTTATTGCGCTCGACCAATGCGACTTTGGCCTTCACCGTCGCAGCAATATAAGCGCTGACGAGGCCAGCCGATCCCGCTCCAACGACGACCACATTATAACGTTCAGACATGTGCTTCCTTAGTAACGACGGAACATAGGGACATCAGTGAGAAACTTATACATAGCAACACGCGAGTAGGTCTGAGACAGTCGGCGCTTGATCGCTTGCGTTTCCGAAATGGGCAAGACTGCAACCACTTTCGCATCATCATCCAAGATCGCAATACGAGTGGTGGTTTGATCAAAGTCAAGCTCACCAAGAACTTTGTCGTTGCCGGCAATGATCATATTTGACCACGCTGAAAGTGATTTTATGCCATTCGCTGAGCCGAGCGACGCAACGTAAGTCTGGAACAACTTATGTTTCTCACTTTCCGACCGCATATGTTTGGATTGCCAAGGCTCAAACTCTGCCAAAAACAATTCGAGGTCTGGACACGATGCAGAACACAGTAAGCTCGGGATTAAAACCAACGTCAGCTTACCGGTGAAGTTAAACTGAGTGATCGGCAGTCCTTCCGGATCATCATGGACAAAGTCTTTCGCAACAAAAGGTTTAAAGTCTGAACTCAAAACCTCAGAGATATGTTTACGATAAGAGTTAAATCCAAAGACTAGGGCTATCGCCGCTAGCGACGTACAGGTGGCTAATAGAAGTGCAGTTTTTTTTGCGGATCGGTACATGGTGTTCCTCGACGAAAGACAGTAAGGTATAGTCAATTCCGTCAGATTTGTCTAAATCTAGTACTGAATATTCGCACTCAAAAAGGGGAAAGCATTGCTAGAATGGGTATCCAATACGGCTTTTCAGTCGACGACAGCCTTTCTATTTAGTCTCACTGTGGTCAGCGCTGTCTTTTTTTTCGGCTTACTCCTAGGCGCACTTCTGTCGCGAACTCGTTATATCGCCAGTATCGTCAAACTTAGAGCCGAAGTCACCCTGCAGCAGCAACTCAAGATCGCTCAGGAGCAGCTTACGGTGCAGTCCGACGGACAACTTCGCGAAGCTTTCGCTTCCCTTTCGTCTGCAGCATTGCAAAACAACAGCGAACAGTTTTTACAAGTGGCTCGTTCTATGTTTGATCTGCAAGCGTCTAAGAACGAACAACTCGTCCAAGAACGCCTTGTTCAAAAACAATCCGCAATCTCTGAAATGGTTCAAGGCGTTCATAAAGCTCTCGAACAGGTCGACTCCAAAGTCCAAGCTCTCGAAACGTCGCGACGCGGTGCGTATGAAGGACTTTTGGAGCAAGTCAAAGCTCTCAGCGAAGGTCATAAAGATCTTCGCAACGAAACCAGCCAACTGGTTAGTGCACTCCGGTCACCGAATGCGCGCGGGCGCTGGGGTGAGATGCAGCTTAAGCGGGTCGTCGAGATGGCGGGCATGCTTTCCCACTGTGATTTTCAAGAACAGGTTTCCATCGGCACCGACACCCGTCAGCGTCCTGATCTGATCGTCAGACTGCCTGGCGAAAAAATGGTGATTATCGACGCGAAAGCACCTTTGGATGCTTACCTCAATGCGGTTCAAGCGGGAACAGATTCGGTCGCGCGTGAAAAAGCACTGCGGGAACATTCGGCCAATGTCCGTCGACATATTATTTCTCTTGGGCAAAAAGCCTACTGGGAACAATTTGAAAAAACGCCTGAGTTTATTGTAATGTTCTTGCCCGGCGAGGCTTTCTTCAGTGCGGCTTTGGAGATGGATCCGGGGCTCATCGAAATGGGCGCAGAGCAGCGGGTCATCATCGCCACACCAACCACTTTGATTGCTTTGTTGCGATCGGTGGCTTATGGCTGGCGACAAGAGCATTTTGCGCAGAACGCCCAGGAGATTAGTCAACTTGGTCGAGAACTTTATAAACGTCTCGATGTTTTGGGTCGGTTCGCCAATGATCTGGGCGGCAATCTCAACAAGACGGTCACTTCATTTAATAAACTTGTTGGTTCCCTCGAATCCCGCGTCCTCAGCACTGCCCGTAAGTTCAAAGAGCTAGGTGTGGTCGGCGAAGAAGTCGAAGACAGAGAAATCACACAGGTGATTGAGACAACGCGAGAAGTTCTTGCCATCCCAGACGACGAAGAGTCAGAAAAATTATAATTTATTGAACACTCGCTGCGCGAGAACGTCATTCAGAGCGAAGCGAAGAATCTCCTGCTCCGCCTTTCACACTCACAGTTTTCATTTCTATGTTTGATTGGTCCGGTTCTCCCGGCTTAGATTTGTCTGGGCGGTGTCGGCTGATGCAGCCTCAATGCCCAGTCAAATCTAAGCCGGCTCAACCGTCCCAGCCAAC
>JBGSKV010000117.1:0-155332 GCA_041740975.1 Oligoflexales bacterium | reverse complement strand
GTTTTTCAGTAAGTTCCAAGGCTTCAACTTTGAACTCCTTCGAAAAACGTCTTCTTGTTCCCACTCTTTCCATTCTGACACCTCTTTTCTGGGAGATACCTCTCCCTTATCTCGGTGTCCACTAAATCCTGGGAACTTCATTCACCTATATAATGCATATCACCTATAAAGTGGTAATACTGGTCAGCTAACAAATTAGTTGCGAGATGATACGACATCCCCGGAAATAATGAAGGCGTTGTAAATTCTGCACATCTATAGGAATCATAGTAAGGCAACAAAGCACCGTTTCCGGCAACAGCCCATGAGTCTCCACGCGAGCAATAGTTTGAAATTCCACGATCAGTACAGCTACCTTGCTCCATTGCGACCATTACCC
The DNA here is from genome assembly GCA_041740975.1 of Oligoflexales bacterium. Classification (GTDB taxonomy): domain Bacteria; phylum Bdellovibrionota_B; class Oligoflexia; order Oligoflexales; family JALZUQ01; genus JBGSKV01. Next base: position 154,953 of record JBGSKV010000117.1, on the reverse strand, counting down.
ACATATCTTCATTCCTACCCTGCATATCTGGGTAATACATATATCTTCTAGTATCCTTGATTGCCTTTTGAAGTTGTAAAGTTATTGGCGTCGCATGAATGGCATTGTTGAAAGGATCATATTCAGATACCAGGGTTATCATCAGGGTATGCCCTGTACGTAAATTTAGATTGGCTTCAGCGTGTGCAGCTTTTATTATGAATCTTTTATAATTTGCCATAGTTAAAGTAGCCAATAGTGTGACTATAGAGATGACCACCATCAACTCCAAAAGCGAAAATCCCTTGTTGTAAAAATAAGTAGCCCTAGAGTGGTTTAACATATTGTGGATCACCTTGACTAACCAACCGGCCGTTTTATTATTAACATTACTGAAATGATACTTAAAACAACCATAAACTCATTTAATGAAAATGCCTGTAGCCACTTTTTTTGGTCGGTTCCTAGGTATCTGAAGCTATAGTTGTATCGTTTCTCGATCCAGTCTAAAATCGTAGATCTTCGAGAAAACTATAGTGAAAACGAATAAATCTCATGATTTATTATAGTTGCCGCATGAATTGTCGAGTTGCGTCAGTAAGAGGGTTGCATTTAGCTAAAGGAGACGCACCGATGCACCCCTGCAGTTGCCGCATGCGAAAAAAAATCGCATCACAGCAACTCACGAAAAAACGCGCGGGGAAAAAATGGATTTGGGATTTGGGATTTGGGTTGAAAGGAGCGCACCCGGAGCGATTCGAACGCCCGACCCCCAGATTCGTAGTCTGGTGCTCTATCCAGCTGAGCTACGGGTGCATAGAGAACTGAGGCCCTAACCTACACAGGAATGTCGGTCGTCGCAAGAAGTACATCTTCCGTCCTACCTGATTCCCACGTTGTCCAATTATTACACAACGCATAATCCCTTTATCTAATCCTGCCGTAATGTATTAAAATTACTATCCGACTTTTCACGCTTAAGGATCCGCCATGACTAAGAAACGTGTGCTCGTCATTCTTGCCTCTTTGTTCGTTCTCTTCGCCGTCGCACTTGCGGCAGCTCCTTTTCTGATAAATGTCGATAAGTACCGGCCAGAAATCCTCGCCAAAGTTAACGAACATATCAACGGTGAAGTCAAACTCGACAAAATCACCCTTTCTCTTATTGGGCAGATCAAGTTTCGTCTCGACGGCCTCAAAGTCTTCGACATGAACAAAAAAGAAGTGGTGAGCGCTGATTCTTCCGAAGCCGTCATTCCGTTTTCGTCTTTGATGGCGTTCAAGCCAAGATTGATCGTCGCCCTCAACAAGCCCAAGATTTACGTCAAGCGAGACAAGAATAAAAAAATAAACTTGCTTAGCCTTGTCAAAGGCAGTGATGAACCCGCCAATCAATCCATCGAAAAACCCAAAGCCGACGAAAACAAAGACCTTCCGCAGTGGATCCAAGACGCACAGGTTTCCTTTGTGCTCAAAGACGGTGATATACAAGTTGATGATGAAGTAGCGGGACTTCAGCAAAAAATCACAAAATTCAACCTTGAAGCCAAAAATCTCGGCATAAGCACTGAAAATGAAGTTACCATGTCCACCATCATTGACACGAAGATGAAGGACGTGCGCGTCCAAGGTCCCGTCGAAGCTTCCGTTTCTATCAAGCCCCATTTCAATGGAAGCAAAGTCGAGAAAGTTGATGCAAAAGTCAAAATTAGCTTAAGTAAACTCGACATGAAATACTCGACGCTTTTTCACAAATCAAACGCGGTGCCTTTCGAGCTAAACGCCGAACTTTTTTACAATATGCCAACGCAAGCCGCCGAAATTAAACAAGCTCACTTGCAGTTTCACACTGTCAAACTTGATGTGACAGGTTCTTATAAAGACAGTATTGCCAATGCAACCGTTGGATCAAACAAAATTGAACTCGGTGGCTGGGAAACCATTCTTCCACCTGTCAAAGGCATCTCTGGCCAAGCAAAGTTTAATGCCAGCGTTAAGATGGGTACAAAGCTCGATTATCAAGCCCAAGCTGAACTAACGAATATCCAGGCCAAAATCGAAGGCGTACCGAGCGATCTCACTATAAATTCTACGGTAAAGGTCAAAACTGACCACGTTGAGCAGCTTATTGCGACGATCACTGCACCGGAAACCGATATTCGTATTGAAGGTAGCGTCGTGAACTTCGCGGCGCCCAACATGAATTTCAACGTGACAGCTAAACAAATTAACTTGGACAAGTTGTTGCCGCCACCACCACCAAGCACGACGCCACCGCCAAAAGCCGCACCCGCTGATGCGCCAGTCGCCGATCCAACGAAGGCTATTGAAGGTGTGAAACAGAACCCACTCCTCGCTAAGGCGAAGGCCAAAGTTGATGTTAAAATCGATCAGTTCAAAGGTCGCGGCTTAACCGCAACCAATATCAAAGCCAAGGTTGTTCTAGATAACTTAAAACTGGATGTGAGTGATCTTCGCGTTAATGTATTCGATGGCCTCATTTCAGGCCTTTTCGGCTTAGATCTCAACCCCAAATCTCCGACCTATCGCATGGGACTTGGCGTCAGCAAGCTTAACATCGGCAAGGCCATTGAATCGCAAATGCCCGCATACAAAGATACTGTTTTTGGCGATCTGAATTTAAAAGTTGCTGGGACCGGCGCGGGGCTTGATCCCAATAATGTTTTGAAAACTCTAAAAAGCGCAGGCGATTTTTCTATCGACAATGCTGTCCTTCAAACCATTGACGTCATCAATGTAACAAAGGAAGCGCTGAAAGGCACGGTCGCAAAACTGAGCAAAATCCTTCCGAATGCAAACCTGGCTTCCTTGGACAAACTTTCTGATGAAAAAAGTAAGTACGAAAAAATATCGGCAAGTTTTACATTGAAAAACGGTGTACTTGACATGCCGAATTTTGTAGCGAAAGCCGTGAAAAGCAGGGGCTTAGATATAAGCGGAAAAACCCAGGTCGATCTCGTCAACGACAAGATTGCCGCAGAGTGGCGCATCGTTGACACCTATAACCATACAAACGCGCAAGATATCTCGATTAACCAGGCCGGCATCCAGATTGATAATGTTTTGGGTGACAAAAATGGACTCGTAAGTTTTCCAGTTATTGTCGGCTGTAAACTTACAAAGCCATGTTTTAAATACGATCTGGTCTTGAAAGACTTAGAACAAAAAGCTCTCGCTAACGTCAAATCCAAAGGGACTAAACAGGTCAAAGCCAAGGTCAAAACGGAAGTCAAAGCTCAGGCTAAGAAAATTGAAGGTAAAGTGAAAGAGAAGGCCAAAGAAAAACTCAAAGATAGTAAGTTCAAAGACAAACTCAAGAAGTTTGGACTATAACGAGCTGGCACCAGTCGTACGAATGCTGGCCTGACGCCATGGATCGGGGCGAGACGATACAACGTCCGCCTCTTCATTCGTTCGCATGAGCGAGAGCTCAAATCCCAAGGCCCTAAGAACTTTAAGTACCGAGTCCATCTGAACGCGTGGTTTGTTCTTCTCAAGTTGATACACGAAGTTAAGCCCCACATCGGCCTTGTCGGCCAGCTGTTGCTGCGTCAGGCCCTGTTTCATTCGTTCGGATTTAACGGCGTTGCCTATCCCGTCCTTGTGGATCATAGCGTTCCTCCTTGTAGGTTCTTTTATTTTAACATGAGTTCCTTAGCGAAGCCTCGTCATCCTGAGCGAAGCGAAGGATCTCCTCCAAATCAAACGAAAAAGGCCGTCAAAATATTGACGGCCTTCCTTATTCATTCGATCGCATGAAAGCGATTTGACTTATTAATTCGTGGGCGTGAATCGGACCGTTAGCTGGCTGCTAATCGTTTCGATACGACCATCTGGGTGCTTAGCTTGAAGTTCAATCTTGAAAACGTTGTCCGTAGTGCTGCTGCCATTGACCATCGGTAAAACGTATTTTGTTTGGAACTGATAAACATTCTTACGGATCGCATCCGGTTGGAACGTATAGTCACCTGGCATACTTGCGAAATGATAAGTACTCATTGCAGCCGTCTGCGTGATGCGAATTGAGCCGGGAACAATTGCCAAACCGGGAAGGGCTAGTTCCGCCATTTTGCTAGCAAGATCTTTTGCATTACTTGCGATCGCTACACGATTCGGATCTTTCGTCAAAGCGTTCAGATAAGTGCGCGGATCACCATTCGAACGACCTGGTTGTGGTCTATCCAAATAGAGAGCGCTCAGTTTTGCGTAAGGCGATAGGAGCCGCGAAGAATTCAAGCCGTCTCTTTGTGGAGCATTAAAGCCGTCAGATCCTACCGGATGAGTATCAGAGAAAGGCACTGTCCGGCTTGCTGTTGGCATACCGTCAGAGATTAAGAATACTGCCTCAGAAGCGGTTGCAGAAAGACCTGTCGAAGGTTTTTGAGCGAGAACTTGCTGAGTCAGAACGAATGCTTCGTCATAGTCCGTTGCTGCTGCATCACCATTTTTGTAATCACAGAAGTTGCTGGCACGAAGGTGCGTTTGACGGAAAGTATCAAAAGGTACGAGACCAGTTCTAATGACTGCGCCTGTGCCAAAAGTCACGAGGCCTACGAAGATACGGTCCGAATCCGACTTCACGCTCGCAATATAGTTCATAAGTTCTTTGGCAGCGCTGTAACGTCCGCAACCAAACAATCCGCCCAAAAAGGAAGGATCCGCATCACGCATAGAACCTGATTCATCGTTAACGAACATAACGACGAGTTCATTTGTCGCAACTGGGCAAACTTCGCCTCTAAACTGGATGCCCGTTGATCGAGGTCCATTTAAGGTTTGTAGCGCTGGAGGAATCTTACACTTTAGGTCGTACGTCACTGTGCCGTTATCACCGCGAGTGATGCCAACAGGTGGCTTTTGATCGCCAATGTATCCTGGTATGGGATTACCTTGTGGGTCAAAAGGGGTGAATGGGTCTACGATGGGAGTACCGTCTGGATTTTTGTTTCCAGTACCTTGCCCAACATCACGAAGTAACTCGCGACTGAACTGAGCGTCGGAACAACCAACGATGATGAATGCAATCATGAGGACATGCAACTTAAACATGGGGAACCTGCCTCCGGAAATGAACTACTGATAACGAGTGTTATCGTGCAAATTCGGCTCCAAAGAATTATCAAGTGAAATTAGACAGATAATAAACAAAGTGTTGAGAAATTGGCAGAGATGGAAACACCCCTGTCAAAAACTTCGACAGGGTAAAGGGGTCAGAATTCCTAAATTTTGCGATCGATTTTGATAGTTACGCTGGAAGATCCGGAAGCCGTCTGAGCAATTTCACCCACGAGATCTCCGGGCTGATCAAGTCCAGCGCGACCATCAACGTCCAATCTTGCTTTCAAACGAATGGACTCAGGGATAGGTGCGTCGGGGATCATACGCTGCAAGTTGTCGGGTGTGATGACGAAACTAAAAAATTCGCCTTCAGGTGGGGTATCAAGCCGGTAGCGCAATGCTCCAAAAGGCATCGGTTGCTGACTTTTTTCATCGTAAACAATGATGAATAATTCCGAAAGTTCTTTGGCATCGGGGGCTAATTCGTCTGTGATTTCAATCGTGCCGGCAGCAATAATGGGGCTTCGTTCACCAAAGAACGCTGCGGTCGCGATGGCTCCAATAATAGCCAACCCGAAAACGGCAATTGCCCAAATATGTACTTTTTTCATAACATGCCCCTATGAAGACGAATCGCGAAAAACACGTGCGTTAGCATTACCACGATCAGAAATTACAAGAAAAGCACTTAATGTCCATGCATGTTCAACATTTTGCCGAACAGCTATTATTTGGCACCCAGCTGGCGGACAAACTCTGCAAACCTAAAGGCTTAATCGTCTCTCATGGCTACAAAGGAGCACTGGGAACCCCTGCTGTGCCTGGTCGTCCGAGCGGCCTGCAGTTTCTACCCAAGTCAGACCGACACGCTTTTCCTTCCGTTCAAAATATCCAGGATCCATTGGTTCGCGGTAGAATTTTGCATTTTTTTGCGAATCACGAGCTTCTTGCCATTGAACTCATGGCGCTGGCGCTCATCAAATTCCCCAATACGCCCCCTACTTTCAAAAAAGAAATCATCGCACTCCTTTCCCAAGAACAAAATCACCTGCAACTTTACATTCAGCGCATGTCTGAACTTGGCGTCAGTTTTGGCGATGTTCCCGTGAATGATTTTTTCTGGCGAACCATTTCCCCCGTCGACACACCCCTGAAATACGTCACTCATCTTAATCTCGGGTTTGAACAAGCGAATTTAGATTTTGCGCTTTATTATGAAAAGTTATTTACAGAAGTTGGCGATACCGTCACCGCATCTCTTATGCGTCGAGTTTATTTGGAAGAAATAGGTCATGTGGCGCACGGCGTCAGGTGGTTTGATACCTGGCGTGACGAGTCGCAAACAGAATGGCAAAGCTTTTGTTCTCATCTTCGCCTTCCCTTTTCACCTTCGCGAGCCAAAGGTATAGGTTTTGATTTTGACGGTCGTCGCAAAGCAGGTCTCAGTGAAGACTATATCCAAAGCCTTCATCATTTTAAAAAACATGCGAAGGTTTATTGGTTTAACCCAAGCTGCGAGCAAGAAATTCTGAGCGGCCATCCCCACTTTACCCCACCTCTTCCTCGCCAGCAGTTTGCGGAGGATTTTGGCTGGTGTGTAAGTTATCTGGCCGAAAGTGGCGATTCGATTCTCATGCAACAACCGCCAAAGCAAGGCTATTTGGAAAAGCACAAAAGCTTCGGCTTTAGCGTTCCGCATGTCGTTAGCAAAGTCACTAGCTCAATGGACTTTAATCCCCAGCCGTGGGGATGGAGTCCAGTCAGTAAGCGAGTTTTGCGGATGGATGAAGACAAAATTTTTATTGATAAGATTATGTCGGTCAAAATGTTTCATGAATTTTATGATGCCAATATTAATCTAATGCCCGAACTTGGCCCGCGCTATCTATTGCCAAAGCTCGTCGGCTCTTACGAAGAACTTGAAAGTCATTTAATTTCGGACCCAGCGGCCTATGTTGTGAAACTCCCCGCTCATTCCGGCGGGCAAGGCAATCTTTTATTAACATCTCCGGTTCTGGGTGAGCGCGAACGCCTTTGGATTCAAAAAGCGTTTCGGGACTTTTCTACTATTGTCCTTGAGCCTTGGTTGGAAAGAATCTGTGATTGGGGTCAACAGCTTTATATTTACGACAACGGCGCCGGATACAAGGGGCTTAGCCGCTATGAAACCTACGCCAGTGGCCAGCTCCAGGCTTATCTTCTGGGCGACCCACAAATGCTTTTGAGTCGCGAAGTTCGGCGAGCCATCAATGGACCTCAAACCTATTTTTCCATTTTGAAAAAAACTCGGGAGTTCATTACTCGGGAACTGATGGGCCTTGGATATGAAGGACCTGCCGGCGTCGATGCCTTTGTCTTTCGTCATAAAGGGGATTTTTTTCTACGGCCTCTCGTCGAAATTAACTCTCGCCATACGTTTGGACATGTTGCTCTTGCCATCGAAAAGCACCTGGCCCGCGGTAGCTTAGCCCGATGGCAGTTTATGAATCTAAAACAGCTTCCGGCTGAGTTTTCGAATTTTCAAGAATTTGCAGTTTCTATGGAAAGGAAATTTCCTGTGGTGATGCGCGATGAAAAAATCGAGTCGGGTTTCGTTTTTACCAACGACCCAAGTCTTGCCAGACAGTACCTTGGCGTTATGCGCGTATTCTTAAACAAAGATATAGAATCTATTCATCCTGGGTTTACACTCGCTTAATACAGTTCCTGCTAGGCTTTTCGATAAGATCTATACACTTGGAGGATCTTATGGAAAACACTTTCGCTCCCGAGCAAAAGAACCAGATCATAACCCCGGCAACTGATCTTTATGTACGAAAGCCGCAACGGCAACGCTATTCACCTAAAGTTAAATTCGAAATGCAGGCCCGAAACTTCATTGTGAAGACAGCCTCGTCCCTTCGCGAATACAAACAAGCCTTCAAGCTCCGCTTCGACGTCTTCTATCAAGAGATGGGCGGACATCAAGGCAGCGCGGAAGGCTTCGACTACGATGTGTATGATGAACTAGGAGACCTGATCCTTATAATCGATAAACGCACAAATGATGTTGTAGGGACGTACCGGATCATTGCCAGCCAGTTTTCAGACCGATTCTACTCGCAAACCGAATTTGATCTCTCACTCTTCTTAGATACCGCTGATAATAAAACCGAAGTCAGCCGCGCTTGCGTTCATCCCGACTACCGCAACGGCGCTACCCTTAGTTTATTATGGCAAGGGGTTCTGAAGTACGCTCAGCAAGTCGGATCGCGCTACCTTTTCGGCTGCAGTAGCGTTTGGACGGCCTGCCCAGTTGAAGCTGCGGAGATCGTCAGCTGGTTCAATGAACGCGAACTATGTTCAGACATTTACCGAATCAGCCCACTTGCAAAGTACAACCTCAACGTCACTCCTCCCGCCCAAGCGAGACCCGAGGCCGAGAAGCTCATTGCTCCTCTTTTGAAATCTTATCTGAAAGCTGGCGCCAAGGTTCACGGCGATCCCGCCTTTGACAAAGAATTTAACTGCTTCGATTTCTTCACAGTCCTTGACCTCAATAATTTAAGCGAACAATATAGGAGGCGATACAGCTGATGATACGATTTACGGCGCGCCTTGTAGGCTTCCATCTTTTGTTGGTGACTTATCTCGTGCTGCTATTTATCAATCATATTCTCGGCAAACTTCGCCTGGTTCCGTCTCTTCCCATCGCCATTCGCTTCACGAAAATTTTCGCAAAGATGGTTTTGTTTACCTTCAATATCAAAGTCACAGCCAAACTTTCACCGACCGATCCGCCGGCCCTCTACCTGTCGAACCACCTTTCTTATCTTGACGCTATCGCCATCTTCTCTCAAATTGACGCCGTCTTTATCACCAGCACGGAGATCCGGGATACGGTCGGCCTTGGCCACATCTGTAAAATGGCCAATTGCATCTTTGTCAATCGCCGGTCGATTTGGGGACTCAAGAGTGAAGTGCAGACGGTCAGCTCTGCGCTCAAGGCGGGATATAACGTAGTCCTCTTTCCCGAAGGAACCACAACGTCCGGCCACAAGATTGGAAACTTCAAATCCTCTTTAGTAGAAGGTGCGGTCATCGCCCATCGCCCGGTCGTTCCGGTTACGATCAACTACACTGCATTCAATGGCCGCGAACCACTTCTGGAAGACCGGGACTACTACTGCTGGTATGGGACAATGAATTTTATTCCGCACATCGTGCGCCTTTGTACGATCGATTCGATGGGCATTGAGCTTACCACTTCGCAACCACTTTATCCTTTCGGCTGGTCCGGTGATCGCAAGAAGATGACCAAGCATACGAAGAAGATCATCGAAAGAGAGTATCTGCCGGTAGCGATCACATCTTAACGGTCATCCAGAGCGATCTGCGAGCTACGCTCTTGATGCGAAGGATCTCCTCGCGTAAACCGACTCATCACTTTTTTCGCAACGATCGGAAAAAGCCCCAACAAAACAAATGCCAAAATGATCTTAAAAGACAAAATATCTTTGGGTGAATCAACCTTAGCAAGCTGGGTCCCTGCGTTTACATAAACTATTGTTCCCGCGAGCATTCCCAACTGGCTCACCCAGGCAAATTCCCAAGTCTTCATTTTGGTAAGACCCATGAGTAAATTCACCACAAAAAATGGGAAGGCGGGTACAAGGCGCAAAGCAAAAAGATAGAGCTTACCTTCTTTGGCAACGCCGTCATTGATAGTCTGCAGCCGAGGCCCAAACTTCGACTGAACCCAGTCTTGTAGGACGTATCTCGCCCCTAAAAATGCACCCGTTGCGCCCAAAGTGCTCGCAAAGGACACGATCATCGTTCCTGTGACGAGCCCGAAGATAGCACCACCCGCCAAAGTCAAAATCGCCGCTCCCGGCAAACTCAGGCTTGTTGCAAGGACATAAACGACAAAATAAACCGCTATGGTTAGCCAGGGATTCTGCGCGTAAAAGTCAGAAAGTTTCTGTTGTTGTGATTTCAAATATTCAAAGCTAAGAAATTGTCGGAGGTCAAAGTAAAAGAAGGCAGCAATAGCTACGGCAATGCCAATAATTAAAATGAGTCGTCCAGTCTTATTGCTCTTTACCATAAATGCCTTTGCCGCGCGAAAACAGAATCAGTTCATCAATTCTATCACACCACTGCCGAGACAATATTTATCCTGGTAAAAAACAGCGAACTGACCGGAGGCAATGCCCTTATCTTTTTCACTTAAAACAACCGAAACAGCCGCATCATCAAGATACCCGACCTTGCAGCCATACAGCTTCTCGCCGTGGCGGATTTTCACTTGTAGTTGATCTGTGGAAGGCGTGGCCATCCAATTTAGGTTCTTCACGATAAATCGGTCCGACGCCACGCTGTCTTCTGTTTCAATACGAGAAACAAAAATCGTATTGTCTTCGACCTGTTTACGCGCCACGTACCAAGGGCCACCGCTCAGTCCGAGTCCTTTGCGCTGCCCAATGGTATGAAACCAATAGCCACGATGTTCACCGAGTTTTTTGCCGGTATGAAAATCAACAATATCGCCCGGCTTTTCGCCGAGGTGATATTTTACAAACTCATTAAATTTAATCTTACCCAAAAAACAAATGCCCTGGCTATCCGGGCGATGAGCGTTTGGCAGATCATAAGACTTCGCCAGTTCACGCACTTCTGGTTTTAATAAGTTCCCGAGCGGAAACATCGTTTTGCTGAGTTGCTCTTGGCTTAGCTTAGACAGAAAGTAGGTTTGATCTTTAAAAGTGTCACGCGCCCGACCCAAAACAAACTGATCGCCAACTTTTTCGATATTGGCGTAATGACCCGTGGCGATTTTATCGTAAGAATCACCAATCACATCGAGCGCTGCACCGTATTTAATTCGTTGATTACAAAGCAAATCCGGACTTGGTGTATGCCCAGCTTTCAGCTCCTCTACAGTATAGGATACAACTTTTTCGTGGTACTGACGCTGCATCGGAATCACTTCGAGTTTAACGTCAAGGCGTTTACAAATTTCTTCCACATAGGCCAAATCCTGTTCCCAAGGACAAGATCCCAAATAGGACAATTCATCTTCGAGCCAAATCTTCAGGTAGAAGGCCTGGACGTGATGATCAGAATTTTTCTTTAGTTCACAAAGGGCAACGGAGCTATCTACGCCCCCGGATGTGAGCATGCCGATATTCATCGAAATTTCCCCACGAAAGCAGGGAGGGTATAACACACGGTCTTGTGTGGGGCGAGGCGAAATCTATCCTATCAAATCCACTGCCAAATCTATCAAGGCCGGCACACTCGGCACATCACAAACGGCGACCTTCGTAAAAAATCGCCGGGCCGTTTTCTCCGTAGTTTGTCCGATGACGGCTATCTCGCAGCAATCAAATCCTGCAAGAACTTGCGGATCAATCGTATTTACGAAAGCTTCGACAGCAGTAGGACTTGCAAAGCAAATCACCCCTTCCAGATTCTTTTCGTAATGCGCTTTTTTGGTCGCATCAAGGTTTAGATCCGGTAACGTTTCATAGACTATAAGTGCTTCGGCGGTAATTTTGTGCTCCAGAAGTTCATTTACAATATCAAATGCTGGTTTGGCGGCTTGAAAAACGAGAACACGAGTGGTCGGGTGAAGTTCTTTCAATAGAAGTTTCGTCAGTTCTTCCGCGCTTCGCACCCCGGCTTCTTTAACGGGAATACCAGCTTTCACAAGTGCGCGACACGTCGCCGTGCCAAATGCATAAACTTCTAATTGCGGCAGAAGCTTTGAGAGTTTTTTATGATTCAGCGCGCTTTCGACAGCTTTGGTACTGGTAAAAATCCCCACGTCAAATGCTTCTGATGGTGGGACTTCGATTGATTTTTTTGCTTTGATTTTAATACACGGTAAATGCAGAAACGGCTTACCCGATGCAATTAAAAGCTGCTCGTCTTTTGGCCAATCTTGGCGCGATCTTGTCCAAACAATATGTCGCAAAATAAGCCCCAAATATGTTACTGGTAGGCTATAGGTCCAGAGGACATATTTCAACGAAATTGCAGTGGAACACGATATGGCGGATTTTAAATTTCTCGATCAACTTAAGCTTCCCAAGGTTAGCGCTCCAGTCATGACTGGCTCAAAGAGTTTTGGCTCAACGGCTAAAAAAATCGCCTCGGTTTCTCCCGTCAATGGTCAAGTCATTGGTGAAGTAGGACTAGCCACCAAAGAAGATTATGAAACTCTCATCAAAACGTGCCAATCCGCCTTTATCACCTGGCGCAAAGTTCCTGCACCGAAGCGCGGCGAGATCGTCCGCCAGTACGGCGACAAGCTGCGCGAATTCAAGCAACCCCTTGGCGAACTTGTCAGTTACGAAATGGGCAAGTCCCTACAAGAGGGTCTCGGCGAAGTTCAAGAGATGATCGATATTTGTGATTTTGCTGTTGGTTTGTCTCGGCAACTTTACGGCCTAACGATGCATTCCGAGCGTCCCACGCACCGCATGTATGAACAGTGGCATCCACTGGGCATCATCGGAATTATATCAGCGTTTAATTTTCCAGTTGCCGTTTGGGCGTGGAACTCGATGATTGCGGCTGTTTGCGGAAACGTTAGCATTTGGAAGCCATCTGAAAAAACTCCACTGACTGCGGTCGCTTGTTTTCAAATTTTTCAAGACGTACTCAAAGCCAATCAACTTCCGGAAGGTGTCATGGCGATGATCTCGGGTAGCGTCGAAGACATCGGTGAGACGATGATTGCCGATCCTCGCGTTCCCTTAATATCTGCGACAGGTTCGACTCGTATGGGCAAGCGCGTGGCGCAAGTTGTCGGCGGTCGACTTGGCAAATCCATACTGGAACTTGGTGGTAACAACGCCATTATTTTAACGCAGAATGCCGACTTAAAACTAGCGATGCCGGGCATTGTCTTTGGTGCCGTTGGAACGGCCGGGCAACGCTGCACGACTACTCGTCGATTGATTATCCATGAAAGTCTTTACGATAGAGTTAAAGAAACGATTCTTGGTGCCTATAAAGGGCTTCGCATCGGCGATCCACTTGATCAAAAAAATCATGTCGGCCCACTTATTGATAAAGATGCCGTGGGTATGATGCAAACGGCTTTGAAAAAAGCGCAAGAGCAAGGCGCCAAGATTATTTATGGCGGTGAAGTTCTTTCCGGTGCGGGTTATGAATCCGGTTGTTACGTTCGCCCTGCAGTGGTCGAAGCGTCCAACGAAATGGAAATCGTACAACACGAAACTTTCGCGCCGATTTTATATTTGATCAAATACAAAGGTTCTTTGGAGAATGCGATTGCGCTCCAAAACGACGTACCTCAAGGTTTGTCTTCCTCTATTTTCACGACTCACCTTCAAGAAGCCGAGGGATTTCTCGCTGCTTGGGGTTCAGACTGTGGGATCGCCAACGTCAATATCGGCACTTCTGGGGCGGAGATTGGTGGGGCATTTGGGGGCGAAAAAGAGACCGGGGGTGGACGCGAGTCCGGATCGGACTCTTGGAAGGCCTATATGCGCCGTCAAACCAATACGATCAATTTTGGCACGGAACTCCCGCTGGCTCAGGGGATCAAGTTCGACCTGTAATGGCCCCTTCACCTGAGCGATCGGCGAGCTGCGCTCTTGATGCGAAGGATCCCCTTGTCTCACAGGCAATTCCGGTACTATACTCGGGGCGACGAAACCTTTTTTTCTTCGAAGGTTAGGGTGGCACGGAATGTTCCAATTTGCCTCATTGTATCAGCCTCGGTTCCCTTCGGTCTAAAATCCACATCTCAGTTTTTTTCAACTCAATTATCTGAAGTCAACGCAATGCCATTCGGGAGCGAAAAATGAATCATTATGAAGTTATTGTCGAATTGAAACCTGAGGTTCTCGATACCGAAGGTCGCGCTATTTCCGAAAGTCTTCGTAGAGCCGGTCAAGAAAATCTCAAAAATTTAAAAGTCACAAAACGTTTTGTTTTGGAACTCGATCAATCTTGTCAAAATCCCGAACAGTACGCGCGAGAAATTGCGCAAGAGTATTTGGCCAATCCTGTGTCTGAAAATTTTCATATCAAGAAGGTAGAAAATTAACATGACCAAGAGCTCATCCGTAAAAATTGGACTTCTACAGTTTCCTGGCTCGAACTGCGACGTCGACTGCAAAAACGCTCTCCGCGAGCATTTTAGTATCGACGTGATTCCGATATGGCACACGGAAACCACCCTTCCTAAGCTTGACGGGCTCATTATTCCCGGTGGATTTAGCTACGGGGATTACTTGCGAGGAGGCGCTCTCGCTTCGCACTCCAAAATTGTCGCCGACGTAAAGTCCTTTGCCGCACGTGGCGGGCCGATCATTGGAATTTGCAACGGATTTCAGATCCTGACAGAAGCGGGCCTTTTGCCGGGAGTTTTACTGAGAAACGCTCAACGCACTTTTATTTGTAAATACACAACTCTCTCCACTCAGTCTGGCAAAAGTTTTTATCAGCGCACTCTTAATAGCAGCAAAATCAATTTGCCCATCGCCCACGGCGAAGGCCGCTACTTCTTGGGACGCGAAGGACTCAAGAAACTTCACGATAACGGCCAGATTGTTTTTACTTACGACGAAAATCCAAACGGCGCCTGCGACTCCATCGCCGGCATCGTCAATGAAAAAGGCAACGTTTTTGGCCTTATGCCGCATCCAGAGCGCGCCATGCGAACATCAACCGGCGGCAGTAGTGATGGAAAGTTAGTATGGGAAGCCTTTTTGGCTTCTTGTGGATAAGTCAGATTCGGTTAACGAAGTTAAAAGCCTATACGGAGCAGCAATGCATAGCACGATGACAGGAAAACATAATTTTAAGTTAACCGCGACCATTGACGAGAAACATCTCGGCACTTTGCTCCCGAAACATAAAATAAATGACGAAGAATACAAAACCGTCAAAAATATTTTGAAGCGCCCGCCAACTCTTGCCGAGCTTGGAGTTTTTTCGGCGATGTGGAGTGAGCATTGCAGTTATAAATCATCTCGTATCCATCTCAAAAAGTTACCCACAACTGGTCCACAGGTTGTGATGGGCCCTGGTGAAAACGCCGGTGTTGTTCAAATCGAAGATGATCTTTGCATTGCCTTCAAAATGGAAAGTCATAACCATCCTAGCTACATCGAACCTTATCAAGGTGCCGCGACGGGAGTTGGTGGGATTTTACGTGACGTTTTCTGCATGGGCGCTCGACCGATCGCCAATTTGAACTGTCTTCGCTTCGGAAAACGCAGTCATCCCAAAACATCACATTTATTTACACATGTCGTCAGAGGCATTGGCGATTACGGCAACTGTGTCGGCATTCCTACTGTCGCCGGCAATGTTAGTTTTGATGACTGCTATGACGGCAACTGTCTCGTGAATGCAATGACGGTCGGAACGATTCATCGCCAAAAGATTTTTACAGGACACGCCAGTGGCGTTGGCAATTATGTTGTCTATGTTGGATCGGCCACCGGGCGTGACGGTATTCACGGTGCCACGATGGCTTCGGATAGTTTTGATTCTCGCGACAAAGAAGATCGAAGCGCGATTCAAGTCGGCGACCCCTTCAAAGAAAAACTTCTTTTAGAAGTTACACTTGAAGTTTTAGAGAAGAATATTGTCGTCGGTCTTCAGGACATGGGTGCGGCGGGACTAACGTCTTCAGCCTTTGAAATGGCAGACCGCGGCAAAAGCGGCCTATTTATAGATCTGGACAAGGTCCCCGTTCGCGCCCAAAACATGACTGCTTATGAGCTCTTATTGTCTGAGTCGCAAGAGCGCATGCTTATGGTGATCGCGCCCGATAAATGGGAAGAAGCCCAGAAGGTTTTCGAGAAGTGGGAACTTGATTTTGGCATTATTGGCATCGTCACAGACACGAACCGCGTACAGATCGCCAAAGACGGAATATTAGAAGTGGATCTTGAAGTTGCTCCCTTGACAGAACAAGCTCCGCGCTACGATCGGCCAGTCAAAAACCGGGAACTCAAATCGAACTATTCTGACGAAGCCACTCTATTGAAAATTCAAGAATTAAAAGTGCAAAAAGTTTTGCAAAAACTTTTACACGATACCGGCTGCAAGCAGCCGATGTTTCAACAGTACGATCAACATATTGGCACGCAAACCGCACTGAGCTCCACCGACCAGGGAGCCGCGATCATGTGGCTGCGAAGCGACTGGTGCCATAGCAAATTCTTAGGACTTGCCCTTAGTTCTGCCTGTAATGAGTCCTACACAAGAGCTGACGCCTATACAGGGGGAGCCCATGCTGTCCTGAAAGCCGCACGGGCCATTGCCGCCACGGGTGCTACCCCGCTTGCGACCACAGATTGCCTCAACTACGGCAATCCCGAAGATCCACTCGTTATGGACGATTTTGTCAAAAGCCTTGCCGGTATGAGCGAAGCTTGTGTGAAGTTAAATACACCGATCGTCAGCGGTAATGTGAGTTTCTACAACGAGACGGACGGAGTGAGCATCGCCCCCACTCCTATGATTGGGATGGTGGGGAAGATCCAAGATTATAGACTCGCAAAACCCGCGCAGGTTTCTAAACGTGCAATGTTTTATTTATTAACGCCATCGCACACGACTTTTAGTTTTGCGGGATCACTAGCAGAAAAAACTTTTACAACTCCTTCATCGGCTACGAAGCTTCCTGACATCAACTGGGAGTACGAAGTCGCGGCGATGGATTATTTATCTAAACAACTGTCTCATGCATCCATCACCGCTTGTCGCGACGTAGGTCAAGGCGGCATCGCTACAGCCGTTGTCAAGCTTCTAAAAGGCAGTAACTGGAAGGTTTCCGTAGAGACCGAGAATAATCTCGCCCCCGAACTTTATTTATTTGGCGAGCATTCCGGGTCTTATATTATTGCTTGCGAAAACGATGAGTGGCTAGACCACGCTGCCCTGCCAGACGGACTTAGCATTCGGTTCTTGGGCGAAGCGTTGCCAAGTGACGATTGTGAAATCCAGTTTGGAACCTCAATCTGTTCGTTAAAAGAATTAAAAAAAGCGGAAGGATCATCTCTCGTGTTTGATCATTCCGAAAATGAAGGCGTACAATGATTTTTCAAAAGTCTCTTAAAGAAGAATGCGGCATTGTTGGCATTTACGGCGACAAGCAAGCGGCGCATTATGCCTACCTATGTTTGTATGCTCTCCAGCATCGCGGCCAAGAGGCTTGCGGCATTGCCAGTTTAAACTTAGAAGAAGACGCCCCCGTCTTTCATACTCATAAAGGAATGGGCCTCGTAAATGAGTGCTTTAACCCCGATGTTTTGGCCCGTATTACGGGCACGGCGAGTATTGGTCACGTCCGCTACTCGACATCTGGCTCAAAGTCCGAACAAAATATTCAACCGTTTACATTTAATTCGGCACTTGGGCCGCTGGGCATTGCACATAACGGAAATCTGACGAATGCCACCGAGATTCGGAAGCGCCTTGAAAACGAAGGCAGTATTTTTCGCTCGAATGTGGATTCAGAAGTATTCATACACTTACTCGCTCGCTCGCCTGGAAGCGACATCAGTAAGCGCATTGCCCATGTTATGACGCAAGTGGAAGGAGCATACTCGCTAGTTATTCTTTCCAAGAATAAACTTTACGCGGTCCGTGACCCCTTCGGTTTTAGGCCATTAGTTATTGGAAAACTAAAAGACGCTTATGTTGCCGTCAGTGAAACCTGCGCCTTAGATTTAATTGACGCTAAGTTTGTTCGAGAAGTTGAACCGGGCGAAATGGTCGAAATAGACTTGCAGGGCATCAAATCCCACTTTCCACTTCAACCCAAAAAACCAAGTGCCTTTTGTTCATTTGAGCCGATTTATTTTGCGCGTCCAGACAGTCGCATTTTCGGTCAAGAGATTTACCAACTCCGCCAACGCATGGGCATAGAGCTTGCGAAAGAATCCCCGGCCGATGTCGATGCCGTCATTGCCGTTCCTGACTCTGGCGTGCCAATGGCCATGGGCTACGGGCGAGAGCTGGGAATTCCTGTCGAACTTGGACTCGTGCGAAATCACTATGTCGGCCGCACTTTTATTCAACCGCAGCAAGATATTCGTGATTTTGGTGTGAAGTTAAAACTCAACCCCGTTCCAAGTGTATTGAAAGACAAACGCATCGCAGTCATTGACGATTCGATAGTGCGTGGCACGACTTCCATCAAAATTCTTCGTATGCTTCGCGCGGCTGGTGCTAAAGAAATTCATCTTCGCGTGGGATCACCTCCGATTACGCATTCTTGTTACTACGGCGTGGATACACCACACCGCGAGAATCTTCTCGCCGCACAACAAAGTGTTGTCGAAATGCGCGAATTTTTGGGAGCCGATAGTTTGGGATTTTTAAGTATTGATGGACTTAAGCGAGCGCTAGGCCAGAAAAATGAATGTAGTTATTGCATGGCCTGCTTTTCTGGAAAGTATCCAGAGGCTATCCACAGCACCATCAAACCACAGCCAACGGATAAAAATGGTCCGGGACTTTTTGCGACAGCCTAAAATTGAATGGTGATTTTGATTCTGGCGGGTAAAAAAAAACCGGCTCCTGAAAAATACTTCAATACTAGGAAAGAAGGTGGAGCCGGTCCTGGAGTCAAATTATACCGAGCGAAGACTTATGAAGCCCGCACCTCCGTACTCCAAATGCATAAATAACTACACATTAAAGCACCACCTCCTCTCCTAGGCATTTAGCCTATAGACCTTGGGCAGGAATTTTCCCTGACCCAGCGGGTCATATTATGATTATATCATCGGAATAATCGAAACAGAAATTTAATACTTTAAAAATGCCAATATGGCCTAGAGCTTACGGTCGATAGAATAGCGTCCTGGGCCGGTAAAGAACAAGGCGACAAACCCAACCAGGTAAACATATGCGAGCTCCTTGTTTTCAAAGGAGTCATTGGCATGAATGACAAAGACGGCCACAGCCATCGTAATGATTAAAAATAAGGTAGCTGGGCGCGTAAATAGCCCGCAAATCACCGCAATCGAGCAAACGAACTCAGCAAAAGTCGCCAAGGTCAAGGCCACCCCAGACCCCAGGCCAATAGGGTCTGGAAATCGTCGTGATAACTCTGCAAAATTTGAAAATTTATCAACACCGTGGGCCATCAACATGCTTCCCGCTAAGCCTATTCTTAAAAGCAAAAGTCCCACATCAGGGTAATTTGTAAATAAAAATTTGTTTTTAAACGTACGGAAATTCATGCGAGCTCCCTCTATTTTTTTGTAATTTGGAAATTATTCGGCTGCAGGAGCATCACTAAGCGTCAACTCACCGCGAAGAATCGCGATCACTTTCTGCTCAAGTTCTTTAATGTCAGTTCGACCAAATTCCTTAAATAAGCCTTTGGTTTGGTCACTGACACCAGATGTCATATTGCCATTGCGAATGGATTCGAAAGTAGAGATTTTGAGTGCCATTGCCCGAGAAGAGAGTTCACGTTTCTCAGCATAGTTGTCACGTAGGAATCGGGAAGCTTCACTGCGGTAAAGATAAAGAGCAATCAACTCATCATCCTTACTCCATTCCTTACCAGCACGACGCGTGCGCTTAGCCTGACTTTTTTCAGACTTCGCTTGCTCAGTCTTAGCTTTGATTAATTTATTCTTTTGCGATTTGAGATCGTCCGAAAGCGACATAGATACTCCAGGCGGATGTAGATATCATGAACGGTTTATTATAACAAATTACGATAGGCTTGTCTTTGCGGGTGTTGGGTTTGCGGCAAGAAAGTGCGTTTTTTTCGACTTATCCCGCGCAATGTCCTGCGGTATTTCCATAATATATTGAAATAATTGGTACTTTTTGGTCCTTTGCACCCGAATATATGCAGTTGTCCTATCCTTCAAACTGAATTAATAATAGTAGCCTCGCTGAGTAGCGGTATTTTTAAGAATTTAGGTTTAGAGATAGGAAACGTTAAGTATGCCAGGAATAAAAGTAAGAGACGGTGAGTCGATTGACCGAGTTCTCAAAATCTTCAAGAAACAAGTCGAAAAAGCTGGTGTGATTTCTGACGTTAGAAAACGTGAGTTCTACGAAAAGCCATCTATCCGTAGAAAGAAAAAATCTCTAGCTGCCCAAAAGCGCCGTATCAAGCAAATGCGCAAAATGGGTCAATTCTAAGACTTCAAGATATTTTAAAATGAATAGCCCGCTGCAAGGCGGGCTATTTTTATTTGTTTAGGTAATATTTGAATGGAACCTAGTCTGGTTCTTTTTCCGCAAGGCTGGCAACTAGCGCCTTAAACGTATCGCGCGATATCTTCTCCCCAAGCATCTTCTGTTTAATAAAATCGAGAGCATTAAAGTTACTACGTTTCTTTTGGTAACTTCTCACCGAAGTCAAAGCGTCGAAAACATCTGCCAGCGTAACGATCTGAACTTCCGGCAAAATTGCATCACCCTCCAGCGCATGCGGATAACCAGTACCATCGAGTTTTTCATGGTGGTGCAAGATAATCTCAGCCGGGACGTGCCCAAAGCTGAGTTCTTTGATGGATTCACGGCCGAGTTCGGGGTGAGAGCGAATCTGCGCCCATTCTTCTTCCGTTAGGGTTCCGGCTTTGTGTAAAAGCGAGAGCGGCAGATACTTTTTGCCGATATCGTGAAAAATCGCACCAAGGGCAAGTTCGTTAAGTTGATGTTCGTCTTTCTGACCCATTTCAAGGGCGATGGCCACCGCGTAAGTCGCCACACGAATACTATGGTGATAGGTATAATAATCATGGCTCGCTAGTTCAGAGATATGAAGGATAGACTGTGGATCTTCCTGCAAACAGTGGACGATGGATTTACCGAGTTGTTTGGCTTTGTCGACACAAGTCTCGGTGATCTCACCTTCAAACAGTGCGCGCGTGAAAGAAGCGCCCACTTGCTCAATCGAATGAATGCGTTGTGCTGGTTCTTCGTTATTATCAATTTCGGGAAGTCTCGCCATCTCGGCGTACATTTTTACTTTGGGCAGATCTTCAGCTCTGATAATAAAATTTTTATGACCTTCGCGGAGGAGATCTTCGAGTTCGCGTTTTTCCCAGTGGTAACCATGGCTGCTGTAAAGGACGAGATGCTCCGAAAGCTTTAGATAAAGTTCGAAGTCAGTGACGGTATTGTCGAGCAACTGCTCGGCGCTGAAGAGCTCAAACTCAGGGGCTTTTGTTTTTGGATGTCCCATTACGAACCTAAAAAAAAGTGTCGAATCTCCGTACTCCATTAGGATCGGCATGGGCAGGTAGGACTTTAGGATTTTGTCAAAAAATGCGGCAATCGTGATTTAAATCGGGATGTTAAGATAGCCCCACCTAGAGGTGGGGCCATGGAGATTAGCGTACGTTGACGTTATAGCGGATGGTTTGCAGATAGGACTGCGCGTTGCAGGAAGCCTGTGAAATGGAACCACCGGATAGAACACTTTGATCCATACAGCATCGTTGCACACGGATTTCCAGCAAGTGTTGTCCTAGGGATAAATTATAAGAATCCTTGAATACATTGCTCAGTACAATCTGATTAGATGTCGAGAAAGTTTGATAGGCCTCTTGCATCGTAGAAGGCTGCCAGGAAGAGATCGGCATGTTTGGATTCGTGGTCGTATCAAAAAGCTGCGCTGATTGAGCGATGCATGCGCCTTGGTTGGGACCCGAAGAAACTGTTTTCGTTAAGGCTGGTAAAATAGACTCAACTAAAGTTGAGTTTGCAAGTGGCCAAGCAGACGTTCCGTTTGATTTTAATAACTCCCCACCTTTGTAAGAAACATTTGGCAAAATCGAGCTCATTAAAGACTGCATCTGTTCACGCGCCGTTGGGCCATTTACATTTCCGTTATTATTGCAGCGATAAACACCTTGCGTTGCACCAGTCGTAGCAACACTGTAGAAAAGCTTAAATTTATCTGACGAACCCAATTTACTCACCAACTGCGAAATTTTTTGCATCGGAGCGGTCACCGTACAGTCGCGCGGCATGCCATCTTCACTTACGGAAGTATCGGCACCATTGTGCGCCACCACGTCACTCACATAAACTATGGCCTTTAAAGCGTTTGATCGTCCCGAGCCATTTCCAAGCTGGTCCACGGCATGTCCAATTGCATAAAGTCCACCTTCCGGCATATCTTCGTTACCCTGATTGTGTGTTCCGCCTGCTACGATGCCATTCATGTAAGATTTGAAACTCGACATATTATTGGTCAAAAATGGACTTGTTGTTTGAGCATGAACTGAACTTTTAGAATCGCTGAAACCGACGAATCCCACCCAAAGATCGATGCCTCTGGCGCGAAGCTGGCTCGTAAGACTATCAATGCCAGACTTAACGGAATTGATCTGATCTTTCATACTGCTTGATGTGTCGACTACGAATACCAAATCGACAGGATTTAAAACTGTTGTTGTTCCCTCACCCATATTTTTGATTCCACCAGCGTCGATGCTGATATTAAGACTGTCACCGCGACCAATTGTTTTGTCGCCTCCGTTGATCATAGGATCGATTCCTGGTATCTGGACAGATTGGTTCGCAGGTTTGCGAAGCGCTACGCCACCGCTTCGAAAGTTTGAATCACCGCATGCCGCCATGACTAAAGCCAACGCCAGCGATAACAATTTTGTTGAAGTTCCCACAACACTCTCCCCAGAAAACGGTTTCGTACAATCGATTGAAGTGCAACGACTATGCCAGATTTAACCAGCTAATTTAAAAGGACTATTTCCGTTGTAGCTGTGAAGACTTGGGGCTCAGTGTCAAGTTTGTTACATGTTAGCTTTGTCATCAAGACTCGGGGCCCATCACTTGCAACTTTCAAACTCCGACATTCTATTCCTTATTCTTAGCGCCCTCATAGGAAGTACTATTTCTGGAATTTCAGGAGTGGGTGGTGGCACGGTCCTTATGGCCGCTATGGGTCAAGTTCTTCCGCCTACTCTTCTCATTCCTATTCATGGCATTGTCCAACTCGGTAGTAACCTCAGCCGCGTCTTGTTAGGTCTTAAGGAAGTTCGCCGAGAAATTTTTCTTCATTATTTATATGGAGCCTTGGTTGGTGCTTTAGTTGGACTTTTTGTGCCTGTCACTTTTTCGCCAAAATTAATTGCCATCTCTGTCGCGGTATTTATCTTGATCTCAACTTGGATTCCACTTTATAAATTGGTACGCACCGGTGGGGCTTTTAATTATGGGGTTTTGGGTTCGCTTTCCACTTTTTTATCGTTATTTATCGGTATCTCTGGACCACTGATCCATCCTTTCCTAGTCAAAGACCCACGCATAGATCGTCATTCTTTTATTGCAACGGAAGCCAGTTGCGCGGGGCTGACGCATTTTCTTAAAATCATTATTTTCGTTCGCTGGGGATTTCGTGTGGATGGCTACTGGCTTGCACTTTTAGCGATGGTTGTTATGACTTTTGTTGGTGCTTACCTTGGCAAGCTAGCTTTGCATAAAATTTCTGAACGACATTTCAAAATTGTAGTCAAAATTTTGGTCTCGGTGCTAGCGATTCGAATGTTGTTCAGTGTTGTCACGTAAGTACAAGCAACTTTCAAAATATTGACTATCCAGCCAGTCGCAATACTTGTCATCGAGAAACTCCCATGTTAGAACCGCGCGTCTTTAAGGAATATACGGGGGAAAAGTGAAAATTTTATTTATTCTTGTCCTATGGGCTTCTTTGGTCAGTTCCAATGGATATGCATGTAGCTGGGTTTTTAACTGGAATCCTTTCAAGAAACCCTACCTAACTGAAAAAGTCGGCAAAGTTTTACATTATGAAGTAACGACTTATTCAGACCATAGTCCAGAACCAAGTGACGTCCTTCGGTATTCAACCACCCTTGAGACGAAAAAGCATAAAGTTCATGGTAAGACGAGTGTTCATGTTAACAAGAATGTGAACTCAGAAACAGGCGTAACAAACACCGGTTATGTTGCTTATGAAGGCGATAACCTTCTTTTGTGGAATGAAGCTCAGCAGCGCTGGCTAGAGTCCCCAAACCATCGCTTCCCAGAGCCACGTGATGGCTTGGAAGGTATTTTTACTCTTACATCTGAGGGCCTTTCGGCCGAACTGCATTGGCGATGGGAATTTGTCGGAAATTATACACATTCTGATGGACGCAAGTTTAAGAACGCCTACGCTCTCTTAACCTTAGTCACCCCTCAAACGACTGCATCGAGGCAAATCTATGTCGCGGGCGAGGGTATGGTCATGCAGGTTTACCCTGAGGACGGAACCTTCGATGCCAATGGATTTAAATCCGTTACGTCTAGACTTTTTTAGAAAAGATTAAGATTGGCCGCTACCGAGACCAACGGAAGTCACCTACAAAAAACTAAGTTTAGCCAATCGCAACTGACAGTCTGACCACTGCTTTGAAAGATATGGGTTCAATTTTCCGATTTCACTAACTTCGTCTAGCAGTGCAAATGAATTTGATAGCCTTTTTTCCCACTTGCCGTAATCCGCCAAGAAAAAGGATTTCGCCCCGTCAAAAGCCTTTCTCTCAACGACCACTTGGTTGTCAGGAAACTTGCTTTTAAGAAGGCTCACTACGTCTTGGATCTCCGAGAATTGAAGTTGGTTGTTAGATTTTTCGGACCAAGCCAGCAGTGCATTGAGCCCTCGCAGCACATCGTAATAGTAAAAGCGAGGAAAGCATAGATCGGTCCATTCTTTTGCACTCTCTCGTTCGTTAGCATTGTACTGAGTTTGCGAGCCTATCCTGAGTTGTCGCGTACTTAAGAAATCCGCCCCCTTTTTAAGGAAGCGAATTTCCTCCGCCGTCCAGGAGCGATCCGTACAAAATAAAATGGCTTCAAACGGTCCAATCGTGCCAACCATAGAACTAGGCGTTTCACCTTTTACAACATAGGCTTGCTCGTCACAATTCAACCCACCGTCGTCCATCTGACTTTGCAAAAACCAAGGCCGAAGCCAGGGCACCTGACTATCAACGTTCACACCCCTAGCGTATAAAACTTGGTACACTGTTCCTAACTGGCAGTGACAAGGCACTTCTCTGTAAGGATCGATACCGGCCGGCAATCTGCCTGACTGAGCCGGGAATTTTTTCATTGGATATTGGTTGAGTTTCGCGATGAATTTTTCAATCGTCTGCTGCGGGATGAGCTGAGTTTCACCCATCTCGTGCAGCAAGAGCATATGCCACCAAGGACTGCCCCATTTCGGCCAATAAGCATCGCGATCTAAATCGTCCAGCGCTTTTGCCGACGAAAGATAACCCACTGACTTTTGCAGCGAAGTCTCTAAACTCATAATTTTTTGATATGCAGATTTCCAGAACCGGTCTTCATCGAAATCTTGAAGGGACTTTGAGGTGTATCTCCGACCTCATTCGTCAACTGGCCACTGCCCGCGAAAAATGAAGCGTGAAGTTTAGAATTTCTTGGCATTTTGATTTCGGTGTTTCCGGAACCAGACTTGATGTCCAACTCACCATTTTGTGGAGGCAAATTGTAAGATATTGCAATGTTGCCGCTACCCGCCGTCAACTGACCACCCGCCGTGAGACCATTGATAGTGATATTGCCACTACCGATTTTTCCATTTAACTTTTTTACCACTGCATCAACATTGACAATTCCACTTCCCAAAACAAAAACCAAGTCGCCTTGCATTCCTGTCACGCTCAAGTCGCCCGAACCAGATTCGACATCTAAGGCGGCTGACTTGGGAGCCTGAATATCAAAATCAACGTGGCAATCTGCTCCGAAAAATCCGCTCTTCTTAACATCTATGAGAAGAACTTCGCCTGTTTTGTTCATGGTCAAAGTACAGCTTTCGCCAAACTTCTTTTTATCGGCAACAACCGTAACTTTGCCGCTTTCCACTCCCTTGACCTTAACGTTGCCACTGGTATTGTTGATTTCGACTTTGGTAATTCCCTTCAGATCGAATTCCTTGGTTTCTGCAAAAGTGGCTTGGGAAATCAAAAGCGATAAGACGACAAATGCAATTTTTTTCATGGCTAGACGTTCCTTTGAATTGTTTTGGGATTTTTTCAGACTTCGTTGATGGAAGAGAAATAATAGAAAATTATTTCTCATGATTTTTCCGCGTCCCCCGTGTCTAAAGACGTTTCGGTCGTCTATTAGACTAAGTTTGGCGTCCCCAAGGGGATTCGAACCCCTGTTACCGCCGTGAAAGGGCGGTGTCCTGGGCCAGGCTAGACGATGGGGACCTGGCGACAAACCGTGCAAGAAAGTGAGCCCTGCTGGATTCGAACCAGCGACCCGTACATTAAAAGTGTACTGCTCTACCAACTGAGCTAAGAGCCCGAAAATACTTGCCCGTCTACGAGAGAAAAGTTGTACCTGCCCCTCCTGTGGGTGTCAAGCCGGAAACCAGAGGGGGTTTGAGCGAAAAGACGAGCTAACCCCACACGCTTATTGTAAAATTTGAAAATTCCCGCTAAAAACAAAGTTCAGATTTTTTTTTACTGCCACAGGGATAATCAATGTCCGAGATACTGAAACGCAACCGGGAAGAATCAAGCGCTGACCTCATCGTCGCTCTTGGACAATTTTGTGAACTACTCGACACTGAAGGCGAAGACGATGCTGTGAAAGCATTGAATGTCATCGCGCAGATGTTGGAAAGCGCTAAGTTAGGATCAAAAGAACAAATTAGTGCGGCGGAAGCGATCCTCGATTGTTTTGATGGTGATCTGGAACTAAATGTTTACACTCTTCATAAACGAACTGATCAGTGGACCAAAGCCGACCAACTGGCAAACATAAGCGCTCGCGTCTTGAGTTTGGCAAAACGTATTCTCCATTCTCAGCAAAAATAAGTAAGGCCAACTTCTTGATAAAAGAAATTGAAATTTATGAACTCGCAGGTTTATTAGAAACTGGCGTCGATTTTATTGATGTCCGTGAAGATGATGAAGTTGCGGACGGTATGATTCCGGGGGCTAGACATTTGGCTTTATCGGATCTGCCTGAAGTTGCTAGCACTTTAGCCCAGGAAAAGCCCACTATTTTGTATTGTCGTAGTGGCCGGCGATCGATGAAAGCCGCAGAACTCGTGGACCCGTACGCAAAACATCCCCTCTACAATCTTACAGGTGGGTATTTGGCGTACTTAGAACATAAACAAAATAGTTAGTGGAAGTTTTATGAGTATCTCGAACGATAAGTTTCTTTTTCAATGCCTAGAATATGAAAAGGGCTGTGTCAAAAACAATAAGCCCGTTTTTGATCAACGCTTTGAGCCAGGCCAAGCCAACTTAAGAGATGCTGAGTCCACGCTGGATCGTTTGGTGACCCACTATAAAAAGCAACTCCACCTCGATATTGAAAAAAACTTTGAACTCACCGAAGAAAACTCAGATGAAGTTATTCCTGCCGTAGTCGGTATGGTTTACGATTTGAAAGAACTGTCTGACAAACTTGACGAGAATATCAATCCTGACGATTACACGGACGAAAGTTCCAGCTGGTGCATCCTCGATAGTTTGGTGGGTAAACACCTATCGCCTTTCCGCTCGCAGCTTATGAACTACCTCAAGTGGTGCTTCGTGCAGGCCAAAACTGACCAAAAACCAAGCTCCAATGCCAATAGACCTCCAAGAGCACCCCGGGGTCCTCGCGCACCTGGTCAAAGTCGTGATCATCGCGGCAATGGCGGTGGTGGCGGACGATTTGGTAACCGCGAACAACGCAATCCGAGAGATGGTGGCGGCCGTGGAGGCAGATTCGGCAAGGGCGGACCTCGCAAGATTCGCAGCCACAACCCAGAAGTAGAAGAACGCGCGATAACCAACGCCAAAGAATCTATTGAACTTATGAAAACGGATACTTCGATGGCGGAATTGCGCCTCGAACCAGCTAATAGTTATCATCGTCGCCTTCAGCATCAGCTGATTACGCAAGACGATTTGTTTTCATACTCAGAGGGCGAAGGCAAAGAACGTTCTGTAGTCATCACACGCGACGAAACAAAAAACAGCACGCCTTACAAAGAAGAGGAATAGACTTCCGTGAAAACGGTCGTGATAAGTGGCGCTAGTGCCGGCATAGGCCGAGCTTGTGCCGAATATTTTGCGCGCGCGGGTTTTCAAGTCATAGCAGGGGCCCGCCGAAGTGAATCTCTTAA
This sequence comes from Oligoflexales bacterium, assembly GCA_041740975.1. GTDB lineage: Bacteria > Bdellovibrionota_B > Oligoflexia > Oligoflexales > JALZUQ01 > JBGSKV01. The sequence goes on along the minus strand of JBGSKV010000117.1, from coordinate 126,758 downwards.
GGAAATCAGCCAAAAAATTTCGAGCGAATCGGGTAGTAAGGTTCTCGCGCACTCGTTAGATGTTTGTGATCAATATTCTATCGATAGCTTCGCATCTTTTGTTTTCAAAAACTGTCATGCTCCCGATGTCGTTATCAATAACGCCGGTATGGCCGCAGGAGTTGACCCCATCGCCTCTGCAAAGGCAGAAGACTGGCAAAGGATGCTTGATACCAATGTCATGGGCCTATTGAGGTTCACACGAGCCTTCTTGCCTTCCATGCTCGAAAAGAAAAAAGGACATATTGTTAACATTAGCTCGATTGCCGGCCATCATTCTTACGCAGGTGGCGGTGTCTATGCGGGCACGAAACATGCCGTTAAGGCCATCGGTGAGAGTTTGCGACTCGAACTAAACGGTACGCCTATTCGTGTCACCGCGATCAGCCCAGGAATGGTGGAAACAGAATTTTCGAAAGTTCGTTTTAACGATCAAGAAAAAGCAAAGGCCGTCTATAAGGGTATGACCCCTTTGACAGCCAATGATATCGCCGAATGTGTTTTGTTCGCGGCGCAGAGGCCAGCTCACGTGAATATCGATGACATTATTATCATGCCGACCGATCAGGCTAGCATCTACAAAGTTCACCGCGAAAATTAATTTCAGAAAAGAATTGGCTTCTTTAAAGTGCAAAGGCAGCTAGGCTTTTTGGTTTCCATTGTGCCGTCGGCGGCATAATCTATAATTAATTCACATTCGTTGGCTTCCGACTCGCTAATGACCTCTGTATGAGCCCAGCGAACAGTAAGGTCCAATTTATTTTTAATTATACCTTTGGAAAACAACATATCTTCTTCTACGAAGCCACATGTTTTCACGCCGTCTTTCCAAGTTTGTTGGAAAGACTGGACACGTGCTTCTGAAGCCGCTGAATCTTTTAAATATTTTTCGAGAGTGATTTTCTCTTCGGCTTTGGCTTCTTGAATATGACCGATATCTGAGGTTTGCCCTTGGCAACCGAATAGAACCAACACGGTTACGAACAAAATGCTTTTTCCAACGTGAGCCATGATCAATCTCCATAAAACTGCGGGGTACTCGATACCATTCCTGATGGAAATTGCAAATCCTGCTCCAACTTTTTCATCATTAAAAATAGGTGGTTATATATGAAAGTGTCTAAAGAATGGGGATGGAGTCTTGAAACCGTTTAGGTCGTGATCAGGTCCCCAATCAGGAGTTTCCTGCAATGGTGTATTCCACCGTTACCATTTTGTTTTGAGCAGAAACAACATTGTCGGCGAGCACTAGTTTATTACCATCAATGGAGTATTGCGTCGTAGCCAGCACCTGGCCATCAAGCTTCACACTCACAATACGAACGGGAGTTTTATTGAGGATGAATTCTTTACTTGCGATATTTTCCACACTTGAAGTTAACTTTGCAAAATGCGGCTGCCAGTTCTTCTCACAAATATCAAAAGTTTCTCCGCCAGTGGTGGCCGCTAGCGATTCGTACGCCGTACCACGTCGAGAAATGTGGCAATCCGCCTGCGATACTTTTCCTATGAAAGCAAATACAGTGGGACGACGATTGAATGAGTAAGGAGTGACAAGGCTCAAAAAATTGGACTCATTCACATCATAGGCTTCATCATCAGTCACAACGACATACACACGATGTGCGTCAGATCGAAAGAAATTCACGAGTTTTCCCGAAGGATTCACGCCATCGAATTCCGGATCAAATCCAAAGCCAGGGGTCAAAATAGGTTGTCCACAAACCATGCCTGGCCCATTGTTAGGACAGGTTGCAACTGCTGCCAAACTTAGGGCGTCATTACTATTAACGAATGTTGGAACTTGCAAATAGTTTGGGCCCGATACGGGCAAGGTTACCCCCGTTCCTCCAGAAGATGACATCGTGGAGGTGCTTGAAATCAGCGCGAGTTTGAGATCTGTGGAGCTGCCAAGCGTACTGATAAACGAAGAAAAATTATTGCGAACATTGGCCGCTTCGTCGCCCATCGAACCTGAGTTATCAATAAGCCAGACCAAATCCACTTTCTTAGAACTAGCATTGAGAGGAATCGTTTGAACAACAGAGTTGCCGTTGACTACGACGTCTCCGACTTGAACCCCACCACCACGGAAATCCGAGTTAGAACAAGAAATCGCAGTCAAAAGCAGCAAAAAGAGTCTGAAATTCATAGGGCGCACCTCTAGTTAGGCGGCCTATCGGAATTTCTTGGTAAAAACTTTAATTATTTTTTTTAAGTCAGTAATTTTGAATTTCTAGAGAGCGATAAATCTGTCAGTTCGTTAATTTCGTGGTTAAGATTTTTGAGGGAACTGACCTGTTTGAAAAAACTCACCCATGATCTTATCTTTTCGAACAAAACGCTGAACAAGCCACTGCGCTCGTTCTGTTTCCGTCACAGGAAGACTGGCAATCGGAAAACGGCGGACATCTAAGTGAACCCTCTTCACAGCGCCTCCGTACATTTGATAAAGACGAGGGATACCCGTTTCATATCCAATTGTCAGATCATAGACTGCATCGACATGACCTTTCAATCCTTCTAATGCTGAGGTGAACCCTCGCGTGCGAGGCAGCATGACGTAATTCAATAGAGGAAGATTCTTTTGCGCCGCAAACTCGCGGGCCGCGGCTAGTTTTGCTGGAGTTATACGAGTTCCCTCAACGAAGGTAATCAACCATATGGATACTTTATGCGTGAGAATCTTTTGAAAGGTTGCAAGAATGCGAGGTTTGTCCGCCATCCAGTCCCTTTTGAGAAACAAGCAATCCAAAAACTGCATGCCCCATCCAATTCCAGGGACATATTTAATGACATGTTTGACAAACCACTTCATATCGCCCAACCGACCTTTTCGGTAAGCTAGCATCATGATGACGACGATGTCTGGCATCTGCTGATGGTTCGCGAATATTAATGCATTTTCTTGCGGCGGTACGTCATCACCCGTCATGACAAACTCTACGCCCAACACTTTTTCTGCTCCAATGACACTCCACGTCCACCATTGATTGGCAATGAAACGATTTGCGGCTCGAAACGCATTGACGGAAAATGGACGAATGACAAGGGTCAGAACCTGTATTCCATTCAACGCTATAATTGTTGAGAAATAAAAAATGGCCGAAACCGAAAACTTTAGCCAAAAAACAACGAGAGCTACTCCGCGGAACGGCTGTTTCAAAGGTGTCTGCTTGTTCAGGGTCGACGTCATTTGCTCACCATAACTTGCTAAGAAACTGGCGGCAAATTAATTTACGAAGAAATAGCGGACGCCAACACCAAACTCCCATTGGGAGCGGCGCGATGCAAAATCATATTTTGTTCGGGCCAATGCCACCACGGAACCTACTCCGACACCCAACCAATTCTGCACTCCATTGAGTTCAAAATCATCGTGATCTAAAAGTATGCCCGGAGACCAAAACAGCTGGATCATCAGCAACACTTGAGTGTTGAGGTTTGCGCTCACACTCCAATCGTGCGCGAACGGTAGGAATCCCACAGCTCCGCCAACGGTCATGCAGCGCATAGCATGGCACTGCAATGTGCCGTACAGCAATTCCATTTGCAGGTAATCCTTGCCGGTAATGTGAAGGGCGATCCCCGGAAAATCGCCCAAAGGCTCGACGGCGAATGCGGATGAAGCAAACAAAAATAAGCAGAATAAGGCGATCAGCCTATATCTTAGCAACAACTTTTTGCAGTATTTTTCCAAATATACTTTGACCAGATTTTTCAAACATTTCTATCTCTATTGTATCACCAATCTGCATAAAAGGCGTCTTTACTTTGCCTTCATCTATTTGTTCAATCATTCTTTTCTCGGCCAAACATGATGAACCACGGGCCCGATCTTCGTTCGAAACGGTTCCGCTTCCCAAAATTGTTCCCGCCGTAAAAGATCGCGTTTTGCAAATATGTTCAATGAGATCAAAGAAAGAAAAATGCATTTCCGGGCCGGCATCGGGATCCCCAAACAACTTGCCATTATAGATAGATTTAAGCGGAAGATGGACGCGACCGCCTTGCCACGCTTCTCCAAGCTCATCTGGAGTAACAGCGAAGGGAGAAAAGGCCGATGCCGGCTTTGAATTAAAAAAACCAAAATTCTTGGCTAACTCCGCCGGAATCAAATTTCGTAAACTGACATCGTTTACAAGCATAATTAATCGAATAAATTTATATGCGTCTTTCGCTTTTGTTCCTTGAGGTGTGTCACCTAATACAACGGCCACTTCGGATTCAAAATCCAAACCCCAACTCGTATCGGCAATCTCTATATCTTGACGAGGCGAAAGCAATACCCCAGATCCTCCCTGATAAATCAATGGATCGGTGCGAAGCGTCTCTGGCGGCTCTGCTCCCCGGGCCTTACGAACTAAAACCACGTGGTTTATATAGGCTGATCCATCAATCCATTCGTAAGCTCGCGGTAGGGGTGACATCAATTTAGCTTGGTCTACCTTTTCTGAATCAACCGCACCTTCATTGAGTTTTTTATAAATGGCATTTAGCTTTGGAAACTCATCGTCCCAGCTATCCAAAGCAAGCTGCAATGTTTCACAAGGTGAATCGACGTAGGTTAAATTATCCCGACTAACAACAACAAGCTGTCCGTCGCGACTAGAATTTTTCAAAGTTGCGAGTTTCATAAACTGACCTCGGAGGAATGGTAAAATTAGACGAGTTGAGTCATTTCTTTTAAAGAGCGAATCTGACTTGCATTCAGCTGAAGGTATTCGCCTGGCTCCAAAGTTTCAGGCATAAGCAAATCGCCAAAACCAAATCGTATCAACCGCTTCACTTCGCAGTCCATAGCTTCAAAAATTCGGCGGACAAGGCGATTCCGACCTTCGGATACAGTCAATTCGTACCAAAAATCAACGCGGTCATTGACTTTGCGTTTGTGAAGATATCGGATTTCGCAACCACCGACTGGCCCATCAGGTAGCGTCATTCCAGTAGCAATTGTTTCCAACTGCAGGTCACTCAATCTTTGAGTCACCAGCGCATAATATTTTCTAGGAACTTTATAAGAGGGATGCATAAGCCTATGCACAAGATCACCATCATTGGAAAGGATAAGGAGACCTTCCGTACGGTAATCAAGGCGACCAACAGGTGAAACAGGAAAAGTTAATTTTTGGAGGCGCGGCGTATCGAAAATAGTTGCTCGTCCTAAGTCATCTTTGCGACTCGTGATGCAACGATCTGGCTTGTTAAACAACCAATAAACTTTCGGAGGAGTTTCGCGGCCGATGGGCCTGCCATCGAGTTCTACGGAGTGGTTTTGCGGGACAAGTTTGGTCCCGAGTTCGGACACAACTTTGCCATCTACGCTCAGTCGACCTTCTCGTATCCACTGCTCTGCTTGCCTTCTAGAGGCTAAGCCCATTTGTCCAATCCACTTCTGGAGGCGCATTGGTTCGTGAAATTGTTGCTGCATAAACTACTCTTCTTCGGTTTCAATATCATCATGAGAAATGTCGTCGTCATCTTCGCTGTGACTAACCGCTGTGGCGCCAGATATGGCCCCTTCACCGAGAACATCTTCGATATTTTCTTCTGCGGTGGCGATGGATTGTTTCAGGTGTTCGACTTCGTCTGAAAGCACGGCCGGCTCTTCGATTCCGTCCACATCCAAAGTCTCGGCCGATTCTTGGCCCTCATCCATAAATGAATCTGGATCAATCGGACCTTCGTCACCCTTCTCTATCACAGCCATGGCCTTATTGACCATTTCTTGCTCGGGTTGGAACGCTTCCAATGGTGGAAGCTCTTTAACGGACCCAATTCCAAATATTTGGAGGAATTCATTTGTGGTTCCGAACAGCATGGGGCGACCAGCGATATCTTTGCGTCCGACACATTTGATAAGTTTGCGGTCCAAAAGACCTTTCATAATACTTCCCGCGTCAACACCGCGAATAAATTCAATTTCGGCGCGAGTGACCGGCTGACGATAAGCAATGATCGCCAAAGTTTCTTGCGCGGCCCGCGACAATGGGCGTGGGCGCCGTGAAAACTGACGCTCCATAAGTGGGCCCGCTTTTGGATCCGTTTGAAACTGAAAGCCCAAGCCCTTCAAACTGTATAGTCTAAATCCACCTTCACGATTGGCGTATTCTTCGACGAGATTAGCCAAAATTTCGGCGATCTCGTCTTCGGGAACTTCGTCTATAAGGATCTCTTGGATATCAGCGACCTTCAGCGGACGATCGCTTGCGAAAATAATTGCCTCCACTTGCGCAGGCAAATCCATTTCGCATACAGCTTGCACCTCTTCTTCGAGAATATCCTCGGGATCGCCATCTATTTCGGACGCAAGTCCTTCCAGCGATTCGTCGACTTCCTCAAATAGATTTTCTTCTTCTTGCATAACAAAATCCTATGACGGCGTTTCTTCTGTTCGCTTCTGAATATCAAGCATCGGTACCATATCTTCCGGTAAGGCATCGTCGAGTTCAGGTTCAAGTGAGACAAGCTTCACTTTACTGCTTTGACGATACATCCATACGGGGCCTAGGAGTTCTCGTTGATATATTTTGAGCCTACCAGTCTTTGCCATTTCGAGAGTTGCCATAATATTTACGACCAGTTCATACCGCGAGCGGAACTTAGGAAACATGCTTTGCAAACTCATAAAATGTAAGTCTTCGAGCTTCTTTTCAAGCTGATCCAAAACCTGTTCAATCGTTACGTGGTGCGATTTCAAGGTCACTTTTGCAGGCTTCCGACGCAGGGTCATATTTCTAAGCATTTGCTCGTACAAAATAACCAAAGTCGCGGGCTCGCCAGTTAGCGGCGATTCAATATGATTAAACATTGGCTCAAGCCGCACGGCTTCTTTGTTACCGTAAACATGCACGCCCAACTGAGGTCTCGCGGCCAAATACTGCCCTGCTGATTTGAAAAGTTCGTATTCCTGCAATCGCTGTTGCAATGGAATACGCGGATCGTCTTCGTCTAGTTCTTCCTCTACTTTGTCGTGAGGAAGGAGCATTTTTGATTTGATTTCGATGAGGTGCGCAGCCATTTCGAGAAACTCGCCGGCATCACCCAAATCGTCGAACTTAATCAGCCGAAGATAAGCTAGGTACTGAGAGGTGAGTAAATAAATATCAATGTCAAAGACATCAATTTCATTCACTTTTATAAGATGCAGAAGAAGATCGAGTGGTCCTTCGAATTGCTCTAATTGCAAAAAGTATTTAGCTGCCATATATCCACATTGCTCTTTTAATTAGCACTCTCATACTACAAAGTATAAAGAGTAAGGAAAACCGAAAACCGGCTTTTTATCAGCTATTTAGATTAGAGACGCGTGCAGCTTATAAATATCATAGACTGGCAATGGATTACCAAGGGCAATTTCTAATCGAAACAAATATCAATAAAAACAATATATTAGATCATGTTACGGGCCTGCCATTAGGCCACTTTGAAGGTTCTGATCTGAGGGCATATGTTCCCATTGAATGGTTCAAAGACTCAGCAGCTCTTGGTTTGCCGATACCAAGCTTTCGATCTTTTCTATCCTCTGGAACGGGGGGAAACCACTCGAAAGTTGGATTTTCTAAGGAGGGGCTCGAATTGTACCGACGGCGCGCGGTCGAACAGTTCCGGCAAACTCTTAAAATTGTGTTTCCTGAAAAAATTCGCGCCCCCGGATTCAGTTTGATTCCGCCCCCATCGGTCTGGCCTGCTAGTAGTCTTTCCCTAATGTTGGACTGGTTCGCGGGGGAGTTCGACGTAACTTATGTTCAAACTTTAGAAAATGTACCTCATGATAAACCGGTCTGGATTTTCGGAACAGTAACGCATCTAGTTAATATTATGAAAACTGAAGAATCTTACTCGCTTCATCCTAACAGCATTATATTTGAAACAGGCGGCAGCAAAAACATTGGAGTCGAGAAGAAAGAATTTTATCTGAGTCTTCAAAAATTCTTCGATTTGAATGATGAAAATATTTGGAGTGAGTATGGCATGTGCGAACTAGCATGCCAAGCTTATGGGCGTGGAAACGGATTTTGGAATTTTACTAGCGACGTTGAATGTTTTGTGCAAAAGCCGGATAATACTTTCCACCTGCAAGGAAGGGGTTGCCTCACTATATGGGACCCCAAACGTATTGACTGCCCCTACCCTATCCGAACGCAGGACATGGTTGAGATTTCAAGTGAAGGGATTCGTTTTATAAATCGACTGAAAAGCGCACCATTGAAGGGATGCTCGATACTTGCCGGCGAGGTCGGCCCGATCTGTCCGCAAAAACGATCAATTGGCCAAGCTTTTACCCTCAGCATCGAGTTCGACGAAAGTGCCTACCTTCGAGCCAAAGAATTTGAAAATTTCGCAGATTTTTTCTTTAATAGTTCTGAAGCCATTCAAAGTTTGAGTAAAGAAATTGGGTCCGATCATGCCGCCCAAAGAACGCTTCATGACCTAAGTACTGAGATAAAGAAATGCAAGTGGTCAGAAATATTGGAAACAGCAAGCCAGAGTCAACTCATTGCTGATGAATGGCTTTTTATACTTCCCAACAATCACACTTTAGTTGGGATCTATCCTTTGGCCGTTGCTTATGTGGCAGGTTTGAAAGTCCATGTCAGACTGCCCATTAGTTTTTCTGAGGAACATTCACTTATAGTACGATTTTTTCGCGGATTATTGGCCCTTCCTCAAGCTCGAATGGAAACATGCCCCACGCAAATCCAGATCGGAACAGAAGATCTTTCGCCTGGCATTGGGAGCATTCTTTGCTTTGGCACCAATGAAACTGTAGAAAAAATTAAAGAACTTAGCCAAATCCCGACTGTTGGCTTTGGCAATCATATCGTTGCGCTCTTTACGAGTCAGATGACTTCGGAAGTTGCAAAGAATATTATTGAAGAAGCGTTCTCGCTAGGTCAACGCGGCTGTTTGTCGGCTCGATTACTTTTCTGTGAACATCCTGTGGATGACTTTCAGATTGATATTCTTCAAACGGAGTTTCACAAATATTGGCTGGCAAATTTCGATGTCGAGACTCAGACTGCACTGCAGCATCAATTCGTAAGTCTTGCCAGGATATTTGGCAAAGGCATTGAATGGGAAGAACAAACTGCACTTTTCCCCAAGTTTAATGCCGTCGATAGGGAACTTGCTAATTTGGATTTCGATTCTTTAGTAGGTCGACATCCTTTTCAACTGCCCATCATCTACGGCATACCCGAGAATGTCTTAAAAAAAGCACACTCGGTACTTCTCGATCGAGGAATTCATCTCTATACAATCGATCAAAAGCCTTCGCGCCCGCGCTGGGACGGGTTATTGAATGGACAACCACTTTTTGTAGGATCTGCTCTATGATATGATCGACTTTATGGTCGAAACCACATGGAATGCTGAAAACCTACGGCCTCAATGGTCGCATCCTTTTTTGCTGCGAAATTTTTCTGTCAATCAAGAGTTAAGTTTAGAGCATTTGCAGTCATTTGCTTATGCATACTATTTAAAGTTCCTACCTTATTTTCAAAACCAGGCCGAAGGTGACCTTAAGGGAAGTGTAAATATCGAATTTTCTCATCGACTGAAGAGAAAACTGGGGACAGCCGATCTCCATGACCGAATTATTACACTCAACCAAAACTACTTTTCCAACACCCCTCATCTTTTGCCTTACACCATGTTTCACGAGATTATTCATATTTGGCTTTATGATTGCGATATTGACCCTGGCCATACCAAGCGTTTTTACAAAAAAATGGCGGAGTTTAGCGAAACTGGCTTGCCTCTCGACACCAAAGTGCACATTCATATTAGAGCTATTGCCGAAGGCGGGCTAATGTACCGCTGTCCTAGCTGCAATTACAAGTGGTTCACATCTAAAAAACTCGGCAAAAATACCGTTTGCGACAGTTGCGACGTGCCTCTTAACTTTATAAAACGTTAAGCTTAAATTTTCTGAATAATGAATGTTGGTCGACAAGAAATGGATTCTGCGGGCTTCTCACCAAACTGAATTCCTAGGTCCCAGGGGTGTTGTCCAGCCGATAGGCCATTGGTCGCAAAAAAGAAACCTACAAAATTTTCATCTGGCATGTGCTTTAAGATTTTTGGAATCTTTCGAAGGTCAGTTGGACCTCGCACGAACTGAGGGAAGAAACCTTCCTTTGCCAAACCAACAGGGATCTTAAAGTAAAAACTCAGCGCCTTGCCGCGCCGCAAAAAACTAACAGAGAAACGGCAGTTATTTTTATCACACCACTTTTTCGAACTAGGATTATAACCATCTTGCAGTACAGGCATGTCTACTGCGGAAGCCACGACCCCATCACTTAACCGGAAACTGTACAAAATCCCACTACCCTTATTCAGTCGTTCCTTGCCTGAAATAGGGAGTGAAATATACATTGGTATGCTCGCGGCATCTTCAAAAAAATTAACATCTGTTGTTAAGCTTAATTTTATTTTAAAAAATAGAATTTTTAAATAGAAGGATACAACTGCTACAGCTCCTAATTCCCTCACATCATTTTTTTCAAGCTTTGATTCAATATCAGAGTCGTCGAAGTGCAAATTAAAGAAATTTTTGACATCGGCAAAAATGTCGAGTCGAGACTCACTTAGAAAAGGGACAAATTTGCCTCCCTCTTCTAAAAAAACCGACTTGAAGAGCATTTGGTTGAGAGTGTGATACTGGTAGAGATATCTGGATGTTTCGAGTTGAAACTTATCTGGACTATATTTGATAGGTGCCTGAGAAGCTATGGGTCTCAAGCTGTCTGCGCATGAGGTCAAGTAGCCGTAACCCCAACCGGAGGCTCGCCGAACGCGGATCTCGTAGACCACTTTTCCGCAAGGCAAAGGAGTCTTATCTTTCGGGTCTCCTAGATCTCGGTCGCGAAATCGAATTCGGTCAAAGTCATCCAAGAGTTCTTTTTTCCATTTCGCGTCAGCCGGGAACACCAGACGCTCGTTCTCTGTAAGCGGATCAATTTGGAAAGGGACATCGAACCATTGAGGGGCTTTTCCATTAATATTCTTCTTCATAAAAAGTCGGATTTGATCGCGTCCGGTATTCAGATCGGGGAGAAACCGAGAGGCAGGCAAAGTCACGAGGCAAACTGCTTCTGCCTGGCTAGCAGCGAGCCAAGCGACGACTACCGAGAAAAAATATATATTTCGCATAAAATTCATAATGTTATCGATTGATCTCCGTTCCTGATTATTGTTTATTTTTCGTTAAAAGACAATTAAAAGACCTTCTATGGACACAATACTGACTTTAGAAAATTTTCATTTTGAACTGCCCGAACACTTGATCGCGCAGACACCACATAAACGACGGACGGACGCGAAGTTATTAGTTCGGAAGAAAAATGGTGAAATTTTTCATTCTACCATTCATGATTTGGTCAATGCTTTCGATAGACCATGTCTTTTTATTGTCAATGACACGAAAGTGATTCCCGCTCGCATCTTCGGAACGACGCCTACGGGCGCGCACATAGAGTTTCTTTTGTTAAAGTACGATTCAATCAATGACATGTGGGAAACAATGGCTAAGCCCAAAAGGCGTCTGCGAGATAATCAAATTATTCAGTTCCCAGACAACTTAACTGCCAAAATTGTTTCGACAGCGGGTCAATCACCGCAAAGTTGCTATATAAAGTTCGATTGTAGAATGGACTCGATGCAAGAGTGGCTCGAGAAAAATGGGCAGATGCCCGTTCCACCCTATATCCGTAGAAATCAAAATGGTGAATTGGACGACTTACTTGTCCTCGACAAAGAACGGTATCAAACAGTTTTCGCAAACAGCTCGGGGTCCGTGGCTGCCCCGACGGCATCTCTGCATTTTGATGCTGACCTTTTGAATAGGTTAAAAGATAGTAATTTTGAGTTTGCCTCAGTGACACTCCATGTTGGAGCGGGTACGTTTTTGCCGGTATCGTCAAACGATCTCAGCATGCACAAAATGCATAGCGAATTATTTATGGTTCCTACCGACACATTAGCCAAAATTTATGCGGCTAAAGCTTCCCACACACCCATCGTTGCCGTTGGCACCACAACTTTGCGCACTCTGGAGTCTTTTTTTAAAATTTGTGGGGATAAATCGAACTTGCAGAGTCATACTAACCAATGGTTTGATACTAGCCTTTTCATATATCCCAAATCAGACGACGATATTTACAAACCCTGGTGCATTGACGCATTGATGACTAACTTTCATCAACCAGGCTCGACACTTTTTCTTTTGATTAGTGCTTTGATTGGTCGGAAAGCGGCACTGAAAGCATACGAGGAAGCGAAAGAATGCAGCTACAGCTTTCTGAGCTATGGCGACAGCAGCTTGCTTTGGCTCAGTTAGAGTTTGATTCTAAGATTTTTACTAGGACCTGTAGGTCCTCTATTTGCTGCTTGAGTTGCCCAATTTCACTATCCTTGCGCTTAGAGTCACTAAGTAATGCCTGCATTTGAGCTTGATATTTGCTACTCATCAATGCTTCCGTATTGTGAAGCTTCGTAAGCATTTTTTGACAAACTTCGACGATTCCAGCGTCTGGTTTCGTCTGCGTTAAATTTTCAAAGGCAGTCGTTGGCTCAAGAACACGCACTTCTTTTTGAACATGAATGGGCGTAGGTGTATGCGGACGCTGAGAGTGAATAAGTTCAAAATCATTTTCAGTTGGTGGTTCCGGTTTTTTTGGAGGATTGATCATCGGCTTTGGTCGCGTTGACGATGGCTTGATGTAGCCACCATCTACACCAACTTCAACTGGAATGTAGTATTTTCCATCGCGTAGGACTGACTGTAATTTTCCAGTTTTAATGCGACGGCGTACTGTCATATCAGAGACAGAGAATGCCCGCGCATATTCAACGATGGATAGCCATTGCTGGGCCATACATACTCCAAAGATTTCGTGATAAGTTTTAGATGTGTCCTAGCTATTATTTTATCATTTTAAAGGCATATTTGACATTGGCAGCTTGCCTACCAACTCAATAAACTTTGCTAATTGGACCCAAATTTTCTGGTAATTTCGGCCAATTACTAAACTCCGTCGGACGTTGATAAATATTTTGGTACATCTGATGGTATTTAGAAACTTTCTTTACATATCGCCTAGTTTCGCGAAATGGAATCGACTCAACGAATTCGTCGATTTGACAGCCTTTGCAGGACTCTAGCCAGAAATTGACCGCGTCTGGCCCGGCGTTGTAGGCGGCCAAGGCAACGTATGGATTGTTGTCGTAGTACTGCAGAAGTTTACTAAGGTAGTATGCACCGTAAGCAATGTTAATTTTTGGTTTACCAAGATCTGTCGGCACAAACTTTTCATCACCAAGATCTTTTGCAATACGAATTCCAGTAAAGGGCATGATTTGCACAAGCCCACGCGCGCCTACAATGGACGATGCATGTTCTCGATAATAACTCTCCGCACGCATGACACTCAGGAAAAACAGTGGTTCAATACCAAATTGCTTCGCGTACTTATCAACGATATCTCGATAAGCGCGCGGATAATAAACTCTCCAGTTTTCATTATTTTCTTTTTGCTGATTGTTCAGGTCAGCCAAGCCACCACCATTTTCGAAGTTCAAAACACTAAGCTTGGTCAAAAGCCTGGTTTTGGGCTCAAAGTCGCCTGCTTTGTTTAAAAGAAGATGCAACTTGAGCGCGCTTTCATCATTCAATGTGTCGCGCTTAATAATATCCGCGATCTTTTGACGAGCAGAATCATAAAGTTCATTGGAAATAAGTTCTTCAACGGTCGCGATGTCACTTTCAAGACCCGTAAACATCGGGGTCGGCAACTCGCCTATCGATGCCAACAATATTTCTTTTTTCTGTTTCTGCGGCGGATAATTTATATCTTCTTCGGACGACAGTTGCACCGCGTTTGCAATCTCAGGTTGTTTTCTTAGAATAAGTGTTGCGTAATAGTTTTGACCAGCTTCCGCCAATACGGATTTATAGAGCGCTTCTGATTCCGCTATTTTGCCCTGTTTTTCGAGGATTTTGGCTCGCCAGTAAATGGGCGCCACATTGCCATCCGTATCACGCCCACGTATGGTTGCTTCTTTTTCGGTTAAAGTTTGCAGCGCGGATTCAAAGTCTTCGCCACGATACGCCATCCAGAACTGCTGCCAGGTATTTTCCATGCGGTCGTACGCATAAGGTGATTTTTTGTAAAGGGCATGGGCCGTACGGTACTTACTCAGATAGCGCATTGCGTCAGCCAATGAGTAATTGTCACTGGACACGTATCCAGGGACTGATTCCATCAGTTCGATAAAATATTCGGCAGCCAATCTTGCGTCTGCCATGCGAATGGCATTCCGAGCCAAAAGCTCAAGCGCACCCTGTACTTGTCGCTTACTATACATACCTCTTTGCACAAGAATTTCTTGGCCAATCTTGTCCACTTCATCGAAGAATCTCAGCCCCATCAACATGCGAAGGCGGCCAAAAATGTCCATTCTGACAACTTGACGATTCAATAAGCGAACTGGTCGATCTTCCACAATGGCAAGGATAGCCTCTTTCAAATCGGGATAAACCTGCGTGTTCCAACTTAAGCGCCTCAGCAATTCTTCGCTAAAGACATAATGTTCAGGTTTATTTTCACAGCTAAGATCCATGAGCCAATGAAATGCCCACCGTGCATCGTTCGTATGAGGGAATTGTGAAGCTATGTTTTCAATGACATCGTAAAACTGACTCATACTACCATTCTTATGGTAGGCGATAGCTACATGCCGAAGAGTCTCAGATGAAATTTTCGATAAACCAAGGCGATTTGATGCGCTACGGAAGTGCTCTGCGACTTGTGCCCAATCTTGATTGAGTGAGTGGAGTTCGATAAGTTTTTCGGATAAGTACAACTGCCAGTTTCTAACAATGGGACGCTGCATAAGTTTGGAACCCAGCGCGATTGCCTCACGATATTCGCCGATTTTGTATAGAACTTTGAATTTGAAGTAGTCAAATGTATCCACGAGTTTCGGCTGCAAAGTAGAGGCTTGGTTGAGATACTGCAGTGCTGCTCGCGGCTGAGTCTCAATGAGCTTCTCAACGAGATCCAAAGTCATAAAGTTTTGTTTAGTGGAACCACTATCAAGGCGATCGACATTTTGGATGAGTTGCCAGGTTGCATCATTCGCAACACTCGCTCGCCATTCGACCACGTGGCAATGAGCGACCGGTGTGGTACCCATATAGAGCAACAACGCTATAATTACCTTGTAACGCAATTTTTCTGCCTCAAACTGAAAAGTCTACTGTCATCATAAGACATTACACAGTTCGGACACATTCGAATTTGCTTTAGGCGATTTTTTCGTTTGCGGTGTTACGACGTTTTTCTAAGACGATCATATCGAATATGAGTAAACCAATACCCACCGAAATGCAGGAGTCGGCAACATTGAACTTAGGGAAATCATAGTACCAACCTAAGATATTCCATTTAAAATCAATCCAGTCGATCACATATCCCAGTCGCAGGCGGTCGATGAAATTTCCGACGGCACCTGACAAAACCAAAATGAGGGCATAGCGCGGCAAGCGATTGGCTAAGGGCGTGGATTTTAAGAAGAAAAATATCATAACAATCGCGACCGACGTCACTAAATAAAAAAATGGAATCCGATATTTATCGTCGAGATCATTCAAAGCTCCCCAAGCTGCACCTTGATTACGGACATACGTGAATCCGAAAAAAAGACCTGGTTTCTTTTCTGCGATTCGCTCCGAGACAAATACCGGGACAGTTGAACCTTGATAGATTTTCAAATCTTTTTCATGCGAATACTTAAGAAGCGTTCTTTCGGCATGAATTTTAGAGACTTGATCTAAAATCACACTAGACATAAATATGATAAAAAAAGCGATAAGGCTTTTACGATATATTGAGCGAGTCTCTGAATTCATCACGAATAATGGACCTTACTTACAGCCTGGGTCATCACTGTCTACGGTACCATCATAATCATTATCTAGCCCATCAAAACAGGAATTTTTCGAGTTCTTTCCCTCTGCATAGACTTTGAATACGTCAACATTGACGTCGATCGAAGCCCAGAGCTTTTCAAAATAAGCGTCAATTTTCTTCGCAACCTTAGTGTTATTGCGGATTACGATGGTGTTTTCGTCATTGTCAACTTCACCCGATACGGACCAATTCATGGATCCCATGAGCGTGTGTTTGCCATCGGCTGTTGCCGTTTTCATATGCATCTTGCCACCCCAAGTCTCAATCAGAATTTCGACCCCGCGGCGTCGCATCCATTTGATAAGTGGAGCAGAAGAAGAAGAGCGAGCTGCAAGCGCATCGACAATGACTCGAACTTTTACGTTTCGCTCTTTCGCTGCCTTAGCAAGCTCTTCCGCGACCGTTTCATCTGTGAGAAAAAACATACCCACATTAATGGATTTTTTCGCATTTCTTATAAAAGGGACAATCGCCATGTCTTTTGTGTTGTCTTGCGGCGAGAAGAAGACGCTAATTTCTGTTCCATCTGTGTAGATGTAATCAGGTCTGGCCGAAGAAACTTTTTTGCGACTAAAACGTTCGCCATCAAACATCTGTTTGAATTCACGATTGTAGATATCAGCTATCTCAGGTGAATTTACAACAAGCACCGTGTTTGCATTGTACTCTGAACCAATCTCAGTTCGACTCATATTCACACTGCCAAGCCATACCTTCTTTTCATCAAAAACCACGAACTTATTGTGCATCGTAGAACTTCGGGCATTGCCACTCGGGCCAATGTCGATTTTGATATTTTCTTCAGGTACATAGTTTGGCAAAAGCGCTGTATCCGGATAAGTGAAGTTTTCTGGATCCCAGTCGCCTTTGTCGCCTTTAGCCTGGTCAACGACAAATCGCACTCGTAAGTTGCGCTCAACTAGCCCTTGGACTGTATCCAGAAGCCAGTTCTGACGATCAACACCATATATCGCAACGTCCACCCACTTATTGGAGGATTTGAGAAGTTCGTCTAGCCTTGTAGCCATCTTACCTTTGACATCGGACACCGGTCCTTGGCGGTCACCACTTAACCATGGGAAGATATCGCTTGTGATGATTTCATGTTGAAAAGTCGTTTTGAGCATTCGACGCTCACCGCCGACGGCAACGTCAGACGTTTCCGCGTAACTGACTGAAGCAGACAAAAAGAAGGCCAATAAAAATTGGCCTTGGATAGTAATAGATGATCGAAACCACTTACCAGGAGGAAGCGTTCGTGTCATAAAGGCAGAGATAATGAATATCAGCTTCATTTCGCTAAGTCCTTATTAAATTGCCAATGGATGACTAAAAATAGCGTAACGTAGCCCTGCCAAGTTGTCACGATTTTAAAAGTTAATGTTGCGTTAAGAATGTTGTCTATACACGCTTAGAAAAAATATATTCGTTTCTGCCTAGTCACCCCGCTGTGACTAGTCACTGAAAGTCTTAACTGACAATGACTAGGTTGAGGTTACCTAGTCACAAAGATTTAAAGACCAAAAACGCCTAAATTTTAGTCAGTATCACTAAAGTCATTTCCGTTTCATCCGAAAGCTCATCAAACAAATACGTCCCATAGTGTCTAGTGTCTTTAGTCCGGAATAACGTCTCCAAAACAGTATTCCAAAAACTACTTAATTTTCTAAAACGTGATTTTTTATCGAGGAGTTATAAATGTTTATCAGTAGCAAAAACAATCCAATAGGAATGTTGCTAGCTGCTGCAATGATGTTCGGTTCAATGGCCTGTACATCATCAAGTGACAATGAAGTAGCTGAGCAAGTTGGCGAAGACTACGAATATGTTTACGTTGATGAGAACGGGAACCAAGTTGATCCGAAGTCAGTAAATTCTGAAGAGTACGAAGTTGTGGATGGAGAAGATGTTCCTGCCTCTGCCGAAGTTGCAGATATGGGTGACTCAATCTCTGACGCAGAAGACGCCGTAACTTCAGACTCAGCAGTCAGCGAAGAAGACGCAACAGACGATGAGCTCAAAGAGATGCTCGCTAACATTAACGAAGGCGAAGATTCTTTGGGTGCAGCACCAACCCCAGGCGATAGTGGTCGCCGGACACCGATAGCTACGTACCCAACAGCTAGTGAAAGCGTTGCGGCAACGGAAGCTGACTCGGACGGATACGTAAGCCTAGATGATGAAAGCTCAGCCTCCCCGGCCGCCTCTGAGGGCAGCGCGGGTGGAATGGCTTCATCGTCAAATCAGTCAGGCGAATTCTATGTCGTACAAGCAGGTGACACTTTGAGCCAGATCGCTCAACGCACAACTGGTAGCTACCGCACATGGCCGAAGCTTGCTGAACAAAACAGCTTATCGAACCCACATCTCATCTTCCCTGGTAACAAGATCTTCTACTCAGGCGTGTCTACTGCGTCAGCCCCTACCAAAGGACGCTCGCAAGGCCCACTCCCGAAAATGATCACACCAGACGGTCCACATGTTGAAGTCCAAGCCGGTGACACACTTAGCGAACTTGCTATGCGCGTCTACGGTGATGCCAACAAGTGGCGTGAACTCGCCGAGCGAAACAAAGAAGCCGTTCCTAATCCAGACGTGATTTGGGTTGGACAGAAGATTGGCTACAATGAACAGCTCGCTACTCAAAAACCTGCAGAAACAACCGAGCCTGCAGCTCAAACTGTAGAATCTACTCCAGAGCAGCCTACAGAAGAAACAGCCGACCAACCGATGGAACAGTCTCCGACTGAACAGACGACGGACGCACCTACCGAAAACAGTGACTCGACGAGTCACTAGTCTTAATTAAAATACGGGGGAGACCTCTTCCCCGTATTTTCTTTTCTTTGTAAAACCCCCATCCCATACGCTATAATTTTCCCTAGAGAACCAAAGGATTATATCCTGAGGCACATAGTGCCGTGAGGATCTTCTCAAAATTTCCCCGAGGCATTTTAATTGAAATCCATTCAGCTCATAGAACCAGCAGGATCGGCTCACTCTGCTAGCCTTCTCAAAAACATTAACCAGCTTTCTGAAGCCGGCTTTGAGGCCATTTACGAACCACTCAAAGTCGAGTCGTCCTGGCCATACACGAGCGCCAGTCGAGATGCACGCCTTGCACAACTGCTTTCTGCGTTGAATGGCTCAGTAGACTATATCCTCGCCGCTCGCGGGGGCTATGGTGTTAGTGATTTATTGCCTTTTCTTGATTGGCATTCTCTGAAAAAAGTGAGACCGAAAACTATTATTGGCTTCTCAGATATTACGGCACTTCAAAATGCAGTTTATTTGCAGCTAGGATGGCAAGGCCTTCACGCTCCCATGCCAGGCTCGACGTTGTGGGGTCATCACAAAGAAGATATCGATATGCTTCTTGGATTTCTGGGAAAAAATCATCCTTGGTCCGAATGCTTATCTCTGACATTGCTTGCGGGACAAAATCAGAACCTCGTGGGACGTATGGTAGGAGGTTGTTTCTCGGTGCTCACCAACTTAATAGCGACGCCCTATTTCAAACTCACACCTAAAGAAAACATTTTATTACTAGAAGATATTAATGAACATCCCGCACGCCTTCTTCGCTTTTGGAATCAGTGGCATCAAGCGGGCATCGCCACAGGATTCAAAGCCGTCGTGCTTGGGCGTTTGACAGATTTTTGCGAGCCAAACGAGTATACGGAAACTAAGTTGCGACTTGCCAAGCAAATGCATTTGGTTAGTGGTGTTCCCATTTACAGTACAGAAAGTTTTGGGCATTGCAGCCCAAACATGCCTTTTGGCATAGGTGCGGAAGCGATTTTGGATTTGAACGGAAAGTTAGGGTGGACGATACGATGAACTTAAAACCAGGCTCTCGCATCTACTTTATGGGAATAGGCGGCACTGGCATGGCTGCCGTCGCGGGGCTGTGCCAAGAAGCCGGCTTTGATGTATCAGGAAGTGACGCTGGTATTTACCCACCCATGTCGACAATGTTGGATGACTTGAAAATCCCAGTCATGACTCCGTACAGCCCTTCTAATGTCGATAAAATAAAGCCAGACTGTGTAGTTGTGGCTAACGTACTTTCGAAAGGCCATCCCGAAATCGAAAAAGCGGCGCTGGACGCTATTCCGTTTACGAGCTTTCCTGCCCTTATGGGGGAAGCTTTTCTTAGAAATTCATGTTCTCTCGTAGTCGCGGGAACACACGGAAAAACCACCACGTCTACTATGACTGCTTTTTTACTAAAAGAATTGGGACACAATCCCGGCTACCTTATTGGCGGATCACCGAAAGATTTGCCGCGAAGTTTCAGCCTTGGAAAAAGCCAACAAAATGGTTTCTTTGTCATCGAAGGTGATGAGTATGACACCGCTTTTTTTGATAAGGATTCCAAATTTCTGCATTACTGTCCAAAATATCTCATCTTGAACAATCTGGAGTTCGATCATGCTGATATTTTTGAAAACCTCGAAGCGATTGAGCGTCAGTTTACCAAGTTGATCGCGCTCGTAAAATCTCCGAAAAATATTATCGCTAACGTTAGCGATGAAGGTATTTTCAAGCTTCTAAAATCCCTTAATATGCTGGACAGAGTGACGAGAGTCGCAACGGACACATCCCAGAAAGGGGATGTTTCTTTAACGCACTTTGGGCACACCGAAGAGCAGTGGTGGGCAGACGTTCAAACCCCAAATCTCGGAAATTTTCGCTTCTCCACTATGATGGAAGGCGGGCATAACCTCGCTAATTTCACGCAAGTCATTGCACTCCTTGACTGCTTAATAAGAGACGAAGAGATCCCGTCGATCGATTCCGAAACTTTAGTAGGGATCATCGCGCGTTTTCGCGGTGTGGCCAGGCGACTCGATAAACTCGCTGATAAAAATGGGATCACCGTGTACGAGGATTTTGCTCATCATCCGACAGCCGTACAAAAGGTATTGCAAAGTTATCGACTCAGTCATCCAGAGCGAAGGCTCGTTGTGGCTTTCGAACCGAGAAACGCCACGGCCCGTCGCAGCATTTTTATGAAAAAATTTGCAGATTCTTTGGGGGTTGCTGACCAAGTATGGATTGGTGAGTGCCCGCAGGACTCTCGCATCCTTCCCGAAAATAGAATGGATACAAAAAAGCTCTGTGATGCTGTAGGTGCCAATGCCCAAGCGTTTGCTTCGAATGAAGACCTTCTCGACTATGCTTGCAAGCACCTCAAAAAAGGTGACGCCATCATCTTCATGAGCAGCGGAAGCTTTTCCGGTGTTCAACATAAACTCAAAAATCACATTTTAAGTAGAAATTAAAGATCTTCATTCTGTACTTGAAGTGAAGAATCTCGAGAGGCATTGGCATTGTCATCCAATGTTGGGCAATTCATTAACTGAAAAAACTAAATTTAAAATTCTGCTTCCCGCTAAAAAGTTTGGATCTTTTTAATGAATAGACCTGCTTATCTGCTTGTCAGGATCAGCATAATATGAAAACATGAAATAGAAGTTCTGAATTTAGGGAGGCTAGAACCATGTTTATGCATGTGAAGTTAGGTTTCATTGCAGCCATTTTGATTTTATCAAGCTGCAGCAATAACCCTGAACCCGTTGAGCCCGTAGCGCCTCCATCGCTAGACGGCGGGGATGCATTGGATGGAAGTGGTGCTGGTGCTGGCGGATTGGCAGATAGTGCTGGTGGTGCTGGATCAGGCTCCGGATACACTCCAGAAACCATTTACTTTGGCTTCGATGACTATTCGTTAAGCTCAAAGGCTCAAGAACGTCTCAATAAACTTGCCGAATACCTGCAAGCGAACAAAAACGCGGTTGTGCAAGTTGAAGGCCACTGTGATGAGCGCGGATCTAACGAATACAATTTGGCTCTCGGATTACGCCGTGCCCACGCTGTACAAGAATATCTCACGAATTTGGGCCTCGATACTGGTCGTGTACAAACTATCAGCTACGGGGAAGAAAAACCTGTTGTTGACGGACATGGTGAAGAGTCATGGGTACGGAACCGTCGCGCTGAATTCGTAGTAACCTCCCAATAAAACAATCAAATATTTGATTTAAGCGATGACGCTCCACTTCGGTGGCGCGTCTTTTTTTTCTTTTTGGCATTACCCCCGCCTTCGTCTTTTAACTCCTGACAAGTCCTGCTATAATTGTTGGTTCTTGTTGAGCTTTTAACAATTTATCGTCAGACGTACCAATATTGAGGGTCGACCCCATTTATACGGAGATAGAAAATTTTGGAAAATATAGTTGCGACGCTACTACTCGTTGTAGCGGCATTTCTTTTATTTGCCCTTTTAGGCTTTGCCGCACATAAAAAAAGATTAAGACAAACGATCGCTCAAGCGGAAGCGGATGCGCAAAAAGTTTTGGCGGAAGCCCGCGCTAACGCTGAGCGCCTCATTCAAAATTCTAAACGTGAAGTTAAAGAAGAAGGCCGGAAACGTCGCCAGCTTTTCGAAGATGAAGCCAAAGTACGCCGCCAAGAGGTTGCCAAGTTAGAAAATAAAATTCGTCAGCGCGAGCAGTCTCTTGATAAAAAGCTAGTGATTCTCGACGATCGAGAGAAAAAACTTGAAGAACTCAATGAAAATCTTCGCAAGGAAGAACAGCGTTTTAAGCACTTAAACGTCGAGTGTGAAGGCACTCTTGAGCAAGCCCGCCAAACTTTGCAAAAAATATCTGGCATGACTCCGGAAGACGCGAAGCATGAACTTATTAAATCGATGGAATCTGAAGCTCGCAAAGTCGCGGCTGAAAAAATTCGACAAATTGAAGAAGATACAAAGCGCGAAGCAGACCAGCGCAGTAGAGCGATTTTGAGTTCTGCTGTTCAACGTCTTACAGGCGAATATGTCAATGATTCAACTGTTACTGTGGTGAGCATTCCTTCTGACGAAATGAAGGGTCGAATCATCGGGCGAGAAGGTCGAAACATTCGAGCTATTGAACAAGCTACAGGTGTTGATCTTATAATTGATGATACACCCGAAGCTGTTATCGTTTCCTGCTTTAATCCTATCCGTAGAGAAGTAGCTAAAATAACTTTGGAACGTTTGATTGCGGACGGACGAATTCATCCCGCCCGAATTGAAGAAACCGCGAAACGAGTCGTCGAAGAATTCGACACCATCATGTCCGACCAAGGCGAGCAAGCCGCATTCGACGTTGGTATTACGGATTTACATCCGGACCTCATCAAGTATTTGGGTCGTTTGCGTTACCGAACCTGTGGTCAGCAATCCGTGCTGCAACACAGCATGGAGGTCGCCAACATTTGTCAAATTATGGCAGCCGAAATGGGAATCAATATAAAACGCGCAAAACGCGCTGGTCTCCTTCATGATATCGGCAAAGCTGTGGATCAAGAAACGGAAGGTCATCATTCTGACATAGGCGCTAATCTTTGTGAAAAATACGGCGAACACACTGATGTCGTACAAGCCATTCGCTTGCATCACGCTGATGATTTAACACACGGCTCTCCCTATGCAGTTGTTGTCCACGCCGCAAATTTACTATCCACGAATCGTCCGGGAGCGCGAAAAGAACTTCTCGAAGGTTACATTCAGCGCCTCGATAATATGGAGAAACTCATCAAAGATTTCCCTGGCATTGAAAACGCTTTCGTTTTGCAAGCTGGACGCGAAGTTCGCGCTTTAGTCCAGCCTACTGGGATAAGTGATTCTGAAGTCGGTGATCTTTCCAATGATATTGCCGCGAAGCTAAGGGCAGAACTTACGTTCCCAGGCCAAGTTCGCGTAACTGTGGTTCGAGAGAGTCAAGCCGTGGAATTTGCGAAGTGATTCGTGCGCTCATTTGCGGCGACATCATGGGTAAGCCAGGCCGTATGGCGTTGGAGCAAGCCCTTCCTGAGTTACGTGAAAGACATCAACCAGACGTAGTCATTATAAATGGTGAAAACTCGGCCGGAGGTTTTGGAATCTCCGAAAAAGTTTACAAATTTTTTATCGACAAACTTGGCATTGATTGCGTGACGCTTGGCAACCACTGGCATGACAAAAAAGAAGTGTACTCGTTTTCAAAAGATGCAAAGCGGCTCGTCATTCCTGCGAACGCGTGGAATGTCGATAATATTGAAGTCGGTTACAAAATCCTCGAACTTCCCAATGACAAGGGTCGTTATGCGGTGATTAACTTACTTGGCAATGCCTTCATGCATCCGGACAATCGCCCAGCATTTCAGTATCTCGATAAAATACTCGACGTCATCCCTCCATCTGTGAAGGTTCGATTCGTTGATTTCCATGCCGAAGCGACCAGCGAAAAGCAGGCCATGGGGCATTATTGTTTGGGTCGAGCGTCGATGGTTTATGGGACGCATTCCCATGTTCCCTGTGCTGATGAGCGAATAATAGGCAGCCAAACTGGTTTCGTGACTGATGTTGGAATGACCGGGGGCTACGATTCCGTGATCGGAATCCGCAAAGACGCCGCCATCAACCGCTTACTGCACAAAGACAAGAAAAACTTTGAACCCGCTACGCAAGATCCTTGGTTGTGTGCTATCGTCGCACACGTAGACGAACAGACTGGAAATTGCCAAAAAATAGAGCGTTTGCAATGGCGCCTTCAATCAGGCAATCTCGAGTCTATTGCCCGTACACAGGGTCTTCCAGAGTAAGACACAAGACCCCAGTCAATTATAAGGAAAGTTACATGCGATCTTCGGCGCTCTTTATTTTGCTAATGAGTTTTGGATTTGCTGGACCTGCATCAGCGTTGTTTTTGGATGCGAATGGATATTACGGGATTCGTGGTGAAATTCGACCAGATCCTACCTTTGACGAAGACGCAGAGCGTCATCAAGCTTTTGAACATAGCTTTCGTTTCACATTGGATGGTCGGTTGCATGAAAAGGCTAACGTCCTTCTTGAGTTGCGCTTAATGGATGATTTGCGTCGCGCGTATGTCGGTGACGAAGCTATCGGCGCAGAGACTGCTGCGGGCACGGAAACACAAGATCCTTTATTTCCACAATATAGACCGTTTACTCCTGAGATTACCAAAGTTTACGTTCGCTACGCCTTTGATTACTGCATTTTAGAAGCCGGTCGCCGGGGACGTGATTGGGGTATGGGGATTTTCCTAGACTCAGGTACGGATCCTTTCGAAACGGACCAATCCATATTTGATGGTGTCAGTTGTGATGTTAACATTCAAAAGTTTCAGACTTTGGGGTTTTCGTTCGGCTTCGATAAACTTCAAGAATCCAATCTGGCGACCTCGCCCCTCACTAAAGTGACTCGCCGAGGCGCGACCGTCCGCGGAGATGATCTCGACCAACTTTTCCTCAGCATTATGTACGACGATCGGAAAGCTAACCAGGGCGCCTCTGTAACCAAGCAAATCGGCCTATATTTTGCTTATATTACTGAAAATCATTTCGACACTAGTCTTAAAATCATAGACTTGTACACCAACCTTAACGTTGGTCCATTCAAATGGGACAATGAATTTATTTTTAGGATCGGTGATTCTGAAAACCCACTTATGAAACGCCTCGGCGGATACGCTCCACTCACCAGTGGCGGCCAATTGAAGAAGAACAATATGGGTGGGATTGCTGCAGCAGGTAAGCTCGAGTATGAGTTTAATCGCAGTGGAGAACTCAAAGGTCCCGAAGAATTTCACGAAGGTAATTTTAGTCGTCATGTACTCTTTGCTGATTATGCTTATGCCCCAGGTGATGCCGACGGTTATGAGAAAGATACGACAAAACGCCCTACAGACGCGAAAGCGTTTAATTTTCACCGGAATTTCAAACCAGCACTCATTCTTTTTGACGAGCCAGAAGAAGTCGACGGCTTGGCCATCGACGGAGTTTATAATCCCGATTATGTTATGAACGCAAAGATTTTTGGCCTCGGTTACCGCTTCGAAAATACGAGCTGGGGCAATTTCGAAGCCAAAATCCTTACCGCATTTCTCAATGAAGGCATGCCAGCAAACCTAAAATCCGCTGTTACCACCAGAACTATTGGCTACGGTGGAAAAGACCTTGGTTATGAACTTGACCTGAAATATGAATATGCCATCAACAGACACGCGAAATTAGGCCTCAATGGCGCATTCGCTGTTGGAGGCGACGCATGGCGCGGAATGCCAGGCGAAGATAAAGTGAACCGATATTTGATTCAGTCTTATTTGACCTTTGAATTCTGAGGGGTCTCAGTTTCGTGAATGCACTCTTCTTAAACATTGTGATACTCGCCGTCTTGTCCACTGCTTGCGGCCTCAAAACGCTGCCTCAGAGCAATGAACTGGACTATCGGCCCGCTATTCCTTTCAAAGCAGCAAAGGAACGTCCTAAGAAATGAAGCGTTCCCACGTTTGGATTCATGGAATTAGCGGTCGGG
Organism: Oligoflexales bacterium; assembly: GCA_041740975.1. Taxonomy (GTDB): domain Bacteria; phylum Bdellovibrionota_B; class Oligoflexia; order Oligoflexales; family JALZUQ01; genus JBGSKV01. The sequence goes on along the minus strand of JBGSKV010000117.1, from coordinate 100,367 downwards.
TTGGACAAAAACTTTCCGAACAACTTCAAGATCACCGAGTTTTCACCTTAAGTGGAGGATCGGCTCAATACTTCGAGGGTGGGCCGCTGCACGGCTCCCCGGTCGACGAGAAGAGTCTTGGCGAGGCATTGAAATCCATTGATACCATCTTCGATTTTTCATCGCCTGACGCTAACCAATTGTTAATGAATGCTTTGGCAAACGCAAAACAGACTCATAAATCTATCCTGATAGGGACAACGCAAATTTCAGATGCGCAATGGACCAAGTGGAAAAGCCTGGCGAAATCATCTGGACTTCGTGTCCTTGTGGCACCGAATACCAGCATAGGGATTTTCATCCTTGCGGAAGCCTTACGGCTCGTTGCACCTTTGGCTCGTAAGTTTGGTTTCGACTGCGAGATAGTGGAAACGCATCACAATAAAAAGGTCGACTCTCCTAGCGGTACTGCACTTAGCTTGGCAAACACTATGAATGATTCTCTAACCAAAAAACTTCCGGTTCATACGCACTACAAATCCGGTCGTCCCTCTGAAAGCCTTGGCATTCATTCTATTCGGGGTGGCGGTGTTTTTGGTGAGCATGACGTTCGGTTTATTTCGGAAAACGAGGAATTGAGATTTGGACATCGTGCTATGAATCGCACTTTGTTTGCGGATGGGGCGTTGACACTAGCGGGTTGGTTAGACAAACAACCCGCTGGGTTTTATCAATTGAAAGATATCGAATTCAATTCTCTTTAGCGACGAGATCCTTCGCGTCGTTTACGTTCCGGTCGCTTCTTTAATGGCCGCCTCAAATCCGTGCTCGCCACCTTCGACTTTTACACCGTTTATAAATATAGAAGGCGTTCCAGAAACTCCTGCTTTTTCACCTTCTTTTTTTGCTGCCGCAACATAATCTTTAGGCGCTTTAGAATCTAAACAAGCTTTGAATTTTGCCGCATCAAGCTTTAATTGCGCTGCAAGCTCAGTTGGCGAATTCATGGTTAAAGTTGCCGAGTTCTCGAAGGCTAAATCATGGTATTCCCAGTATTTACCTTGTTCTTTTGCACAATAACCACCCTCAGAAACTTTGGTAGAAATTCCGGAACGATTAACTGGAAAATCAATAAAAACAAACTTCATTTTGCTTTCATACTTCGGAAACATGGCTTTTAACTCTTGGTGGAAATGAGCACAGTGTGGACACTGATAGTCGGCAAACTCCACAACAGTGATGTCAGCTTTTTGATTGCCTTTAGTAGGATAAGGACCCGTTTCAATGGATACTGGCTTCATCTTTCCCAAAGTCAAAAGTGATTCGTATTTGAAGTAATCTTTCGCCTTTTCTACGAGATCGTTCTGCTTTTTGAAGTTTGACTCTTGTCCCATGTAACTTTTAAGTTGCTCTTTGACTTTGTCATAAGGATAGGGAATGCGGGCTTTGTTCGCTTCATAGAAAGCCTTAAGATCTTTCTCACTTGGCTCTGCAGTTTGGAGTAGTGATTGTTGTAGTTCCTCGGGAGTTTTACCCTCTTTCTTCGCCATGACTTCAACATATTTATCGATGATAAATCGATTCACAATCGCGTCAATTCTATTTTTATGTTGTTTTTCTTGTTCAAAAATTTCGTTTTGTATATTTGCCGGCAAATCATCCTTCGTATAAGTTTTACCTTCTAACTTGAATAACTGAGTCGCCGCTCCATCAGAAGTTTGGCTAGTTTGATTCTTGGTACAGCTCCATCCCAACGTCGCCACCAACAATACCGTGCTTATTTTACCAAGTCTCATAAATTACTCCTCCTTCGCTATTTCTTTGATTTCTTAATCTCTGCTAAAATCTCTTCTAAACTTCTACCAAGCTGTAGCTGCTCACGAATAAACCGCTTGTCATTTTCCGCCAATTCTTGATTGTCTTCGTTTTTATCAAATCCAAACTCTTCATCAAAAATCACTTCCGTTGGAGGGTTCAGCCACTCCATTGATTGATTTGACAACAAGTGTAGCAAGATAGGAAGGGCCATGCTAGCCACCAAATATTCGACCCGGTCCACGTTAGCAAGGAACGGAGACTTTGGAAACATCCCGGTCAAAAATCTCTGCCTGCTTAGGTCCCACTGCTTTTCAAGGACTTGACGTCCTTCGGTTCGCCAGCGGGCTCCATTTTCTTCTGTAAGTCTTAAATAGGTTTCCAGGGTCACGCGATCACGTCGAGCATGGATACGCTGCAACCCCGAAGAGCCTCCCTCCAGAGCACGAAGATCCCGAACCCGCCTACGAATTTCACCTTGCATATTGGCCAGGCCATCAAAATAAAGGCTAATTTCAGCAAATCGATATAATTTCTTATAGTTTCCTGACAAGTCCAAAAGAAAAGTCTCAAGGTTCGTGTTGGCAATCTTTCGGTCTTTGTTTTTGTAAAGCAACTCGAAGTAGGTCGAAACTTTCAATGAGTTTGCGATGATCGAAGTATACTTCAGCCTATTCTCTGATAAGAAACTGCGCCATTTTGCATTTACGAGAACGTTAAAGAACACTCGGTCACGAGCGCTCATGTTATTCCAGCCATCACGTTTCAAAAAATATGCATCAATATCTTCCGTGACTAAGCGTCGCAGAACAAATAAGACCTCCTCGGGTGAACTTGATCGGAAATAATCCAATACGTCTGCCGATAATCCACGAGGCGGCAGTCTTTTCAAGAGTTCTAGAGTTTGATCAATATCTTTGGAAGACTTCGCAGCTATGAGTTTGGCAATTTCGGCTCTCTGGTCACCCTTAAGCATAAAGTTGTCTTCAAGCGTCTGAAGCATTGCTCGACAACGCTCGAAAGGTCCCGCACTTGCAGGAACAGACAAGCCAAGTATGGCCACAATCATCACTTTCATTGACATTCCGTTCCCACTATTTACCGGAGGCGGCCCTCAAGGCGTCACAAGCTGCTTTCATATAGGCTGGAGCTTTTTTTCCTAACACAAATCCATCTGCTATTTTACGCAGTTCAATCTCAAGCTTCGCGGCATGAGCATCAAAAGGCACGCCTTGTTTGTAGTTAGCGGCGGCAAAAGTCTCAACAAACTTCGCAATTTCAGCTTCCGTCAGATTTAGGGATTTAAATTCATCCGTCTGAAGTAGTTGCTTCACTTTCGTCGATACAATTGCGGAATATGCTGATTGGTCTCTGGCCTTAACTTCAAGTTTGTGAACACTGGCATTCGCAATGACAGGTGCCGATTCGGGATTGGAAAGTATAAAATGCGCCATGACGTTTGGCACTTTTATTTTCCGAGTGCTGGATCGTTTGGTATTCGCATCATAGACTTTGGTGATGATGACGCCTTTTTGAAGCATATCGACAAGCTGACGCTGAACGTCGGGCACCACAGTGTCACTGTACGTGAAGCTGAACACCAAATGACTCATCCCTTTTTTGTCGAGTTCTGCGACAATGCGACTCATGAGTTCAGGAAATTGACTCGGACTTTGGAAAGCCAACAAACTGATTTCAACGTGCGGCCTACCAAGGACCTTGGCTATTGATTCAGACGCAAAACTTCGCCCGCTTCCCTCAGGACCAGCAAGCAAAGTAATTTGCTTTGAAGCATTGTCTGCGAGACCGGCGTACACCCCATCGATGTAGCTAGGATCAATTTGGTCGGCCGCTGGACGATTCGCAAGCGACTGCATGAAACCCTGACGTTGTTCTGGAAAAACGAGCTTTTCTACGCCATAATATCGTCTGGCCTGCGCAACAATGTCGGCGACCGTTAGAACTCCTGAAGCATTCTTGAGAACACGGTCCGCACCAAGATCGTCAATAAATTTAACTTTCGCCCTAACTTGACCGCCGTTTGGCTCGAAACGTTCGGATAGTTCCAAGATTTTTTCCATCACTTCTGCAGACGCATTTATGCCACGTTTTTCCAAGTGAAATTTGATAATACTAATGACGTCCGGCTTTGACAAATAGCCAAATTGATCGATGAATAATCGATCGACAACGGCATCACGCCCCGAAAATGTATCGTAGTATTCTTGAGGTGTAGTCGAGCCGATAATTCGAATGCTGCCGTCAGCCATGCCCTCTTTTAAGCTCTCGAAAAGATCGGAACCGCTACCTTCCGATTTACCGACGCCCGCTAAGCGGTGCACTTCATCTGCATAAATAACAATGGGACGGGTCGACGATCGCTCTCTGATGGACTTTATTTTCTGCTCGAGCTGCCCACGATATGTCGTGTTCGCTAATATTTGGGAAGGGTCCACGAGAAGTAAGTCAAAGTCGCCAATAGCTCGATCGATATCAGGATATTGTCCGCGTGCCAATTTTGCCATGATCAAATCAAGATTGAAGGACTTTCCGCCCCCTTTGTCTCCCAATAGAATGTAAGAACCAACTTCTTTCTTAAGCAATGCTCTTTTTACATTTTCTTCTACGGTAAGATTAGAGATTACCTCGGTTTTTTTCTTTGGAAATTTGTTGCGGTAATAGTCGCGCAGATCGACGAAACTCTTCAGAATGCGGTCGCGCAGTTCTGGCTCGTTTGAGACAACTTTATTCCTATTTAAAAGAGCTTTGGTTTGATAGCTGTCGGCAAATGCATCGGTAACTTCTTTTTTTGCATCTCCAAACTTATAGTATTCATCTTGATAAATTGTATCGCCAGTTTCGCTCACTCCACTAGGGACCGTACGTCCGCCAACTTCCGATATGCTTTGAAAACCTATTTTCTTCATGAGCTCTATTTTGCGAGAATGGGCCGAGAAAATGGTATTTAGTATTGGCTTTGACTGCTCTTCATTTATAGAAATAATCTGCAATCGCATCGCGTTTTCCAGTTGGCGAATTGTCTCGTCCGGCAGTGTTTGATCGATAGCGATATCGGCTAAGGTGATATACGAACTGTCCAGTTGATAAAGGATATAACCGACCATCGTATTCTTGCCATGGACATCCATGTAAAGATAAGTCGATTTCATCACAGCTTTGGCTTCACTGGGATTGGCACCACCATTTAAGGCAAAGTCTAAATCCGTGTTCGTAAAACTATAATTATTGGAAACGCCAATTTCATTTATACGAGTAAGATCATGCTCAAGCGGATCTTTAACAATCGACAAACCCGCCGGCATTTCACCCGCATCTGAAAGTGTATAATTTTGACGAGTTTTACATCCGAATGTGAGAGTAAATAAAATGAATAGATAAATACTTGTGGGTATCACTCGCCTCATAACACAGATCCCTTAAAAATATCTGGATGGTTCCAAATATTATAGCTCATCCGAGCTGAGACCGGGTACCTGTTGGCAAATGCAAAAAACCCGCTTGATCTATTAAGAATCAAGCGGGCTTATTTACGATGAGTAGAAAAAATCTGCGAATTATCCGCCGATGAGCGAACCTAATTCTGCAGGGCATGCGCCTCTTGCTTGATCAAGTAGGTTCATTTCTTTCAAACCATGAGAGAAGGCTTGGCCTGCACTGATGTCTTGACCTTGTTGAACAGCAGAAGCTGTATAATCCGTGCCAGCTGCAAGAACACCAATAACTGTGCGTGCGCAAGATTCGCCGCAAGCCCAGCTAGGAACTGTATCCGTTACGAATTTATCGAGGGCAGCTTCTTGATCAGCATCTACCGCAGTAACTGAATTCAATAACTCAGCTTGTGCAGAATTTAGTTCTTGAAGAACACCTTCCGAAAGACCCGCGCGAAGAGTCGCCGCTTGAGCAGGAGACAAACCAGCGTCAGAAGTCATATTAAGTTCTGATCCGCCTTGAGCAGCAGGAGCATAACTGTTTGTCGCCGCTGCACCAGCAGGAGCAACTGTTGAAGGAACGGCCATGACTGCAGCTGGGCCAGTTACGCTAACGCGCGCTGAACCTGCTACCGGAGCTTTGATTGCCGGAGCTGCTGTACCTACTGAACCGGCTCTTACTTTTGGTTTAGCTGTACCGGGTGCAGCTTGGACTTGAACTGTGAAACCCAATGCCGCGATGAAAAGAATGCTTTTTAGTCCGAAACTCATGTTCAAATGCCTCCAAAATAGTGTTTGCCGGTGATTAAAACTGACCGACCAGATGAGTAATTTATGGTCTGTAAACATGCTTTTTGTAATTTATAAAAAAACCTTTGTCAATTGATCTTTTCCTGCGAATCTCTGGACCCTTAGGGGAGCCCGAAATAAGGCAGTCATTATACTATATTATAAAACTTGATTTATTTTATAGAATATTATAAAATAAGGCCATTCCATGGTTATTCTAAATAAATTCGAGGGTGGTTGTATTAAAACTATTAAAACAGTCTTAGCCCTAAGCACTCTCTTCTTGAGCTTGATGCCCGCTTGCACTTCACAGAGTAAGCCCGTCTCAGCGCCGCCCACAATTAGCTCAGAGCCACCAGCTCCGGCGACAAAACCTAACGAAGCTTTCGTACCGGCCCCAACGGATGCAGTCGCTTCTCAGGGACCTGAAAAATCCGCGAGCCCAATCACTCCAACGGTAACTGTACCTGAAACGCTTCTCGTCACTGCACCGGATCATGCTCCACTTGCGACCGATATTGTTCAACCGGCCCCCGCTCCTGTGATTATCGCCGTTCCCGAGCAAGCCGCTATTGTGGTTGACGAAGCAAAACTAAAAGAACAACAGGCATCCATGGATGCATTGATTGCGTTAGCCTTTCCGGATTTGGAAAAGGCACCGCCACGCTTTGACCAGGTTAAACTTCGCATAGGTATGGAAGCAGATGCAACGCAAACCAAAATCGAAAAAATAGAGAATGCCCCCGTCCAAAACACTGTTACGAACATGGCGGCTATTCTTAAAGATCCATACAACAGTGTCGAACGCCTAAAGAACACTTACATTCTCAGCAGCGACGCGACGGAAACATTCAACACTGTCCGCAACGCCTTGAGCCAAGCCGATGCCAAAACCTTAGAGGATGGCTCGGTGGATTCAGTCATGGTTGCCATTTGGCGAAGTGCGGCTATCTATGAACTCATTCGTATATCGGTCGCCGCAGAATCGCGCTCCGATCGCTCGCTCGCAGCCGGAGCGTTATTAGGTAGTCTGAAATATGTCGAGGATGAACGTTATCGATCTTTGGCGTCAGCCTATTATGCCTCGGGCATCTTCACCGAGTGCGGCAACTTTCTGGAGTGCTATGAACTCATTGGTCATATTGGCATTGGAGCCGAGGCTTTAACTTTGCAACTTGCAGAAACAGAATTCTTACACATCATGAGTGAGAATTTTGCGAAAGTCGTTGTGAATCCATTTTTGAAGAATCTTTTGATTTTTCGAATCCAGACGCTTGCCAATCACGCGACGCTATTGGAAAACACCGGCATGTACCTTGCTAGTAACCACGGCAAGCAACCCTACATGACCGAAGAACAGCTCGCCTCGCTTCGCTTAACCATTGATGAAATGACTGGTCCAGATGGTTTCTGGCAGCAAACTCAAGAAACCCTACGTAGCCAAATGCCAGAAGTAGAGGGCGAAACGAGTTACGAGCAGATGCTTGATCTTTTGACGACGCATTTGATTGCTGAATTCAAAAAATTAAAAGCATATCGGTCCACACCAAAAACTACAGAAGATATTCTTGCCGGTATCGAACATGGCTTGATCGACCAAAACATGGTGAAGCGCGCGGATATTTTCCGACCTCGCCTGGAAACTGGCACCGCTGACGAACAGTTTTGGGTCAAAACCTTACCGGAGAGGCTACTCGAAGGTTTGATGATGACTCACTACAATAATCTGGCCATCAAAATGTACCTTTTGCGGGTCGAGCACGGCGCAGAAATGTTTCTTGATCTCATAAACACGAATTTGGACGACGAAGCTCTCTTTACCCAAAAAAGTTTTGATCCGATCGCAGGCTTTGTGGCTCTCGCCTTTTTTGCGAAATTTGAGTTTCGCCTTCCGACTCGCAACGACTGGATGAGGACGCTGGACCGTTATGCATCGCAAATGATTAAGTTTGCCGAACCATTTGAAACAGAGAAACAAAGAGAAAATCCCGAATATGATTTTTTAGATACCACTTTCATAAAATCGGCACTGGTGCCCATCTACGCTCAATTCAAACTGTTTGATTTCATTATTCAGAACTTTATCGAAAATGCAAATCTCACAGCTTTTTCCAAAGGTAGCATGAGCTTAGAAGATAAAGAAAAATGGCTTGCCGAACGCATGACGGGATTCAACTCTATTTACTATCAGTGGAAGCAAGTCGCCGAAGCGCAAGACCCTTTCTTTGAAACACTCAATGAAATGGCTGCCTCCGTTAACTCCGTTGAAAAAGAAGAGTTAGCTGAACTCAATGGTCAGCAGTATGTTCAGTATGAACAGAAACTTTTGACAGCTGCATGTTACGGCTACTGGTTGCCACTCGATAAAAATGGCAATTTCATTGAAAACTCTGAGGGCGAATCCGTTAAGAAACTCGTCGATCAGAAACCAGAATGGCAAAGCACCTATGTTCCTCGCCAAGACGAGTTTGGCTTGAGTGTGTTAAATGAGAAGAGCTTTGATCTGAGCAAAGTTTGCGGAGGCACTGCGAAACAAGTCAACTTGCAGGTTCACAAATATTTATCTGAATTTCACAGCCGGCATATGCCGCAATCATACCCTCAAGCGATACTTCAAGTTGGCCTAAGCCGCGGCGGAGATATTGCCCTGACGCTTGCGACGGTTAGCATTCTCTCTCCAGCCTTCGGAGCCGTACATAACTTGAGCGTCAAAGCCTCGAGTAAATTTATGCGTACTCAGATTATGCGTTCGACGGTAGGCATGGCTGGGCGCGTCACTGGACTATTGAGCAAATCACTTGGACGAAAATTCCTTCGCCGCCAAGGTCTCTACTGGACACAGCAAGGCGTCAACGCCAGCATTAGTATTCTGATGTTCACAGCAGTCCAGCGTGGTCTAGAGCATGGCATGTATAAGTTAAATGAAAAATATGACACTGATAAATTTCCTGGTCGCAAGTTCATGGAATACAATCCACGCCTTGGTTTGATCGAAAACTTAAAAGTTAATTATGCTCAGGAACTGATTTTTGGTGGCGCCCTTTTTCTGGTTGTTCCTCAGTTTGCAGCCATCGCAAAGCGTCAGATCTACACCAAATCGCCTTTGCGATTTTACCGATACAAAGTCAATGTCGCCAATATCGACCAATACTATATGACGAGAGGTTTGCAGAAGTTTGAAGCAGGCAAAGGTATGGTCACAGGTACAAAGGGCATGGGGATGGTCGAAGAAGCCGCCTATGCGGCCGTTCCCGTTGCCTACAATACTGTCGCCTTCACCTCCATTCCATACGTCATTCGAGGATACGAACGTTCGCAGGGTTCCGATGCTGCTGTGTGGCAAGGTTGGAAAGTTTTCGTTGAAGATGATCTTGCGAATGGATTTACTTATGCTGGTGTGTTTGGTGCCTTTCACTTAGGTGTAAGTGGGCCACGATATCGCAATAAAACCAAATTTGCCGATACCACCCAAATCAACGCCTACTACAAAGCTCTTGGTTTAAAGCCGGGCTCACCAATGACACCTGAAGTCTTGAAAGCTGCATACGAAAAGGCACCCAAGGCAACAGCGGAAGAAATTCTTGTCGCGCGTCAGGCGTATCAAACCTTGAGTCAGCAGTCCCTCCGCGAAGCATATGATGCCGCACAATTCGGGCGCGAGTTTGGACTTTGGGGATGGGCGCAAGACTTGAAATTATTGTCGCGCATGCGCGGTTTATAACGCCGTCGGTCGATTGCCAACAGACACAAATGTCGTTGCTTTGTCGTAAACATAGACGGTGTCGGCACTTAGTACTGAGCCATCAATTGATTTGACAATCAACGAGTACTCGCCAGCGTTCAAATTATTGAAGATAGTTTTTGTTACAGGTGAGCCTGCGTAATACCAACCTTTTGTAACGACTTGTCCGGAAATATCAACAAGCTCAACTTCTACGTCGTCAGACATATCGGACCAATGGCCGAACTCCGCATAGACGTGACCGAGATTATGATCGAAAGGCACTTCGGCTTTTAGGGCCAAGTCCTCCATGAATCCGCGCGGAACCAATGTGAGGACACTGCTGTCCGTCATATCTTGGCTTTGAATTACAGTTTCAAACTCTGGGCCATACGAATAGAACCAAAGTCGTTGGTTCTTGAGCATAAGATTCTTGCTGGATTGTAGTGAGCCTGAGCCGGCCGGAGTCAATTCAGCTTCTTCTCCCAAAGGCACGACTTTTGCGAAGTCAGACGCTATCCGAGAATTTGCTACCTCAGGGTTTGCGCTCAGCTGGTCGTGCGCCGGAGCGACGACGCCCAGACGAACGCCAAGGTTTCCGACCCCCGCGATATCAAACGAATCTTCTTTATGCCAGCCAGATGAGTAGGTGTACGGTATTTCAAAAAGCTTTTGGCCGTTGGTAGAAAAACGCATAACCGTAATACCTGGATTCACATTTAACAAACAAAATTGACCGTTTTCCGTGGTGGCTTGTAGAGTGGGATCGACCAAGCCGAATTCATTAAAATAGAATGGCCCTTCAAAACCACTGGTAACGGAAACTTGAATTCCACTGGCAGGATAGTCACCTTCTTTAGCGACTCCACACAACGAACCTTTGTCGGCACGTTGTTGAGTCGATGCGGTATTGGCGACATTCTCTAAACTGAACTTGCGAAGGACCTTAATCGTCAAACTTTGAGAGGGAGCCCCATCATCTAAGTTCAGTTCATACAGACTAGGATAAATGCGACCTTCGGCATCGGTGATTTTGACAAGATAACGGCTACGATCCGCTAACCCAGCCAACTGGACGCGGCCAAGGGTATCTGTGGTGCCAGAGATGTTTGTCCCATTCACGTTTACGGACAAACCAGCAACCGGATAAAGAATGTCGGCTTCTTCAGCTGAACGTTCGTCTACTATAAGTAGATCCATTTCAACCTGTAAGAGTTCGTCGGAAGTCCTGTCAAAAGTTTGGCGCTCAGTTTTACTTACGGCTTGAGTAGATGCGATGGATTGCGAAGGCGAAGACACCACGCCGGCTGGAGCTTCCGCTTTGTCTTGCATTGCCAATGCCTCTGAAGAAGACATGGAATCGGATTTAGGTTCACTATCTCTACCGACGATACGTGGAACTTCGGGAAGTCCCTGCTCTTTACGAAAGCGTTTATAGGCTTGTTCTAAAGATTCAACGGCCGCATAAGGCGAAGCTTCCGATATACCAACGACCTCGGTGGCTGCTGGTTCATTGATTTGGCCTGGCACTGCTGGTGCCTCGCCCGATGCGACGACTTCCGAACGACTTTGATCCAGGTAATGATTTGAAACACTTGTTTTCAGTACTGCGTGCTCTTGTGCTTGTTCCGTAGGAATGGATTCGCGACTGGCCGTCAGCTGCAATCGAACATTGCGAAGTTCGCTCAACAATGTCTGAGCTTTCACCATATCCGAATCAGGTTTCTTTTGCTTCGCTGGCAGCTTTTTAGATTTGGCTGAAGCAACAACTTTTATTTTATGCTGCGTGGTCGGCTTAGTTGAGGTTTTATACCCAAGTAAACTACCAACTTCGCTTGAAAATGATTCAAAATTTTCGAATGGGACATTTCTTTTTGGAGTTTCTACGGCTTGTGAATTTGCCTTCACTTTCCTAGAAATAGTGCGGCTGGTTTGCTTTGGAAAATGCGCCGCAAGTTGCTGGCCACTCTTGGCAACGGGCGTACTTGCCCAGCCAGAACGTGCCATACCTCCCCAGACATCGACTTCATCGAGATTATCGAAACTCGAACTGAAACCTGAAAACGACAAACAAGCTGAGCTTAGGATCGTCATTAATTTGGATAAAGTTCTGCGCAATCTTTTTTCCTCTAAAGCGAACTTAATAGTTCACTCAATCTATCGGTGACAGCCTTGCAGCCTTTAACCAAACAGCGACTTCAAAGAAGCAATTTGCAGCACCTTGATACGCTTGGTGTTTAGGAGGACGCCCGTCGCAAAAAATATTAAGGCACTCTAGATGAGGAAATGATGGGTAGGAGTTATTTTTATTTTTTTATAAACCTGGGCTTGCATTTGGAGCAAGCCACGACGTTTTCTTCAGTTCTTTTCGAGTCTTTGCTTAAGAAGAGCGCTGACCACTTTTCCATCCGCAGTTCCTCCCAGTTCGGCCATAACTTGTTTCATCAAAAGGCCAAAATTGCGCTCACTTGTCCCCGAAATAATTTTTTCAATTGCTACACTAGTCGCTTCTGCACTCGCTTTTTGCGGCAGATAGGGAGAGATAATATTAATCTCATGCTTCAGCTTTTCTTTGCGATCGCCTTCAGGATATTCTTCCGCGGCTTTCACAAGATTTTTGTGATACCTCTCGATGACTTTTAAAGCTTCGTCGTCACTCAAAATTTTACTGGCGTCGACCGCAACTTGAGCGTACTGAATTTCGGTCAAAACCATACGCAGTGCACTTTTGAGCGGTTCATCGCCAGCTTTCATAGCAGTTGTTAAATCTTTTCTAAGTTGAGCAACAACACTCATCGCATGTCCTCCAGCATCATTTGCTTTTGGTTATTGTAGGTGAATATGAAACAACATATCATGACGATATGCAATTTCTTATACCCATATTTGCAATGTTTTGGCTACAGGCTTGTGGTTCTGAGGATCTTATTGTCACGGAGACCCATCCCATTCCCACACTCGGCGAGGCGCCGGAAGCTAATGCGCTACCAGGTAGCTATATTGTTGCGTTGAAACCTGCCGCTTATCAGCAAAATAAAAGCCTCTATTTCACTAGCTTTGCTAGTGAGTTCAAACATTACAGTCAGCAGTTCGCGGATCTCCTCGGGTCTTATGGCATCAAGCACACGCAGCATATTGGAGCCGTCGACCTCAAAGGTCTTGCGGCATTAGATTACAAACCGAAGGTTTCTCAACCTGATTCTATGCAGCTTCAGCTCAGCCATAAATATGGGTCTACACCTGAGACAGGTGTGATGATGCGCATTGATTTTGAAAGTGACGAGCAGGCTCAGAAGCTAATCGAAAAGTGGAAGTTAACAGACCAAATCTGGTATGCCGAGCCAAATGAAATAAGTCAATTGTCAGGCATTTTTGGCGACTACGCCGCGCAGTATAACTCCGTGGTAACAGGTGATCGCCGCCAAATTCAAGATTCCATCCGACTTCGCGAAGCTTTTACGGCGATTGATCAGATAACACCAAACCCCGGCCGTCCCATCATTGCCATTCTCGATAGTGGAGTGGATCGTGAACATCCGGCATTTAAGGCGGAATCAAGTGCAGAAAGCCGCATTTGGGAAAACACCCCAGCGAATATTGGTCAAGCCGGTTGCCAAGATGATCAGTACGGCTGCAATACCACAACGAGTTTCAAAGACTCTTTAGGGGATGGTAAAGTCTTTCCGACGGGGCTTTCCAGCTTTAACACAACCTGTCCGACGACAAGTTCTGGCGCCTCGCAAGCCGAAGAAAGCAACTGTGAACACGGAACTCATGTTGCCGGCATCGCAGTTGGCGACGTTAACGCGGGCGCCATAGGCATATGCCCAGTTTGCATCGTTTTGCCCATCAGAATCGTCGGAAAGATCCCTGGAACAGACAAGATCGGTATCCTCGATAGTTCTATTTTGGCCGGTTTAAAGTACATCAGTCGTTTTAAAACAAGTACGGGTGCGGCCGGTATCAAAGTCGTGAACGCCTCCTTCGGAAAATTCAGTCGGTCAAAATCGGTGGCGGTTTTTATAGACCTTATCCACGACGAACTAGGCGCGATCATCATCGCCGCCGCTGGCAATGAAGATACGAACCGGATGAGTTATCCCGCTTCGCTTACCAAGGTTATTGCCGTCTCAGCGATTGATGAAACGACTTATCGCAAAACTGCCTTTTCTAATTTTGGAAGTTGGGTTGATGTGGCCGCTCCCGGCGAAGGCGTACAGTCCAGCGTGCCAGGGAATTCAACCGAAGCAAAACCCGGAACCTCCATGGCAGCGCCTTTTGTGGCAGGACTTGCGGGCCTGATGGTTTCGCAAGATCCCAACATGACGCCAGTGGAGATCAGAAAATGGATTTTGGATGCTGCGGATCCCAAAATTTACGAGGGCGACGGGTTCAATCGTCGCTATAACCCAAAAATTGTCGGTAATCCCAACCGCATTCCTCTGCTTGGCCGTGGTGTCATTAACACCGAAGCTTCCGTTAAAGAAGAACCAAGCGCCACACAAGTTACGACCTACGAAGACTTTGATCGCGTCGAAGACTTTTGCGGTACGATCCACTATCAATCTGGCCAAGGGCATGCGATTTGGATCATCTTATTGATGCCGATATTATTTGTAGTTTTTAATATCCGACTAAGTCGCTAAAGAATCTGAAAAAAAGATGTCGAAAAGATTACGTTTTTCGCGTTTAGTCGCATCGAATCCAAGTTTTTTTTCATAACGAAATAAAATCTGCAAACCTTCTGCCTCTGAATGGTAATGCTTCGCTTCGAATTCAACACAACGCACTTCTGGTTTTTGATTATTTTTTTGGCTGGCTTTGTATAGGCAAACTTCGCAATCAGCAAAGTAAAAAACACGAATGTCCTTGTATAAGCACCCGATCGGCTTCACACCAAGCGTTTGCAAAAATATGCGCACGGTTTGATCTTGGTCGCCTTTCTCCTGACTAAGCAGAATATTGATCTCTTCGCGAACTTCATTGTCTGACTTTTTTGCGTTTTTCGCTGATGTATAGGCAGTTTTTGCCTGCTTAGCGGTCAAATGTTGCAGCTCACCGTCGTAGCGATGTCTAAATATGTATTCAGGGTATGTTTTGGACACGTAGTAAGTATCTTTGACCTGGCGAACGTCCGTGATGCGCTCCGGCCTAAGCGCTTCCACTTGATTCGAAAATTCTTCCACATCAAAATCAGGGGCCACGACAAATTTATGTTCTATTTCTAAAAATCGGCCAAATTCGCTGTCATTTGCCACACTCATGCTCGAACGAGCCTTTGAACTGTGAAAAGATTGCTATCCGTTCGGCTCACGGATGAAAGTGTCACCGATACGAAAACGATGAGATCCCCTTCTTTCAACCAGCTGTTTTCCAGCAATCCATGGTTGATGACGTCAAGCACTTGCTCAATATTGAGGTTTTTATTCAAAAGCATACCGTCCACACCACGCACGAGCGCCATTTTGCGACGGGTGGATTCATCAAATGTGACCGCAATGACATCAATGGGGGGGCGAAAGCTGGAAAGTTTGAGGGCTGTGTTACCGAGTTCCGTAAGACACACAATAGCCTTGGCACCAACACGCCTTGCCGTATGAAACGCACCGTAAGCGACTGCGTCCATTTCGATTTTGATTTTGGGATCTGCCTTCCCCCAGTTTCGGTGAACTGCAGAGGACTGCTCAACATCTTTAATGACCTTATCTACGACATCCAGAGCCCGACCCGTATAGGGTCCTAGGGGAATCTCTTCAGCCAAGACAACTGCGTCGGTACCATCAATGACCGCATTGGCTATGTCTGACACTTCCGCTCGGGTTGGCGTTGGATTCTTGCGCATGGATCCAAGTATCTCACTTGCCGTGACGATGATCTTGGCATGTTCATTACAAAGCTGAATGATCTCTTTGGTTATCATAGGTACGAGAGCGGCATCCGTGGTAAGCGCCAGGTCGCGACGCGAAACGTACACGCCATGAATATCATCCAAAAACTCAGGTAATTTCTCGACAATAAGCTTCGAGTCAATTTTGAGAAGTAACCAAGGTTCACGACCTGATACTTCATGAAATACCCGTTTAAGTTCGCGCATGTATTCGTGACCAACCGCACCGGAGACGACCAAATAATCGATACCTTGAGAAGCCATTTGCTTCATCTCATCTGGTGCCAACTGATTAAGTCTCTGCGCCGAATGGCTTATGGCGCGAGTGCTTGGAACGTGAACCGGCATATCAGAGGTGATCGTACCGCCTAGCTCGACTGTTGAGGTCACTTTGTAAACTGATTTTGATTTTTCAACGCTTAGGATTTTGAGTTGGATATTGCCGTAATCTAAGAATGCAGATTCGCCTTCTTTGAATAACTCATCCCAGTAGTCGCTGGTGACTTTCAAAGAACCCACAGCGGTTTCAGATGACAAAACCAAAGTTTCCCCAAATGAGATCTCTCGACTATTGCCGACGTCGGTCAAATAGGCTCGGCTGGTCGGGCTTAAGTCTAACATTACCGGCGGACGATAGGACCCAGATTTGGAAACTTCATTAAGTTGATTTAAAAACACTGAGATTTCAGGCAGATTTTTTTTCTCAAAAACGAGTCGTACAACATCCGCTTCCACTTCAACTGCGTGACTGGCAAACTCCGGACGTAACTGCGCCGCTGAATAGGACCAAACGACTTTTGTTTTGCGAGTGGATTTTGACAACATTTTGTAACGCTACTCCGTGAGCGATTGGCCCATGATTACGGTCAATGGGCATTGAACAGCAGGTTTGTAGCCGCTTGCAACGGCAATATCATCCAGTAGGACAACGACTGTTGAGCCTAGCATAAACATTCCCAACTCGTCACCCACGCTTAGGTTTTCATTCAGTTGCCAAGTCTTGACTGTGCCGCCACTCAAGGGATTTTGATTGGTTGCAAAAGACGGCACGAATCGCGTCGACATTTTGCCGACGTTCATCGATCCGACCATAACAGCGAACGCTCGGCCGCCTTGAGCCAATTTAATTTCAAAGACAAGGCGTTCATTAAACGTAAAAAGACCGTCCATTTGCTTGACGAAAACGGGAAGCACTGGCCACAATTTTCCGGGAATATAACGGATCGACTGTAATACCCCGCCCACTGGTGCGTGTACGCGGTGATAATCTTTCGGTGAAAGATAAACGGTAAACTGCCATCCTTTTTCAAACGAGATTTCACCGGAGAGGCTCGCCGCGCTGTAGTTCATGCCCTTGGCCTGCAAGGTCTGGCCGCTCGCAATGGGATACGAGTTCGTGAGTCGCCCATCTGCTGGTGAAACCAACTTCCCCTCGACGGGACGAAGCCCTGGGCGCAGACGTCTCGTAAAGAATGCCGTAAGGGATTCATAGGAACGCAACGGCTTTTCCATAAGGGTTTCGTCGACACCAAAACTGAGTGCGTAGGTTTTATTGATCACAAACTGGAGCGGTCCGGGAAATCGCACATTGGCAAACTTGCCCGTAAGAAAGCTCAGCAGGTTCTGCGGAAGAATCGTAAAAAAAATCTTCATTAGCTGCATTTAGCTATGCCCCTCGCCCTAAAACTCATGTGTAGCAGGAATAGCACATTTTGCTTCCGGTAGAGGTATTTATTCAACAAAATTAGCCTCATCAGGCAACGGGTTGGCGCATGGTGACTTTGCAAAAATCAAGTAATTGAGCTATGTATTGAATTGTTTAAAAAAATGGCTACACTGCCCCATTGCTTTGGCCTGATAATTGAAACATTATAGGATCAATAGTAGAGCTAAGTGCTTAGTTTAAGAGAATTTGTGCTCGTCATGAGCGGAGGAAAACATGTCTGGATCTACTTCATCTCAATCACTGAATTTTAGAGCAGCGGGAATGCGCGATCGCGAAGTTCGCGAAATAGCCAGTTTGATTTTTGAAAAATTGCAGACAGACGGCTGCCAGGCAAACGATATTATCGGAATCTCCACTCAGCTTATCGATATGGTGACAGACAAGATTAAATCGGCTGCTGATGAGCCTGGTGAAGAAGACCAATAGACTAAATGGTCACTCGCTACGCGAGTGAGGATTGTTTTTTAATATGAGCTCCGCCTTTCACAGGCGGAGTTTTTATTTTTATGCATTGCTAGAGCGATTATTTCAGCGATTGCGAATCCGGGGACGTTCGGCTGGCGGCATCCCTGCCTCCGCCTTCACTATCGTCGCTCGCATCCGGCTCGCTCCAATCCCCGTCCCCGCAATCGCTGAAATAATCACTCTGGCAATGCATAGCCTAAAAACTCCAACAGTGAGGCTCCGCCAAACTGGGTTGCCTCACTCGATCCACCGTTGCGGATGCAACTCGTGCGGGTACGCACTCATGTGCGGAGCCTCACCGTCACAGTTATGCTCCGAAGTTTGGCTGGGACGGTCGAGCCGGCTTGAATTTGTCTGGGCATTGAGGCTGCATCAGCCGACACCGCCCAGACAAATTCATGCCGGGAAGACCGGACCAATCAAAATACGAAATGAAAACTGTGAGTGTGATAGGCGGAGCATAAAATCATCGGCCGCGGAGCGGCCGCATATCTAATTTAAAAGGTTATTTGATGACATATAAGAATCAAAAGACGTCCGCGCCGACTGGCACTGCATAGCCTTACGCTCGGATTTGCCGATTTTTTTTACGTGCGCTGGTTTTTCGACTGGAGGCAGTAGCCCGAGATTAGCATTCATGGGTGAGAAGTCACCTTTCCCACCATACGCGACGTAATTAAGAAGCGCTCCAATAACTGAGTTCGGTGGAGGAACCGCAAACTCTGCACCCCTCAAGCGATCGACAGCAGCACGACCTGCCAAAAGGCCTATACTTGCTGACTCTGTGTATCCCTCCACGCCAGTGATCTGACCCGCTAAGAAAACACGTATGTTTGTTTTGAAGGAAAGATCGCCATTCAGAAGAGATGGACTTTGCAAATAAGTATTGCGATGCACCGAGCCAAATCGCAAAAACTCAGCATTTCCGAGCGAAGGCAGTTTGCCAAAGATACGCGCCTGTTCTGGCCATTTCATTTTGGTTTGAAAGCCAACCATGCTGTACATCGTTCCCGCTACCGTCTCTTTACGAAGTTGGATACAAGCGTATGGCCGGCGTCCCTCCGCGTTTTCAAGGCCGACTGGCTTCATCGGACCGAAACGTAACGTTTGCGGGCCGCGTTCAATCATGACTTCTATGGGCAAGCATGCTTCAAAATACTTTGTGTTTTCAAAGTCATGAAGAGGCATATACTCAGCTGTTTTTACCGACTCAATAAACTCTTCATAGGCTGGTTTTTCTAAGGGAATATTAAAATAATCGGGATCACCTTTGCCATAACGGTCGGCAAAAAAACCTTCCTCAAAATTGATGCTGTCTCCCGAAATAATGGGTGCGATCGCATCATAAAAAGCCAGACTAGTTTTATCTAAGCAGAGTTTCGTCCTTAAAAATTCGGCCAGTTTTGCGGCCGTCAGTGGGCCAGTCGCAATGATCCAAACGTCACCACTAGCATTTAACTCTACCTCGCTTGGCACTTCCGCAATTTCTTCACAGACGCGACTAAAGTTCGTATGTGAATGCAATGCCTCGCTAATAAAGGCCGAGAATTTTTCGCGGTCCACTGCTAACGCCTGCCCAGCTGGGACTTGGGCATGGTAGGCGGCCTTCAAAATTAAAGAATCCAAGGCCTGCATTTCGTATTTGAGCTGACCTGGAGCGGACTCCGGTTGCATAGATTTTAAGGAATTTGAACATACTAATTCGGCCAAATTGTCAGTCTTGTGGGCTTCGGTGGAAACTTTGCCCCGCATTTCGTGCAGCACAACGGGGTGACCCTGGCGTAATACCTGCCAAGCTGCTTCGCTGCCCGCGAGACCCCCTCCCACAATATGAACCACTGAAGTTTTCACGAAATCGACTCCCCTAAAATTTTGGCAAGGTCCGCAAAGTCTTTTGCGGAAAGTGAGGCGCCGCCAACGAGGCCACCGTCGACATCCGGCTGCGCCAGCAACTCTTTAGCGTTCGCTGGTTTCATACTGCCGCCATAAAGAATCGGAATCTGATTGGCAGCTTTTTCACCAAATCGACTCATTAAAATAGAGCGAATAAATTGATGCACTTCTTGCGCCATTTCAGAAGTCGCACTGCGCCCTGTCCCTATCGCCCAAACGGGTTCGTAGGCGATGGCTAACAAAGCGGCGTAATTTGCAGTGATATGGGCAAGGGCCCCCAGAATTTGTTCTTCGACAACGACATTTGTGATGCCTTGATCTCTTTGCTCTAACGTTTCGCCAACGCAAAGGATCGCAAAAACCCCTTCTTTTTCGCAAGCAGACATCTTTCTACCAACCATCTGATCCGTTTCACCAAAAAACTGCCGACGTTCACTATGCCCCACCAGGGTCGTTTTCACGCCCATCTCTTTGATCATAGGAAGTGAAATTTCACCGGTAAATGCCCCGTCTTTTTCCCAGTGAACATTTTGGGCGGCCGCTTTGAAAGTAGTTTGAGCTAACAACTGCGCTGATTTTTCGAGAAAAACATAAGGAACCGCAAAGACGATCTCACTCGACGGTTTTAAAGTCGGCGAATGTTTTTTAAACGTTTCAAAGTATTCAGAAAGCTCAGAGGAGCGTTTGTTCATTTTCCAGTTGGCCGCGAGTATTTTGCGTCGCATGACGTTGATTCCTTATTGGGCGAGTAGAACTTGTATACCGGGAAGGACTTTTCCTTCCAAAAATTCGAGTGAGGCGCCGCCACCAGTGGACACATGTGAAATTTTATCCTCTAGGCCAGCTTGGTTTAGGGCGGCAACCGAGTCGCCCCCACCAACCACAGTCGTAGCTCCACATTCACTGATCGACTGGGCGACGGCCATGGTGCCTTTGCTGAACTGTTCCCATTCGAACACTCCCATCGGCCCGTTCCAAAAAACCACCTTCGATTGCGAAATTATTTTTGTGTAATTGGCAATTGTCTTCGGACCGATATCTAAACCCATCCAACCATCTTCAATATTTGCGTCTTCAGTTACGTGCGACTGCGCCTCTTCGTTGAATTCTTCGGCAACGACATGGTCCTCTGGCAAATGAATGTAAACGCGTCGTTTGTCTGCGGCTTTAAAAATTTGACGAACAATATCTAACTTGTCAGCTTCGATTCTTGACTTGCCAACTTTTATGCCCTTTTCATAAAGGAAGGTATAGGCCATCGCACCGCCGATAATGAGATGGTTGCAGTTTTCTAAAAGAGTCATGATAACACCAATTTTGTCAGAGACTTTGGCACCGCCCATGACGACGGTATATGGACTTTTGGTATGTTTTAGAAGCGGTGATAAAGCTGCAATTTCCTTTTCAACTAGAAACCCAGCCGCAGATTTTCGGCGTCCGACAATCTCAGGAATACCAACCGTCGAGGCATGTGCGCGATGCATTGTTCCAAACGCGTCATTTACAAAAAAATCGACGCCTTCTGCAAAATGCTCGGCGTAACTGCGATCATTGTCCGTTTCGCCCGGATGGAAGCGCAAATTTTCTAAAAGGAGAATCTGCCCTGGCGCAAGACGGTCCAGCATATAAGCCAAGGGTTCTTGCATATTGTCGTGAACAAAGAGAACTTCGCACGATAAGAGCTCTGCCAAAACGACGCCAACCGACTCTAAACTAAATGCTTTGTCAGGCTTGCCTTTGGGACGACCAAGATGACTCGCCACGACAAGCTTACATCCGGATTCGATTAGATATTTCAAAGTAGGAAGCGACTCTTCGATGCGCGTGCGATCGAGAATCTTATCACCATCCATCGGAACGTTAAGATCGAGTCTAAGAAAGACCCGCGCGTTCTTGAGTGCTTCATCTTTATTTAAATTGGTTACACTGTTTACTTGCATAAAAGGTCTGCTTGCATAATGAGGCTCTGTCGCCTAGATTCGAAGGAATTCTTCGCCCCAACTTGTGGCCAAGAAGCCTTCAGTCTTAGCACTTGGGGGCTAAGCTTACAACGGCGGAGATCAACGGAGATCGGAAGCTTGAGTCATCAGAAAAAACAACTATTTATCCTCGACCCCTTAGAATCATTAGATCCGCGATTGGACTCGAGCCTACAGATGGCACAAGCGTTGAAAAGTGCTGGTGTCACCGTGTATTTTACAACCATTGATCAAATTTTCTGGGATAGCCGCCAAAATAACGCGTCTTGCCAATCTTACTCGCTCGATAGAAAAGACGACAGATGGTTGTCAGGCCCCGGTACTGATACGGAACTGAAAGAATTTCGCGTCATTCACATGCGGAAAGATCCTCCCTTCGACATACGCTACGTTGCCACCACCTGGCTCCTCGAAAGTGCAAGCGAACACAGTAAGATTTTGAATTCTACGGTTGGATTGCGAAAATATAACGAAAAAATGGCAGCCCTTTACTTCCCAGAATACGCGATTCCCAGCTTAATAAGCCAAGATGCAAATAAACTATTTAGTTACTTCCAAGATGAATGTCAGGGAGACGCTGTATTGAAGCCGCTTGACATGTATGGCGGTCGCGGAGTCGAGCACTTAACTTTGGAAAAACAATCACCCGCAGAAGTACTCGACGTCTTGAAAAGTCAGGTGAGTGATGGACTTTGGCGGCAAATACAACCATTTCAGAAGCAAGTAAGTGCGGGTGAAGTGCGAGCGTTCGTATCGTTTGGTGAGCCCATCGCTTGGTGTCTAAAAGTGCCGAAAGCGGGGGATTTTTTAGCCAATACACGCGCTGGCGCTACCCTACTAGACTACGAACCAAGTGAAGCTGAAATGGCTATGGTTGTGGATATTAGTCTTGAGCTTATGAAGGATGGTATTCACTGGGTCGGATTCGATTTGATTGGTGGACGAGTTTCCGAAATTAACATTACATCGCCGCGCCTTCTCACGGCACGGACCGAAAATTACCCTAAATGTTTCGAAAAAATGGCGCGGCAAATCATTAAATTTGCCGAGATTTAATGTGCTGCTTCTTCTTCGGACTCTTCATCACCATATTCGAAGCTAATCAGAACTGATTCAATGTCACAGGCTTCTCCGGTGCATTTATAAACTTTTTGAATCCGTTCGATATCGCCACGTGAAAGTTTTCGTGAAGTCAAACCGGAACCGATGAAAAGAGACGGGTTCATTATGGAATATGAGTCAATGTCTGGAGATACGTGGCCAAGTCCAAGTAAATGGCCTAACTCATGCAACGCAAGGGATTCCATATCAACGACTTCTTTTTCTCCATCCGGTTGGAGAATGAGGCTATCGCCAATCACATAATAGTTGCCGTTAAAGCGGATGTCCGCAGTGTCAATGGCCTGATGGTCAGAGGCTTTCGTATTCCATATTGTTGTTGCCAGAACTTCTTTAGGTTTTTGCGTTTTGGTCCAGTCGTAACTGAGATAGTTTCCATTGATCGTATCTTTGAGTGAATCGTAAAGTTGATGGAAATCATCGCCCGTTTTGCCCGCATGAATTCCTTTGTAAGAAAACAAAACTTTTCCGACTGATTTTTCCCAAGTACGCATGGCTTTGACAAGCTGCGTTTCTTGTTCGGCCGTTATCTCTGATCCAACTTTGAACGGAATGGGTAACACTGGCCAACCGTTTAGAGCATGAATCCCGTATGAAGGGGAATCTGGGTCACTAGAATCCGTGGAAAGACCGCCCTTATCATGATCGTCCTCTAATGAAGCCTTGTAGAATTGACTTCCACAGGCCACAAAATTCATGAAAAGAAACAGCGTACAGCCCACAACCGCCATGTATTTTATAACAAAAGTTTTCATCGACCTCTCCGGATCAATACATTGATAGGGATGGCATCGACGTCCGGATGAACAAACTTTAAGGTAAAAGAAAATTACCTAAGTTTTACTATTAAATTCAGCTAGTTGGGTTTCTCAATTCGGAGCTCAAACAGAGGGGCCTACAATGACTTTTGTTCGATTTCCTGATCACTGATCGCTATCACCTCGATATCAAAGGTGATCACTTCATTAGGCGCGACTAGGCCCTGGACTCCGACATCATCATACGCCAAGGGAGAAGGGACGATAAGGCGACGCTTAGTTCCTACCGTTGCGCCCAGCAGTCCGTATTCCCAAGCAGGAATCGTTTCGTCATTTCCTAATCGAAAAACGTAAGGCTGAGCTTTATAAGTACTTTGTAGAACTTGATTCTTAGGGCCCTTCGCGACGTAGTGTACTTTCATATAGTGTCCACGCTCAGCTTTCACATCGCCCGCACCCATTACAAAATCCTTAATTTTTAAAGTATGGCCGCCCAAACTCGTGACGATGAGTTCGTTAGGGGGAACTGTTGGCGTCGCGACTGATTTGGGTTTTCGAGTACAGGAACTGAAGCAAATCAATGCTACAAACATTAAGCCCATTTTTGTTTTAAGAATTTTTCTCATCAGGTCCACGCATCAAATTAGGGCCAGCATAGTCATACTACCATGACCCAATCAATAGTTTAATGAGATGACGAAACAGGAGATCCTCAAGTGCGTAGCACGCCGATTGCCCAGGAAGGCGGGGTATGCTATGAGGAATATTCCATCTTTTATAACAGGCTTATTTATGGCGCAGCTCGACAAAACTTACGACCCTAAAAATTATGAGGCGAAGTGGTATAAGTTTTGGACGGACAAAGGTTATTTTCATGCCGACAGCAGCTCCAAGAAGCCCCCTTATACAATTATCATTCCACCTCCTAATGTTACCGATCGCCTTCATATGGGTCATGGCCTAAACAACACCATCCAAGATATTTTGATTCGTTGGAAACGCATGTCCGGTTTCGAAGCTTGCTGGTTGCCAGGGACCGATCATGCAGGGATTGCCACCCAAATGATGGTGGAAAAGTCGCTCGCCAAAGAGGGGTTAACGAAAGAACAACTCGGTCGCGAAAAATTCACGCAGAGATTGCACGACTGGAAAGAACGTAACGGCAACATCATCATCGACCAGCTCAAAAGACTGGGAAGCTCGGCTGATTGGGAACGTGAAGCTTACACGATGGACCCGAAGTTATCACTAGCTGTACGCAAGATATTTGTAATGCTTTACGAAGAAGGCTCAATTTATCGAGGCGAACGCTTAGTGAATTGGGATCCCACTTTACTTACGGCCATTTCCGATGACGAGATCGAGAATGAAGAAAAAAGTGGTTCACTATGGGTTTTTAAGTACCCCGTCGTGGGAACAACCGAGTTCATAAGCATCGCAACGACTCGACCTGAAACAATGCTTGGTGATACAGGTGTCGCCGTACACCCCGAAGACGAACGTTACAAAAAGTTTATTGGAAAGAAAGTAAAACTTCCGCTTGTTGGAAGAGAAATCCCCATCATCGCTGACGAATACGTGAAGTCTGAGTTTGGCACTGGCGCCGTCAAAATGACGCCCGCACATGATTTTAACGATTTTGAAGTGGGAAAACGCCACAATTTGGCAATGATCAATATCTTTCATCCTAATGCAACCTTAAATGAAAACGTTCCGGAAAAGTATCGCGGCCTGGACCGTTTTGTAGCGCGCAAACAAATTTTGAAAGATCTTAAGGAGCTCGATTTATTCGAAAGCGAAAAAGGCCATAAACTTTCGGTGCCGATCTCGGATCGCAGTAAAGATGTCATAGAACCACGCCTTTCTAAACAATGGTATGTACGTATGAAAGGATTGGCGGCACCGGCCGTCGAAGCTGCAAAAACTAATGAGTTATCGTTTTATCCGGATTCTTGGAAAAAAACCTATCTGTATTGGTTGGAAAACGTGCAAGATTGGTGCATTTCTCGCCAACTTTGGTGGGGGCATCGTATTCCGATTTGGTATTGCAATGACTGCTCAGGCGTGACGACTGGCATGACAGATCCTACAGAATGCAAGGAATGTAAAAGTAAAAATATTCATCAAGATGAAGATGTTTTGGATACTTGGTTTAGTAGTTGGTTGTGGCCGGTAAGCCCTTTCGGCTGGCCAGAAGAAACTGCTGATTTGAAAAAATTCTATCCGTCCAATGTACTTGTGACCGGCGCCGATATCATTTACTTGTGGGTGGCTCGGATGGTCATGGCGGGTTTCAAAACGATGGGCACACTACCATTCCAAGACGTCTATTTTAACTCTATTATTTGCGATAAACAGGGTCGAAAATTCTCTAAAACACTTGGCAATGGCATCGACCCACTCGAAATGATAGATCTATATGGCGCAGACGCCGTGCGTTTCACATGTATTAGTTTGGCTCCACTCGGTGGACGCGTACGTATGAGCACGGAAGATTTTGCGAGCGGATCAAGATTTATAAATAAAATCTGGAATGCCTCTCGGTTTATGCTTTCGCATGCCAATCCCGATCAGCCTATCGCGTCTATACAAGTGGATAAACTTGCTCTACCAGAACAGTGGCTTCTCAGCGAGTTAGATGAGACCATCAAGAAAGTAGGAAAACACTTAGAAAATTACCGCATAAATGATGCGGTAGACGCGTTGTACCACTTTCTATGGGGAAGTTTTTGCGACTGGGGACTCGAATGCGCCAAGCTTAGTTTTTCTAACCCGCAAACCAAAGACCAAACGATTTCCGTACTAGTTTACGTTCTGGAAACAAGCCTTCGGCTTGCTTCGCCTTTTATACCGTTCATTTCGGAAGAAATCTGGCACAATTTGCCAAAACATCCTGATATCAAGAAATCGGAAAGCCTCTGTATCAGTGAGTATCCTACCGGTTTGAACTTAAACGTTCCTGCCGGCGCAAGGGATTGGACGTTAGTTCAAGAATGCATCTCAGCCGTTAGAGCTCTACGAGCTCAGGCCGAAATCGAGCCCTCAAAGATGCTCTCCATCCATATCAAATCAACGCAGAATCACGAAGTTTTGGCATCGGCTGCCCCATGGTTTGTGGCACTTGCCAAAGCCAAAGTAGGAGCGCTCAATGCAAAGAATAAATATCTCGTACAAGTCGGCAAAGGTTACGAAGTTTTTATGGCGGTCGATGCGATCGACAATGAAAAGCAATTGAAGCGTTTGAATTCTGAACATCAGCGTGTCAGCAAAATTATTTTGGGGCTTGAAAAAAAATTAGGCGACGCGAACTTTGTCGATCGAGCACCTGAAGATGTGATTTTATCCACAAAGGCGCAGCTCGAAAATATGAACTACCAGCGAAAAAGTCTAGAAGTGTCGCTCGAAAACTTTAAAGCCTAAAAAATTTTAAGGCCGACCTCCTTGAATGGAGCTCGGCCCTAATGTGTAAAATATCCTAGTTTTGCTTAGTCTTGACAGATCTTTATGAGAATCTCAACTAACTTCTTAGAGTCTTGAGTAACATTGATAGAGACATTGCTGACGTTTTTGCAAACTGCGTCAACTGGAGCAACCGGGGCAACTGGTAAGACAGTTGACTCAGCGTCTACAATTTCGACATCTACGACTTCGTCTGTTGGCTCTGGTGTTTCGGTCGGAGCTGGGTCCGTCACGATCACAACATCGTCGCTATCTTCCGCAGCAATGATGCCGGCACACTTCGCTAAGCCATTCTTAAGAAGGATCGCTTCTAGAAACTTGTCGTCTTTCGCCTTAAGGATACGGTCTTGAAGCATCGCGCAGAATTCTTCGCGTTTTTCTTTGAATTTTTCATCATGCTTTTCTTTCGCAAGCTTGATTTTCTCTTCCCATTTCACCATGACAAGGGCGAGTTCTTCACTAGAGATGGTGCCATCTTTATCTAAGTCAAAAGAATCAATTTGGGCTTTGATTTCATCAACTTTAATATCGCTGTTTGCTAATTCTTCAACGTCAAGTACTTCATCTAAATTGACGTCTGATTCTTTTGAAAGTTCTGCAGTTAATTTTTCAATTGCAGCCTTGATATCTTCAATTTTCAGTTCTGAATTGAGTAAATCATCTAGAGTGCCTGAGATATCCAAAAGCTGAGCTTGTGCTACGGCTTTTACTGGAATCCCTTTTTCAGAAGCGCTGGCATGGCGGGTTTGGATTTGGCCTGAACAAGCAACGAAGCTTGCGGCAGCTGAAATCACGAGACAAAGCTTGAACGATTGAAATTTCATTTCACAATCTCCACTAAAAAATTTTTACACAATTGACTTAGGGAGCTTATCGGCCCCGAGTGGTCAAACCCTAAGAAAGATGGTTTCTCCTTATGAAATCGGCTTGTTGACCTCAGGTATTTCAACAAAAGGCAAATTGCGAATTGCCTTAAAACGAACGAAATCGTCCTCATTGAATGATTTTCCCCAAAACCTTGATTTTGAGTGCGGAACTGCCGATGACTTTCATATGATTGGAAAGTTTTCAAAAAAGCGTCGTTTTCAAGCTGGATTCAGCGTGCTTGAAATTATCGTCGTTCTAGGTATCTTGGCTATCGCCACGATGATCGCCTATCCCATCATTCAACAGTTTCTCGCGCGCGCCAAGCAGACCGAGCCACCGCTTCAACTTCGCACGCTAGCCTCACTCGTTGCTGCCCACGATGCAGATTCAGAGTTATTGCATGGCAGCGGCATACTGACGATCAATGACTTTACAACCAAGCGTTCTTGCTTGGCAAATAATGGACAGAACCCATTTGGATTTGCCCTGACCGATTGCAAGCGAATCAACTTCAATTATGGGTTTGTGCGAGCCAAGGGTCAGCCTTCGCAAGTTTACGCTGTGGAAGCGGTGGAAAGTGAATGTGCTACTTGTCAGGGTACCGGACGGGTTTTTCCAAAATGCCTTGGGGCTGACGTTTGGAGAGCCGATCCAAACTTTATCACCCACGTTACCAACCCAATTGAGCCGAGTGACTGCGATAGTTGTTTCCGAGCATTATTCACAGCTAGTGAAGGTGAGAAGAATTCAAAATTTGATTTTGATGGTGACGGTATAGTCGATCCCGCGGGCCACGACAGCAGCCCAATCCAAACCTCTAAAGTGGGGGGCCATTGGGGTGGAGATTGGGACTGTCATTGAGCCGTGATCGCACTCGCAAAATTTTTTGCAAGTATTTGATATATTTTGACTAAAAAAATTGGGTCAGGTTTTCGGCTGACTCGACGAATGTGTTTGAATCAAGCTTTTGGAGAGACCCATTATATGAATTTCAAATTAAAGAGCATTGTTTTGGTGGTTGGATCATCCGTAGGGCTTTCCACATTGTCTTTTGCTGAAGGCAAAAACTGGAAGGCTCGTGAAAATCGCATGGAAGCTCGCAAGGAACACCGACAAGACGTTCGCGATTTCCGCAAAGAAAAAAAAGAAGAAGTTGTAGAAATGCGAAGCGAACATCGTGAGGCGAAAGACGCTCATATGAAAGCCAAGCATGAGAAACGAGCTGCTTTCCATGCCGAAATGGCTGCAGCAAAAACACCTGAAGAACGCCAAGTGATACGCCAGAAACACGAAGGTGAAATGGGCGCACATCGACAATCAGGGGAAGAATTACGTGGCGAAATTAAGGCAGAGAAGAAAGAATACTGGGAAGGTCGAAAAGCAGAGAAAGAGGTCTTAAAAGACTCGCGAATTCCACCAGCAGGCGGAACACCCCCAACTAATGTGATCAAATAAACTATAATTTATTGAACGGCCGCGAAGCGGCGGGCCGTTCAATAATCTATAAAGATTTGTATTCATCGCGGCGGCGTTAAAGTACTTTTAGCTCCGCCGAAATCATTTGAACTGCTTCACGAAGTTCTTCCCGACTAATCGTCAGCGCGGGCGTTAAACTCAAAACTTGAGAATGATCACCACTTGGCAAAATGATCAAGCCTCTGCTTCTAAGCCGATCGGAAAGAATGGCAGCCATGCCTTTTTGGGTGAATTCAATTCCTACCATTAAGCCTTCACCACGAATTTCTCTAACATTTGGATGACTCAGTAAGGTCTCGCTAAGGAGAGTCCGAAGCCAAGCTCCAGACTGTTCCGATCTTTGGACCAATGATAACTCGACAATCAATTGCAAAGTCCGAGACGCCACAGCGCAACTCAGCGGGTGTCCGAAAAAAGTTCCGGTGTGAAGTGCCTCACCTCTACTGGCCGGCCATGCGTTCATAACTTCGCTCGTTCCGAGACATGCCGATAAAGGCATCCCGCCCCCCAACGCTTTTCCAACACATATCAAATCACATGGCCACTCTTCGGCAAAAAAAGTTCGTCCGCAGCGACCAAATCCCGTAAAAACTTCGTCAAAAATCAAAAGGCCACCATACTGATCGCAAAGTTCTTTGAGATCATGTATCCATGCACGCTCTGCCAAACGCATTCCGCCGCGACCCTGCAAAGGCTCCACAACAACCGCAGCAAATCCGAAACGCGAATTCTTGAGTTCAATGATGGCTTGTTCGATGATAGATAAATCAGCTCCGAAATCCACATGACGAAATTGCTCCAAAGAACTTTCATCCAAAAAAGGTGCCCGGAAATCCTCGCGTGCTGTCAATCCCAACAAACCCAAATCCAGTCCGTGATAGCCACCATTGAAACCTACAAAACCCTTTGCTTTTGTAACCAACATTGCCGTTTTCATGGCAAGTTCCACGGCTTGTCCGCCGGATATCGCCAGCGCCGCGTGCGTGAAACGTTTGGGAGCAAACTCTACTAATTTTTCGAGCAATTCGACTTTTTCTTCGGAGGGATAAACATCTCCCATGGCGTGGGTGATGGGCGCGTCCTTCTCGCAAAATCGGCGAATGGTTTTTTGAATTTCGGGATGGGCATGACCGAGAGCTAAAACACCGAATCCCGCACAAAGGTCTATGTAAGAATGGCCTTCAGCATCAACTACCTTAGACCCCTGGCCTCGAGACATAACAAGGGGAGGTTTAGATTCATAGGTGGCGTTCGGACATTCGAGTCGTTTAAGCCTGGACATAAATTCTTGGTTTTTTTTCATGGGAATCAAACCGACTTCGCCCGAGGGCCCCATATGTATTTATGTTGCTGTAAATTAAGCCTTACCGTGATTCTTTCGTCCAATATCCACTGCACCAAATCTTTTGGATGGACATGACCCCACGCC
Source organism: Oligoflexales bacterium (assembly GCA_041740975.1). GTDB lineage: Bacteria > Bdellovibrionota_B > Oligoflexia > Oligoflexales > JALZUQ01 > JBGSKV01. The sequence continues at coordinate 69,556 of JBGSKV010000117.1, read as the reverse complement.
GGAGAAAAAGATAAGTCACAGCGATCCATCAAATGATAAGTTTTAATAGCATCGCAGGCCCAGATAAAATCATTGCGACTTGCGATAACGAACTTCACTTCATCAGTGCTTTTGAGACATTTCAAATTTTCATATTTATTGTGTTGCATCATGGCACTATCAGGACATTTTAAATCCATAATGATATTTGTTTTGACGGGGAGCAAACTGATGTCTTCGGAACCACTTGTTTCGATGAGTACCTTGAGATTCTTATCAATGAGCTTTTGGATAAGCTTCGGGGTGTTGGGCTGGGCTAGAGGTTCACCGCCCGTAACTTCTACCATCCGAACACCAAAACTCATGACCTTTGCAACGATGTCATCCAACGTCAGTTCGGACCCGCCCTTAAAGGCATAGGAAGTGTCGCACCAGCGGCACCGCAATGGACAGCCTGTTGTACGGACAAATACACACGGCCAACCAGCATGAGTCGACTCGCCTTGTACGCTGCCGTAAATTTCATTGATGATGAGTGTGTCGGACATATTCTTAGTAACCCACCGCTATATATGCTGCTCTTATGCTATCGCCCGCGACATTCCCAGGTTTTTTTATAAAGGAATATATGTTAGCAAACTAAGGAGATGAACGAAAACAATACAAAACCATTAAAAGTCGTCAGCTTAGCCGCCCTTATTGGTGAAGGTTTGACGAAATGGAAGAATCTAGCCTGGCCCAGGGGTTTTTTGCTTTTGACAATCGGCTTCGTGATCCCGCATCTTCTTTTTACTTTTGGCACTAAGAGCGCATCCATGTTGCGGGTTGCCGACATTCAAAATTGGGTCCACGGTGAGTCTGGCGGACATGATCCGTTTATTCTGGCCCAGCACATCATGGGATTCGCCGGCGACTGGCTCTTCTCTTTCTGTCTTTTAGTCGCCGTCATTTATTGGTCTCTCCTTGGCTATCAAAAACTCCTGGCAAATCCGCGGCTTGGCATTGGGCCCGCATACCGCCTAGCATTGCGTCCAACTCTGATTCGCGATCTTTTCGTAGTATCGGTTTTCGGATTTCTCGCAGTCCTCGGTTCTTGGATGATTATTCCCATGTTGATCTTTGTTTCCGCAGCTCTGTTGGTTCCGATTGTCATTGCATCGAGACCCAACCTCACCTTGAGAAAGCTTTTTGGATACTGTTTGGGATTGTCCTTTAGAAGTCGTGACCTGTCCTATTTGGGCGCGCTCTTTTCTTTATTAAGCCTGACATGTTGTTTTTATCTGGCGCAAACTCTCGTCGACGGATTTAGTTCGCACGCCATGTACTTCTTGAGCATGAGGCAAAATGTGCAGGATTGCAGTGGACAGTTGCTAACCTGGTGCGCATGGGACGTGAATCTGGTCTACTTGCTCAGCCTTTATCTTTCATACCTTATCTTATTGATTTTACAAGGAAGTCTCAGGTTTTTTTACTATACCTCAAAGTAGGTTTGAGATTGCCTCAATTTGGCTCAAAATTTTAACTAACTATATCAAAGAGTTAAGTTTTTTGGTTTGTCGGCCAGTCACTTTTTCCACTATATTCCACCCTTACAGGCTCCCGCGATTTTTAACGAAACCAACTCAAGGCATCACATGCAAAGTTACGGCTTTAGATTGTTTTTAGTTTTGTTTGCCGCGCTTACTCATTCGCATGACTTGTTCGCCAAAACGGCGGCAGAAGCAGAAGCTGCCAACGAAGCCGAACTTCACTACGCCCAGTTCAACGCAAAGCCTGAAGATAAAAATGAGGAATTTCATGTGGGTGCCACGCGCACCATGCACATTACCTCAGTTGCTCAGTTTAAAACCGCCCTCCAAATCATTACTCACCAAGGTCAACAACTACCGAGCGACACCGTCATTGATGTCATTGGATGGACGGAAACTCCCAATCGAGACGATGTTCACATTGTATCGGCAAACGCTTCCGCCCAGGTAGGACTACCTGGCGATTTCACAATTGGCACGCCAAATGAAGCTGATCCCGCGACGCAAGTGGCGTCCTATTTGGCCGCAAGTTTTTCGGTCGTCGACCTAGCACTTGTGGAAGCTCCAGCAGTTGAGCCCATCGATACTCCCCTGGCTTATCCTTCTTCGCCTAGTTTAGATTTTTGGCTGACAACAACGGCAGCCGTGGTATCGGGTGTGACACACTATTATGTTTTCACATACATGGGGGCGTCTCCCTCTCTCACTCTCATTTCTTCGATTGTGATTGGCGCGATGCATGGGGGCTTGCAACACATCACCCCCGCCTTTGCAAAATTCATCAATAAGCCGTCAAAATTTGGCACGGGCATGTTGAATAAACTTGCGTCCTTCATGAAGACTCAGTCGCGCCGATCGCTCATCACGATTCCGATTATTTCTTTTGTTTATGCGATGAAATATTTTACGGGTCTGGAGGTTTGGGAACCAACCTTGGCCCAGGTCTGGGAAACCACCCAGGGCATAGGCATCGATACGGTTTTCTTTTTAGGAAGCACGGGTCTAGCGATCGAAGCACTGAAAGTTCATGACGCCGGCGATGGGCAGCCTTTGTCGGAAAAATCAGCGATGGTTTACAAGTGGGCCTTTTTATCCATAACTTTACTCGGTCGGTTTGCACAGTTTTGTGAGGCCATTGAAATTCCAGCCGGACCCATTGTTTATGGTGGGATTCTGACGGTGGGTGCCGCTGCACTTGTCAAACAGAAACTCAAATTCCCCGGTCTGTTAGGGCGAGTGAGAAAGTTCTACATGGGCGCAGCGGCAAGTTGCGCGATGGCATTTTCTGCCGCTACTGCCGATCCACTTTTCCAAACAGGTGTGGAACCTGAGAGTCCTGCATGTCCATAGCATCGTTTTCTAAACTTTCGAGAAATTTCTTTTTTGCTTCAGTCTCTAATAATGCCAAAACTTTTTTGGCAGTGATTTGACTATCTGCTGCCGACAACCCTGTTAAGAACTCAGCATGTGAGCGCTGCGCTCTATATTCTGGTTCCTTAGATGGATGTGGCAGATATTTTTCAATCATAGAAAGGTCCAATTCGACGATTATGGAAGCCTGGTATAAGAGATAATTGCGCGACCGAAAAAGTGAAGTGCCCGCAATTTTTTTATCATCCAAAGTGATATCACTTATGCCGTTCAGCCCTAGGCGATCCTGGCAAACAGGGAATCCCACTTCGAACAACCCTATGACTGTTTGATTGAGTAGATTAAAAAAATAATCGTTTCGAAAACGATCCTTTACCCAAGCACCAATGCTTAAAACCACACATCCAGGGTACAAAATGACCGTTCCACCACCGCCATACCGCTGCAGGACTTGGACTTCGTCACGCGCGGCCCCCTCGACAAACACTTCTTTCTCGGCTTCGTTGCTTCGACCGAGAACGATGATGGGTTCAGAGGGAATCCAAGTATCGATGACCAGAGCCTCTTTACATTGGCGAATTATATTGTCATCTATCCACATGGACTGCGACCTTAAGGCGTTAACTTGATATAATTCATGACAGCGCCAGCAACGGAAAAGTAAATGACGATGCCAACGCAGTCCACAACGCAAGCAATAAATGGCGATGAACTGACTGCGGGATCGAGTTTCATTCTCTTCAACAAAAATGGCATCATGGCACCCAGCGTCGCACCGAAAATAACAACTCCCAAAACACTCGTCGCAACGATCACGCCCGCCTCCTGCGGATGCCCCTTAGCAATTACGAAAAAATAACCAATTGCACCTAAAGTCAAACCGAGGCCAATACCAGTCGCAAGCTCTCGGCGAAGTACGCGGAACCAGTCCGTCAAGTCCATCTCACGAACGGCAAAGCCACGAATAATAAGTGAAGCCGCTTGCGTTCCCGAGTTTCCGCCAGAAGAAATAATAAGAGGCAGAAAGAACACCAAATACTTCATAGACTCAATGGTTTTTTCATAACCTTGCAGTGCATCGGTCGCGAAAAACTCGCCGACAAATAGCAAACACAACCAACCACCACGTTTGCGAATAAGCTCCATTAAGCTCGTTGCGAAATAAGACTCTTCCAAAATCGCCTGGCCGCCGAACTGCTGAATATCTTGCGTAGCTTCTTCTTCGGCGACATCAAAGACATCATCGGCCGTGACGATACCCACAACAACATTGTTTTCATTCACCACAGGCGCAAAGTGCCGATCGTATTTACGAAAATGGTCGACGGCAAACTCTCTATCGGCATTAGAATGAAGAACAGCAGTCGATGGGGTCATCAACTCAAAAATCGGCTGTAGCGGTTGCAAAACCAGTTGCGCCAGACTCACGTCGCCTAAATATCGACCGGTTGCATCGATGACGAACATATTATGCAAAGCACTTTCAGCATAGTCCGCCCCGCGCCATCGAATATGTTCGATCGCTTCATGCGCTTTCATTTCTGGTCTTAACGCCAAAAATTCTGGGTTCATCAAGCGACCGACAGAATTTTCGGGATAACTTAGAAGTTGGCGCGCAATGACTCGCTCTTCTTGCGTCATCTTTTTTATAATCTTATCTCGAATGAGAAAATTGAGATCTTCGAGTAGCTTGGTACGGTCCACGGCTTCCATGTTGTTCAAGATGGAGCTGACAACAACATCAGGAAGCTCATCCAGAAGTTGCTCTTGTAACTCGAAAGGCAGGTAGCCAAATAACTCTGCTCTTCGCTCTTTTTCGACCAATCGAAACAGCACCACGACTTGATCTAATTCAAAGTCGGTCAGCAGCTCGCCAATATCGGCAACTTCGAGTTCCTGAAACGCACTTCGGAGAAAGCTAAAATCACGCGCTTCTAAAGCTTGGCTCACTTGATTGATATCTAGTGTCTGCGACTGCATAGCGAACGCGTCCTACTTCACAGGCTGAGGACAAAATGAATCCAAAGCTGAGGGGCCATTACCAGTAATTTTTATAGCATCTTTTAGTTTCATCAAGAAAGCTCCCATTTTTGGTCTTTGCAAACATTCCCAAGCTTTCTCAAAAATCTCGATGTCGGGCATATAGATGGAAGCAGCAAGGACACTTGCATTGTTCCACTGTCTTTTGGGAACAAAAGCAAATTCGTCCGTTTTAAATTTTGGCAGTTTTTGCGAGGACAAATAAAGCTGAAACAACTCAGCTTTTTTCTTCAGCAGAATGTCGCGCGGGTCTTTATTTGTTTGATACAGGTTTTTGAGGTCTGCTCGCAGCGCACTTAACCAATTCCTATAAAGCACGTTGTCACCGCGTTTATCTAAGTAATCCTGGTACTCAGCTTTATTACCCAGCTTTTCAACGTAAAGCTGAGTCAAATGTATCGCCACAAACTCTGCCAGATTTTCATTAAAAGTTACTTTGTCAGGGGACCAAAACGTTTTGTGCGTCAGCTCATGAAACAACAGATGCGCCAGCTCCATGTCCGTATAGTTTAACATGGACGTATAGATAGGATCAGAAATCCATCCGAGCAATGAAAATGCGCTGGCTCCGGTTTTATAAACATCCAAATCATCATTCTCTAATTTTTTTGCTTCTTCATCTCGGTCTTCTTTATGGAAGTAACCAATATAGGGAACACTGCCGACAATCGGAAACCACCATTTTTTCAGCTCTAGCTTATCTTTGTGGGCGGCATACACGAGAAACGACACCACAGGTTGTTCGGTATGTATGTAATGTTGATACGATCCCCCAAACTCAAGTCCATTGTCCGCTGCAAATTTCAACACTTCTTTTGTGAATAATAGTTTTTTCTTTTGGGCCTCGGTAACGCGATCAGCTGCCAGAACCTCATCAACAGCTTCACGGGAGAGAATTAATTTGCCTTGATAATAAGCCTGCTTGCTCACGTAGCACGCTGAGCAAATCAATAAGAGGATGGATAAAATGATAAATTTAATATTTAGCCACCGACATCGCAATCGTACAGTTCATATTATCAATGTCGAAGTCAGTTTTATGTGTGAATCCGGACAACTGATTTTGAAGCTTCAAGTCCACTGCCAAAGTCTCAGATGAAATATAATCTTTGTATTCGTTTATGGCTGCCGAAAGTTCTGGTGACGTCGCGATGCCAAGCACAATTCGATCGCTAACATTAAGCCCACTATCTTTTCGAAAGTTCTGCACGCGGTTGACAACTTCTCGAGCCAAACCTTCCGAGAGTAGGTCGTCGGTGAGATGAGTATCCAAAAGAACAGTGACGCCACCTTCCGTTGCAATGAGCTGTGCACCCTTCGGTCCGCGTTCGATAAGAAAATCTTCCTCCACAAAACTTTGACCCAAAATGCTAACGGAACCCTCCGTCTCCAGCTTAGCCATCAATGGACCCAATTCGGCGTTAGCTGCGTTGAGACGATCGAGTTCTTGCCGAAACGCTGCTAAATCCTTACCAAGCCTGCGTCCCAAGGTTTTCAAATTAGGCTTAAGCTGCACGCTAACGTATTTGAGTTCGTTGTCACTGAAAGCAATCGTTTTGACATTCAATTCCGATGCGATCAAAGATTGATTCTCGGAAATAGCAGCATGCCCTGACTTGTCACGAGTGATGACAAGCATTTCGCGTAGGGGCTGACGAGTTTTGATTTGATGTTTTGCCCGAAGACTTCGGCCAAGCTCTGCGGCGGTGCGTACGAGCTTCATTCTTTTTTCAAGCTCTTCTTGCACCAATTCCGGTCGGACTTCAGGCATGTCACAAAGATGTACCGACTTCGGCGATCCTTTTAGACTGTCCGTTAAATTTTGATAGATGCGATCCGAGATAAACGGCGCGAACGGCGCAAAAAGCTTTGAAAACTCTGCTAGAACAAAATATAGCGTGGAATACGCACTGCGCGTGTCTTCACTTAGCCCAGCTCCTGGCTCACCGGTCCAAAAACGGCGTCGACTTAGGCGAATATACCAGTTTGTTAAGTCTTCAATAAAACTCAACAGCTCAGGAATGACCGCATACAGATGGTACCCTTCCATCTGTACATGCACTTGCTTGGTGACAGTCTGCAATTTGGAAAGAATCCAGTGATCAAGAATATTTTGGCTGGACATTTTTCCATTCAAGCTATTTTCATCCGGTACCCAACCATCTGCTTTCGCATAAGTCGTCAAAAAACTATGCGCATTCCATAACGGCAAGATGGCCGCCCGTGTCACATCGCGGACGCCTTGTGTTTTAAAAATAAGGTTCTCGCCTTTCAATAATGGCGAATTTAACATGTAAAGGCGCACACTATCGGCCCCGAACTCATTGATCAAATCCATGGGTGGCGTGTAGTTACGATGTCTTTTCGACATTTTTTTGCCGGTATCATCACAGATGATGCCATTAACGACGACATTCTTAAATGCTGGACTGTGAAACAAAGCTTCTGACAAAACACTCAATGTATAAAACCAACCGCGTGTCTGATCGAGACCCTCGGCGATAAAATCAGCCGGAAACTGATTGGCGAACTCTTTTTGGTTCTCAAACGGATAATGCTTCTGGGCGTAAGGCATGGCCCCAGACTCAAACCAGCAGTCGAGAACTTCGGGAATGCGACGCATAGTCGAGCCGCATGTGTCGCAAGGAAATGTCAAGTCGTCGATAAAATGCTTATGCAAATCATCTACTTTTTTGCCACTTAACTTTTCAAGTTCCGCAACGCTACCCAGAACTTTTAGACATTTAGCATCACTTTCGCACAACCATACCGGAAGTGGCGTGCCCCAAAATCGGTTCCGGCTGATCGCCCAATCACGGGCATTTTCTAACCATTTACCCATACGGCCGTCGCGTAAATGCAAGGGCACCCAGTTTATGGATTGATTGTTTTTAACCATGGCGTCGCGAAAACTTTCGACTTTCACGTACCAAGCAGGAATGGCTCGATAAATAAGGGGAGTATCTGTTCGATCGCAAAAGGGATAGCTATGTACGATTGTTTCGTTGCGAAGCAATAGACCCTTTTCTTTTAGGGCTTTGATAATTTCTTTATCTGCATCCTTAACAAATAATCCCTCATATTCCGGAATCTCGTTCGTGTATCGGCCATCGAGATCCAGTGGATCGACGAGTTTAATGTGATGTGCACGGCAAACACGGAAGTCATCTTCACCAAACGCAGGAGCCTGATGCACGATCCCCGTGCCATCATCCACCGTAACGTAGTCATCAACGAGCACCTGGAATGCATTAACATGGTCTTTGTAATAAGGAAAAAGTGGCTCGTAGCTACGGGTTCTAAGTTTGGCGGCCCCTAATTCTTCAATGATGGTATAAGGCGCATCTTCATTTGGTTTTTTCTTATAGACACCATCGAGTCTAGCTTTTGCCAAATAGTAGAACTCGTTCGTTTGGTGGTCTTTGATTTTGACATATTCATGAGTAGGCGAAACTGCCACCGCAAGGTTTGCAATCAAAGTCCATGGTGTTGTCGTCCAAATCAAAAGAAAAGTGTTTGGCTCGTCTTTGACTTTGCACTTAACGGTGACTGCCGGGTCTTGCACGTCTTTGTAGTTCTGGTTAGCTTCAAAATTAGAAACTACTGTGGCGTTTTGCGGCGAATAGGAAACAATTTTGTGATCTTGATAGATCAATCCTTTTTTGTAAAGTTCGGCAAACACCCACCAGACGGACTCCATAAAGTCTTTGTCCATCGTATGATATTGGTTATTCCAATCCACCCAACGACCGAGTCGGGTTATGGTTTCTTGCCAGTGGTGAACGTAATTCTTGACGGATTTGCGGCATTCCTCGTTAAACTTGGCGACACCAAACTTCAAAATATCGACGCTGCCGATAAGTTTATTATTTTTTTCGATTTCGCTTTCTACCGGAAAACCGTGACAGTCCCAACCGAAACGACGCTCGACGCGATATCCACGCATGTTCCAGTATCGAGGCACGCTATCTTTGATGGTATTGGCCAGAAGATGACCATAATGCGGTAAGCCATTGGCAAAGGGTGGCCCATCGTAGAACGTAAACTCTTTGGCCTGCTCGCGACGACGGTTGGACTCTTCGAAAATCTTTTCGGACTTCCAAAATTCCAAAACTTCATCTTCAACCTGGGCCAATTTGACTTCAGGAGTCACCGTTTTCATGTAAAGCCTCGCTAAATTCTTGCCCAAGTTAGCATGAAATGGGCGGGTATAACCACCCGTAATCAGCGACTAAAATCTCGACAAAGTGTCAGGATCCTAACACCCCAGGGGGTCATTAACATAAGAAAAACAGCAGGTTAGATTTCAAAATTTAAGGTCCGATTATTGCATATTTATGAGGCATGGACAAGTGTCCAAGGGGTGCAAGATCACTGCTTTTTGGGGAAATTCGGTGAGTCAATTTCGTTTGAATAAACTTTCTATATTTTTAGGCTTCAGCCTTTCGGTTGCAAGCGTTCAAGACGTTTTTGCTTCTTCTGAATTCCAGCCAGTTGATAAATCACTACTTGTCGAATCCTTTTCGATGACCCACGCCGAAAAATTCGCCGAAGCTCGAGACGAGAAGACAATCTTTTCAAAATCGTATAAGAAAATTATCTCTGCTTTCCAATATGTTCGAAATAGCGAGATGAGGAATCAGACTCTTCGCAATATGGGTGAGCTCTCAAGCAAAAGCCACTATACTTCGAATCGCACCGAATCAAATGCGACGTCGCATTTGCAAGCTGAAGTTCAGAGAGGTTTTGACTATAGCTTACGTTCAGAGCTGAAAGTGCTCAGTACAATGACTAAAGATATCGAGATATTTGATATTTTTTCGAGTGCTAGAGAGTCAGTTGATCCTATCCGCTACGACTTGGTTGCCACCCAGATCCGATCAAATCCAAATCAAAATTACATCGCTGCACTGAATCCAAATGTCTTAGACGTTCTGGATAGTATAGAGCCGGATCATGTTGCTTGGACAATCGAACCAGTCCGCGTCCAAAAGCCAGCGGCGAACTGGTCTCGAACGACTCCCAAAGAGTCTTGGACGAAGGTTCGCACTTCCATGCGCTTAACGTCAGGTACGGGTGGTGGGCCTGGTGCGATTTTTGGACTTTCCACCTTAGACGATTTTTATCGTATAAACCTGCACACATCGCCAGAAATCACGGGCAATGATATGACACATACCATCAACATCCCATTTCATATGACGACGGTCAGCAGCGAACTCAACCGTGAATTGTCAGTGAATAGAGTTTCGCTTCTCGACGTTGCCAGACTGGGTAAGCACACTTGGTTAAATTTTTCTTATTACTCTAGCGATCAAGATGTTCGCGCCGAATTTATCATTCGCAAAGGTGACATGCCTCTTTCCCTTAGCGCAATTATGTCACTAGACTGATTGATAGCGAAGTTCAATGGACTTATCATTTGGAAATTTTTTCAGTTCTTCTTGCATATCAGCCCAAGTTTCCGGCTCGCTCGTACGACTTGCAACGTCTTCACCGTACTGCTTCATAATCATATTGCCCATAAGCTCAGCGACATGGCGATAAGCGGTAAGTTTGCCGCCATATAATGTCAGCAATATCCCTCTACCGCTTGTATGCTCACTGATGAGATGAGATCGACTGGTAGCGTGAACATTCCGTCCGGGCTCAAGTGCAAGCCAACGCAGGCCAGCAAACTTGGCAATAATCGCTTCTTTTCGCAGCGGCTTCTTCAAATACAAATTTGCATTATTGAGGAGATAACTAATTTCATCTTCTGTCACGCTTGCCGAATCCTGGTCACCAACAAATAAAGATTCTGTTGTTCCTACAAGAGTCTTGCCTTCCCAAGGAAGAAGAAAAAATATCCGACCATCTTTGGGGGCTTGTAAAAATAAACCTGACTTCAAACCGATGTCATCAAACATCAAGTGAGAGCCTTTTACATTTATACCCTTATATCCAGGTTCGATCTGACTCGACTCCAATATTCGATTGGCCCATGGACCCGCGGCATTCACAACATGAAGTGCGCTGACGACTTTAACTTTCCCATCCGCCGTGACAATTTTGACTGACCAACCATCACCATCCGTCGTGATGGATTCGACGCTCGTATGCTCTGCAACAGTCGCACCGAGATTCATCGCCGAAGTTGCCACTCGCCGGGTCAAGCGCAAATCATCAGTCTGGCCATCCCAGAACGCATAAATTTTAGAAAAAAGTTCAGTATCTAAATCAGGTGCACGTTTCAGTGCTTCTTCGACCGAAAGTTTCACGTGTGGTTGAATATTGTCACTTCCGGCTAAACTATCGTAAAGGTACAACCCCGATCGAACTATAAACGAACTCATGCCGCCATTTTTCAGAATCGGGAAGACAAACTCGAGAGGTTTGACAATGTCTCCAGCGAGCTTCAATAATAGGCGCCGTTCTTTGAGCCCTTCTCGCACCAAACCCATGTCACGTATATGTTGTAAGTAACGCAAACCACCATGAATCAGTTTTGTTGAGCGACTGCTAGTGCCTTGACCAATGGTTCCCTTTTCGACGAGCAAAACATCTCGCCAGCCACGCGATGCCAGATCATGCGCAACCCCTACTCCATGAATTCCGCCACCAATCACAAGCAGGCGTACACGGTCTGGCAATATTTTGGGATTCAACATAAATAGTAATCACTATTCGAGAGAGATTCTTCGCTTTCATCGGGCTACAGATTAATCTATCATGGTTTATGGTCAGATATTAAACGAAACCGGAGACCTACTTGAACGCTGATACCCACATTCCACGCGCGCAGCGATTCTTCTCACATACCATTGTGACAATCAAAAGATATAAGCACGTTCCATTTTTTGGACACAGCGGCGTCCTTCTCGATATTAGTACGCAAGGGTTTAAACTGGAGTTTGTTGCCAAAACGACCAGCAACATTGGGGAATGCTACTGGCTATCCGTGCCGTTACACCCTCTTAAGATTGCGTCACCTTCCAATCTCGTTATCAAAGCTCAGTGCAAATGGTTCGACCCTCAGAGGTTGCGTATGGGCGGCGTTTTTCTCGATTTAGAAAATTCACAAAAAGAAATCATTGAAACCATTATTGAACGTTTAAAAGATTAGAATCTTTCTCTCCCTCACTGGTTCGGCTGACACGACCCTGAGCGAAGACCCTACATCTACTGGGCACGCTTAAGCTTATATGGTAGAACCCCAAAGACTCAAATTGGCGCGCAAGGAGAAGTCATGCCGGTGGTGACCAAATATAGAAAAGCCGCAACTCGTGGTTCGTCGAAAGCCGTCGTCGTCGACGGATGTCGAACTGCTTTTGTTAAATCTTTTGGTGTCTTCGAAGATGCAACAACTTTAGACCTCTACTGTCACGTAATTGATGGTCTGGTTCGTAAGATGGGAATCGACCCTGAAGAGCTCGACGAAATTTCGGCGGGCGTTGTTGTGCCTCAACCGAAAAACCCAAATGTTGCACGCGACGCGCTCCTCAATTTAAATTTACCGGCACATATTCATGGTTACACTATCAACCGTGCTTGCACGAGTAGCTTGCAGACTGTGACCGATGCCGTACGAAGTATCCAAACGGGAAACCCGCATATGATTTTGGCCGGAGGGGTCGAAGTTTTGAGTGATGTTCCCATCGTTTATTCAAAAGACGCGCGAAAGTTTCTCGTCAAATTTTCAAAAGCCAAATCCGCCGCTGCAAAACTCAGTATGCTCGGTAAATTTAGCGCCAAAGCTTGGCTACCCAAGCCGCCCAGCTTAAGTGAACCTCTTACAGGGCTGACCATGGGCCAGCACGCCGAGATTATGGCGAAGAAAAATTCCGTTTCACGCGCGGCTCAAGATGAATTCGCACTTTTATCGCATCAACGCGCCGCCGCGGCACAAGCGAAGGGTTATTTTGACGAAGAAATCGTGCAAGTTTGGCCCGCTCCCAAGTATGCGAAGTGCGTAAAAGTCGACAACGTCATTCGCACGGATGGCACCATTGAAAAGTTGGCTGAGCTGCGTCCCGCATTTGACAAACTGTACGGAACGATCACCGCTGGAAACTCTTCACCGTTAACGGATGGCGCGGCCATTACGCTTATTGGTGATGAAGATCGCGCTAATGCCTTGGGTTTTAAGCCAAAAGCTCGCATTAAAGATATGTGCTATGTCGGAGTTGATCCACGAGATCAACTTCTCATCGGTCCTGCCATTGCCATCCCACTCCTTTTGAAAAAGAATGGATTAACTTTGCAAGATATCGATTTGTTTGAAATCCATGAGGCTTTCGCCGCGCAAGTGCTGAGCTGTCTTTACTCGATGGATTCAAAAACATTCTGCAAAGATGTCTTTGGTGACGCAAGCGCTTTTGGATCTATTCCAACTGACAAACTCAATGTGAATGGTGGAGCCATCGCCATTGGTCATCCCTTTGGAGCCACTGGATCACGGTTGGTCAATACCTTAAGCAATGAACTTACTCGCCGCAACAAACAGCTGGGCGTCATCGCTATTTGCGCTGCGGGTGGCATGGCCGGCGCAATGCTTATTGAACGAATCTGAGGAAGCATCATGACAGAATTTTTTAAATTAGAAACAAAAGACAACATCGCCATTTTGACTTTAGACGTCAAAGATCGGCCGCTCAATGTTTTATCTGAAAAGGTTTTGCGCGAGTTCAATCAACATCTTGATCATCTTATTGCTGATACGCAAAACCAAGGGCTGGTGATCACCAGTGGGAAAAAAGATTCGTTTATTGCAGGCGCTGATATCTCGGAGATCGAGTCGCTTGACACGGTTGAAAAATCGACTCAAGGTTCAAAGCAGATGCAGGCTTTTTTTAGTAAACTGGCTGCATTTCCGAGACCAACCGTGGCGGCAATCAATGGTATCTGTTTGGGTGGTGGACTCGAAATGTCGCTAGCCTGTACCTGGCGCATTGGCACTGATAATCCGAAAACGAAATTAGGTTTGCCGGAAGTGATGCTGGGACTTCTGCCTGGTGCGGGTGGTACGCAAAGACTACCCCGTTTGGTTGGTCTCGCTGCATCATTGGATCTCATACTGACAGGGAAAGAAATACCAGCCAAAAAAGCTGAAAAAATTGGTCTCCTCGATGCCGTTGTGGATCAGCATATCCTGTTGAAAGAGGCCATAAAACTTGCGCACAAATCGCGTGGTGATGGACGCCGACACGATGGAATTAGCAAAGAACTCCCTCGCTGGGTCACGGATCACAATCCAATTGGACGTTCGTTCGTCGCGAAAAAAACTCGCGATATGCTGGATAAAAACACCAAGGGTTTATTTCCAGCTCCCTACAAAGCTCTCGATGCAGTCATGAGGGGTTTTGATAAAAGTATAGAAGAAGGTCTCGACATTGAGTCCCAGCTTTTTGGCGAACTTGCTCAAACAAAAGAAAGTAAGAGTTTTATTCACCTTTATCACGCAACGACAGCACTGAAGAAAAACCCCTACACGGAAGCTGGCAAAACTCGCTTCGGGGATACAAAAACTAATTTGGTGGGAATCATTGGTGCTGGTTTTATGGGCCGCGGAGTTGCGACGGTATGTGCTCAGAAAAATATACATGTGCGGTATTCAGATCCCGACGAAAATACGATTGGCTTAGCGCTCAAACACACCCGAGCCTTTTTTAATAAACTCGCCGACCGTAAACGCATAAAGCGTTTTGAAGTCGAGCAAAAAATGGCGCTCGTTTCTCCAGGTACCAACCCTCAAGGCCTTGGTTCTTGTGACGTTGTGATTGAAGCTGTTTTTGAAGACCTAAACCTTAAACGAAAGATTCTTGCTGGATTTGAAAACAAAGTCTCAGAGGACTGGATCTTTGCCAGTAACACATCCGCATTGCCTATATCCGATATTTCGGAAGGCTCACCTCTTGCGGACCGAGTGCTCGGCATGCATTTCTTCTCGCCGGTTGAAAAAATGCCACTTCTTGAAATCGTTCGTACTGACAAAACCGCACCTTGGGCTTTGGCTCGCGCGGCTGAACTTGGTAACACCATGGGCAAGAAAGTCATTATCGTCAATGACGGTCCAGGGTTTTACACGACGCGCGCACTGGCTTTTTATCTGGCCGAAGCTGCACTCATGCTCAATGAAGGCGTTAAAATTGAAACTGTGGATAAAGCGTTAACGAAGTTTGGATACCCAGTTGGTCCCATTACACTTATTGACGAAGTGGGCATTGATGTCGGCATCCATGTCCTAGAAACGATTCATAAAGCGTTTCCTGACCGCATGAAGATGCCCTCAGGCCTGGAACAAGTCCAAAAATCTGGGCGCCTTGGTCGAAAAAACGGCAAAGGCTTTTATTTATATTCGGAAGGAAAGAAAACTGGGCCTGATTCTGAAATATACAATGTTGCCGGGCCAGCTAAAGACGATTTCAAAGTTTTGCCGACGGAAGAAATTATTGATCGCTGCAATTTAGTGTTTGTTAATGAATCATTTCGTTGTCTGGAAGAGGGCATTCTGGCCAGTAGCTCCGATGGGGATGTCGGTGCTGTTTTCGGTTTGGGATTTCCCCCATTCCTAGGCGGACCTTTCCATTATGTTAAGCTTTTGGGCAAACAGGTGGTGATTGAGCGACTAGAAGCCTTGGCTGAGAAGTACGGGTCGCGGTTCGAGCCATGTCAGTCTCTGCGCAACTTTTGAGCAAATAAATCGCTGTAACCCTTTAAAATGATTAATTCTTACGGAACTCTTGTAATTAGATTGACCGACCAGTCAGTTTACGATATTTCTCTATTCAAGTCACAAACAACACATGTAGTACAATCGCTTAACGGGGCTGGGCAAAAGTGTAACCTGCAACGGTCGTCACTCCCTGATCTGACAGCACTTCTTCGTTTTTTTTTTACGTCCACCAACATTTCCCTTTTTTAATTCATCCAGGATTTTCAAACGCTGCCGATCCACTTATGGACGCAAGCTTTCCTTTTGATTTTGTAGCGTTAGGGAAATATGTCTTATCTCATTATCGAACGTGGACCAAACGCAGGCACTCGCCTGCCGCTGAATCATTTTCCGATTACGATTGGTCGTGATCCGGAAAACGATGTTTATTTGCAAGATACGGAGGTCTCTCGATTCCATTTGCGCATCAAACAACGCGGCAAATTGTTTATTATGGAAGATTTGGAATCTAAGAACGGCAGCTACGTCAATGGTGAGAAGATTTTGAACTCCATCATTCAAAATGGTGACAAAATTTTAATCGGTGAAACCGAATTACTTTTTGTTACACAGCAGTCGGGCATTCAAATCACCCAAGAAATCCAAGGATTCGATATTCTGATTTCTGAGCAACTGGGCATAACCGGCCCGGTTGATGTTCGATTAAATCCCGATGAAAATACCTTCAAACCCATACGTCTTAGTCCCGTAAAAGGCGTTAAGGAGTTCTTAGAAGATCATGACGCCGTCGTGAAAATATTCGACCACCATAGCAATTTATTGGTTATTAAGGACCTGGATGAAGCCGCGCGAGCAGTTCTTAAGTCCGTTGGACAAATATTAGAAAAAGCCTCGCGAGCCTGTTTTTTCATCTGGTCAAACTCAACCCGTCAGTTGATTCCCATCGCTGCTAAACAATATTCCAATCAGAAAGTTCCATTCTTATTGAGCCAAAGATCGCTGGAAGATGTCATATCGCGCAAACAAGACTTACTTCTGAAGGCCAAATTCGCCAAAGTGACCCAGCCTGGCCGAAACCGCCTTATTTTGCCGATGATACATAATGAAGAACTCATCTGCGTACTGCACGTTGAAAGTGACGACCCCCGCGTAGAATTCTCCACAAGAGAGTTAGAACTTGTACGCGCCCTGCTCCACCGAATCGCCCCTTCGTTTGAAAGCATGCTTCTTCGCCGCGAGCTCGACTCATGGCTGGTCGGCATGATTGAAACCATGATTGCGACGGTCGAAGCCAAAGATACTTATACGCGTGGACACTCGGAAAGAGTCTCTCGCTATGCGATGGCGATCGCTGATGAATTGAAGCTGAACCGCGAGCTCAAGCGCCTTCTACTTATTTCTTCGCTTTGCCATGATATTGGCAAAATCGGTATCCCCGACTCAATCTTAAAAAAGGCCGCCATTCTGAGCGCCGAAGAATACGATGAGATGAAGCTCCATCCGACTATTGGAGCTGAAATTATCAACCATATGCCAAACGCCAAGCGATTCCTGTCCGGAATCAAACATCACCACGAAAAATGGGATGGCACAGGCTATCCTGACGCACTCGCCGGCGAGGAAATACCGTTCTTCGCAAGGATTGTCGCGATATCGGACGTATTTGATGCAATGGTTTCGGGACGATCTTACGCCGGTTTTATGGATCAAGCTGAAGCGGTGGAAAGACTATCTGGCGAGACCGATCTTTTTGACCCGGAGATATTCAAAGCTTTCGTGCGCGCTTTCGAAAACGGCACACTCACGATCAAAACGAGTACGGACAAAAATCAAAATCCGAATGAGCCTGTCGACGAGCCTAATCCTATTGATGAGCTCAAGAATCCCACGACGACTGCCAAACAAAAAATCAAAAAATCCAGCTAGGCACCGCACCCATTCAAGTCCTTGTCTATCGCGGGTTCTGGCTTAGAACCCCCGCGCAACCGGAGCGTCGCAGAAAGCGAAGCAGAATTTGCCATTTTGCGATATTATGGGGGGAAATCTAAGACTCATTTTGAACTTCATAAGGACACTTCTATGTGGCGCCAGCTGGTTTACGAATTCCAGAATCTCAATCCTTACATTGTTATTATTTTGTGCCTTAGCGTTATAGGCTTGGTCATTCTCATTGAAAAGATTTTCAGCCTTGCTGTTACACAACGAATGAACTATCGCCGCTTTATGGTGGACCTTAAGACCATGCTGCGTGCCAACGATTGGGAACGAGCACAACGTTATTGTGACGAACATAAGAAAAATATTCTTGCGGTCATGGGATCCAAGTCTTTGGAGTCCTTTCTCGACAAACCAAGTGAAGCGCAGCATACCATCGAAGAAGAAACCGCTGCGATCATCCCCATGGTCGAAGCTCGACTATCTCTTCTTCCGGCCATTGCCACTACGATTTTGCTAACAGGTGTTCTCGCAACGATACATGGACTTTGGGATATCGTTTACACCGCACAAGAAACAGGCGGAACAGGCGGAATCAGCCTTTTGGAACTTGGTTTGTCGCGCTGCTTGGCGCCCACGGCATTGGCCCTAGGATCCTGCATATTTTTATATATAGGTAATTTTCTTTGCGTATCCACTGCGGAGCGCATTGTCGGTTCGATTCAGCAACTTGGGTTACTCCTAAACAATTATCTCATCCCTGAGAATGCCGCGACGCAAGGAACTCCGGTCATTGGACCTGAAGTATCAGATCAAATCGCTGTGAAGGAATCGCATGAAGAAGAAATTATTTAGCTTCTATCCCAATTTGATTCTCTCGACGTTAGCTTTCATATGTCTAGCGTTGGCAAGTCTCTATACTTTTATCGTTCTCTTTCGCCTGCCCCAGCCTGAGATTGCCGCTTTAAATATTCCCTTAGTTTATTTACCTAAACCTACTACGGGTTTTACAGGTGTTGGTCAGGAGTTAAAAACGGAGATTGATGAATCCACTCCTTTTCTGGCGATTACCTCCAAACAAAGCTTTTTCTGCAAGATCCGCTGCTACAAAGATGGTTTAGAGCAAAACTCTCTGCGCATCAAATATGACCAACTTCAGCCTATCCAACTCGCTAGCGAAGCCGCGAAACTTCGAGATGGCCTCTTTGCCAAATCAAATCCGTTGGCTCGCACACTTATCATTTTGCCAGCACCCGACTTGAATATGGCAAAGCTTCAGGAAGTAATATTGCACATGCGAAAGAACAATTATTTTGAAAACATCGTTTTGGCGGACGGAACTATTTGATGGCAAGTCGAAAAAAAATCCAAGACGATTATAAAGCTCTTTTTCTGGATTCACGTCGTCGTTTGCGCCAGCTACATAAGCCCCCTGTCATGCTGGTCTTGGTTGGATTTTTCATTCTTTTTTACTTCGGCCTCCTATGCTTCACCGATCAGCTCGGGCACTTCTGGGCGACGCAAGAAGCATGGGAGCGCAAAAGTGTGCTTATTAAACTGGATAGCCACTCCCCCAACTTCGTAAGCATAGAATCTTCGACTGGCTTCAATGGTCGCTGGGAACGTGGCGCTGATGCATCCGACACAATTCGAAGACTAAGCGCGCATCTTAATAAAGTTATTTTGCAGAATCAGCTCATCGTTGGGCTCATGAAAAAAGAAGATCTGAGCTCAACAAAGGTTCTTATTAAACTAGGGCCTCTCGTGAACTATGGTGACTTTAAGCCTATTTTATCGGCTTTACAGAATGCGCGCGTCGACCACTATGGGATGCTATAAATGACTGCAAATCAAAACGACAACTCGGATACCGGTTTGCAAAAGACACCTTTAAAATTGCGCGTTCAACTACTTAACAAAAACCAAGTGGTTTACCAAAAAACAATTCGTGTCAATCGTAAGAAAAGCATTTTCCTGAATAGCAAAGTCAATTCGCAGTCAATCTATTTTCCTTCGCTGGGAAGAGAAGCTGACTCAGTCCCATTTTTGCGTGTGGACCAAGAGAACCTCCAGCTTCACATTCTTCCGGACTGGGAAGGCTTCTATTCTGCTCTAGGCAAAATAAGCATTTTGAACCGTCAGGAAGAGTGGATTTCCGTACCATCACAAAGCTTCGGCAGTTTCCATGAGGGCGATCTTACCTTAAGCTGGCAACTACATCACCCTGTGGCACGAGAGGTCTCACGAAAACCGGCAGCTTTCCGGTCGTATTTTCATCAGTCGACTGAATACCAAAGCCTTATCGTTACAAGCGTTTTCATGCTGATCTTATGCACGGGAATCTGTATATTTGCATTTCGGACACCGAAAGTTCCGGGTTATATGGCATCCTTGTCGCCAAGTCAGCAACTTCTACTTTTAGATCAAGGTCATATTTACGCGGCGCCGGAATACATCGATCAACTTTCTTCCGACAACATTTTCAATGACATTGTCAAATATTTTACCAAATACAATTTACTTCTTTCAAACGGCGAAGAAGATATTGCTTCCCATCCAGCTAGATCCAACTTTAGCGAGCTCGCCGCCATACATAAAGAAATGATTGATGATGTCATCGATACCAATAATGTGCAGGCGCAAACTAATTTGATTGTCCCTACCATTGTTGGTGAAAGTCAGACGACAATGCTATGGCGGTTCTTGGAAAAAATATCGTTTATACAGACCAGTGCAAAGTCATTTTTGGAATCGAGAAAAAAACTCAATGCAGAACTTCTGAATCAGACCCCCTACGAATACGATTCTCCAGACATCGTAGAAACTCAAGAAGGGAGAACGTCAGATTCGCTCTCGACAATCTACAGTGATACACAGAGATTCGCGGCCCGCAGCTTACGCACGAGCACGGATGACGATTTTTTTTCGGCCAGTTTGCGTCGGCAAGCAGCGAGTCATTCACTACCCTATATGCGAAGTGACTTTAATTTGGTACACTTCGGGGCGCCGCGTCCTAAGGACAAACTCAGCAAAGCTAGTCCTGAAGTTTCCAATGACGAAGCGCCTCAAGCGCATTAATTGTAAATCATTGTCAATATAGGTAACCCACATGAATAAACCCGATGTCCAGACCGTGCAGATCATTCCTCTTGGTGGTTGCGGCGAGTTTGGAATGAATATGACTCTTTACCGTTATGGTTCGCAAACCTTCGTGGTGGATGCCGGTTCTCGGTTTCCAACAGCGTTTCAAAGCGGGATAGACTGCATTATTCCGGATGTAGGCGAGCTTTTTTCAAAATTGTCCGGCGTCACAGCGTATATTATCACGCATGGTCATGAAGATCACATTGGTGCCTTGCCGTATATTTTTCGACAATGCCCGGCTCCTATTTTTGCTCCACCTTGGGCAGCTGCCCTCATCGATCGTAAGTTCACCAGTTTAGAGTTAGACATGACTCAGCTCACGATCTGCCAGTTGGGAGATAAGAAAACTTTCGGTGATACTTCTTTCACTTGGATTCCACTCAACCACTCGATTCCGCATGCATGTGCAATGCTCATCGAAATGGGTGATCGCAAAGTATTTCATACAGGCGACTTCAAAATCGATCCGGATGCGATATATGAACCACCCGCGGATATGAATTATCTCACTTCGCTTGGTGACAAAGGCATTGATCTTCTCATCGCTGATAGTACCAACGCCCATAAAGCCGGACGCTGCCCGTCCGAATCAAGCTGCAAAGATGCTCTGGCTAAAGTCCTGCAACAAGCCGAGGGTTTCACAGTTATCGGGACTTTTTCGTCGAATTTGTGGCGACTAATGTTGATATTTGAACTCTGCCACCAATTCGGCAAGAAATTATGTGTGGTGGGTCGTGGCCTTGAAAACACTTTAGAAATTGCGAGTGAGCTGAATTTGTTTCGGCCAAAAGGCGACATTCTCATCGATACCGGCGAAATCAACCAATATGATCGAAAAGATGTTGTACTTTTGGCGACTGGATGTCAGGGCGAACGCTTAGCGGGACTCAACCGAATTGTATCCGGGCATCTCAAAGCATGTCAGTTGAACGAAGACGACCAGGTTATTTTCTCGTCGCGGGTCATTCCTGGAAATGAGCTGGCTATTTTGAATATTACGAATCAGCTTGAAAAAATAGGCTGCAAGATCATCAACAACTCGCCAAGCCAGAATATCCATGTCAGTGGGCACGGTTACCGCGAGGATTTGTCAGACTTACTGAGCACTCTTCGTCCGCGATATTTTTTACCGATGCATGGTAGTTTTTTTCATCTGAAGTCCAATAATGACAACTATACTGATAACCATCCCTCTATTGAAAAGACTTTTTTGACAGATACGGGGGATGTTTTTAGTTTGAGTAAAAATGACCTTGTACTAGCTGGTCGCATTGATCTGAATCGGCTTTTTATCGATCAAGGATCTCGTCTTGAGATGGATTATTTGACCCTCAAGCAACGCCTAAAAGTAGGCGAGCGCGGTCAACTTATCTTCTCAGGTATATATGATTCGCAACAAAACAAATGGCGCCAGCAACCTCAGATGAAGTCCGTTGGTGTGATGATGCCCGCTAAAGCACAAACCAATAAGTGGAAAGAAAAACTTTACGATAGGCTTGCCACTCAAGTTGGTCAGTACCTTGTCAAAAACTCATTCGACCAAGACGATTTGAACGAGTACATGCGCATTCAATTGCGTAGTCGAATCGACGAAGTTCTCAATAAAAAACCAGAAGTCACGTGCCAGATATTTGTGGTTTAACGGAACACGACTATGAAAACAATTTCGCACGAAAAGATTTATGCCGCAAAAGTCTTTGAAGTGGAGAATATCCATTTCGAGAATCAGAAGCACCCATACACGCGGCTCTTAAGCCCAGACTGGGTCAACGTTCTAGCGGTTACATCTGAAAAAAAAGCGATTATGATTCGGCAGTTTCGGGTGGGAACGTTGACAGATACTCTTGAAGTGCCGGGCGGATGTGTCGATGCAAACGAGAAAGATACGACCATGGCGGCTTTGCGGGAACTTGAAGAAGAAACCGGATTTACGTCCGCGCGAATTCTGCCTCTTGGTTCTCTTGCTGCAAACCCAGCTTTAATGAATAACAAACTTCATATGTTTCTGGCCATGAACTGCGTGCTGAACCCTGATCGTCAGCATTTTCCAGATGAATCGGAAAACATCAAAGTGGAATTGGTTCCACTGGAAGAACTCGAACAACTCGTGCGTTTGGGGCGAGTCGATCATTGTCTGAGCGCGCTCACCATTATGATGGCCAAAAAATACTTTAGTTGATTTATCTTTGTCGGGGATTTGTTCCGCTAAATGGCGGCAATTCTGGATAAATAGAATATAAGACCCTGAACATCCTCGCTTCATTTCCGCTAAGTTTCTTACTGGATTTACCAACAATGGCAAACGAAGTTGGGGATAGCACCTTAATGATGACCCGACCGCCGCGACGAGCGCGAAGCTCAACAAACCCACCGCCCAGATTGATGCTTCCCGTTCCTGGACTATTATTGCCCAAAGCGTACTTATAAATAAGATCGTTAATCTCCTCTTGGATGAGATCATCAGATGAAGCTTCTTCTGCAATTTTCACTAGACGTGTGTCGCGATGAATCCAGGACTGAAAATCGGACTTCGGAATCCTGCGCGCGTTGGATTGCTGAATTGGAACCGACCACACCTCTTCACAATCTTTACCGAAAACCGAACTCGCCCCCAAGGCGGCAAAGCCTGTGAGCACGATCAATAATCGATGTGTGATAGAAGCGTTAAAAACCATGACTTCACCCTTAATACGTTGCGAAAAAAAATGCAGCCAGATTTCCTGGCTGCATCTAAATAATTATTTCGATTGATTTCTAAGGCGCCAATCGTCTCTAAGAAAATCCGTATCGATAATACCATCTACGACAGTGCCCAATCGCGGACCATTCCCATCTAAACGTAGCAAGACAGGAATTCTGATCTGTCCATCATTCGAACAATATCCTGCCGACATTTCATACTCAGTTTGTTTCTCGTAACCTGAAAGCTGCCCTAAGCCTTCATTTTCTGGATCTGGTAATCTACTAAAAACTCTCTGTTCGTCAGTGTAATAAAGAACCACAGCATATTCTGAACTTGATGAGACTTGAATGGAGTTCATCCGGCCATGTTCCGAACAAATTTTGCCAATTTCTTTCAAAGGTAATTGTTGTGAGGAACCAGCAAGAAACCTAAAATCATCCTCATTGTCAGGGTTTCCACGGACAATTTTTAGAATTTTTTCATTGCTAGTTAAACCAAAAATTTTCTGCGCTTCTTCGTCTAGAGTTGCGAACAAAAAACTATCTATTTCAAAATGAAAGTAAGGCTTTTCTAAATGCTTTACTATGTATGCGGCTTCTCTTTCAATCTCGGGCAAAACTTCATTGTGCGTGAACATGGCAGGCATTCTCTCATCCATAAGATCAAGATCGCCATAGTTGCTATGCTGCAAACCAAAAACATGACCCAGTTCGTGCTTGAGAACTTCACGCAAAGCACACCCTTCACAAGTTTCCCAAGTTTTTTCGGCAAAGTATGTTGAGGTGGGGCGGAGTGGGCCCGATTGAGGGGCAATATAGATGAGGCCCTTTCCCTTTAACTCTTTGGGATCATATTCGGTGCGAAAAGCTAATCCAACAAATTCTCTCGGCTCACCTATTGCTTCAATCTGATCAGGGCTTAAAATTCCAAGCTGGAATCTGAGATCAGTGTTTTCATTACAATCAGTCTTCACGAACCTTTGTGTGGCGACACGTAACTGGCCGTATGGCTCCAACTGACCTTCTTCATAACCATTGTTATCGGCTATTGCGAATGACTTTTTCCAGTATGCGATAGAGTTTTGAATGGCTTCGGCAGCGACGGATTCGGAAACGCCAAAATTTGCTTCGTCCATTTCGATACAATAGCGAACCTCTTTGGTGTTCTCGAGAAACCAAGGATTGTTGCGATTGGTGATGGTGTTACCACCGCCACTAGAAGTCCCGCCAGACGCTAAGGCCACTGTGGACATGCTAATTAGGCACGCTGTGCTGAAGATCACTCTCATAAACTTTTCTCCTTAGGCGCTGGGTTTATATCATAGTCGCGCCATTTCGTGATGCTTTTTTGCACAGCATACTAGGAAAAGATAGGCTTTTAATATAAATTATAAACTAATATATTTAGTTTTTATTAATTATAGGTCACCGTAATGTCACATATTTTTAATGAGTCGCAATATCGTGCACTTTTAATCAGCTATTTGGAAGCCAACCCTACGCGTGGTGTACGAAAAAAGCTCGCCGCCGCTGCCAAATGCCAGGCCTCTTATCTGTCCCAAGTCCTTAACGGTACCGTCCACCTGACCCCGGACCAAGCTTTTGAAATCGCCCGATTCATGAACCTCACGCAATCCGAAACCGAGTTCTTTATGACTTTGGTCCAGCACGAACGCGCCGCCAGTAAAAGTTTGCGAGAATATTATGCCAAAAAACTTTCGACCATTAAATCAGAACAGCAACCTCTCCATAAAAAATTGGGCGCCGACAAGGAGCTGGAAGAAAAGCGAGAGCGTTACTATTCGGGCTGGTACAACAGTGCAATTCATATTCTGCTTTCTATTCCGGAGTATAACTCCGTGGACACTGTCAGCGTGAAACTGCAATTGCCTCCCGCTCTTGTCCAAGAATCATTTCTACTACTTGAGGAACTTGCACTTATTGAAAGAGGACCGGATGGCTGGAAGACTGTCGAGTTCGATCTGCATATCCCAAGTAATTCGCCGCTTATCGTCGCGCATCATTTGAATTGGCGAATGTTTGCTGGGGCCAAGATTCAGGAAAAAAATTCTGAGAACCTTCACTATACGGCCGTTCACTCCTTGTCGAAGAAAGATTCCAAAGTGCTACATGACAAAATTGTGGATTTTATTAGGTCAACGCGAAGTGTGGTTGAAATTTCTAAGGAAGAGGAATTGGTTGCTATATCAATCGACTATCTTAGGTTTCCTACGCTAGCGGGATGAGCCATATCGATTTTTAATGGCCATGATAATCTTGGCCGCAAACTTAATCACTTTGACCTTAAGTTGTACAAAAATATTTCGCTCAATGAACTTCATTTTCACTAAATAATCGATGGCGTTTCCATATGTGAATAGCCAATAAAGCGGATTCATTCCTTTGACCTTCACCCCTTTATCTGCACTGATAGAAATAAAATAATGTTCTTTGTTATTGAGATTGGGCAGAACAAATTTGACGCCTTTATAGTCGTAGCCAATTTTTTGATAGAACCCTAAAAGCTCTGTCGTGCAAGAAGTGATTAAGAAATCCCGATCAGATTTCAGAAAAAGCTGAGTGCAGCGCTCCATCAGGCCATGTACGATATCAGTGCCTTTCAAGGCTGGATCCACACACAAACGACTAACTTCAATTGAGTTCTCGCGGGTGAACCCCTTAGGGAGAGAAATAACTTCCTCCATTTCAAATTTTTCGTCCGGATTATTTGAAAATGTGAAACGCACAGCACCGACCAAACTTTTACCGATATATGCCAGAATAATACGTGATCGACGATCGTAATCGTCTATCATTTCATTTGGCGAAATCTTTGCAGAATCAATCTTTCCTACCTTGGCATAAGCTTGCCAGCGCAACATTTGTAAATCCATGTAATGGGCGGGCGTCTGCGCATAAACATACGTGGCAATTTTTTTGAGGTTCTTGACTTTGAATCCAGCCTCTTTGAGCTCATCAACGCGTTCCACAAGATCGTTTTTGCGATACTGAGACAGAAAACTAGCTAAAGTTCGATCAAAATCTGGGTTTTTGCGAGTGATTCTTGCACCAATTCTTAGACGGTCATTGGTATAATCCACAGAACAATGCCTGATTTCGAAGTCAATGACTTGAGAGCCATTATTTGGCATTTCGAAAGTAGCTGAGAGAAATTTCATATTTTTAAAAATCATTTTGTTGCGAAGGGAGGAGGACAACGTCATTCCGTCCTTACTGATATCCAAGACTCGGAAAAGCACTTGGTCTTCAAAATTAAACGGATGTGCTACAGAGATTGTGGGGCGAAACTCATCAAGAGTGTCAACTCTGGAATGATTGCGACGATTGTTTTTACTTGATTTTGCTTCGCTAAAAAACTCCAAACCTATTAACAAGCCATCTTTATGCTCCCGACGATGGCGAATATGAGCAGACTCAATCTCGGCGACATTGATGCCATTAATTTGCAGGACTAGATCCTTCAAACTCTTTGCATTGAGGCTAAGATCGTTTTTTTCTGAAAATACTAGCGCGCCTGTTGTGTTGATGTCGAAGACTCTCAATTTATGTTCGGCCACAAGAAGGCTCACCAGGTCATCGGCATAGAACGCCCCACGAGATTGACTGCGTCTGTTTTCTGAATCAGGTTGCACTGTAAGCTTATGCTGCAAGCTCATCGCTACTCCTCTTTTCCTTAAGATAGTCCAACTGATAAATGCAAGTTGATCCACTTAGGCCACGAATATCCACATTTCCTAATGACTGTACTGAACTTGATGTCGGTAATAATTTTTTTACATCTTCGGAAATGATAATACCTTCAAATTTTTTCGTTAAGTCTTGCAGTCTCGCCGCCACGTTTACGGTTCGGCCAATCGCCGTAAACTCCATTTTGTGATCGGAGCCGATGTTTCCAATAATGGATGCGCCTGTGTGAATGCCCACTCCAATGGTTATAGGTTGCCATACGCCTTCCGCATTCAGCATGGAGCTGATGCGTTGATTGATTTTTGCCAGTTTGTTCTGCATTTCGATAGCCGCAGCACATGCATGAACAGCATGACTTGGGTCGGTGTCAAAGGCATTAAAAACTGCCATGAGGCCATCCCCCATGAATTTGTCAACGATTCCTTTGTGGGCATAGACGATATTGTTCATTTCGGAAAAGTAATAGTTTAATGCGCGTACGATGTCCGAAGGCGCGAAACGCTCGGATTTGGCCACAAAGTTTCTAATATCTGAGAATAGAATGGTAACGTCTCGTAGTGAAGCGTCGTTTCGACTCGATAGCGCATCTTGTTGAGTAAGACGCTTTATGACTTCTTGCGGTACGAATCGCTGAAATGATGTTCGAAGCTTAACTTCTTTTTCGAGCGTAAAAGCGTCTTCAAGTAGGATCGCTAGCTGATTACAGAGATTTTGAATGATGTGTAGATCGTCATTGTTTAGTTCTCGTTCGGTCGTGCAATAGTCTACCAGCATAACTCCAAACGAAGTTCGATCCGATGCTGTCGTACAAGCAATGAAAGACTTGCTACCCGCAACTTCGATCATACTTTTTCCCGAATGAGACAAGTTTTGCAGATAATCTTTTGTAACCGGGATCAAGATGCTACGTTTATTTTTGTAAAGGTTGCCCAAGTGAAAATCTTTGTCGGTGATTTCGGATAGATCGATTGAATAACTTTTGATTGCTTCTTCGCTTTCAGGATCAAACCCTGAAGTAGAATGAATGAATAAAGTATTTGTTTCATGATTATGCTTCATAAAGAGTACTCGATCGTAACCAAGAGTTTCTTTGATCTCGCGAATGGTTAAATTGATAAGCTCTTCACTTGATTTGGTCTGAGTGATTCTTTCGATAACGTCTTTAACTAGGCGAGATTCTTTGTAACGTCGATCTAGTTTGACTTTACTGGAATGTAGCTCTTTATATCGCTCTTCGTAGTTCTTGATGAGATCGTCCATCATTTTGTTGTCATTGACTCGCATCTTCTTTTCGCGCGAAGCCTGCCACTGGATAGTGACCATAAGCACGAGTGCCGCAACGGCTGCGCTCGTTGTCGCACCATCACCTTTGAAAATCATAGCGAGCAAAACAGAGTAAACGCCAATCCAGGGGCCAAGACTTATAATTTTGCTCCATAGGCGGCTATCTTCGTGTTTCCAAGTCACGCGAATCGTCATAGTGCGTTCATCGAGTTTAACAATTTCGCACTTGCCGCGTTCCAGGCCATGCAATGCGGGAAGGCTCTCCAAATGACCCCGCCAGTTTTCGCCAATTTCGTTTAAGAACTTTGTTTCCCGATTGGATGTGAATTTGACGGCAATAGAACCGTCTTTATTCTCCAAAACATCGAGTTTATCGACTTTGACGATTTTCTTCACAATGCTTACGGATTGAGAAAAGATGGCTTTGACACTGAGAAATCTCACAAACCAATATTGAATGGGTCCAATATTTTCAGGTGACATCGTGAGGCAGCCAGCCTGATAGGAAAAATTTTTGGGAATGTCAGGAATATTTGAAATTGTTTCATAAAATATTTCGGAGAAAGCTTCCGACACCCAGTTACTGTCACTATAAAGATAGTCCCACGTCAACGGCAGCGAAGACATATACTGTCTCGCTCTGTCTTCACCAAAGTGATTTTTGAGAAACAACAAATAGCCCTTGTAGATACTGGAGTGGTAATGCTGCTCCGTGTATTTAGGGTCTATAAAAGTTGTTTGATCAGGCGAACTCACCAGCAGGACCTCCCACTTGTTTTTTCGGCAGAAAATTCAAAGCCTTAAGGGAGAGACGAAGCGCCACCCCTAAAGGCATTAAATTGCCTGCCGATGGATTAGGTCATGAGGGCATAAAATGAGTTATTTCGACATCATATTAAAAACTTGGAAAGAACAGCTAGTTGCCTATCAACAGCAGCCTCATATGACTCCGTTGCAAAAAATGGACGTCAGCCTTGGACAATACCGCTCTTATTTGGTCGAAACCTTTTTTAACACTAGGGAGAACCCCTTTTCGCAAGTTATATCGGCTACGAAGCTTGGGCGAGATCAACATGACTTGTTTAAAAAATATGTTAGCCATGCATTAGCCGAAGTTAAACACGACCTTTTGGCCTTAAGTGATTTTTTCACCCTTGGCGGTAGTATGGAAGATGTTAAAAAACTTAAACCACTACCAGCGACCCAAGATCTCATTAACCTGACTTACAAACTGGCTGAAAAGAACACCCCACTGTATTATCTGGGATATCTCTTTCATGTCGAGTTCATGCCTACGCAAAATGGCAAGGCTTATATTGAAATCCTGAAAAGTAAAGGCCTTCCGCCAGAAAGTTATACTTTTTTGCAAGAACATGTCGAAGTTGACGTCCAACACAACAAAATGATGCGTCTTTATATAGATAAATTAGTTCTTAACGACCAAGAAATGCAGAAGTTCTACGAAGGTATGAATGCAGGCATGGATGCGCATTTTAGAATGGTCCTGAGCGCATTTAATCGGCCAATTGAAATCAAACAACAAAAATTCGCTTAACTCTTAAACTGGCTAAGCCTATCTTTAATCTCACCGAGTCGAGCCAGCGTGTTTGTTTTACGGGATTGCTTGCGCGTTTCGGCGTCCTGCGCAAAATTCTCCTGCATTTCCATATTAAGTGCGTCACCTAGTTCCTTGAGAAAGCGACTCGGCTTGCGAAACTCTTTGTGATACGCCGTTGAGCGTTCCATGGTGTGACTGAGAAACAAATTTTTCTTGGCGCGTGTCAGAGCCACATAAAATAATCGGCGTTCTTCTTCGAGACCAATGGTGGACGTTAGGCTGTTTTTATGCGGAAAAAGATCTTCTTCTAGGCCAACCGAAAAAACCGCACTAAACTCCAAACCCTTTGCCGCGTGAACGGTCATAAGAGAGACGCAGTTGGGTTTTTCTTCGTCCGCGCCAAACTCTTCCGTTTCATTTAGCGTCAACCGATCGATGAGTTCTTTAAAGTCTACCGTCGTTTGGCCCTGAAGCTGGCGCTCAATCGAATACTTCAAATAATTTGGAATATTGTGGAGTGTATCGAGTTTGTTACGTTTGGAAATCTCGTCGCGCGTTTTGGCACGGATATCGTCCGCCAAGTGAAACTCTCGGATCATGTCGCGCGCGAAGGCTTCAAACTGCGCCAAGTCATGCACTTGCCGCTCGGCAAAATGTTTGATTTTTTCGACGAATTCTGCCGCTGCCGTTGCGGGCCGACCTATGAGATCACCTTTGCCCGACGAAATAATATGGTACGGACTTTTCTTCTCGGCGGCGGCGATGGCTTCGATTTTTTCCAGTGTCTTCAGGCCGAGGCCTCGGCTAGGCGTATTGATGATTCGCCAAAAGGCCATCGCGTCATCGTGATACGCAATCAGCCGAAGATAGGCCAAGAAATCTTTAATTTCTTTGCGTTCGAAAAAGCTTTGCCCGCCGTAAGTTTTATAGGGAACACGCATCTCGCGCATGGCAAGTTCGATAAACTTTGACTGCGTGTTGGCACGGTAAAGAACCGCAATGTCTTTCGGCTGAAGGCCGCGCCCGAGTAGGGTTAGGCAGGTTTCCGCCACCCACTCAGATTCGAATTTTTCATCTTTATGGACCATCAAAGTGATCGGAATCTGATCGGAAGCTTCACTCCAAAGGCTTTTGTCTTTGCGAGATGAGTTATTCTTGATGACGCGGTTGGCTGCACCCAAAATAATATTCGTGCAGCGATAGTTTTGCTCTAAGAAGATGACGCGCGTGCCCTCAAAGGTTGATTCAAACTTGGCGAGGATTTGCGGAACGGCACCACGCCAACTATAGATCGACTGATCGTCGTCTCCCACCACACAAATGTTTTTATTCTTGCTGGCGATTAATTCTAAAACCGCAAACTGCGAAATATTCGTGTCTTGAAATTCGTCGACCAAAATATATTGGTACTGCAGCTGTAGGGTTTCCAGGATGTCTTTTTCGGTTCTGAGTAGTTTGACGAGTTTAAAAATACAGTCGTCAAAATCAATCGCATGGTTCAGGCGAAGTTGTCTTTCATAAAGACTGTAAACTTCCGCGAGCGCCTCACGTTCGATCTGAGCGTTAAATTTAAATGATTCATCGGTGATGATGTCATTGGGTTCGAGAAGAATATTTTTGGCGGCACTTATGGCCGCGTGCACAGAAGCTGCGTTGTAAATACCGTGCCAGCATTTTTCATCTAATGCCCGACGCACCAAATCGACCTGCTCACCCGCTGAAACAAGCGTAAACTTTGCGGGCAAATTGATACGATGGTGATATTTTCTGAGTAATTTTAGACAAAATGCATGGAACGTGCCGAGACTCACCTTCGTAGCTTTTTCGCCGGAAAGTTCTTTGAGGCGATCACGCATCTCGCGCGCGGCTTTATTGGTAAAAGTCATCGCGGCAATGGTCGCCGGCGGAACTGAGTTTTCCAACATATAGGCTATGCGGTACGTGATGGCGCGAGTTTTGCCGGTGCCAGCACCCGCTAATATAAGAGTTGGGCCCTCATAATTGACGACGGCACTTTGTTGCGGAGGATTAAGTGAAGAAATATCAAGCATAGGGGCTGTTTTATCACAGCCGTCATTCTGAGCGTAGCGAAGAATCTGGAGATTCATCGCCTACAGCTCTGAATGACGAATATCACGTCCCTGGATGACCGTTGCTTACAATGAGTTCAAATAAGCTTTCGCTTTTGTAATATCGGAAGCACTTGCACCACCCCATTCCGTAGGAGCTTCTGGCATTTGATTGCCACCAGTTGGTGACGCTGAAATACGGTCTTGAATATCGCTAGCATGTGCAATGTAGTCAGAGGCTGAGAGAAGTGTATTCACGGCAGTTTTAGCAGAACCATGGCAGGTACTGAACCCGCAGCTCCCCGCCAGAGTTGCCTGAACTTCAGCATAAGTTACATTTGTGGGAGTCGTGGTCTTCTTAACTGGATCACTTCCGCATGCAATGAATCCAAAAAGAACGCCAGTTGTTAGAACACTTGCCAAGATGATCCGCATGATTCCCTCTCCCTTAAATTAGTAAGTCATTTCGTTGATACGGTGACCGGCTAAAGTCGGCCGTTAGTGAGTTTCAGTGCCATCGGAGCCGCCGAGACAAACTTTAACTATTTGATTTGACTATTGTATCAAAGGGCTTGCGCAGTTGTTGCACTTTTTAGTAGTTAAGAGTTTCGTCTCTGGTTTTCAAAAAGGATAAAAAAATGGAATTTTTCAGTATTTTTTCCACAGCTTATGCACAAACTGCCACTGCGGCAGCCCCTGCTGCTCCGAATTTTCTAGAAGTCATGATTATGCCTTTGGGATTTTTGATCATTCTCTACTTCTTTATTATTCGACCACAAGGCCGCAAGGCTCGTGATCACGCTCAGCTTCTGCAAAATTTAAAGGCTGGTGACGAAGTTGTCACAACAGGTGGCATTATCGGAAGGGTCCGCTCGGTAGCCGAAACTTTTGTAACCGTCGAAATTGCTAACAACACCTCTGTAAAAGTTTTGAAACAAAACATCGCACAGTCCACAAAAGACTTAACTCCGGCTACGCCCGCCAAATAATTGGCGTCACTTGAGTACTCGGTCCAAACGCGTTAAAATGTAGGAGATCGGGGGCTCTATGCAATTTTTTCGATACTACCTAAAGGTAAGTCCGTTTGCTTGTCTGTTCCTGCTCGCGTCTTCTGCCATCGCTATTGACAGCGATTCTCTTTCCACAGGTGGTTTAGGCCTCGGATTCAATAATACCGGCGCCGCGTACCAAAGCGACATTTCTGCAATTCAAATCAATCCCGCACTTCTCGCTCAAAAAAGACAGTATTTAGTTAGTGGCAGTTATCACTGGCCATCTTCCGGAAATGAGTTTTATCAAGCCGGAGTGATCGACTCGCAAACCTCAAGTTACGCGGCTGGTCTTTCTTACATGGGGTTCTTGGATGACGCCAAGGCCAACATCAAACGCCGGGTCAATCTTGGTTTCGCTCAATCCATGGGAAAATTTTCTTTGGGCATCGGCGGACAGTTCATGGATGCCGTTGGAGATAATGGAAAGAAAGTGCAGAGTATCGCACTGAGTGGCGGTGCACTTATGGAAGTCAGTCAAGGCCTCAAACTTGGATTGTCAGCGGAAAATATCGCTAATAAAAAAATAAAAGAGTTCGCGCCTCGTACCTACCGTGCGGGACTCAGTTATTCAATGGGTCAAAGCCTATCGGCAAATGTTGATTATCAAAGTCGCGTTCTCACTCAATCTGAACGAGTAGCGGGATCAACTGAAGACAAAGAACAAATGGTCTTTGGCTCGCTTGCGGGAATCTGGGGACAATATCTGCGTGTTTTTGCCTCATACGGTCGAGAAATCAATGCTCCCGAAAAACGCGAAGCCCTTTCTGGTGGCGCAGGAATTGAAAACAATCAGGTTTCGATCTACTATATGGTGGCGATGCCGGATATGAACAAAAAAGAATTGAAGCATCACGCCATAAACCTCAGCCTAAACGTAAAGATGTAAATTGCAAGAATTCACACTCTCAAATGGTTTGCGTGTTATCCTCGAGGAACACCACACCTGCGACTCCGTTTCCGTTCAGTGTTGGGTGGGCGTTGGATCTATTTGTGAGGCCGCTAACGAACACGGTATTAGTCATCTCATTGAACATATGATGTTTAAAGGAAGTCGTAACTTCGGAGTGGGCGAAATTGCCAACACGATTGAAGCCAGCGGCGGAAACGTCAACGCCTATACGACATTTGATCACACTGTTTATTATCTCAATGTCGCGAGTTCTTATCTGTCCACAGGGCTAAAAGTTTTCAGCGATGCGCTTTTTCATAGCTTAATTGACGAGACGGAGCTGACACGTGAAAAAGAAGTGGTCGTCGAAGAGATCCATAGATCGACTGACAATCCATCTTCAGAAGTGACGCGCCGGATATTCTCACATATCTATCATGGCACGGAAGTCGCCCGACCGATCATTGGCACGGAAGAAAGTGTCCGCTCGTTTAGTCGTCAACTCGTATTTGATTATTACAAAAACTGGTATCACCCTAAAAATATGGTTCTCGTGATTGCCGGTAATTTTTCAACTCCCGAAACACTGCCGTTGATCGAAAGTATTTTTGGCGAGAGTGTTCCCCTGCCCTCGCGGCTTGGTGAGCTAGTTTATGGGCCTTTGCAGAAAGCCGAACATCGTCCACCGCTAGGTGTCGCCCTAAAAGCCGACCAACAAATTTGCCG
Source organism: Oligoflexales bacterium (assembly GCA_041740975.1). Classification (GTDB taxonomy): domain Bacteria; phylum Bdellovibrionota_B; class Oligoflexia; order Oligoflexales; family JALZUQ01; genus JBGSKV01. The sequence goes on along the minus strand of JBGSKV010000117.1, from coordinate 34,936 downwards.
CATTAACATTTCTTTTGCGATTCCTGGCAAAGAAGCACCGGAAAATGCCGCGTTAAGCATGGGCGCATTTATCTTGGGCGGAAGTGATGGCGCTCGCTTGCAGCGACAGATCCGCGACAAACTCGGTTTGGCGGCAGTGGTTCACTCGTCGGTCTATAGTCCATCTTTTCAAGGTATTTTTACCATAAGTGCTGTGACTTCCTTTGAAAAGATCAATGAAACGATTAAAGCTCTTGGTAGTTGCACGGCCGACTTTATTCAAAATAACCTAGCGACAAAAAAAGAAATGGACCGCGCGCAGGGCTGTATAAAAGCTGATGAGGTTTTTGGACGTGAAACGCCGGGTGGCCTTGCTTCGAAAATTTGCGGCTCTTTGACGACTGCCGAAGGCGCAGGTTTTTATCAAACCTATTTAAATCGACTTCTTTCCGTCACCCCTGATGACATTCGTAAAGTCATGACCGAATGGCTCCAGCCAGATCACGCCAGCATTGTATGTCAGTCTCCAAATGGTACTTCATTAGATGAGTCTGAATTTTTACCTAGTTTCCGACAGGGTTTTGAATCCACAGCAAACACAAAGCCAATGTCCGAAGAACCTCTGATCAAATTGCCAGCCACCAAGTTCCAGAAAGCCGTAAAGTCAGAGCGAAAGATTATCAAAATAAATGATGCCGTCACGTTTGTTTACACGCAAGAACCTGAAACCGAAATTTTTAACTTGTGCGCTGCCGCTGCTGGCGGACTTCGCGCGGAGACTCTGACCAACAACGGCGTTTATCACGCGATCGGGCAGCTTCTAGGGCTTGCAAGTAGCCAATATGACTATAGTAAAATGCTTGATATCACCGAGGGCCATGGCGCCGAAATTTCAGGATTCTCGGGACGAGATAGCTTCGGAATGCAGCTCAGTTGTTTGGCGGAAGATTCACAAGCGCTTCTCAAAATCTTTTGTGACGCATGGTGGGAGCCGCGCTTTCCCAAAGAACAATTCGCAACTTTTCAGCGCGAGACTCTTGAACAAATTAAATCGACGGATGATAGCCCTTCCGGAAAACTTATGCAGGTGTTTCAGAAGAACCTATATGGCGATCACCCTTACGGAAATCCCATTTTTGGTAGTGCGTCACTCGTAAAGCATTTGGATTGCGACGCTCTCGATAGTTTTTATGACAAATCCAAACGCTCAAGACCATGGTATGTCGCCGCGGTGGGACCTTACGATGCTGACCAAGTCTGTGAAGAACTTCAAAAGCTAGTGGGTGGCTGGAAAATCGAGCCACAGAATTTGACGCTTCAATTACCGGGTCCAGCCGAGATGGTACTAACTGACAACTTGCGATTGAAAGAATATAAAGATCGCGAACAAACCCATATTTGTGTGGGTACGATTGGACTAAGCTGGAGTGATACGCGCCGTTATGCTATGGACGTCGCCGAAGCCATTCTGGGTGGTCAAGGTGGCCGTTTGTTTATGGAGCTTCGCGACAAACGCAGCATGGCCTACACCGTGGCGCCGTTTATTCATCATAGTGCGCACCGTGGATTGGCTGGAACTTACATCGCCACTTCAACGGACAAAGCTGAGCGAGCGATTGATGAACTGAAAAAAGAAATAAAAAAGTTAGCGCACACTCCGCCACCAGACGACGAGCTTCAGCGCGCCAAACGATACCTCAATGGAACCCATGCACTTGAACTGGAAAGAACCTCAGCTCAAGCACGAACCATGGCTCTGATGGAGCTCTATGGTGAGGGTCATGATGACTTTGAAAAATATGCTGGCCGAATCGAAAAAGTCACAGCCTCTGAAGTCTCCGAAGTTGTGCATGAACTGTTTGAAAATCAATCAATTCTAGAGGTGCTGGTGGGCAAGTCCTGAGCTTTTTGTTAGGATTGGGGCGTTAAAAACCGCCTGGTCTTCGCAAGTTTTGGAGTGTCTGCTGTGAACACCGTCCGCTCTTTCTTTATCTCTTCCATTGGCAAAAAAATCGCAATGGCCATCACCGGCGCAGCTATCACTGGCTTTGCATTGGCTCATCTTGGTGGCAACCTGCTCGCTTATGGCGGACAGGATATCTTCAATAACTACGCCGCGGGTATGAAAAAGCAACCCATGCTGACCCTCATCTGGTTTATGCGCGTAGGGCTTCTGGCTTTTTTCGTCGTGCACATTGGCATTGGCATTAAGCTCACGATGGAAAACTCGCAAGCACGTGCTCATCGCTATGCGGTGCGAAAATTCCGCCGAGCCTCACTACCTAGCCGAACGATGATCTATAGCGGACTTATTCTTCTGGCGTTTGTGTTGTTTCATTTGGCCCATTACACATTCTTTCTGGTTCATCCAGAATTCGGAAACCTTGTGGACTCTTCGGGTCGGCATGATGCCTATGCGATGGTCGTGGCCGGATTTTCCAGTGTCCCGGTTAGTCTTTTTTATATGCTTTCCATGATTCTATTGTGGATGCACCTTTGCCACGGAGGGTCATCGTTGTTTCAAACTTTGGGAGTCAGTCACCCTAAATACCGCGCATTAACTTCGTACGTTGGACCCATTGTCGCCACCGTACTTCTTCTCGGAAATTGTTCGATTCCATTGGCGGTTTTACTTGGTGTTATTGGAGGAGGCCACTAAATGCAATTCGATGCACACATTCCTGACGGCTCCCTGCAAGAAAAGTGGAAGAACCATAAGTTTAACGTCAAACTCGTTAACCCAGCAAACAAACGTAAGTACAAAATCATTGTCGTGGGCTCTGGATTAGCCGGTGCTTCCGCGGCCGCAACATTTGGCGAGCTCGGATACAACGTCGATTGTTTTTGTTTCCAAGACTCACCTCGACGAGCCCATAGTATCGCCGCACAAGGCGGGATCAATGCCGCCAAGAACTATCAGAATGACGGTGACAGTGTTTTCAGGCTTTTTTACGACACCATTAAGGGTGGTGATTTCCGGGCACGCGAAGCAAATGTTTATCGCCTCGCCGAAGTCAGCGCTAGTATCATTGATCAATGCGTAGCCCAGGGCGTTCCGTTCGCACGTGAATACGGCGGACTTTTGTCCAATCGATCCTTTGGTGGCGCCCAAGTTTCCCGAACATTTTACGCCGCTGGTCAAACCGGTCAGCAACTTCTGCTCGGGGCTTACAGTGCGCTCAGTCGCCAAATAGGCGCAAAAACAGTAACCATGCATTCGCGAACGGAAATGCTCGATCTCGTTCTCGTCGATGGTCACGCCAAAGGAATTATCACGCGTGATTTGGTGACGGGCGAAATCAAAGCTCATGCAGCGGACGCCGTAGTTTTGGCGACAGGTGGCTATGGTAATGTTTTCTATCTTTCCACCAACGCTAAGGGCTGCAACGTTACCGCGACTTACCGTGCTTACAAAAAAGGGGCTGGTTTTGCGAACCCTTGCTACACGCAAATCCATCCGACTTGTATTCCTGTGAGTGGAGATCATCAGTCTAAACTCACGTTGATGTCAGAATCTCTGAGAAACGATGGCCGCGTTTGGGTGCCTTTGAAAAAAGGCGATCAACGATCTCCTAAAGAAATCCCTGAAAAAGAACGAGATTATTATCTCGAAAGAAAATATCCGAGCTTTGGAAACTTAAGTCCGCGCGATATCGCATCGCGAAGCGCCAAAGAAGTTTGCGACGAAGGTCGCGGGGTCGGTCCTGGTGGTCTTGGTGTTTACTTAGATTTTAGTGATGCCATTAAACGTCTTGGATTAGATATGATCAAAGAACGCTATGGCAATTTATTCGATATGTATCAGCAAATCACCGCCGAAAACCCGTATGAAACCCCCATGCGCATCTACCCTGCCGTGCACTACACCATGGGTGGTTTGTGGGTGGACTATAACCTTATGAGTAATATCCCCGGACTTCATGTGGCGGGTGAGGCCAATTTTTCGGATCACGGCGCCAACCGCTTAGGTGCGAGTGCCTTGATGCAAGGTTTGGCCGATGGATATTTTGTTTTGCCATATACCATTGGAAATTATTTAGCGAGTCAGCAACCGAAAAGTGTGACGACCGACGCACCAGAATTCAAACAAGCCTTGCAATCTGTGAAAGACCAAACGGCAAAATTCTTAGCGATCAAAGGCAAGCGTAGCGTTGATTCGTTTCATCGTGAACTTGGCAAGATTATGTGGGACTATTGCGGCATGGCCCGGACAAAAGAGGGCTTACAAACAGCCTTACAGCGCATCCCTGAACTTCGCAAAGAATTCTGGACGGATCTTCGCATCCTTGGCGACGAAAAAAATGTGAATATTTCTTTGGAAAAAGCCGGACGCGTTGCCGATTTTATGGAATTTGCTGAGTTGATGTGTCGCGACGCACTGGAACGCGAAGAGTCCTGCGGCGGCCACTTTCGCACGGAACATCAAACGGAAGACGGCGAAGCGAAACGCAACGACGAAAAATTCAGTCACGCCGCCATTTGGGAGTACAAAGGACAAGAACAAGCACCCGTTCGTCACCGCGAAGAATTGACGTTCGAAAACGTCAAGTTATCGACAAGGAGCTATAAATAGTGGACTTTAAGTTACACGTTTGGCGTCAAACCGCCCCTGAATCCGCCGGTAAAATGCAGGCTTACGATGTGAAAGACATCAGTCCTGATTCTTCCTTTTTAGAAATGCTGGATCAAGTCAATGAAACATTAAATGAAAAAGGCGAAGAGCCCATCGCATTCGATCATGACTGCCGCGAAGGAATCTGCGGATCGTGTTCGATGGTCATCAACGGCTATGCACACGGCCCTCAAAAAGCAACGACGACCTGTCAGCTTCATATGCGATCCTTTAAAGATGGCGTTGATATTCATGTCGAACCATTCAAAGCCAAAGCGTTTCCTGTCTTAAAAGATTTGGTCGTGGATCGCACGGCATTTGACCGGATCATGGCGGCGGGTGGATATATTTCTATAAATACCGGCAACGCTCAGGATGCGAATAACCTTCCTATCTCGAAAGAGTTGTCCGATAAGGCTTTTGACGCGGCGACCTGCATTGGATGCGGGGCTTGTGTAGCCGCGTGTAAGAACGCTTCGGCCATGCTTTTTGTTTCCGCGAAAGTTACTCAACTGGCCTCTCTTCCCCAAGGTGAGCCGGAACGAAAAATTCGCGCCACGTCGATGGTTGAGCAAATGGATAAAGAAGGTTTCGGAAATTGTACGAATCAATATGAATGCGGCGCGGTGTGTCCGAAAGAAATCGACGTTGCCAATATTGCAAAACTCAACCAGGAATTTATCTTGGCGAAGTTGAAATAGTTTTAGAGGATTCTCCCATGTTAAGACACGACGGACGCACCCCCCATCAAGCTCGTCCCATCAAAATCACTCCGCATTTTTCTAAGCATGCCACCGGTAGTGTCCTCGCCGAATACGGCGATACGCGCGTGATCTGTACGGTCTGTATCGAACAAGGCGTGCCGCCTTTTCTTCGCAATAGCAGTCCTCCGCAAGGTTGGCTCACGGCCGAATACTCCATGTTGCCAAGTGCGACCTCGACAAGAACCAAACGAGAACGCCAACAGACTGGTGGCCGCACGCAAGAAATTCAGCGCCTTATTGGCCGCTCTCTTCGGGGAGCAATCGATCTAAAGCTTTGCCCTGATATGACCATCACGATTGACTGTGATGTGATCCAAGCCGACGGCGGCACGCGCACCACGTCGATTACAGGTGCTATGGTTGCGCTGAAACTTGCCGTCAATGTCATGATGCGCGAAGGCAAAATCAAGCGCAATCCGATCATCGCGCAAGTCGCTGCGGTATCCGTTGGTATCATTGATGAAAATGTTTTGGTGGATTTGGATTATATCGAAGACTCGAAAGCCGATCTCGATATGAATGTGGTTTTGACTTCCGATAAAAAAATTCTGGAAATCCAAGGCACGGCCGAACGCGCTGCATTTACCAAAGAACAAGTGCAGTCCATCATCGAGCATGCCGAAATTGCACTCGAACCTATTTTTGAATTGCAAAATATCGCCGCTGAAGGCCGCGAAGCCCAAAGCTAATTTTATTTATTGAAAAAAGTGTTTTCGCACGCGCCAAATACTAATTCAACGTCGACCGCTTCAGGGCCCATCGTCATGGCTACGATGCCGATTGTTTGTCGGACAAGTGCATATTCTAGTAGCGACTCGGTCGGTGAGAATTTTTTAACATAACTATTTAAATCAGCGAGTAACTCGGATTTTGCTTCATCCGAGTAAAACTTTTGCAAATATTCTGGAACAAATTTACGTATAGCTTCGGTGACAATTGGCGACAGAACTTTCGAGTAAGGCAATTGAAAAAACGCATGGAATGTAAGTTCGTAATCCGCTTGCGAAGCCTTGCCACTATGCAAGTGAGTGATAAGAAAGGTAACGCCCTGCAGAACCTGAATGGGACTTTCGTTCGTATTGACGTCTAACAACGCGCGAACGATCTGACCATCATCATTCATTTCAGCGACGGACTGAATCGTGGGAGCCGTTTCCTCGGATTTTTCTAAATCGGTATCATCAGAGTCATCCACCAGCGTATCGCCGCGTTCGTCTTCGGGAGCTTCGACGGCCCCTACGGTTTCTTCAACAGTTTCGGAACCGTTACGGGCAACACCGCGGCGTCTTTCCAATGCTTCTTTCAACTTTTGGCAAGCATTGAGAACGCGTTGATTATCTGACTTTAATTGAATTTCTGAAATTCTGGTTTTGATACCTTGTGCAACGGTGACATTTCGGGCAGGCAAAATCTGTCCCAACACTAAGACCGCTTCGAGAAGTTTTTCGTTTTTCATAATTTCTTGCGAGCTCAATACAGCTTGCAATTGAGTTGCCGCGCGGAGATTGACACGCTTATAGGACTTTCGGTAGCCTTGATAATTGCGGCTTTCGACACTTTTCTTGACGCCACTTAGCAAAATTTGATGATTTTCCATAGAATCTGACAAAACAGAGATTTTGATCAACATCTTCTCAATAAGACCCGTTTGTTCAAAAGTCTGCCCCGTTCTTGTTTCCCGTTCAGCGTATTTCAACCAAAGATTCATAAGTTCGGTGACAACCAAGGCGAAGCGCTTGCTATCGCCGCGCATGGTGAGGTCTTCATTTATGCCCTCTAAATGCGAAAGTATTTTTTCTTGTGAGAACCCATATTTTTCAATGGCGTCAGGATCGAGCATTTGAATTTCAAGTAATAAGTAGCGCATTTTGGCGATGACATTGCGGTCGGAAAGAATATTTTCCACCGCGCCAGTCACTTGAATTTCGCGCTTGTTGAGATTGACGCGGAAGGTTCTTTGGCGTTCGACTTCTAAGGTTTGTTCAACATTTTTGAACTCTTCTTCTTCTAAAGCAGCTTCGTCTGGTACGGTTGTCTCTGCCACTAACCAATCGTTAAGACCTGTGTACGCAGGCTCAGCTTCTTCTCGGGTGGCTAATCTTCTTCGCGGCTCGACAACAGAAGGCGTCTCCCCCGGCCACGTCAATACCTTGATGCCCCAGCTTCGCACCAACGAATCGAGTCTTTCTTGAACGATTTCACGCTGCGCCGAGCTAATGCGCTCGGCGGTGCTAGCGACTCGTAGTTCTTTGATATTGGAGGCATACCATTCGATAGTTTCTCTAAGCTCATCACTTACTCGGCGTAAGACGGGCTTAATTCTACTGGCAACTTCTTCAGAGAGCTTTGAGTCGCCACTAGAAAGAAGCATCCGGAAATATTGTAGCTGATCATAAATATCCATAAGATCCATGGCCACTTCTTGAAAACGAAGGGTTCGATCAAGCCTTTTCAAAAGTGCCGTCGTGCCTAAACCTAAATTCAAAAAGCTTTGAACATCAATGGTCTCACCGTCAGGCAAAATTAAGCTTAAGGTCGTGACCAATTCACTTTGGTTTTTATGAGACGTGAGGGTTTGCGTTTGCAACCACTGCAACTGGACCGAGGCATTACTCAAGGTAAGGATATTGTCGATGGCTTCGGAGATCTTGGCTTGCTCTAAATTCGTCTGATCTCTGGCGAGAAGGGGGTCAGCAAAGGAAATGAAGGCGGTAATGAAAATAAGCACAAAATGCTTCACTGGGGTCATACAAGTGGCCTTTTTTGATTTTAATTCAATAGAAAGAAATCGAAGCGCCACTTCTAATAGAATATCATATGAAAGTAAAACATTTTATTACAACTGACTACTTGGCCAATTTATTTTATAAACTTTCGAAAATGATAAACTAGAAATAACTAGAGAAATAATAGGAAGATAAGCCCCGCCACGCCCATCAGCCCCAAAATGAAGACGATGATGGCAAAAATACTGACGACATCCGGCTTGCTTTCGATGGAGTGCTCGAACGGTTTTCGACCCATAGTCTCACCTTCGAAGAACTCTCGAGAGGTCGGATGGTCGGGTTGTTCCGCGGGCGCCGACTGTCGAGCGCGACGCTCTAAAGCTCTCGGCGCCTCCGCAGCCTTGGACTCCGCTATCTGACTTTCTAGTTCTGAGATGGGAACCGGAGCGGCCATTTTGCCAGTCTCCGTCGATTCTTCGGTACTAAAGACGGTTCGTTTGAACTGATCTCCAGCGTCGGCGGTCGCCGGAAAATAATCATCAATGGCCTTGTGCAACTGGACGAGCACACGAGAAACGATAATCGGTTCTTCGGAAGGCTCCAGCTCTGCTAATGTCATCTTTGGATTTGCCATGCTCTACGCTTCTGGTTGGTCACCGGACTTGCCGTGACACTTTTTAAATTTCTTGCCTGATCCACAATAGCACGGATCATTACGTCCAACTTTCGGTTGGTCGCGAACAATCGTTTGTTGCACGTCCGAAGCTTGCCGACCGCCGCCATTATTGCCGCCGTTTCCATAAACCAAACTCTCGTCTGGTACGTCCGGACGCTTTTTCAAGGCGGACGCGGCTTCGTCGTGTTTAAACTCTAAGTCCTCAAAATTTTCTTCACTTTGCATGAGTTTTTCTTGATCGATTTCTTGCGGAGGTGGCATGCGAAGAAGTGCTAAACCGGTTTCATCTTCAATGCGACCCATCAACATCTCAAAATAGCGAAAGCCCTCTTTTTTGTATTCTTGCAGTGGATCGCGCTGACCATGGGCCCGCAAACGAACGGAGTCCCGCAGATGGTCCATACTCAGAAGGTGATCCTTCCACATGACATCAATAATTTGCAGGTAAACGTGGTTTTCAACCTGTTTCATGTTTTCGTCGCCAACCATTTGAGTTTTGGCGGTGTAATGAGCCATCAGTTGATCATGGACCATTTGCGCTATCGAATCCGTACTCATGTTTTCCGGATCATCAATACTGACCGCGACCGGAATATTAAACTCAGCTTTCACGACATCTTGAATCTGAGCGGCATCCCACCCGGCCGTATTGGCATTTTCTGGCGATAGTCTCTCAAGCACGCCATAGAGAATGTTGTAGGAAGCGTCTGATAAAAAGGTGACGCCTTCACCCATTTTGAGCAAATTGTTGCGGCGTTTGTAGATCACCTGACGCTGCTGATTCATGACATCATCGTATTCAAGGAGATGCTTACGAGAACCGAAGTTTTGTTCTTCCACTCGTTTTTGCGCTCTTTCCACAGCCTTGGTGACCATTGGTGAAATAATGGCTTCGCCTTCTTTCATTCCCAGTCGGCCCATCAGTGCCGATAAACGATCGGATGCGAAAATCCGCATGAGATCATCTTCAAGTGACAAATAGAAAACCGTTTGGCCCGGATCCCCTTGACGACCCGAACGACCGCGCAACTGATTGTCCACTCGGCGAGACTCGTGCCGCTCGGTACCAATGACATATAGACCGCCGACTTCGCGCACGCCGTCGCCAAGCTGGATGTCCGTACCACGACCGGCCATGTTGGTAGAAATCGTAACATTACCTTTTTGCCCAGCGTTTTTAACAATTTCGGCTTCGCGGGCATGGTTCTTCGCGTTTAAAATTTCGTGGGCAACGCCACGTTTTTTAAGAAGCGTCGAGAGAAGCTCGGATTTTTCAACGGACACTGTCCCCACAAGAACGGGCTGGCCATTTTTCTGCGCCACCATAATTTCGTCGGCAATCGCATTAAATTTTTCACGCGCTGTGCGATAAATCACGTCGGGCTTGTCTTCACGAACAAGCGGTCGATTGGTCGGCATGACGACAACTTGAAGCTTATAAATTTTTTCAAATTCTACGGCTTCCGTGTCCGCAGTTCCTGTCATACCCGCAAGTTTTTCATACATTCTGAATAAATTTTGAAAGGTAATGGTCGCAAGGGTTTGCGTTTCGTGTTGAACCTTCACATGCTCTTTGGCTTCCAAAGCGCCGTGTAAGCCGTCACTGTAGCGGCGTCCAGGCATCAAGCGGCCCGTAAACTCATCCACAATAAGAATGGCTCCATCACGAACAACGTAATCCACATCTTTTTTGAAAAGAAAGTGTGCTTTCAAAGCTTGTTCGACTCGTTGCAGCATATCGATGTTGTTCGGATCGTAAAGGTTTGGAACGCTGAGACGACGTTCGACTTTAACGATGCCGTCTTCGGTCAAAGTCACCGTATGTGATTTCTCATCGACAATGTAATCACTGTCTTTCTGCAAACCCGGAATCACTTTATTCACAGTGGCATAAAGTTCAATATTGGTTTCGGCGGGTCCGGAAATAATAAGGGGCGTTCTCGCCTCATCGATTAATATCGAGTCCACCTCGTCGACGATTGCAAAAACAGGCTCTCTCTGGACCATGCGCTTGGGATCGACTTTCATATTGTCGCGCAAATAATCGAAACCAAACTCATTATTGGTACCATAGGTGATATCGCAGGCATAAGCATCTCGCCTTTGAGTATCGGTAAGTCCGTGGACGATGACGCCGGTCGTCATACCCAAGAAAGAATAAATTCTCCCCATATCCTCCGCGTCGCGTTTCACGAGGTAATCGTTCACCGTAACAAGATGGACGCCGCGCCCAGATAAAGCGTTCAAATAAATTGCGAGTGTAGCTGTAAGGGTTTTACCTTCACCGGTTTTCATCTCGGCGATCTTGCCTTGATGCAAGACCATACCGCCCACTAACTGAACGTCAAAATGCCGCATTCCCAGCGTTCTTTTGCTGGCTTCTCGGCAAACAGCAAAAGCCTCGGGTAAAATATCATCCAAAGTTTTTCCAGCTTTGAGCGCTTCGCGAAAGCGCGCCGTTTGCGCCTTCAGTTGATCATCACTTAACTTTTGCACGTCTGGTTCAAGAGAATTTATTCTTGCGACGACCTTCATGAACGACTTGATTTCTCGTTCATTTTTCGTGCCCAATATCATTTTCAATATATTGAAGTTCATAAGCTAACCTAATTTGATTGCGGCCAAATTAGAGTATAGCTAGCATATGGGGGCTCAGCAACCTGTGCCGGCCGCATAGCGAATAAAGTGAGCGATCCGGAAATTCACACGATTTCGTTCGCTTAGATGTTATGTAACATATTGAAATGTAACAGTATTTGGCGTATAGTGGGTGCTTGGGCTTCGATTGAAAAATCAGCACATCAGTTTGTGAGACGTTCGACACCCCAGAACCGGTAGTAAGCTTCGCGGACTTCCGCGAATGATCCACGAGTTGCCGCACTTTCTATTTGGGCTCGTTCCGCTTCCGGAATCGAATGCCAAACGCTATAGAACCGCAAGATATCGTAATGGGTCATCGCATAAAAACGTCCGTCGCTCGCCGGTTCTATATCCACGAGAACAACATTCTTGTGAAGGTTGGCGTAAGCTTCTGTGCGGGCATGTCCATCCATAATAAAATATCGCCCATCGGCGGTAAGTTCGCCAATGGAGCGCGGGCTCTTGGCTTGCATGACGCCATTTTGATAGCGCTTCGGATTTCGCGCCATATCTTGCATGTAATACAAAATTCGATCTCTACTACGATAATCTTCTGTACGCAAAATATGATGAAAGGGAATCTCGAAGACGATGGTCCCGTTGGCTAGGCGTTTTACAATTTTGAACTCTTTGCCGTCTGGTGCTCGTATGCGGTCCTGTGAAACGGTGACTTCGTAAAATGGTTGATAGGGATTCGAAAGCGCACTTGCCGCGCGAATTTCTTTTACTCGCCTCTCAACTTCGGCGATGGTTTTAGCTTTTACGTCGGGGTTAGCATTTTCAAACTTCACGATTTCCGCTTCCACCATCTTCCAAGCCGATGCGTATTCCGATTCAAACGATTGGCGACCTAAGAATTGTGTCAGCAGGGACCACGAAACCCGATTATCTTCCGTGCTCCCCAATCGTAGGGCCGCTTGTTGCCCTGTTAGTTCGATACCGTCCAGCGAAAGAAGTTTAAAGCGGATCTCTTTGGGAAGTTGGCCGATGACATAAGCGGATAGTTCCCGATGGAAATTAGGGACGTGGTACCTAATGTTTAACCCGAAACGCTCGGACCAATCTTTCAGCTGCCCTAGTTCAACACTCGTCAAATTTGGTCGCGGTATTCGGCCGAACACTTGTTGGCCACGTATAAATAGACCCCGGCACATCGAAGCTTTCGCCTCAGAATACTGGGGGTCGGCGCGCCCAAGCGACGGCGAGAGCGCTAGCCAAAAAAGGAAAATGATGTGGTTGTAGAGTTTCATGTTGGGCTTTTACATCAAAGATTTATGCGAAAGCTGACTCTCTAACGTATCACGAGACCGAAGATTTTCAAATTCGGCAATCTCTTCTTTTTACTAAGCAATTTTGAGTATTTTATTGGTGCGCCAGCGAATAAAGTTGGCGCTCCCCCGGAAGGATAAAACGTCGAGGATTAACCGTGTTGCCATTGACGACAACTTCGTAATGTAAATGCGGACCAGTTGAACGACCCGACATCCCGACGGTCGCGAGTTTGTCGCCACGCGTGACGCGTTGACCTGCTTTAACCAGAACTTCATCGCAGTGACCATACCGAGTGACGATACCGTAGCCGTGTGCAATCATAAAAAATTTGCCGTAACCACTCTTCCAACCTGCAAAGACCACGACGCCATCTGCCGGAGCTACAATCGGAGTGCCTTTGGGAGCAGCCACATCAATGCCGTGGTGCATGCCGCGATGCCCTGTGAAAGGTGACGTGCGACTACCGAAATTACTGGCTATCCAGCCGTCCACTGGGTTAACGGTGGGAACGGAGTCAAGAATGGATTGGCGCTGACTGAGCGACGTGATCAAACTCTTAAGCTCGTCGGATTTCAAGACCGCTTCTTGTTTTAGTTCTGCTGCAGCTTCCAATGTGGACCGAAAAGCTAGTTTGTCCATGCTAAGTCCGATAGGAAGTCCGGCAATCGTAAGAACACGAGCGCCCTTTGTCGCTGCCGAATCTTTTTCGCCGGCGGGGGTCGCAACACCAGATTTTTTCGTAACTTTTTTGACCGACAATGCTGTCATGTCATTTAATTTTTTGGTGTATTCTTCAACGTGTTGCAAAGAATCCCTGACTTCACGCAAGTTTGCCTCGAGAATTCTCGCTTCGCCGCGCAAACCCTCGCTCTCAGCCACAATACGATCGTAGTCTCTCGTTTTCAGATGAAGGTCTAAGTAATCGAAAGTAAGGAAACCGACAATCATGACAAAAAAAGCACCCGCTAAAAACACAGCTAATAGTGAGGCACGCGAAATGCGATAACGACGCATGTTGCCAGCACTGTCATCAGGAATAAGCATTAATGTAAATGTACGCATGAAAACTCGTCTCTAACTCGAGGACTCAACCGTTGACGCAAGTAAAGTGGGTCAACCGACTGCCATCTATCTATAGAAAGAGATTCGGTATTTTAGAGGGGGTCTTTAATCTTAATGACAATGGCCGAGATGTTGTCTTCCCCGCCGTTTTTATTAGCTAAATCGACCAATTTTTCTGCTGCCTTAATATCTTCGGCATTGACGACACGCGTGATGTCACGATTGCCCACAAACCCATGCAGGCCATCGCTACAAATGACTAAGATATCGCCTGGAAAGACTTGAAAATACTTTGTATCGACATCCTCTTCTTCTTGGTACCCGACGCTTCGCGTGATGACATTGCGAAGCTGATGATTGGCGGCCTCCTCGGCACTCAAAATGCCGACCCGAACTTGCTCGGAAACCAGGGAATGGTCGTCTGTCATTTGGTAAATGAAACCACAACGGATCAAATAAAGCCGCGAGTCCCCGACGTGGGCCGTGTATGCGTAGTTATCGACAATGCGAACCGCAGTCGCCGTCGTACCCATTCCTTTAAGATTTGTGTGTTCGAGGGCGCGTTCGTAAATTTTGGTGGAGGCGTTATTGATAGCTTCGACGAGAGAAGCAGACACAGTGAGGTCTGGGGCTTTGGCGCCTTCCAAATTGATTTTGGGTCCGGACGTTCGGATGAACTTTTCGACTTCCGTCACACAAATGCTACTGGCGATTTCGCCACCAGCGTGACCGCCCATACCATCGGCCACCATAAATAAATGCAAATCATCGCGGACTAAAATCGCATCTTGGTTGGAATTTCGCACCATACCGATGTCGGTTTTACCTTGAGACTCAACAGTTAGTGGCATTGGATAGTTCAAAAGACGTCCTTATCTGGGGATAGATAAGTTTATCAAAGGTTTGCGATCAAAGCTCCAGTAAACTCTTTGGTTCCCAAGGAGCCCCCCAAATCGCGTGTGCGCGTTTCGGGTGAACGAAGGGTTTTGAAGAGGGCGTCTTGGATTTTCTTGGCTACATCGCCTTTTCCCATAAAATCAAGCATGGTCACGGCGCTTAAGAGAAGTGCTGTCGGATTCGCTAAGTTTTTGCCGGCAATGTCAGGCGCAGAGCCGTGGACAGCCTCAAAAATGGCTTTATAAGAGCCGAAATTTCCGCCGCTTGCCACGCCCAGTCCACCAATGAGACCGGAACCCAGGTCGGAGATAATATCTCCGTATAAATTTTCCGTGACGATGACATCAAAGATAGTTGGATTCTTGACCATCTGCATACACGCTGCGTCAACCAGCATATCGTTGATGACTAAGGATGGATATTCGGACTGCAAACTTAAGATGGCCTCTAAAAACAAGCCATCCGTAAGCTTCATAATGTTAGCTTTGTGCAGAATCGTTACTTTTTTGCGACCAAGTTTGACAGCCATATCGCAGGCAAAGCGACCCACATCAAGTGAGCACTGCCGCGTTATGATTTTGATGCCGTGCGCAGTGTCTTTGTCGATCTTGTATTCAATGCCACGGTACAAATCTTCCGTGTTTTCACGCACAATAATAAAATCAACGTTGTCATAAACACATTTGATTCCGGGAATGGACTTAATGGGTCGAACATTGGCGTAAAGGTGAAAGTCCTGTCGCAAGGAAACATTTATGGATCGATGACCCTTGCCACTCGGTGTCGTTGTCGGTCCCTTCAGTGCAATTTTATTCTTCTTGATACTGGCCATCACGTTCGCTGGCAAAAGTTCGCCAGTCGATTCAAAAGTCGGAAGTCCGGCTTGCACTTCTTCCCACTCGATCCCAGCTTTTGCAGCTTCGAAAACGCGCTTCACGCTCTCGGCAATCTCGGGCCCGATGCCATCGCCTGGAATAAGGGTAACTAAGGTTTTTTCACTCATCAACTATCCCTACCTGATACAAGTTGGCCTTTTTCAGCAACGTAAGCCTTTAGCTTATGAACGATTCGCGACTCGAGTTGGCGGGCTCGTTCGCGAGTGATACCATATTTGTCGCCCACTTCACGCAAGGTCAGAGGCTGATCGCTCATCAAGCGTTCGTCAAAAATTTCTAAATCGCGTCCCTTCAGCTGTTTACGAAAAGCGTCCAGGTGTTCTTTAAAAATATGCCTAATCTCGTCTTCGGCAAAAACCTCCTCCGCTGTAGCTTCTATGGCGTGGATTGTGTTAGCTCGTGTGGAGTCCGGACTGTCGTCATAGAGCGGAGCGTCCAAGGACAGGTCTGGGGCGCCAAGCCTTTGCTGCATTTCGATGATCTCTCGTTCTTTCACATCCAGTTTTTGGGCTAGTAACTTGGTATCTACCTGATCATACTCACGAAGTAGCTTTTCTGTTTCTTTTCGCAAATTGAAAAATAATCGTCGTTGGGCAGCGGTCGTCCCAATGCGAACCTGACTGTGGTTATCCATAAGGTATTTCAGAATATAAGCGCGTATCCACCAAACCGCATAGGATGTAAGGCGCACGCCCTTGTAAGGATTGAATTTCTTAACGGCTTGCATCAGCCCAGCATTGCCCTCCTGGATAAGGTCCAAAAGTTGAGTTTGAGCCCGGCGAAATTCATTGGCGATCTTGATGACCAAGCGGAGATTCGCAGTGACCAGGCGGTGAGCAGCATCAATATCATTCTTGTCGAAAAGTTTTTTTCCCAGTTCGAGTTCTTCTTCTGGGGAGAGCAAAGGGTACTTGGCAATCTCCTTGAGATATAGCTCCAAAGGGGATAGCCTGGCCAGATCGGTTTGTTGGCGTATGGCGGGTGGTTTGTGGGTCACGATCTATCACCTTACTGAAATATAAAGGCGCTTTGTCACTCGATTGAAGTCGACAAAAAACGCTAAGGGGATCCCCTCATGTCAGAGATTGGCATCATAGCAAACCCGCATTCCAAAATGAACAAACGAAATCCTGAACTTAGTGCCGCTTTGGCTTATATTCTTGGCGAACAAGGCTATTTTGAGAACACCCAGTCCCTGGGACATTTGCGGTACGTGGCGCGAAAGTTTTACGAAAAGAAAATCAAGATCTTAGCAATCAATGGTGGCGACGGCACTTTGAGCCAGACCTTGACGGCATTTATCAAGGAATACGGTGATACTCCCCTTCCCAAAATTTGTGTTTTAAAGGGTGGGACGATCAATATTGTGGCTCAAAATCTAGGCATAAAAGGCACGCCGGAACAAGTTCTCTACCGACTCGTTAATAGCTACAGTCTGGGTAAACCCATGCAGATTGCTTCCACACCTAGCTTGAGCGTCGGTGATCACTACGGGTTTATTTATGCCGATGGCCTTGCGACCAGGTTCTTACGGGCTTTTTATCGCAAAAAAACGGGGAGACTTGGCTCGTTGATTCTGGCTGCTAAGCTCTATGCACAAAGCATTTTCAAAACAAAATCATCGCGCGAAATGATTTTCCCGCAGAACCTAGACATCAAAGTTGATCAACAAGAGCCTAAATCGTCCCAAAGTTTACTGAGTATCTGCACGACGATGCATGCATTGCCTCTGGGGTTTATTGACTTTCGCCTTGGCAAACAAACCGACACCAATCACTTGCGTTGCTTGAGTTTCGAGATAGACCCCAATGAATTTTGGTGGAAACTTCCTATAGTTTTCACATGTGATAAATCCGGCCTTCCCATGTATAGCCGCGCGTTTGATGGCGAAAAGCTCACGCTATCGGGAATGTCGGAATACACTTTGGATGGGGAGTTATTTGAGAACGGTGGTTCCGAGGTATCCATCGAACGCGGACCAATGATAGACTTCATAAAGATATAAACTTGAAGGAGATCCTTCGCCCATCGGCGAGTTTCACTCTTGATAGCTCTGGATGGCGAAGGCACGCGTGGCTATGACGATACAACAGCTCAACCCTAGAGATGCGAATGTGGCGATGGAAAATTCTCGGCCCAATAAATCTGAATTAAAAGACCTATTAAACTGCGGTGATCTTGACATTGAGTGGCTCGCCGGCGATGGCTCTGACCGCTCCTACTATCGTCTAAAACCTGCAGATTTAGAAAATACATACGTCTTAATGAAGCTTTGCGGCAGCGACGCGGAAGCTTTAAAAGAAGGGCGTTATGATTGGATCGCTATTCAAAAAGAACTTGAAGTGCATGGCGTCGTCACGCCGAAGCTGATTCGCGCTTGTCCGGAACACCAATGCATCATTATCGAAGATTATGGCAATGTGATGTTTGAAACTTGTGTCAAAAGAGGATTTAGTCCAGGCGAGTCTGTTCAAGATTTTTATATGCAGGCTGGTCAAATTCTCGTAAATCTCCTAAAAATGCCCGCAAAACAGGGCGACGTTTGGACGACTCGGTCTTTTGATGCTGAGAGACTTTCTTGGGAACTTGATTTCTTTTATAAACATTTTGTACAAAATGTTTTGGAAGTTGATTTGGACGCGCAGAAATTTAAGCGTTTTTCGGCGGATAATCAGGCATTGAGTGCTTATCTCGCGCCGCTTTCCAAATATTTCTGCCATCGTGATTTTCATTCGCGTAATTTAATGGTGCGAAACAATGTTCTCGCCGTTATTGATTTTCAGGACGCTCGTATGGGCGCGGCCGCGTATGACTTGGTATCACTGTGTTTCGACGCGTATGTTCCACTTAGCGTGGATGAACGGCTCGGCATTATGAAAGAAATTGTAACGAAGATACGAAAAGAATGCGGCGCAAAGGTTGCCGACGAGATTGAAGAAAGTTGGCCAGCCGTATTTTTGCAACGACAGCTGAAGGCCATTGGCAGCTTTGGTTATTTGACAAATGTGAAGAACAAACCCATGTATTTGGCCTATGTACCAAAGGCATTATCATTACTGGAAGCACTGCCCGTGTCTGATAAGCGATGGTCGTTTTTATCCGACGAACTTCTTGATTTTCTTTACACGCGAGTCCAAAAGTCATGACGTCCGAACGTGACGTTTTCAAACTCCGATCGCTCGTGCTTGCGGCCGGTCAGGGCCAACGACTTCGCCCACTCACCCTATCCGCACCGAAACCTTTACTGCCGTTTTTGGGTTTGCCGATTTTGTCGCAAACACTTCGAAAAATTGCCCAGGTCAAAAATCCATTGCAAGGCATTGCAGTGAACGCCCACTATCTCAGTGACAAGCTTATAAGCTTTCAAAAGCAATGCATCATTCCATTTTTTTTGTCAGAAGAGAAAAGTGTTTTGGGAACCGGCGGCGCGGTGGACGGCCTTCGGGATTCTGGCTGGCTTAAAGACGACGAACATTTATTGATCTACAATGGCGACATTGTGACCGACATTGATATTGATCAACTCATCGCCAAGCACCGTGCAAGTGGCGCCATAGCGACGTGCGTTTTCTTGGATCATATGGTCGGGACCAACCCTTGCTTGACCAAAGACGGGTTCTTGGTGCGCATCAGCGGCGATGGAAACCGCACGTTTGCAGGCGTTTACATCCTATCACCCGATTTCATACGCACGATCCCTAAAGGTACCTCAGACATTATAAAAACCTTTCAGGCGGCTCTTTCTCAAGGTGCCGTGATCGCGGAGTACCATCATCGTGGTCTTTGGTACGACATTGGCAATCCAAAAGCGTACGCGGAATCACAACTGGCTGTCGTTTCAGACGAAAATAAACTTAATTGTTTAGAAATAAAAGAATCGCTCGCCCACTTCAAATTCGCGTATGACTGGAGGCCAGGATTTTTTTCGGCGACTCCTCACACTGGCTCCAAAGTTGTGGTGAATACACCCGTTGTGATCAATGGGTCATTTGATATGTCTAGGCTAGTCAGTGTTGTGCTTGATCACGCTGTGATTATGCCGAATGCGAGCTTAAACATTGCGAAGGTGTATAGGCAGATCTGTTTAGATGATGTGTGTATAGGCTTTTGAGTGAGGGTGATTAGTCAGGGCTTTTTGTTGCGCATTCTGGCTTGTTGTTGCGCATTCTGGCTTGAGTTAGGGCGGATTCTTGACAGGGCATTTTGATCGTCAACACGTTTTCTTAGCTTCTTCACTTCGCTTCATTAACCACAAGATCTAGAAATTTGAGTTGTTTAGTCTAGCAATGTCAGACTTGCTTCCTCGAACCCTCTTTTAAAAACGTCAGCTTACGTAAAGCAGCTTTTTAAGAAGTTTAGGGGTTGATTTTGCAAGACTCATCACAACTCTATATTTCAAATTCTCAGGAAATTAAGCTGATTTCTTAGCTAATTTCGCGTTAGTGTAAGCAGTTAGTGCCTCAAGAGACTTCGCTGCTGCGTTCATGGCTTCAGGTTGTACGAAAAAGATTGGTGCGCCCGCAGAAATGACGTCAGGGTTATCGATAGAACCGTTATGTCTCCAAAGGAATACCCATGAAGAAGCGTTTCCATAAACTCTTTCGGCAATTTTGTGGAGGGAATCACCAGCTTGTGCTGTGACTACTGTCATTGGAGCACTTTCATAGCGCTCTGCAAAGCTACGTGAGCTTGCGTCGAGGGTGTAATAAATCACGTCACCAGCATAAATGCGGTTCGGATCGGCTAAGTTAGAAGCGCCAGCGATGTCTCTCCAACGACCTTGGTTTCCGTAGACTTTTTGAGCGATTGTTCCAAGTGTATCGCCTTTCATAACTACGTATGCCATTGCAGTTCCATCTTCAGGTAAGCTTCCAGCGATTGGCGCAGCAGCAGTTGCAGCAGCCGGTTGTGCGTTGTTCATCATTGTGCCGTTGTTCATCGGAACAGATTCATCCATAGGAGCAGATTGGTTGGCAGCCATAGTAGCATCGCCTTCCGCAGCAGGAGCTTCGTAACCTTGATCGGCAACTTCTGTTTCTTGAACTTGTTGGTTGGTCATGTCTTCGACTGTTTCTTCAGAATTGTCCCCACCTTCGTTGTTCACTTCGTTGAGGATGGCTTGAAGATCTTCGTCGCCAGCGTCGTTACCCATGTCGTTGTAACCAACGGCATCGCCTTCTTCGCCTTCATAACCTTGTTGACCTTGTTCTTCGTACTCGCCGTCTTCTTGAGCTAGCTGATTGTTCTCGAGATTGCCTTGCTCAGGGTTGTAGTTTGAATTTCCTTCATCCATGTTTCCGTTTTGGTCTGCATATTGCTGACCTTCTTCTTGTTGGTTAGCGTAATCACCCTGCTGACCTTGTTGGCCTTGGGCTGATTGCTCACCTTGCTGTTCGTACCCTTGCTGTACTTCTTCTTCCATCTGTTGATCATCGCCAGAACAAGCGGTGACACCGAAATGGAAAGAACAAGCGAGCAGTAGCACGCCTAGCTTCTGAGTCACACTTTTCATGACATAGAACCTCTTTCTTTCTCTGGGTTAAAGTTAAACAAAATACGTCTCCATAAACTACTTCGGTGATCCTATACCACCATTAACTATTAAATGATTTTGGCGACAACCTCTCAATGGGCAAAGTTTTCCCTGGTTTGATTGGGGCAGATTTATTGACAGGGTGTCAGAAAACCAATAGGGGAGGGCGAAAAATTGCCCAAAAAATCCTATAAAATTGGTGATTTAGTGATGGAGGAGTTTGGCACAAAGATTGCTGAATGAAGCCTAAGGATACGTTTGTTTTGTGATTGATGAAGTGGTTTTGACATCGTTTCCAAGCTGTTTTTCCCGTGGATAAGAACATGGACTTATTAGGTTTACATTTCGTTTTTGCCTTTCTCACAGTTTCCTGCGTCATGTTGTGGGGAAAGTGGAGTGCCAAATCTCGCCGAGCTTATTTTAAAGGGCTCGAGTGGTGGTCGAAATGGATTCCTGTGGCCTCTAGTTTTGCCATTATTTTTATTTTAGGTGCCAATATTGCCGGAATTGCACCTGGTTTCATCGACTTGTCGGCAAGCTTTCACCACCTTGAAATGCTGTCGCTATTACTCGTGAGCGCACTGTTATTTTCGCATTTTAGTAGCTTCGCGTGCCTCTTGATGGCCGGATATTTGTTTTTTATTCGTATTCCTTTCGTCAATCAGTTGACGCCTTCAGCAAAACTTGAGGATCTGTATCTCATTTTGAGCCTATTTATCATGGTTGTTTTGTTAGGAAAGAACATGCCGTGGTCGCAGTCCAAGTCTGTCTCGCATCACCGCAAACTCTATGCCATCAAGGAAATGGGGACGATTATCGTCAGTTTTTCTGCAGTCTGCATTCTGGGCGCCGCTTTGCTAAAAACATCAGAGTTCCGCTACTGGCTAACTGAACTTGAGCTTATAAAGCTTAACCAACAAGCCTTTGGCTTTCTTTTGCTCGCTACCATGACTGGCTGGGTTTTGAGTGTTTTTAACCTCGGCCGGGCTTTCTTAATTCCAGTATTATCCCTGCCAACCCTTGCAGCCCTTGCATTTGTGACCGGAACGGGTTACCCAGCCATGATGGCTGTGCTTGCCGTATTTGTCGCCATGTTTTTCGCCTCTGCGGATCAACGTCACTTATTAAAGTAAAGCACCGTCATTCTGCTTCGCTAAAGCTTCGCAGAACAAGCCACTGAGATTCGTAAAAGAATATTTATGAACGTGTATAAGCACAATACGGTACTTTTGGATGAGCTTATTCAGGCTTTGAACCTGAAAGAGGGTTCTGTTGCCATCGATTGCACGATGGGCGGTGGAGGTCATACGCAGCGCCTCGTTCAGGCTGTCTATACAACTGGAAAAGTCATCGGAATCGACCGTGACTATGCGGCTATACAGAATGCGCAGGCAACTTTTGCCTTGTCATCACCTCAAATTGAGCTTATTCACGCTCCTTTTTCGCAGTTGAAGTACATCGTCAGAGGCCTCGGCTTGGTTGGAAAAGTCGATGCGATTTGCGCCGACCTTGGCGTCTCCTCCGTCCATATCGATGACGGGAAGAGGGGATTTTCCTTTCGCCAAGATGGCCCCCTGGATATGCGAATGGACCAGAACAATCCCAAAATCAAAACCGCCGCCGACCTTTGCAACAATCTCAGCCGCGAGGAGCTTGCCCATATTTTCAAAACCTGGGGTGAAGAACCCAAAGCCTGGGCCATTGCGGGTTCCATCGTGACAGACCGCGAAGCCACTCCGTTTCAAACAACGACGCAACTTGCCAATTTGGTCACAAAACATTGGCCGCACAATAGCCGCAAACATCCAGCCACGAGAGTGTTTCAGGCGCTTCGCGTGGCTGTGAATGATGAATGCGGGGAGCTGAAGACATTAGTCGAAGATGGATTTGAACTTTTGAAACCAGGTGGCCGTTTGGGTTTGATCAGTTTTCATTCGTTGGAAGATCGGATTATCAAACAAAGTTTTCAAAAGTTAGCAGGGAAGGTGGAGAAAGATACTTTCTTGCTGCGTCACCTTCCACATTCACAAGAATCAACTGCAGTCGGCAAAATCATTAAGCCCTTCCCATTGATACCCACTGAGGAAGAAATCGCTGAAAACGTTCGTTCTCGCAGCGCGAAATTGCGAGTCATTGAAAAAATTTAATGGGTTAATGGGGACAGTCCCCTGACTGTCCCCACATTTCGTAGGATATCTTAAGATTTTCGCGTTAGTTGACGTTTGTAGATTGCATGTAGAACCAAAAGCAAATGTATTCCAACCAAACCGAAAAACAACTGATCAATAGTGATTGGAATATTAGTAATAAAGAGAGCTTTGCGTAGATAAATCCATAACAACGCCAAGATTATTGGCATAGCCATGAATCTTAGTTCTCCGATGTGTGTTTTACGGAGCAAGTAGTTGAGAGAACTATACGAGGCAAACGATGGCCACTGCGAAGCAATCGCAGCCCATGCTAAGGAAAATGCGGACAAACCACATACGAACGCTGCGTGCCGACTTTGGAGCAGCCAGGACCAAACACATAAAATCAAAAAACCTATCGCAATGAGAGCGTTGCTGACTTTCATGTCCGCTACAAAACGGCGGGGATAATTGTCGACAACACGTGGCTTAGGTTTTCGTTTGACCGCGATTCTCCAGCCCCCCAATAAGTTGCCGACAAAGCCGCAGGGAGGAAACAAAATAAAAAAAGAGAATCCCAAAATGAGCTGGCAGAGTAAAGGTCCCTTCTTTCCCAGAGTGCATCCTTGCGAAATCATCCAGTAAGAAGCAATCAACCCAGATCCACCGTACAACACCAAAAAAATAGCGTTTGAAATCCAGGTAGATTTCAAAGGTTTTTCGCAGGCATGACATATAAAAAGATTTTCTTGCCAGTGAAGTATGTACATTTCAGCCGTAAAAAAAGCCTCTGGCCAAGTTACGGGCTGCTTTTTGCAGTGAGGACATATCACCGATTTTTCCCTTAACATTTAGAACTGCGATGCATTTATTGTAGCAAAATTCACTTTGAAAGCATCAAATCCGATCTGGACAAGTCTTTGTTGCCCGAAGTGTCGCTAAAAACCCAAAAGTGCTAGAATTATTCTAAGAATAGCCTTTTGGAGAATAGAGTGCGGCCCAAAGTGACTTTGCCAAACCTGGCAACGACCATTTTCATCATAGCTTTAGCGATGGCCTTTTCGCGCGTGCATATCCGCATCCAAACAACCATGATCGGCTACGAACTTGGCGACCTGAAAAAGCAAGAAGCCTTGCTTTTGGAAGAAAAAAGCGAGCTGCAGCTGCAACTAGCCAAAATCACCACCCCGCAACGTTTGAAAGTCGCCAGCTCCCTGGCTCCTGACACGCTTCAGCACGCCAAACCAAAGAGGTAACGTGGTTTCACGCATTCAAAATCTTCGCATGTATGTCATTTTGTGGCTCTGTTTGAGCGGTTTTATGATTTTGTCGGCGCGAGCCGTTTTTATTCATTTGATGCCCAACGCCAGTAAAAGCCTAGATAATATGGCGGACAATCAATACTACAAGCCGCTCAAACTATCGCCTTACCGTGGTTCGATCTACGATCGGCGTGGCGAAGCTTTGGCGATAAGTATTCGCCTGCCGACTCTTTGCGTCAACCCGCACGTTTTCAAACCTGACAGTCGCCAACTGCATAAGCTCGCAAAAATCACCGGCATTCCCACCAGTAAGATTCGCGAACTTTCGCATAAAAAAAGCTACTTCGCATATTTCCTTAGAAAAACAAATTCGACCGTTGCCAAAAAAGCTCTGGATTTGGAGATTCGCGGACTGTACCAAATTATGGAACCCTCACGCTCGTATCCGAACGGTTCCCTTGCTGCGCCCTTACTCGGTTTTGTGGGATCAGAAGACAACGGCGCCATGGGACTTGAGCGCCAGTACAATCGTGACTTGAAAGGCGAAAGCATTCAGATCACACCGTCGAAAGACGCGCGTGGCCATACGATTTATTTGAATGGCGATGGGGTCGAGCCGCAAAAAACTGGCAATAACTTGCATTTGACAATTGATAGTGCAATCCAGCAAATCACCGAGAGTGCTTTAGAAGACGGTGTGAAACGCGCCGCTGCAAAAGCCGGTTACGCCATTGTTTCGGATCCCCATACCGGACGTATTCTGGCAGTGGCGAACTATCCGACTTACAATCCCAATGCCACAGAAAACATAAAACTCACGAATGCAAAAAACCGGGCCTTTATGGATGTTTTTGAACCAGGCTCCGTCATGAAACCTTTCGTTGTTGCCGAAGCGCTGGAAAAGAAACTGACGGCCATGTCGTCACTTCACGACTGCGAAATGGGAAAACTGAAAATAGGTCGCACAACGATACACGATGTGAAACCAAACAAATATCTCAGCACGGAACAAGTTCTCGTCAAATCCAGCAACGTCTGTACATACAAAATTGCCTCGAAGCTAGGTCCAGAAGGGCTTTACGATACCTTTCTGAGATTTGGTTTTAGCCCTTCAAAGCCTTTCATCACTGGATTTCCGGGCGAGGCCAGAGGTCGCATTAGCGATTGGAAGCACTGGCGTCCCATACGATTTGCCAACGTTTCCTTTGGGCAAGGCATCACCGCAACGGGACTTGAAATAGTACGAGCCTTCGGTGCTCTCGCTAATGGCGGTAAGATTTTTCATCCGCAGATCATCGATCGCATTGAAAGTTCAGACGGACTTTTACTGAAGAGTTTATCTCCGAAAGAATCAGGTCAGGTGATCTCTCCTGAAATTGCCCGCGAGGTGCGCGGCGCCTTAAAAGAAGTTGTCGAACAGTCTGTACAAAACGGTCGGCCGCAGCATTTTTCAGCAGGCGGTAAAACTGGCACGTCGCAGAAAGTGGACCCCATTTTGAAAAAATACTCAGAAACCATGCGCATCGCGAGTTTCGCGGGTTTTGCGCCGGCCGATGATCCCTATATTGTGGTATATGTTTACGTAGACGAACCTTCCAAAAGACCTTACTTTGGCACATTATGGGCTGCGCCAGTATTTAAAGAAATAGCCGAGAAAACTTTGAATTACTTGAATGTGAAACCCACAGAACCACAGGCCATTATCGGTGACTCGCAAAAACGCCCAACCAAGATTTGAAATTAGTTTTGAACAAGCTGTCATCGCTCTCAAAAAGCATGAACTTTTCTTGACGAGTCGATGTGATTCGGAGCCTCCGACCGCCAAAGGCATCGTGGCCGACACTCGCAAACTGTTGCCTGACTTTATTTACGTGGCCTATGCCGGTGTTAGCCAAAATCTACATCGCTACATTCCTCAGGCCTTGAAGTCCTCATGTAGTTTTGTGGTTTGCGAGGAAAAACCTAAAGACGACTTCGATTCTTCTTATATCCAAGTGAAAAATGGGCGGGCGGCGTGGGCGGTGATTGCCGCAGAAGGGTGGCGAATAGACGCGCGCAAGCTTCGCTATATTGGCATCACCGGCACAAGTGGCAAAACGAGCGTTTGTCATACCATTGCCGACATTCTGACAGCCTGTGGACATCGTAGTTTAAGTGTAGGAACACTGGGAGCCAGAGTTGGGCGCGAAATGCTTCCCACGACTCACACTACGCCAGATCCCGATGAATTTTATCAAATCATTGCCGAAGCCCACGAAGAACACCAAGTACAAACCGTAGTTATGGAAGTATCTTCGCACGCCCTTGCGCAGTATAAACTGGAACCAATGCTATTTGATGTGTGTGTATTTACGAGTTTTTCTCGGGATCATTTGGATTTTCATACCAGTATGGAAGAGTACCTAAACACTAAACTCAAACTTTTTAGCGAATATGCGCAGGAAAATGCCCGGTTCGTCGTTCATCAGGATTTGATTTCTCAAGTCGAAAAAATCCCAAAACGTGATCGTTGGAGTTACGGCGTCGAAGAAAATCCGCATCTTGAAAACCATGTCTTGATTTCACCCATGGGATCGACGCCCACAGGCGCCAAAGTCAAGATAAGCGGACTCGGCGAGGACCGTGTTTTGGATATTCCCTACATCAACCAAACCGGTGCGCTGAATTTTGCCGCTGCACTTATCGCCGCTGATTTTGTCGCCCCAGATTTTATGTCTCATATTCAGTGGAACGCCGACACTCTATCGCCTGTTCCCGGACGCCTTGAAAAGGTTTCTGTGTCGGGCGTTCAAGACATCGACGTCATCGTCGATTACTCTCACAAGCCTGACGCATTAGAAAAATGTTTGCATGGACTGCGACCCGCTATTCATGGCCATGCGAAACTATGGGTCGTCATGGGGTGTGGCGGCGATCGTGACAAAGGCAAGCGACCTTTGATGGGAAAAATCGCGGTTGAGGGAGCCGACGAAGTGGTCGTGACATCTGACAATCCACGCCATGAAGATCCGCAAGCCATTATTGATGATGTTTGCCGAGATTTGAATTTGCCACAGAAAAATGTTCATGTGGAAATCGACAGACATCAGGCTATTGAGTATGCCATCCTAAAAGCTAGACCGGGAGATACTGTCGTCATTGCTGGTAAGGGGCATGAAACCTATCAAATTATCGGTACAAAGCACTATGACTTCGACGACCGACTTGTTGCAGCCATAGCGCTGAGAAAAAGGACTTAAACTATGTTTGTCACCTGGGATCACTATCGTGAATGGCTGGAAGATGTTCTCTTCGATCCGCAGCAAGTCTTTCCAGATGTTGATATACCCATGCCCAGTGACTTTCACACGGACAGTCGAACGATTAAGCCAGGCCAATGGTTTGTACCGATTCGCGGCGAAAAGTTTGATGGTCATTTGTTTATCCGGCAAACGATAAAGCTCGGTGCGGCCGGATTTCTTTATATGCCTCAGCATTTCCCCAGTGAAACTCCTAAGAATTTGGCTCTGGGACTTCCCGTTAAAGATACTCTGAAAGCGTTGCAGGCTATCGCGCACGGCTGGCGACGCCAACTCAAACATACAAAGATCGCCGCCATCACTGGCTCGGTAGGCAAAACAACTGCCAAGAATTTCCTGGGCTGCATTGTCACTGCGTCAGGTGAAAGTCTTGTTTCGCAGAGTAGCTTTAACAATGAAATTGGCGTCCCTTTGAATTTGCTGCAGCTTAACTCATCGCACCAATACGCGGTTATTGAAATGGGCGCCCGGCACGCGGGAGACATTCGGTTTTTGGCCGAAATGGCTGAGCCAAATGTAGCCGCCGTTTTAAATGTGGGTAGCTCCCATGTCGGTGAGTTTGGCGGCAGAGACATACTTTTCAGAACAAAGTCAGAAATGTTTCACCATAGCCCCGCTCAAGCGACGCTCGTTGTTTTTCAAGACCAGAATGATCTCGTGAATGAAGCAAAAAAAACCGGAAAAAAATTGATAAGCTTTGGAACGGGGGAGGGGGCTCACGTTCGCGTGGTAGGCAGCCCAAAACTCGATAGTGAAAATATGATTTTTTCTCTTGAAATAGAGGGGAAGATCGCTGATTTCTGCATGGCTAGTTTAAGTGCGTCGACGCCCATAAATGCTGCCGCTGCCTGTGCGATCGCGTTGGCTTGCGGAATTTCGGTGGAGAAAATGCAAAAAGGCCTTCGCGAATTTCGAGCACCAAGAGGACGATTTCGTCCAGTTCAACTGAAGAATTTTTTAATGATTGATGACGCGTACAACGCCAATCCTGAAAGTATGAATGCTGGCTTAGAAAGTGTTCAGAAGTTTTTTCACGGTAGCAGCAAGGGCCTGATTATTGGCGATATGCTAGAGCTTGGAAGTGAAAGCCAACAAGCCCATTACCAAATTGGAAAAAATATCAGTAAAATCAGCTCATTATCATTCGTTTGGGTTGTCGGCAAAGAGAGTGAGCAATTCATTCGCGGAGCTGTCGATTCGGGTGTTGATCCAAAACTTTTCACTCACTTTGCCAAAGTCGAAGATTTGCTCGGGAGGAATATACCTTTATCCTCTTCTCACAACCCATTAGTATATATTAAAGCTTCATTCGGTACCGGACTTCATAAGCTGGTCACCCACTTGGAAAAAGGACTGTGACACAAATTGCTTTACCACCTTTTCTACGACCTAGCCGATAAAGTCACTTTTCTAAATGTCACGCGCTACATTACTTTTCGCGCCGGCATTGGGCTTTTGAGCGCACTTTTCCTAAGTTTCTTGTTATCGCCTTGGTTTATTCGCACTTTGAAAAGTCGTCAACTTGGTCAACAGGTTCGAGATGATGGTCCCAAGAGTCATTTCTCCAAAGCCGGCACCCCCACGATGGGTGGCGGACTTATCATTTTCTCGTGTTTGCTCCCCGCACTTCTTTGGATGGATTGGACCAATCGGTATTTGTGGCTGGTCACGATTGTTACCTGCGGATATGCCTTGATCGGCTTCATGGATGACTACTTAAAAATCTCCAAAAAAAATACGGCCGGATTATCCGGCAAAAAGAAGCTCTTTTGGCAATTCATTATCGCGGGCGGCGTCGTGACTTATGACTACGTGTATGGTGGCCAACAAACGCAAGTCTTCTTTCCTTTTCTAAAAAACTTTCAGTTGGATATTGGATTACTTTATATCCCCTTTGGCATGCTCGTCATTGTAGGGGCAAGTAACGCGGTGAATTTGACGGACGGTTTGGATGGCCTCGCCATTGGGCCTGTTATGATCAATGCAGCCTGTTTTGCCGTCCTCGCTTACGTGACTGGCAATACGATTATTGCGCAGTATTTGAATTATCCGTACATTGCGGGCACCGGTGAACTCAGTATTTTTGCTGCCTGCTTGGTCGGCGCAGGGCTTGGCTTTCTTTGGTACAACACTTATCCCGCACAGGTTTTTATGGGTGATGTGGGTTCACTACCATTAGGTGGCGCCTTAGGGGCCATGGCTGTTTTCACCAAACACGAGGTACTCCTTGTGATCATTGGCGGGATTTTTGTCCTCGAAGCACTTTCTGTTATCACTCAAGTGTTCTCATTTAAGATGACTGGCAAAAGAGTCTTTCGCATGGCGCCGATCCATCATCATTTCGAACTGAAAGGATGGCCGGAGCCAAAAGTCATTGTGCGCTTTTGGATTATTTCCGTTATTTTGGCAATGGTTGGCTTACTTAGTTTAAAAATTCGTTAGATATGGCAAAGCAAAGCCTCATTTTAGGTTACGGCGTGTCCGGCCATGGCGCGGAAAAGCTTTTATTGGCGCGGAAAAAATCATTTTCCATCTGGGATGATAGTCCCGAACATTCATCCAAAAATCCAGACATCAAAAGCCTCAATCGGCAAAACTATGATGAAGTGATTGTCAGCCCCGGTATTTCACCGTCTCATCCCATCGTCGTAAAGGCGATAGAAGAAAAAATCCCGTTATACACAGAACTTGATCTTGCTTTGAAAGAAAACAAAAAACCTGTGATCGCCATTACGGGAACGAATGGCAAGTCTACGACGACAGCGATGATCACACATGGCCTTAGGGAACTTGGACATTCCGTCATGATGGCGGGCAATATCGGTACTCCTCTTGCAGAGTACACCGCAAAAGGGGAGTCGGCTGACTTTATTGTTTTGGAACTCTCCTCTTACCAGCTGCACTATTTACACAAACATCCTCTTTCGTGTGTGGTATTTACAAATTTTTCAGCGGACCACGACGCATGGCATGGATCACACGTTTCCTATTTTCAAGCCAAATGGAAAGTCTTGGATTTTGTCAAAGAATCGGGACATGCAGTGGTGGGGGCAGATGTTCTTAAAACTGCTAAAAACCTGCATTTTTCGACGCCGCCCGATTTGAACGTTGAGTCACTTTCTTCTGGCTCAAACGCAGACTTCGCAGCAAAAGTCTTGGAGATAGCAACGAAGTGCACGCGCGAAAAAGCAAGGTCAGCTATCCTTACCTTTAAAGGCCTCGCCCATCGCATCGAACTTTTGGGAGCGATAAAGTCGAAACCCGTTTGGAATGATTCGAAAGCAACAAACTTTGAATCGACTCTATATGCTATTCAAAATGTAAACGCTCGTCCCTTTGTTTTACTTTTGGGAGGCCGACTGAAAAACAATGACTTCAGTTTGCTGCAGAACTTGGACGTAAAATTGCGAAAGGACATCGCACATATTTATACTTTTGGTGAAAGTCACAAGAAACTCGAAGAGGCCTTGTCAAATCAGTATCCTTTGACCAGTTTTGCAAATTTAAATGATTTGCTGGACGACGTACTGCCCAAACTCCGCCGGAACCCGCAGCCACTCCTCTTTTCGCCTGGCGGATCGAGCTTCGATGAGTTCAGAAATTTCGCCGACAGAGGTGATTTTTTTCGTGCTAGAATAGCAGCATCCCTGGACTGATAAATCAACCCGCATGGATGCAGGTCACATGAATAAGTCTGCTGACTATAAACCGCCTAATGAAGCCGTCTACATACTATGTGTTTCACTATTTCTAACAGCACTCGGGCTTCTCATTATATACGCCTCATCATCGATTTCGGCAGCGCAGAAATTTGACGATCCCTACATCTTTCTTAAACGCCAAGCCATGGGCATTGCCATTGGTCTCGTCGCCATCGTGGTCATCCAGAAACTACCATTAAGACTGCTTGAAAAAATGACTTTGCCGATCCTCTTTGTTAACCTTGTTTTTCTCGCGTTGGTTATGGTTCCCGCCTTTGGTGTCGAGCGCAATGGGGCCATTCGCTGGCTGAATTTAGGTGGTTTTGCATTTCAGCCCTCCGAAATAGCAAAGTTTGCTGTCGTTATTTTTCTGGCCAAAAACATGAGTCGAGTTCATTTTAATATTCGAAATTTTTGGTCAGGCATTTTCCCAAACCTTATCGTGCTGATGGCTTTCTGTGGTTTGATTATGTTGCAACCTGATCTAGGTACAACTTTTCTAATTGCTTCTACAACCATGATCATGCTTTTTGTGGCGGGCATGCCGAAGAGGTTTTTTGCAGCTTTGGGTGGCCTAGGTGTCTTGGCACTTGGCGTTGCCGTGGCTGTCGAGCCGTACCGGGTCAAGCGCCTCGTCAGCTTTTTAGACCCGTGGTCAAACGCCCGAGAAGGTGGATTTCAAATTATTCAAAGTTATCTCGCCTTTCATAATGGCGGGCTTTTAGGCGTGGGCTTAGGCGAATCCAAACAAAAGTTATTTTTTCTTCCGGAAGCCCACACAGATTTTATTTTACCGGTTGTTGGCGAAGAATTGGGCCTACTGGGAGTACTTTTGATCTGTGCGTTATTTGCTTATCTCATCTTCATGTGTTTTAGAGTATCCATGAGACAGCAGCGTGATTACGACAAACTCTTAGCCGTAGGATTAACAAGTTTGATCGCGTTTCAAGCGCTTATCAATATTGGGGTGACGATGGGCATGCTGCCTACGAAAGGCATACCATTACCCTTCCTAAGTAGCGGTCGTAGCTCACTTATTGTTTTCTTGATAGCGATTGGAATATTAATTAAGCTGGCGAAGCCTCGGGACTTAAAGCTGGTAGAATAACAATGACTCAAAAACTTAGCTCTCCGCTTCACTTCGTCGGCATCCTCGGGGTTGGAATGAGAGCGCTGGCCGAATACGCTGTTAGCCAAGGCTTTATTGTACAAGGCAGTGATATTGGTGCTGCTCAAAATAAAAAGCCGCTTTCCCAATCTATCCAGATTTTCTCTGATCATAATCCCGAAAATTTGAAAAACTGCAAGGCCGTGATTTACTCGACCGCCATATCTATGGATAATAAAGAAATCCTTTATGCAATGCGTCAAAACATTCCACTGATGCATCGATCGGATCTTTTGGATTACTTTCTTCGGCAAACTCCCGCCATCACGATTGCTGGCACCCATGGAAAAACGACGACAGCGGCCATGTTGACTTGCTTTTTAAATCATACCGGCCATCCTAGCGCCGCGGTTGTTGGCGGAACACTGAAAAATAGTTATGAAAATGTCGATAAGAATGCCGAATATTTAGTTGCGGAAGCGGACGAAAGTGATGGAAGTTTTACAAAGTACTCGTCCTACATCAGCGTCATAAACAATATTGCCAAAGACCACATGGAGTATTTTGGCAGCACTGAAAACCTCTGTGCGACGTTTGCAAAATACCTTAATAACACCCAAAAAGACGGTATTGCCTTGATTGGTTGGGATGATGAGTACTGTCGAACTTTAGGACAAGCATACACCGGTCCAAAAATAACTTATGGTTTTACTATTGGATGTGACGTCCGCGCTTTGAGTTATTCGGTGAAAGGCGGCCGCATGTACTTCGATATTATCGTCGTGAAAAAGCGCGTCTCCGGATCAGTTCCCGTCATAGGTAAGCATAATCTGCAGAACGCACTGGCCTGTTACGCAGCGGCGCATTTTTTGGAGATAGGCCCGGCGCAAGTAACGGAGGGCCTCGATCAATTCAAAGGCGTCGTGCGCCGCATGGATGTTTTGCACGACTCGGAGAAATTGAAAATCATTGACGACTACGCGCACAATCCTGGAAAAATTCAAGCGGCGATCAATGGCGTGCGAGAGTCTTGGCCAGACTGGCCTGTTGTGGTCTTCTTTCAGCCCCACCGATACTCACGACTGAAAACTCTCTATCCTGAGTTCTGCAAATCTTTTTTGGGCGCCAACAAAGTTTGTGTGCTGACGCCGTTTGCCGCGGGTGAACCCATAGATAAGGACTTTGATCCTGAAGCTTTTGTTGCCAGGATTGGCCAGGAGAGCGAGACGGACGCGGTTTTTGCGGAAAGTTTTGAAAATGCGATCAAAATAGCTGACAATATATCTGATAGGACCATTCTCTTAACCGTTGGGGCTGGCGATGTGAGTTCTCTTGCCCGACGATTTATACCTGCCAAATAAGTTTTTGGCAGCAGGAGCTGCCAAAGTGCGACGTAGTCATAAAAGTGTACTTCTCAAACAAGCTCCCCAAAAGCGTCGCGAATCCACCAGCAAAAAGAAATTTGTATGGATGGGAGCCGCCGCTTTGTTTGCAACTATCGCTATCTCGGCCATCTCATTTTCACCAAAAACCGTCGAGAAAACAGCTGTCAAACGACCACAGCTAGATATCGAATTCAATATTGAAACGCGAGAAAAAATCAGCGGAGACTTAATCAAAAGTCTTAACTTTCATATTCAGAAATGGTGGCAGACGGATTCTAAACTGACTTTGAAAGGCTTAGCCGAAAAAACGCAAAAGCAGTTTTCATTTGAACGCGTGCATTTTCTCCAAGTTGGACCTGAACACGTCATTATAAGTGTCGCCTTACGCTCACCCATCATGTTGATCGACGCAACGCCTCCACGCTACGTTTCTGAGAGTGGAGCCGTTTATGGCTTCGCCGATCGGGCTAATCATCCAAAATTGCCGTACTTAGTCGGAATTTTTGAAGTTAGTCCAAAAGGCCTGGCTATGAAGCGCGATGGCACTGTACGCCTTTCTCACGAAGAGTTTGGCAACATTACGACCGCCATCGAGGTCCTCGATGAAGCGCGCCGTTCTGGCCATACCGTCGCCCAAATCAAATTTGAAAAATTTCGTGGATACGAGTTAACACTAGAGCCAGATGGGCTTGAAGTTTTTTTGGGTTTTAAGAACTACCGAAAGAAGTTTGCAAGACTCAAAAAACTCACTTTGAACCTACAAAAAAGTGGGAGCCAGGCTGCCAGAATTGAATTAGACTATAATGACAAAGCGTTCGTAAAACGAAAAATGTAATAGCATAAGCAAAAGGAGTTTGCGAATTGGCTAGACAGCAGATGTTTGCTTTGGATCTTGGTACGACTAAGTTTTGCTTGGCGGCCTTAAGCTTTCATCCGGAAACCAATCAAGCTCAGATTAAAATGTGCTCCGTGCCTGCCGAAGGCATGCATCGCGG
>JBGSKV010000116.1:0-25093 GCA_041740975.1 Oligoflexales bacterium | reverse complement strand
TTTCGGGGACACATAACTAAATTGTATAAATAAAAATCCCGAAGTCATTAGACTTCGGGATTTTTATTTATACAATTTAGTTATGTGTCCCCGAAACTAATTTAGTTATGTGTACCTGAAACTCGACTATTTGAGTGCGTAATCGATTAATGTTCCCATTCGTGGCCAGATGCGCCGCATTTCTCGCTCTTCCTTAAAAATTTCGCCAAAACATCGCAGCAACATTGTTCCGACGAGCTGGCTAGACGTATAGGCCTTACCAGCAACAGGAAGGCCTTTGAGATCGGCAGTGGGTAAAGCGGTGTAATTGTCGCCAATACCCCCGATTTTGCTGGCAGGCGGAACTTTTCCATTGATAAAAATCATACTCATGGCCGCGTGATGATCCGTTCCAGGCACAGTCATACTTATGGGTTGATTGTTAAACATAACCGACTGCGGAGCTGTGGCAAGAGAGGTATTGTAAGGCGTGCGCGTAAAGTCGTGGCTGATCACGACCATGACGTCATCTTGCAGATTCTGGCTCTGTATCCATTGCCAAAACAATCGCAACTGGACAAACATATCGGCGCCACGACGAGCCGTGCCAATCGTTGAACCCATATTTTTCTCTTGGTAGCCAAAATGCCAATCATCACCATGCAACCCGATAGACATTGCTTTGGCGAGACCCGACTTGGCAAGAACGCCTGCCAACTGTAGGGCGTCGGTAAGGCCGCCGAAGTGAAATTGTTTAACACCTTCTCCGTCATTGGCAGCGGTAATTTCCGTGTCGATAACTCGGTTAATCTCGGTGCGATTGAGCATAGCGCCAATGCTTTGATGGATGGCTCCGGTGTTGTTCGCACCTTCCACCAAATTATTCAGGAAAAGTTTGTAGTTTTGACTGAAGCTTTTACTGAAAGCAAAATTGTAGGTACTGTCATCAATAATCTGTTTTGAAACATCCCAAAAGCTCTTGGCATAGTCTGTTCGCGGAACCGAAAGCTGATCTTGAAAAGCATCGCGAAAACCCGCGACACTTGCTGCTTCGACGATAGCGACATTGGGAGTGGTAGCCGACATTTGGAGAGCGCGATGAAATGGATTACCGACCATGATCGAAGGCTGATTGCCGTCTGACATCATATGGGCAAATCCAGAAATCCAAGACGCCTGACCAATTTGCTCATCTGCACCTGTCGTTTGGAAAGCTGCTGCAGTAGGGTGTCCTAAGGCAAGAGGATTCCCGACGGTGAAGCACATTTGATTGGCGATGGGCAAAAGTGTTTTGGTGTAATTATTAAAGAACAAATCACCGGAATTGTGAGTAACATTGACATTGGGATTTAAACTTCCGCCATCTTGACGAGCCACGAATAGGCCTTTTGACCATTTTGCCGCTGATGTGACGCTTGCCGAGTTCGTCATATGAGGTTGAATGAGTCCAGACGCAAGTCCATCCCAGGATCCGGCATGGATATAAATCATAAATTTGTTCCGTGAGACAGGAGGTGCACTCTGTGCGAGGGCCACGGGGTCTAGATAGAGCGAGACAGTTCCTAGTCCGAGGAGTTCGATCAACTCTCTTCTCTTTATGCCTTTTTTATGGTTAGAACACATAGTTCACATCTTTCTTGATTGAGATCATCTTAAAAATACGCGTGGATCTTGACCTACAGAGATGCACAGGACTTTGTACAAACTTTCGATGATGTTTTTTTCAACTTCGTCACCTTTTTTGCCTTTGAGTTCTTTCATAAGGTTGCCGTGTTCCTGGATAAACACCTTATTGTAATCACTGGCACCAGCCATGAGTCCATCGGTGGTCGGGATTCCAAACATTTCCGCCATCAGTTCATTGATTTCCGTCGGAGTTGGAATTTTATGGGCATGCATTATATAAGTTTCTTTCTTGTCAAGAATGGCTTGACGGTCACGAACGACGCGTGTGTCACAGGCGTCCGCTAAGAATGCGCGCAAAGATTTGATGTAACCTTGAGAGAAGATTTTCATGCGATTGAAGTTAATGCGTGTTCGAGAAATCGTCGAAATTAAACCGGCATGAACTTTGTAGGTTCCGAATGCTTTGGACTCTTCGGGCGAAAAATAAGTTTCGGGTCCGATCTCGATGTATTCACCTTCATAGCGGTAGGGAATATTG
This sequence comes from Oligoflexales bacterium, assembly GCA_041740975.1. GTDB lineage: Bacteria > Bdellovibrionota_B > Oligoflexia > Oligoflexales > JALZUQ01 > JBGSKV01. The sequence goes on along the minus strand of JBGSKV010000116.1, from coordinate 22,950 downwards.
ATTCGTTTGTCCAAGTCAGCGGTCCATTTTTCTCCGCGAGGGTGCGATAAACCAAATAACTCTTGAAACTTAAACTTCAGTGCATCCGCATCCATATAAATAGGAGGGGTTTGCGGGCCAAGTGAGTAGGAATCTTCGGTGTCTAAAGACACTCCGTGCTCACCAAGATCGACAGCGCTTCGGGTCGAGATAGACTGCTCGCAACTTCCCAACGCGACAGAGACGAAAGTAAGACATATCAAAGGTAATCTTGCTAAGTTTATTTTTTTCATCAGTTTTGCCCCGATCCAATAAACTCCGGCGACTCAATAATTTGTTTTATGACAGGCCAGATTTTTTTGTCGTTATTGAGATAGGTACTGATCAACGGATTGAGGATATTATTAGCTTCTTTTTCTGACATCTGGCGGCGAACGACAAACTCGAATGCCCGTTTGACAGCACATTCGTTAAATTCCGGCAGTTTGGTGAACAACTTCGCAAGTCCTTCAACTCCATCTTCCGTTTCGCCTTCGTAACTTCCTGTTGCGACCGCGGCATCGATATAATTGAAGTTATCGTTAGCAGGCCAGTTCTTGAAAAAATCGGATAAAGGATCCAAAGTTTTGTGGCAATGACTGCAATAAGGCTTTTTTGTGAGATCAACTTCATCGCTGGTTGTCTGCGGTTCTTCTGGTGGAATATAGGATTTGCAGAGAAAGCTTTCACGCGCCCGGTTAGCCTTCGCGCGTAGTCCATTCGTGATTTTATGAAAGGCGGCCGTCTTCAGCACGCCGGCTTCCAGATCGTTGACTTTGACCAAATCAAACTTGTTTACGGCGCTAGCATCGGCCTTTGTAAAAATAGGGCTTGTGTTGCGTTCAGGATAGACAGACGCGGCACGCCCCGTAGAATTTGGCATAAAGCTTTCAATGAACTCCGGGCCCACACGGCTGTGATTCAACATGAAGGCAGTCGGTCCGTTCACGACGCCATCCGCTGTCGTGAGAATATCTGTCCAAGGTCTGTCGTTTGATACAACCTTTGCGATCAACATGCCTGCTTCCATCGTCATGCCGTAGGCAATGTTGTCGTAAATATTCACTTCGGGCATGTACAAAGTCACGCCTTCATCATTGCCAAGAAAACATTTTTCCAGGTTTTTGCCGCAGTATTCGTCTTCGATCATCAGTCGACAAACTTTGACTTTCTTATTCGGCGCCCAGTACGGACTGACTTCGACTGTGTTGCAGTTTGGGCAATCATTGCCAACAACACCAATATTGCCGCGGCACCCGCAGTTATAAAGAGAATTCAAATACTCTTTACCATTTACCGTAAACCTATCTTCTAATGGGGGCTTCAATATATTCATGACAAATAGGGGAGAATAAGAATTGCCAGGTGACTTGCACGAGGGATGATACTGAGCGTGCAACGAAGTAAAGCTCTGAGATCCACCGGCTAAAATCGCACGAAAATATCGAAAATTGCCACCAGGAGTGCCCGTTGTTTTGCGCTGAGAATAGCTTCCCATGATATCGATTGGCTTATCGATTTTGAGAACTTCGTTCCAAAACTCAGCGACTTTCATTTCAAATCTGGGATGCTTTTTGTACTGCTCAAGTAAGTCGTCGAGCCTTTTTCGACCTGCCGAAAAGTCCTTTTTATCCTGCATAGAAGCGGGCATACCCGTCAGTGCAAGTGCGACACGATCGAGCATAAAAATATCTTTGACGGTTTTTTTCTGTGCGACGGCCAACTGTGCCGAGACCAGAAAAATCAGGGGAAAAATAATGATGTACTTAAGCTTGTCCATAGACGCCATTGTTGTTTCCAAAGCTATCGGCTCGGGAAACCGAAAAGTGAAACAAGCGAAAAAAAGTCAGTGATAACGAATAAATGCCTGTATTTAATACAGAATTTCTATTTTGGCTTATGCTTAAAAAACAAAAAATGGAGATTCAAAAAACCACGGATTTCCGAGTGCAAATTCACCATATTCTTAGATAGATTTTTCTTCTGTTTCAGTGCGAAACCAGGCGTGAATCGTTTCGGCCAATTTTGAGCTGACACCTTTGACGCCGTTCAACTGCTCAATGGTGGCATGCTGCATTTTCTCGACGGAACCAAAGCTGTCCAAAAGTTTTTTTCGAACTTTCGGACCTATACCCGGAATCAAATCGAGCTCGGATTCGAAAGCTTTCTTTTGCCGTTTCTGGCGATGAAACGTCAGTGCGAAGCGATGCGACTCGTCGCGCAAGTGCGTCAAAATGCGAAACGCCGAGGATCCAGGCTGCAAAATAATGGGACGCGAATAGTCAGTCTTAAAGATCCGTTCGTCACCATGTAAGGGGTCCGCACCCATTTTTTTGGCCGGTTCCAAAACACGCTTCTTCGCCAAAGAAACCAACTCGACATCCAAACCTGGATACTCATCCAGAGCTTTTTTCGCGGCACTTAACTGCCCTTTGCCTCCATCAATCACTAAAAGGTTAGGTAGCTGATCTTCTTCGACGCCGCGTCTCAATCGTCGACTCACGACTTCGTAGATACTTCCAAAATCATCTTGGCCTTGGGTAGTTTTGATATTGTAGTGACGATACTGCGCCGGATTGGGCCGTCCATCCAGAAAGCTGACTTTAGAAGCGACGATGGCTTCACTTTGCAGGTTTGAAATGTCAATACATTCTATAACTTGAGGGTAATGCAAAAGCCCTAGGTCTTTCTGCACTTCTTCCAATACAGCGCGAGATTTTTTTTGCCTTAGTTTTTGCTGCTGCAGATGATAGTGAGCATTTTTTTGCGCGATTTCTAACAACCCCAGCTTCGGACCTTTTTTGGGGTAAACCAATTGAGTTTTCTTTCTCTCGATGCCCTGGCTCAGGGCGATTTCAAGTTCTTCGGTATTGGAGAGTTCGTCTTCCAAAAATATTTGCTCGGGTGGAGCGTGTCGATCGTAAAACTGCAATAAGAGTTGGCTAATCAGTTCGTCAATCTCATCGTCAAGACCTTCATGATCAAAGTGGTATTTGCGATTGCTGACCAATTTCTCTTTTCGAACACTAAGAATATCAATGCATATCAAACTTTCATCATAAATGACTCCGATGGCGTCGGCACTTTCGATATTACGAAACTCAACATGTTGTGGTTCAATAGCTTTCTTCAATGCAAAGAGCTGATCACGGAGTAGGGCAGCATTGTCATAATCTTCACGTTCGGAAGCGCGTAACATTTGTGCTTCGATGTCCCGAGCAACGTCTTTGTTTTTGCCCTGAAGAAACTGAGCGGCGTTTTTTACGATCTCCATATAGTCATCGCGCGGCACTTTGATACTGCATGGTCCAAGACACATTTTCATATGATAATAATTGCACGGGCGCCGAGCGTTCTTGAACTCATGTTCACTGCATCGAATCAGCGGGAAAATTCGATAAGCTGCCTTCATCAGGCGAGACAAATCACCTTCACTAACGAAAGGGCCCAAATAAGTCGCGCCGTCATCCACGCGCCGACGAACTTTAAAGACACGCGGCCATGGGCTATTAAAGTCAATTCGTACAAGCGGAAAAGATTTATCGTCGCGCAGCATAATATTATAGCGCGGTTGGTGCTGTTTGATGAGGTTTCGTTCAAGTATAAGCGCTTCGACTTCCGTTTTCGTCAGGATAACTTCCCAATCGTCAATATTGCGTACCAAAGCTCGCGTCTTTGTACTGTCTACATTAGTCCTAAAGTAAGATTTGATCCGCTTCGACAAATCTTTGGCTTTGCCAATGTAAATAATCTGCCCTTTAGCATTCTTAAAGAGATAAATGCCAGGACTAGAAGGTAAGTTCTCGACGAGATTTTTCATAAGTCTTACAAATCCGCAAACTGCAATAGAAGTTCGCGCATTTTTTTAATTTCGATTTTAATCTGAGCAGCGGTTTCGAAATCCAACTCTCCAGCCGCTTTTTTCATGAGTTTGATTTGTTTTTTGATGGCCTTCTCAAGATCGACGCCCTTTTTGACTTTGTATTTTTTGAGCAGGCTAGCATTCAAGTCATCCAGTAAATTTTCATCACCTTTGGTGATGCCGTAAATCTCACGAAGCCCCTTGCCAATGCCTTTGTTAATGGTCGTGGGTGTGATCCCATGTTCGGTATTGTAGGCGACTTGAATAGCGCGGCGACGATCGGTTTCGTCGATACAATCTCTCATGGACGGCGTCATGCGATCGGCATAAAAAATGACTCGTCCGTCTTGATTTCGGGCTGCGCGTCCGACGATCTGAATCAGCGAGGTTTTGGATCTCAAAAAACCTTCTTTATCAGCGTCCATCACCGCAACCAGCGTGACTTCTGGCAAATCGATTCCTTCGCGCAGAAGGTTGATGCCGATCACAATATCAATCTCACCTTTGCGTAAATCTCGCAAAATTTCCATGCGTTCTAAGCTGTCGATATCTGCGTGGATATAGCTGACCTTAAATTCCAGCTCTTTAAAATACGTCGTTAAGTCTTCCGCCATTTTTTTAGTAAGTGTCGTAATGATACTTCGACCACCCGCCTCTTTTTGACGTTTGAGTTCCGCGTAAAGATCGTCAACTTGGTGTCTGGCTGGGCGAACTTCAATTTGTGGGTCAATCAAACCCGTAGGCCGAATAATCTGTTCGTAGATATGACCTTTTGATTTTTCGACTTCGTATTCACGAGGAGTTGCGGAAACATAGACTGTTTGGTGGGTGCGTTCTTCGAACTCAGTAAAATTCAAAGGCCGATTATCGAGAGCCGCCGGTAAGCGAAAACCAAAATCTACGAGTACGGTCTTGCGAGCCCGATCGCCTCGGTACATACCATTGATTTGAGGAACGGTGATATGACTCTCGTCAATAATAGTCAGATAATCTTTAGGGAAATAATCCAAAAGGGTAGGTGGTGGATGGCCCGGGGCAACGCCTGTCAAAAAACGCGAGTAGTTTTCTATGCCCGGACAAAACCCCAGCTGCTCGAGGAGCTCGATATCATGCATGGTTCGCATTTCGAGGCGTTGAAATTCGATTGATTTATTTTGCGCGCGAAACTCCTGTAATCGCCATCCCAGTTCTTTCAAAACATCTTTGACGATTTCTTTGGTGGCTCGCGCATCGGTTACATAATGACTGTTCGGATATAACGTGACTTTCTGTATTTTCTGGCTTGATTTCCCGGTCATAACGTCAATCATCTGAATCGATTCAATTTCATCGCCAAAAAACTCGACGCGAATCGCATCGTCTTTCTGATGCGATGGCAAAATATCGACGACTTCACCTCGAACTCGAAACGAGCCTCGCTCGAGAGCAGCATCATTACGTGTGTACTGGATGTCGATGAGTTTGCGAAGAAAGGCGTTGCGCTCAATTTCCTGTCCGGCTTCGATCGGTATCGCTAAACTGCTATAACTGGTAGGTGACCCCAGACCATATATGCAGCTCACACTCGAAACGATGATAACATCGCGCCTTTCAAATAAAGACATCGTCGCCGCGTGGCGCATTTTGTCGATGTCATCATTAATTGCCGAGTCTTTTTCAATAAAAGTGTCAGTTGAAGGAAGATAAGCTTCCGGCTGATAGTAATCGTAGTAAGAAATGAAAAAATTCACAGAATTTTCCGGAAAAATTTCTTTCATCTCCATAAAGAGCTGAGCGGCCAATGTTTTATTGGGCGCAATAAGCAAGGTGGGTTTATTTAACTGCGCAATAACATGCGCCATCGTAAAAGTTTTTCCGGACCCTGTGACACCGAGCAAAACGTTGTGGTTTGATCCGGCGCGTAATGCCGACGTGAGGCCCTGTATCGCTTGCGGTTGATCGCCTTGCGGTTGGTAGTCCGAATTTATTTTGAATAGTTTTTCTGTCATATAAAGTTAGGATGTGCTTTCAAAGTGTACACTATCCCCTCAATAATACGGGAAAAATTGTTTGGCCGCTTCCCCTTTTTATGTTAATTCTTTGGGTCTATTAATGAGATCGGTTCAATATTTTTAAGGATTTTAAGAATATTTTAGGAGCGGTTTGTTTGCCTAGTTCATCTTTCGTGCGGCGTTTCATCCTGGTCACTTGCTCCTCGCTTTATTTAGTGGGCGGGCTTTCTTCTATTGCGCAGGCGCAACTGGAAAGAAACTGGCCAAATACAAACTGGTGGTTCTGGAGTCCTGGCGACTCAGTAGATCAGACTTGGTTAGTCCCTTATCAGCCCAAGCAGCCCATACCTTTTAGTCATGAGCTTCACGCTGGCAAAATGAAAATGCCATGCGAGTACTGTCATGCTTCGGCTCGTCATGGACCAGCAGCCGGCATCCCTCCAACGAACACATGTATGGGTTGTCATAAAGTGGCTGCGACCGATCGCGAGCCGATTAAGTTTCTCACTGAAAAGTTCAATAAAAAAGAACCCATTGAATGGATCAAAGTCCATGATTTGCCTGATTATGCTCGTTTCTCGCATAAACCCCACGTCCGTGCTGGTGTGACTTGCCAAGAGTGTCATGGCCCAGTTGAAAAAATGGAAGAAGTTTACCAGCACGCTCCACTTCAAATGGGGTGGTGTTTACGTTGTCACACTGCTAAGGACGCACCAAAGAAATGTTTTACATGTCACTACTAATAATGGGCGATATGGACGCGCTTAATGGTCACATGAATGGAGCTTGTCGAAATGACTGATCACCATGATTCTCAGCAAAACAGTTCTGGGAAAGAGGTGTTTATTCGGGATGGTGGACCGTTAGAGGCGCCAACCGAAAAAATCGAAAAAGGTCATCTTTATAAAATGCTTTCCGAACTTGACGGCGAGCCAGATGATTTTCCTCAAGATGACGAAATAGATGCGCAAGGTCCCACTCTAGAGGTGGATCGTCGTGACTTTATGCGACTCTTCAGTACAACTGCATTGGTTGGCACAGCCGCTTGTGTCCGTCGCCCTGAAGAAAAAGTGATTGCTTATGTCGAGCAACCAGCCGATCAAATGGTGGGTATTCCAGCACTTTATGCAACCACTTGTGGCGAATGCCCAAGTGCGTGTGGTGTCATTGTCAAAGTCCGTGAAGGTCGTCCTCGCAAAATCGAAGGTCACGAACAACATCCTATGAACAGTGGTGCGACTTGTGCTTTAGGCCAGGCCGCCATTCAGACGGTATATCATCCTGATCGCCGCAAAGCCCCTTTGTTGAAACGCGGAAATCGCGTCGATTCGGCACAGTGGGATGAAGTTTTTGAAATACTCGGTGCCGAAGTTAAAGAAACAGCCAAAATTGGCATTTTTACGAACGGTAGTACGGGCCATCGCCACGGTTTTTTTGAAGAGTTCTTAACTCGCATGGGATCATCGCCAGCGAAGCTTTACACTTATGAAGCCAACACCCTTTATGCGGCCATCGCTGAAGCGCATAATATGACGATGGGACGCAGCATCATTCCGCGCTTAGACTTAAATGGCGTGAGGAATGTCGTCGGTATCGGTACGGATTTCTTAAACACCGGCACGCATCCTGTCTATAGCTCAAAACTCTTTGCCGCTTCGCATGGATTTGACGCGGAAAAACCCTTTGCTCAAAGCCTTTTCACACAATTCGAGTCGAACTATACGGCAACCGGCGGCAAAGCTGATCATCGCCATGTGATTGCCCCAGGCTCCGAAGTTGTCATTGCGTTAGCTCTCTTAAAAGAATTGGTCGGTAGCCCTCGCTCACTTGGTGGCGGCAGTGCAACATCGGCAGCTAGAAATATTTTGGTAGCTCATGATGCCTTGCTAAATGATCTTGATAAGATGCTTCCTGGTGGAAGCGAAAAAATTCGGACATTGGCGACCTCGTTGATGACGGAACCATCTGTCGTCATTTGCGGGAGTGGTGATAGTTTTGACCAAAACGCCACGAATCTACAATTATTAGCAGTCCATATTAATATTATGATTGGTGCCTATGACCGCTTCCTACATGTTTCTAAAGGTGCGATGCGTTCTCCGGTTCGCTCCGATAGTTTGCAGAAGTTCAAAGCCGAGGCTCCAGACTTAGATATTCTTTTTATCATTGATAGCAATCCGGCGTTTACGTTGCCAGCTAGCTATGGTTTTGCAGATTCCATCAAGAATATAAAAACAATTGTATCTATGCAGGCTTCACCGAATGAAACAGATGAACTCGCAACATACAAATTGCCGAACACGCATTATTTAGAGTCGTGGGGCGATGAGCAACCGGCCGACGGATTTTGGAGTTTGCGTCAACCAGCCGTACGTAATACGACCGACAGTCGCCAAGCTGAAGACGTTCTTTTGTGGATTGCGGCAACCGTCGAAAAACCAATGCCTTTCAAAAGCTACCACGATTATATTCAAAAACAGTGGGGCGCACTCCACAAGTCTTCTAAAGAAGCGGCCTTAAGTTTCAAATTATTTTTCCAAAGCATTCAGCGACAAGGTTTTTACGGAAACCTCATGGCCAAATCTACGGGTCTCCGAACGGATGTGAGTAGTCGTGTAAAAATTCTCGCCCCAACCTCGGGGCTACGTCTGCTATCACCGCTTGATACGCGATTATTAGATGGCCGCGGCGCAAACACACCTCTTTTGCAAGAAGTGGGCGATGCTATGACGACTATTGCATGGGATTCGTGGCTTGCCATCCATCCCGACACTGCAAAAAGTCTAGGCCTCAGAATTTATGATGAAGTCACGGTTGAAGCGGATGGCGGCAAACCGTTTAATGTGGGTGTGTATCCCGTTCCCGGTCTGCATCGCGATACCGTTGTCGTTCCTCGTGGAAATGGGCACAAGTTAAAGTTAAACCGCGTAAGCGACAACGTCGGCGTGGATCCGCTAGTGGCTTACAGTGGTGGTGTGGATTCTGTTATCGGATATCCTGTCACGAGTAATATCGGCGTAACACTATCAAAAACCGGCCGTCGCATCAGAATTGCTCACATGCAAAAACCAACGGCGGAACTTGGAAATCGCACGGATATCGTTAAAAAAGCAACGCGTGGTGAAGCCTCTGAAAGCATTACTAAGAAAGTTGATTTGGACACAGCGCCAGATTTGTATCCGAAATTACCGAATGGCGACTATCGTTGGGGAATGTCGATAGACTTAACCAAATGTAGCGGATGTTCGGCTTGTATGGTGGCTTGTGCGGTCGAAAACAATATTCCGCAGGTCGGTCGCAAAATGATCACGCAAGGTCGTGAAATGCATTGGATCCGGTTGGACCGTTATTTTGAAGGTCCAGTCGACAATCCGCAAGTGACTTTGCAGCCCATGATGTGTCAGCATTGTAACCATGCGCCGTGCGAAGCGGTTTGTCCAGTTTATGCTACGACTCATGATGATGAAGGCATTAATACGCAAACTTACAACCGATGTGTTGGTACCCGTTACTGTGCAAACGCTTGCCCTTATAAAGTTCGCCGCTTCAATTGGTTTACGCAACGGTGGAATGTCCCCCTCAATCCTCGCGCTCTGAACCCGGACGTTACCGTTCGTACGCGCGGAATTATGGAAAAATGTACTTTTTGCGTTCAGCGTATTCGTGACGCCAAACACAATTTAATTGGTACGGGTCAAAAAATTGCCGACGCAAAACCAGGCTCGATTGGTGAGTTGCAGACGGCATGTCAGCAGGTCTGTCCATCTGACGCTATTGATTTTGGGAACTTGCTTGACGAGAAAAGCATCGTCGGTAAGAAGCGTAAAGATAGTTTGTCTTACCTTGCATTAGGTGGTGATCCGGAGATTGGACATTACGGTATCAAGACTCTTCCGAATGTCAGTTACGTTAAACAGATTGTCGCGCAGAAGTTTGAACATAAAACCCACTCTAAAGATGGCGAGCATTCAGATCCGCACGCCCCTAAGAGCCATGGTTAACGAATTAGGAATTAAGGATTGCGTAACCTATGAGTGAACCTGTTTGGACCAAAACAATTTCCGATGTTAATCCAGGTATTCTGATTAACATGCGCAACCCGCGCCCGAGTTACTATATCGCCTGGGCAATTTCTATTTTTGGCGTTTTGCTAGGGGGAACATGCTGGGGCATCCAAATTGCCTTAGGTATGGGTGTAACAGGTTTGACGAGTCCAGTATTCTGGGGCGTTGAGATTACGAACTTTGTCTTTTGGGTCGGTATTGGCCACGCTGGTACTTTGATTTCAGCGATTTTATTCTTATTTCGCGCCAAGTGGCGTAACACCGTGAACCGAAGCGCGGAAGCGATGACAATCTTTGCGGTCATCACGGCCGGCTTGTTCCCGTTGATTCACGCGGGTCGGGTGTGGGACTTGTTTTGGATGATGCCGCCTTTTACAAACTCAAATAACGTGTGGATCAATTTCCGTTCGCCTTTGATGTGGGACGTCTTTGCGATCAACACATATTTAACCATTTCTTTGCTCTTTTGGTACATGGGTCTTGTCCCGGATTTGGCGAGCATTCGTGATCGCACGACGGGCTTCAAGCGGCTTGTTTATGGCTTTTTATCATTTGGCTGGCGTGGAACGGCAAAACAATGGTGGCACTACGAAGCTGGTTACGGACTGTTGGCTGCATTAGCCACGCCACTCGTTTTATCTGTCCACAGTGTCGTATCTTGGGACTTTGCGATGTCACTCCAGCCGGGTTGGCACACGACTATTTTCCCGCCATATTTTGTGGCCGGTGCGATTCTTTCCGGAATGGCGATGGTTTACACGATGGTTATCCCTGTGCGTCATATGTTCCGCCTAGAAGGTTTCATTCGGGAAGATCATCTCGAATCTTGCAATAGACTTATTCTCCTTACGTCAACAATCGTCGCCTACGCGTACGCTATTGAATTTTTTATCGCGTGGTATTCTGGCAACGTTTACGAATGGGCGATTTTTCAAAAACGCGCCGCTGGTCCCTACGCATTTTATTTCTGGATTATGGTTTTTTGTAACTGCATTTTTCCGATGCTTTATTGGAACAAGTCGATTAGACGCAATATTATGGTCGCTATGATTATAAACGTTTTGATTAACGTGGGTATGTGGTTCGAACGATACAATATTATCGTTTCAAGTCTGGTCGAAGACTTCGTTCCGGGTTCGTGGGGGCACTACCAACCATCTTGGATCGAGATCGGCATCACCGTAGGAAGTTTTGGTTGGTTTACGTTCTGGTTCCTCATGTTCTGTCGATTCTTCCCGTTTATTTCGATGTCAGAGTTAAAGTTGATTATGCCGAAGCCATTAAGTCCTGAAGGTCGAAAAGCTTTGCAGCATAGTTCGCTCGAAGGTGAAGAGCACGTTTAGGTGATTTGTCGAATGAGTTTTGTACGCTAGAGGGATATACGATGCTAAAAAAACTAATGGCCAAATTAAATCCCCCGCCGGGACCGGCGCCGCAGGGTGTTTTGGCTGTTTACACGTATTTGGACCATTTTTGCAGCGCGATCGAACATCTTCGTTCGACGCAAGAAGTCGAAAGTTATGAAACGTTCACGCCAACCTCTTATCATGAAGTCGAGCACGCCAGCGGATTCGGCTACAGCCCCGTGCGTTGGTTCACATTGGTTTGCGGCTTAACCGGAACCTTCTTTGGTTTTGCCTTATGTATGTTGATCGACTTGGACTGGCCACTAGTAACAGGCGGTAAGACCCCGGGTATTTATTCTTTGCCAGCTTTTGTCGTGATCGGTTTTGAAATGACAATTCTTTTTGGCGGATTAGGGACTATTTTGGGAATGCTTATCATGTGCAAAATACCAAATCCAAAGACAACAATATTGGATAATCGTTTATCTGATGATCGTTTCGGGATTTTCGTGCCAAACGTTGGTCCGAATAGTTCCCAGGCAAAGTTATTGAAAGAACTAGGCGCGCAAGAAATTTGTGAGATCAGTGGAACATGATGCGAATACTCAAAACACTAATGTTGATGTTCTTAGGGTTTAGCCTTACGAACTGCAATTTGAACAAAAGAAACACGGGCATCCAGTACATGCCGGATATGGCTGATAGTCCTGCCATAAAGGCGCAAAGAGACTTTTTGGACCCCCCACCCGGAAGTGTCGCTCGTAACGCGACTCTTTATCCTGAGACAGCTGAAGAAAGTGAACAAGTTCTCAAAAATCCATTGCCAGCTTCAGAAGAGAATTTGGCCGAAGGCAAAGCTGTTTTCGAAATAACTTGTATCGTTTGCCATGGTCCGAGTGCAAGAGGTGATGGCAGTTTAACAAGCGCATATCCTAAAGCTCCAGATTTGACTTTGGACCAAGTCAGAGGACGTGCGGATGGTTGGTATTTTCATCGAATTTCTTTTGGTATCGGCACCATGCCAGGCTACCGTCACAGTACCACTGTGAAAGAGCGTTGGCAGATCATCCATTACTTAAGAACTTTGCAAGCAAAGGCGAATGAATGAGCGCGGTTCAAGACATTTTTGCAAAAAGAAGCGGTTACTTTCTTGGTGATAATCCGACGTTACGTGGGGGAATCATCTTTTGCATATTGATTGGAGCTCTTACTTTTTTAGTTGCTATGTCGACTGGTAGTAGTGCTCGAGTTTTAGGTTCGCTTCTTTTTAATATATTCTTTTTTTACGGTATCGCCATTATTGGAGTTGCTTTCGCAGCGATGCAAGATGTTATCGGGGCGACGTGGGGTCGTCCTATCAAGAAGATCCATGAAGCTTTCGGTAGTTTTCTGCCGATTTCTGGTTTGATTCTAGCTATCTATATGCTTTGCATCATCTTCAAAGTTAAACCTGTCGGTGATCTTTATCCCTGGATTCGCAATCCGGAAATGTTGCATCACTTTCCTGGAAAAGACGTGTGGTTGCGCCCTTATTTTATGGCTGTGCGAGATCTCGGAGCGATTGCGGCGATCACCGCGCTTTCGCAATGGCAATTGCGTCTTGTGAAAAAACGCGACAAGTTATTCGTCGATGGTCATTTGAAGGAAGCAATGGCCGAAGGTCGCCGGGTCCGTGACCTGACACGTTATTGGAGCGCGCCGATTCTTGTCGTTTACTCACTTTGCTTTTCACTTCTGGGTTTTGACTTATTAATGTCTCTAGCTCCCACTTGGTTCTCAACATTGTGGGGTGGATGGTTGTTTGCAATCGCAATGCAGACGCACTTTGCGGTGTTACTCCTGGTGCTCTTTGCTCTGCGAAACACTCAAATAGGACAAGTTTATAAGAGGCAGCAGTTTCATGATGTTGGCAAGTTGCTTTATGGATTTACGATCTTTTTTGCCTATACGACTTACGCGCACGTTTTAACGTACTGGTTTGGTAATATCCCGGAAGAAACAGAATACTTTATCCATCGACTGCATTCGCCTTGGCTATACATTGTGCTGATTGCCCCTATTTTTAATTTTCTGATTCCGATGTTTGCTTTGATTCCAAAGGCGGCGAAATGGACGCCAGTTTATACACCCATTCTTTGTTTGAGTATTTTGGCGGCTCAGTGGAGCGTGTACATGCTGATCGTTATGCCGGAAATCATCAAAGTAGATGGTTTCTACTTTCCTATCATTGAACTGGGCATCTTTTTAGGTGTACTGGGCTTATTTTTAGGATCGATACGTCGATATGGCAAGACGACACCGCTAATTGGTGTAGCGGATCCGCTTCTTTATGAGCATCTTGATTCGGCGCACTGAAACTCCTGTCCGTCATCCAGAGCGAAGCGAAGGATCTCCTGGTGAACGGAGAGTCCGGGAATTCCACCACCTCCGCCTCAAATCGTGACTTCTTTTTGACCCTGCTAGAGTTATTTGTTAACCTGAAAACTATCAGTCAGAACTTTGTAGGACATGTTGAATATGGCTTCGAACGATTGGATTAAGGATGTCGAAACACTCCTTATAAAAATAAGAGATTGGATCACCGCCTTAAGTCCTTATAAAAAAGCCGGTCTTATTATTGGACTTGGCGTTGGATTGCTATTTCACTCCGCAATCGGCGGATTGATTTTAGGTTTTGGGGTGGCATACCTTTATGAGTATCTTTATCTAAATAAGTCCGGCGACTAAGGCGCCGTTTCTATGAGCCAACAACAAAATATTGCCGCAACAGATTTTATTGAATGGCATGAAAAGCGTTCAATTAATGTTGGTGTAGGTTTGACGGATGAAAGCCAAGGTCAAATTGAAGAGGATTTGGTAGAGCTTCAAGCTCTCCTCACAACGCTGCGCGTGCAGACGGTTGGCAAAGTCGTACAACGTCGTAAAAAGTACAGCGCCCGAAGCCTCCTTGGTGAAGGCAAAATTGAAGAAATAAAGAATCTCGTTGCGGAAAGCAACGCCAATCTTGTTGTATTCGACCATGCACTTTCGCCACCACAACTTCGTAACATCGAAGAGACGCTCGGCTGTCAGGTGACGGACCGAACGGGAATCATTCTTGAAATTTTCCATCAACACGCTCGCACCAGCGAAGCAAAAACTCAGGTTGAAATCGCTCGACTAGAGTATCTCTTGCCGCGAATGGTCGGAGCGTGGACGCATTTTCAGCGTCAATCGGGTGGTGGTTTGAACCGCGGTATGGGTGAGAAGCAAGTCGAAGTCGATAGACGACGAGCGCGTGAAAAAATCATCAAACTCAAACGTCAGCTAAATGAAATCAAGCGTGATAGACAAACCCAACGCAAGTCGCGTACCAAAGAACTTTCGGTAGCACTAGTCGGATATACGAACAGTGGTAAGTCAACGTTGATGAATCGACTGACCGATGCGGAAGTTGTCGTAGCTGACAAACTCTTTGCCTCTTTGGATGCCAAAGTCAAAACCCTAGATCCACGAACCAAGCCTCGCGTTCTTTTGACCGACACGGTCGGGTTTATTCGGAATTTACCGCATGGATTGGTTCAGAGTTTCCGTTCTACGCTAGAAGAAGTGCTTTCGGCCGATCTACTTTTGCACGTGGTGGATATCAGCCGCGACAATTATCGGGCGCAGATTGAAACAACTGAAGACGTTCTCAAAAGTATTGAAGCAGACCATATCCCGGTCATGATGATCTTCAACAAAATTGATAAAGTCGAAGAAGGATTCTTAGGAAAAGTTTTACGCCAAGCGTATCCGGATAGTTTGACTATTTCGGCACTTGACGATAAGTCCGTGCCCAAAGTGAAAGAGGCTATCAACAAGTTTTTTGAAGCCAACTTAGTCACCGTCAAGTTGGCAATCCCGCACACTCAGCAAGATATTATTTCCAAAATTTACCGCACGTGCATGGTACTGAATACTGACTTTGAAACGGCGCAAAACTACGGAATCTACGAAGTGCAAGCGACGAAAACGATCGTCGCCCAGCTTAAAGGTTATATCCTTAATGGAGAGATGCCTGCATGAAAGGCTTAAGCCTGAACATGGCCGGTCTGCCTGGCTCTTGGCAAGAGAGCATCATTAGTCTTCGATCGCAAGCCGCCGCAATCGGCGAAAAATTGATTTCGAAAACGATAGAAGGTCAAGAATGGACCGGTTGGTTTCAGTATCCCAAACAACATGGATTCGAACAAGAAGCTCATATTCAGGAAATGTTGCGCCAGATTAAATATAAATATAATGCAGTGGTCCTTGTGGGTGTCGGTGGGTCTTACTTGGGGACGGCCGGGATATATGATGCGCTGGCCCATAGCTTTGTCGGGGATCTGAAGAATTCCAATCAAAAAAAACTATTTATGCTCGGCCACCATTTATCGGAAGAATACACTACTGATTTTTTCGAGATCCTTGACCAATATGAGCCACTCGTCGTTCTCGTTAGTAAATCCGGAACAACGCTGGAACCGAGCATTGCGACGCATTATATTGAAAAATATATGCAGGCTCGCTACGGCAACGCTGCTGCCGAACGAATCTTTGCCGTGACCGATCCAGAGAAAGGTGTGCTGCTAAAGAAAAGCCGCCAAGCAGGATACAAAACTTTTGCCATCCCTTCGGATGTAGGCGGGCGATTTTCTGTGTTTACTCCAGTCGGACTTTTACCTTTGGCTTTTTTGGGGGTGGATACCAAGCAACTTTTGATGGGTGCGGACGCAGTTTTTCAAGATTTTGAAACTTACCCTCAACAACTTGCGATTTTTGATTATGCGATCGCGCGCTATTTGGCTCACGACGCGGGGTTTGCTAGTGAAGCCATGCTTTACGGAAATCCTAAGTTGGGCAACATTGTCGAATGGTGGAAGCAGCTTTTTGGCGAGTCAGAAGGCAAGCAAGGTAAGGGGCTTTTGCCAGTAGGCGTTCGACTGACGACTGATCTCCACTCGCTTGGTCAGTATTTGCAAGACGGAAAGCGCAATATTTTGGGGACTTTTCTATATGTAGAGAAAGTGAAGTCTTCTCATTCTCCACTCCAAATTCCGACCGAACTCATAAATTCACATGACCAAAAATCTCTAACTTTACATGATTTGAATTTAATGGCTGCCGATGCAACCTTTACCGCTTACACATCTCAAGAGATGCCTTGCTTGCAAATTCGAATGGAGCAGGTGGATGCTTATCATTTAGGTGCGCTGCTCGCTTTTTTTGAGTGTGCGTGTGCCGTCAGTGCTGGTTTTCTGGATGTGAACGCCTACGATCAACCGGGTGTCGAAGTCTATAAAAGTCATCTCATTCGCCTGATGCAAGGCCAATCCAAATAATCTCCACAAAAAAGTCCTGGCATATGCCTTGCATCTTTGTACTCGTTGCAAGCGAGGTAAAGATGATGTCTAAACAAAGCGAACTTTCTCATAAAAACCATAAATTTCCTAAACCACCGTTTCCTGATCAACACATTGATCCACCAGGATTGGAGACAGAGATGGTCACACTTCCACAGTATCAAGCGCCAAATTATCGTGAAGCCGGCAAGCTATAAGTGGCATTGATAACGGGTGGTGATTCTGAAATTGGTCGCGGCGTTGCCGAATTTTATATTCGTAAAGGTGCGAAGGTCATGGTTACAGGATTAAAAGTCAAAAAATAAGATCTGAATGACACTAATGGATTCATTCGCATATGGAGCGGGTAAAGGGACTCGAACCCTCAACCTTCGCGATGGCAACGCGACGCTCTAGCCATTGAGCTATACCCGCAGTGCGAATGAACCAATAGGATTAAAAAGAAACGCTTGGATTGTCAAGAAAAAGCACCTATTTATGGCGCAAAATCAGGCGTTTAGGCGCCTCTCTTTTGCTAAGGCTGCGACCGCAAAGTTAATTTCAGCCGAACTTCACCGATAAAGAAGGGAATTCTATCCGCAGTTTATTGATGAGTAGGGAATGGACAAGGGTCTCTTACAACTT
Source organism: Oligoflexales bacterium (assembly GCA_041740975.1). Taxonomy (GTDB): domain Bacteria; phylum Bdellovibrionota_B; class Oligoflexia; order Oligoflexales; family JALZUQ01; genus JBGSKV01. The sequence goes on along the minus strand of JBGSKV010000116.1, from coordinate 5,682 downwards.
TTAGATGTGATTGGAAACAATCCGCATGACCCTGTTCTTGCACGCCGTTTTATCGCGTTGATTTCCGAACTTGATCAAAACACCAAAGAAGAGGCCATGCTTCGGCTGGCTGAAATTCAAATTGAAACGTTGCCACTCGAATCACTTCGGTTGGCAAAACTTGTTTATAATGAAAATCCCCGCAATGTTTACTCCCTTGAAATCGTGCAACGCTGCATGCGTTCTTTAGGGAAGTTCGCCAAAGCAGAAATCATTGGAATCGAAATTGAGAAAATAAAGTTGGGCAAAGGTCCGACAACTCTCGAAGCCCGTCGTGAACATGTGGCGATGATTGAGAAGTTAACCAGCACCAATCTTAATCCCCGGCAAGCTATTGAAGACAGCCAGGAAGAAACAGAAGTTGCTCCCCCACCACCTTCCCCTGTGGAAAGAAAGACACCTCAAGCCGCTCCGCCACCAGCAAAACAGGCCGTTCGGGCAAAAAGTCCGGAACCAATAGAACCTCCTCCAGAGGAGTTTGAGGAAGAAGATTTTGAAAAGGATGGTGATGATATTTTCAATTCGGATAATGACATGGACACCGAGTTCATGGGAAATCTCGATGAAGAAGGTGCACCTGTATCTGGCGAAATGACTTTTCAACCGCCAAACATGGAAGAAGATGATGACTATGATTTGAGTTTCGACGAGATACCCATTTCGGCGGGTCGTCGTGAGCCATTGATCAATACCTCGAGCCCAGTTGAAACTTCTATTGCCCATGACGAAACCGAAGTGGTTCCTCCGCCCGCACAACGTGCTCCGCAACGAGGCCAGCCACAAGTCCCACAGCAGCAGATGAACCAGCAGCAGCGATCAGCTCCGCCACCCGCACAACGTTCAAACCCGACGCCACCTCCTGCTCCTTCGCCTCCGTCCAGTTACGAAGTGTCATTTGAGCAGGATTCACTGCCGGATCCCGTTTCCAAGTCTCCTCAACGTATCGACCAAGCTCAAGTCGCGCCGACGCCTCCCGTTGCTGCGGCACAGTCCCAGTGGCAGCAGCCTCGTAGTCAACCAACCGAGCAATCGAAAAGCTGGCTGAATGTGCTCAGTAAGATTCGTAGTCGTAAACCTGCGGACGTCGAGTCAGAAAAAAAACCAATCCAAGCCCCGAAGTCTATACCTGTAGCCGTGCGACCAGAAGTTGCCAAAGTCCCTACCGCAATGCCTCCACCTCCGGCCTCCTCAGCAGCCATCAATAGTGGTTCGAATCCTAATCTTGCATCCGGCGCGCCGCGAAAAATGCCAGCGAGTTCCCGCCCCTTGTTCTCGGGCGAATTTTTATTCGAAATTTTCCAGTTGAATCGTTCATTAGACGTCGAGAAATTAAGAGCCAAATCAAGAACAGAAGAACAAAAACATCCAGCCCCCGCCTTTGAAACGGAAGTTCTGAAGGCTTTAATGGCAAAGATGGAAACCATTCCTGAAGATCAAATACGTTGGGAACTATTAGCAGGGCTTTGGGGAGGACAAGCGAATGGCGATACGTTAGCGGTCATTCGCAAGCACAAACTCAGCCATAAAAGCTGCGGAATGTGGGGTCTTTATCTCGATAGTCTTTTGGCCGTAGGAGATGGGCGCAAAGCACTCTTCGAAATCTACAAGACGCTTAAGTCGCAAAACAGTTTGGCGTGGGCGCAAGTGGCTTGGGCAAGATTGCCGGCCGTTTGGGATCGTCTCAAAGTATGGGGCCACACTTGGCAAGTCGAAGAAGGTGTTCCGAAGCTCATTGAACTGGTCGAGCGCCGTCGTCCACCGAAGTTCAGCTCTTTTGCGGCACAAGATCGCGCTGGCCCACTTCCATTGGCCAAATCTGCGTAAAAAAACAACGTTTTTTCCCCCTAATAACACTTCTCTCAAATTCATCCTTTTGCTATGATTTATTGCAACTTAGGTAAAAATTGTCATAAATCATTTTTTTCGTCCCGGGGGGTTCCTCATGGCAAACAGACAGCTTTTGGTAGTTGACGACTCAGTCACCATGCAAAAGGTTATCGAACTCGCTTTGGCGAAAACTTCCTTTGCGATCACCAAGCTCAACGATTTTCATGCGGTAAAAACTCAACTTCAAAAAACGACGGTCGATGCCGTGATTGTCAATATGCAACTTCTTAAAGGTATGGACGCGCCGATGATCGATCAAATGCGGATTCGTCCGAATCGCGACGTCATGCCATTGATTATTTTGACTGGAAGTTTTGGTCCGACACAGGATCATGTTTTGAAAACTTATGAGCAAGTGTATTTCTTGCAAAAACCATTTGATGCCAAAGACCTTTTGACGATGCTTTCTGAAGTACTGCACGAGGGCCAAGATCAGTTCTTTGCGGCCGGTTCCAAAGCCAATGCGATTACAGCCCCCAATTTGACCCCCAAAAACACGGCTGCCGTCCTCACGTCACCGGCTAGCACCGAGGCCATCAAACCGACGGCAACTCAATCTGTTTCCGACATCATCGAGGCCGGGCGTCGCGGTCGCAAAGCTTTTTTTGGTGATCCGACAACCGATAAAACACCAACAAAAACAGAGTTTTCTCCAGAAATTTCGGCTCCAGCAGATACCCACACCGCCCGTGTCGGAGCCAGTAGTTTTAGCATTCCGCCGCAGGAATTAGAGCGACTAGTCAATAATTACCTTGCCCCGAAGATTGAAATACTTGTCAAAAAGGCAGTAGATCAATACTGTGCGGATAAATTCGACCTCCTCGCTCGTGAGGTGATCGAAAGTGAGCTGCGCCGATTGGCAACGGAAAGAGCTCGGCATTTAACCGAGGGCTAGGCCAGCGTTTCCCAAATTCGAAAGAATAGAAAGCATTCCCATGCAGCAGCTGCATAGCATTCAAATTGATCCTGTCATCACTCGTGCACTGGAAGAAGACTGGGGTCAGGGTGACTGGACGAGCGATATTGTTGTGCCCGAAAATAAGCAGGCGCACGCCAAAATCATTGCCAAGGAAGATTGTGTGGTGGCCGGCTTGGAAGTTGTGGTTGCGGTTTTTCGCAAAGTCGATGATCAACTGCAAATTACACTGAGCGCTGCCAACGGAGAAAAAGTTAAAAACAAGCAGGTTCTCGTTGAGATAAAAGGTTCGGCTCGCTCCATCCTTAAAGCCGAACGTGTCGCACTGAACTTCTTTGGACGAATGTGTGGGATCGCGACTTTGACTCGAAAATTTGTCGATCAGCTGGAAGGTTCCAACGCTCAGCTTCTGGATACGCGAAAAACGACGCCTGGTTTAAGGATTTTGGAAAAATCGGCAACTGTGATTGGCGGGGCAAGAAATCACCGCTTCGGTTTATCGGATGGTGTCATCGTTAAAGAGAACCATATTCGTGCGGCGGGTGGCATCACGATTGCAGTGGAAAGACTTTCCGAAAGTTTGCCGCCGACCATAAAAATCGAAGTGGAAGTTAGCAATCTCGAAGAAGCGCAAGAAGCTTTGGATGCAGGCGCCGAACTCATAATGCTGGATAATATGGGCCTTGCCGAAATGGAAATGGCCGTGCGCACGATCCGTGGTAGAGCCAAGTTAGAAGCTTCGGGCAATGTCACTTTAGATAATGTGAAGCAGGTCGCGGCGACAGGCGTTGATTTTATTTCGACGGGGGCGATCATACACTCAGCGCGATGGGCTGACTTAAGTTTATTATTTGAGGTCTAAGTCGTTTTGAATAAACCCACACTGACACTCCACAACACTCGCACGAATCAAACTGAAGAATTTCATCCGCGCGATCCCAAAAAAGTCGGCGTATATACCTGCGGTCCCACCGTCTATGCTTACCCGCATATCGGCAACATGCGAGCTTATATTTTTGCCGATACTTTGCGACGTGTATTAGAGTTTATGAAATTCCCCGTTCAGCATGTCATGAACATTACCGACGTTGGGCATTTGACGGATGACGCCGATGACGGACAAGACAAGCTTGAAGTCGGGGCGAAAAAAGAAGGTTTGACGGTTTGGCAAGTCGCCGAAAAATACACGAAGTTTTTCTTTGAAGAAACAGCGTCGCTGAATATTAAGAAACCTCATGTGGTTTGTAAGGCTACGGATTATATTGCCGAGCAAATCTCCATGGTCGAAGCACTTGAAAAAAATGGTTTTACCTATGTGACTTCGGATGGCGTGTATTTTGATACGGCCAAGTTTCCGCGATACGCTGACTTTGCAAGGTTGGACGTTAAGGGGCTAGAAGCCGGCAGTCGTATTGAAATGGGCGAAAAACGCAATAAAACAGACTTTGCTCTATGGAAGTTTTCTCAACCAGAAGACAAGCGAGCTATGGAATGGGACGCACCTTGGGGGCGGGGATTTCCAGGTTGGCATATTGAGTGCAGTGCGATGGCTTCGCATTTTTTGGGTAAGCAATTTGATATCCACACCGGTGGGGTCGATCATATTCCGATTCATCACACTAATGAAATCGCACAGTCTGAATGTGCAACGGGATGTTCGCCTTTCGCAAATGTATGGATGCACAGCGAGTTTTTGATCTTGGATGATGGTGCGAAGAAGATGAGTAAGTCACTTGGCAACATCATAACGGTTCGTGAGTTGGCGCAAGAAGGTATTCCGCCTCTGGCGTTTCGATACCTATGTCTGACGACTCATTACCGCAAGCAACTTCAGTTTTCAAAAGAAGGATTGAAAGCGGCGCTGCGAGCTTACGAGCGGCTGAATCATCTTCGCGAAAAACTAACCGAATCGGCCAAACCAGTAGCAGCCAGCGGCTTCCAGAAGCGGGCGCAAGAGTATGCCGAAAAACTTCTGCAGGCGATGGCAACGGATTTGAATACGGCGCAAGTTCTAGCGAATTTGTGGCTGATGCTGGATGACGAGAACGTTAGCGACGGCGAAAAGTTAACATTAATTGATCAACACAACGAAATATTGGGACTAAGCGGTGAAAGTCAGTGGACGGCCGCCGAAATCCCTGCGGAAGTGACCCAACTGATGTCCGACCGCACCAAATACCGCACCGAAAAAAATTGGGCGATGGCCGATAAAGTTCGTGATCGTCTAGCGGAGCTTGGTTACGAAGTTGCCGACTCTCCGAATGGTCCCGTCGCGCAAAAAATTGTTCTCAAATAAAATCCGTCATCATTTGCGTCATTCAGAGCGATCGGCGTGCTGTGCTCTGAATGACGTCTGGACGACGCCTACCAATACTTCCGAATAGAAGGAAAAAACGTGTAAATGATAGGATATATATCAAAGCCCACATCAGGTCGGTATCGGGTATCTCTGTACCCGGTCGAAAGCATGATAACGAAACATACGCTAATGAGGCCATAAGTCACATAGCTCATAGGATTTTTAAGTTTCGAAAGGCACCAAGGGAAGGCGCAGTAGAAAAAAGGCGTCATGCCCGTAAAATAGCGCATTTCTGAGTACGAGATCACGATTAAGAAAACATACGTCAAGAGAGTAGCTAAAACGAAAAAAGCTCCCCAACTTTTTTCTTTCAGACCGGCAAAAAAATGCTTCCAGGTGCTGGGGAACGCAAAAATAAAAAAAAGTGGGATCAACAAGAATAAATTGATTGTGCCTTTAAGTCTGGTTCGGGACTGAAGGAACTTGTACCAATCGTCATTCAAATCCGCTTCAAAAAATTCGGCGGGAAGCAATGTTCCGT
>JBGSKV010000115.1:0-1875 GCA_041740975.1 Oligoflexales bacterium | reverse complement strand
CTGAATGCCTTTTCTGCTACGGAGATCTTCAGGCGTTATTGGCAAATGTTTGGCTTCAAGTGTAAAATTTGATTTTTCTTTTACGAGCTCCAGTAATTCCGAACATATTGAACCCGCCTGAGAAGTTGTTAGATCAATTTCGCTGAACTTAAAGATAAGTTCGGAAAGGGTTCCTTTATAATCAATTGCGGATCGATCAATTCTCGCGGCCTCAGGCTTTAGTTTTATACGAGCGATGAATTTAAATACCTGACCAGCAGTAACCCCATGAGTAGGTGATTCTTCCTTTATCCAATGATGAACTACTCTGTCGAAATTCTTTTTGGACGTTTCATCTAAAACGGACGAATCAGCGGCTTTGGCAACGTCGGAAATAAGTTTTTCAAAATCGTCATCAATTCCGCTATTTGTTATCAGCACGACCTCGGAGCATGAGTCTCCGAAATTTGTGTAGTGTTCAAATAGCTTACTCGCAATCGAGTCAGTTGATGGCTGAGCGTTGGCTTTTGGAAGACCAAAAACTTGGCTAATCTTCCAAGGACCTTGAGAGGCATTACGTGTTTTAACTTGGTTGAATCCATAAAGAACCGAGGTCCCAGTCTGCTTCTCGTTAACGAAGTCATCGTGCCACTCCAAGAGAACACAGCAAGAATCGCTGTCTTCAAGGAGCGTAAGACATGCCTCCGCTGCCCGCTGATATTGGTAATCAAGGCGATCACCAGCCAGTGAACCGCCTGTTTCTCTCGGAGGAGTGTTATGTAAGCGTTTTGGGTCACTCATTGAGTGACCTCACCGTGTGAACGAGACTCTTCCTCGGGCATGCTGGAGGCGCCACCGCTCATAACCCATTGATCGACCTCTGAGGGCTTAAATTTCCAAAGCTTGCCCACGCGATGAGATGGGATGGTTTTTCGCTCAAGCCAACGGTAAATCGACTCCTTGGATACGCCAAGATGCTTCGCAATCTCTTCGACTGATAGCCAAGGTTCAATTTGATAGATGCCTGCGTTCGCCATAATGGCGATAATTGATGACAATGAAAGACAAGTAAACACAAAGAAAGACATGATATGACGAGTCAATAGAACTTAGTAGGACTCGACGCAGAATGGATATCCAGCATCGCAGTAATCCATTTTAAGAAGCTTTTTTAAACTTTGAGTCGCCGATCATAAATTTGCGTAGATAGCTTGGATGGTATTCATCACGGCGGTTCGATATCTAATTTACGTTTGCTTACAGACGGTCTGTAAGGGAAGACCCTAAGCTTTCTTAGCCCACGAGTTGCAATAGCCGTTCCCATAAACATACTTGCCTGGGAAGATGATGCAGGTTCCAGCTTCTTTTCCATTTCGCATTTCTTTTTTTGCGTAAAATGAACAGTTCGCACAGTGGTTGCCTTTAGCCGCAGGAACTTTCTTGTAGTCTTCGACATACTTGATGGCTTGAGCTGTCCCATCTTTAGGATCTAGCATGGGAATAGTTTTATCTCGCTGTGCAAAGCTTTTGGTCGGAACAAATAGAACCTTTGCTGCTAGCAAACCGCCGATTGTAACGCCGGTAAATTTCAGAAATTGTCTGCGATTAGAATTTTCCATTAATGCCCCTTTTATTAGGGGAAGATCGCATAATGAAAGTTAAATGAAAACGCAGCAGAATGTTGCGTTTTTAAATCTATCGTCCCCAGCGTCTTTGAATTTGTAAAACAGCGCCTCGCCCGAGACTAGTGTTGATTGGGCTACCGATAAGCGTTTGATCAGTGTAACTGAGGGTTCCTGCCCAATCGTCGTTCGCCATATAACTGACAGATGCAATTGCGGTAGCGTATCTCTCAAGGGTACCTTTTGAGCTCGTATTGCCGTCGATATCAATTGG
>JBGSKV010000114.1:0-53236 GCA_041740975.1 Oligoflexales bacterium | reverse complement strand
GCAAAAGTACCAGATGAAGCACAGTCACGTCGATAAGTGCTAGAGGGAACACCTTCCCTGAATAGCCCGAATAGTCAGTAAATTCAAGTGAATCGGATTCTCTCTGTGAAATTGAAACATTAGTCAATGATGTCACTTTCTACGTCTCAACATCGTCTCAAATCAACCCGTAGAAGAGAAAATAGTGGGACGATTCGATCTCTATTTGATTGAAATGGCCCAGCTTCCCATGCTAATTCAGGCGCACTCAACACGGAACCTTAGATAGACTCGATCATGAATCCTTCGCGCAGCCCTGTCGCAAAGTATGCAAATCAGATCATTCGTCTCGTTGAAAAGCTTCGCCCATTGACTATGTACGAAGAATACGGTGATTATTTTCTTCCGGTAAAGTTGCACGCGGGTAAAGTCCGATCGCTTTCTCGTTCGCGTGGATCACTTTCTCCAGACGTCATCGAGGCGGTTGAGCTCCTTATACGTCAAATCGATACGGCGGATGAATATTTCGACGAAGCCGCGACGGCAGATCATCAGTATGAGTTAATTATGGAATTGCGCGAAGTACGCCATTTGCTTTACCGCGAATTTATTTAAGCTTGCGGACGACGCTGAGATATTCAAAATGCCAAGCCCTTAAGGGCTTGGCATTAACTGTTCACCGAATGTTTTACTAATTTACAAAATCGCTACAGGACACCTTAGAAACTTCTTCTTCTGCCTTCCAACCGAAAAGATTGCCGGCATTCTGAACAAAATTTACGACTTCCACCCCTTTTACAGGTCCATACATGAGATCATCAAAGGTTTTCACTTCATTGACAAACTCCACGTTCATCATGGTACGAGCTTTGTAATAACCTGGTTCAATGCCACTCAAGAGTATCGTAAGACGCTTGCCATCGAGATTCCACTCAGTATCCAACCTCGTTTTATGCTTCTTAGTTTCCAGTTTTTTATGGAACAGCACTTTTTCACCGGCCATAAGCTCAGTAAAGTTTTTGGCATCAAAGAAAACCGCTGATGCAGACTTTGCATTGTGCTTGGGAGACTCTTGCGTGATGCCTTCGACCGTCAATGAAAATGTAATATGATTGAGATCAACCGAGCCTTCGAGAATAGCGGGAAATTTTTCTTGAACGATATCGACTTTATTACCCCTCGTGAGCTTGCATGATTTAAGTGACTTTGAAGTTTGTTTAGTCAGTCTGCCGTCCGCACCATCCGCGACTCCGTCATTAAAGAATCCAGTGACTTTATCGGTCGTCACCGTGCTCGACACAGCGATTTGCCCGGGATAGTCCTTCGCATCAGATCCCGACTCACGAACACGACAGCCCATCAAAATAAGAATCGTTAATACTATGGGTGTCAACAGTCGCATAGAAATCACTCCCGGCATGCAGTTCAAGGTTGAAAGAGTTCGCATCTGAATTATAGCATGACATCCGCCTAACCTAACACATTCCAAAGGCTTGCCCATCAGGCCGTCCACGTCTCTCTACTGCAGAAGACCCTTGGGACCCTGCGCGCGAAACTTCAGACTGTAGCCATTTATGAGAATGACATTCCATTCAAAAAAGTGATTGAATGCAAATGAATCCTGATTGGGAACTGACTGGGTTTTCCGATTGCTTAACTGCGAAAAGTACGAACATGCATTGCGACGTTATTATCATCGGTGGAGGGCAGAGCGGCCTCGCCGTGGCCTATTTTCTGAAGAAAGCCGAAGTTCATTTTTTGATTCTAGACGCTAACGAAACTCCCGGTGGGGCGTGGACGCATACCTGGGATTCACTGAAACTATTCTCACCTAAAGAATATAGCTCACTACCAGGCTGGATGATGCCCAAGACGATGGACACCTACCCTACTAAAGAAGAAATCATATCTTATCTAAGCGAGTACGAAAAAAGATATGAGTTCAAAGTTCGACGATCGACGAAGGTCGAGAACGTAACTTTTTCAGACAATGTTTTTCATATTCAAACTTCGAAAGGCGAGTTTTCATCAAGAGCTCTGATCAGCGCCACCGGTAACTGGTCTCATCCTTATATTCCGGATTATCCTGGGATTGAAAGTTTTAAAGGTGATCAGATTCATTCTGCTCACTACCTTAATCCAGAAAAGTTTAGAGAGAAAAAAGTTATGGTCGTAGGTGGAGGCAACTCGGCCGCGCAGATACTTGCCGAAGTCTCGAAAGTAACGAAAACGATTTGGGTAACGAAAGAACCCCCAGAGTATCTGCCGGATCATGTAGATGGCAGGTATTTGTTTGAATTGGCGACGAAAAAATATCAGGCCATGCTTAAAGGTGAAACTTTAAAAGAAGCCCATGATCTCGCCAAAATCGTGATGGTTGACTCCGTGAAGGACGCGAGAGAGCGAGGAGTGCTAACGGCGTATGAACCATTCCAAGAGATCCGCGGACAGACCATTTTATGGAAGGATCGGCAAGAAAACGTGGACTCCATCATATGGTGCACCGGCTTTAGAAACGACTTAAGTCACTTAAGTTCTTTGAACGTCATCAATTCGGCTGGCAAAATTGACGTGGCAAATTCTCGCTCCATCGCAAAACCGGCTTTGTGGTTATTAGGCTATGGCGATTGGACTGGTTTTGCAGCTGCAACTCTTATTGGGATCCAAAGATGGGCTAAACTTGCAGCTAAGGAAGTTTGCGAATTCATAGAGTAAAGAGATTATTCCGGCATCACTTGTCGCATGCCTTGCTTCCTATTCAGATCATATGCTATGAAAACTCCGCAAAATCAAAAAAAAGGACCTAACCATGAACCTAATCTTGGCCGGCTTGGCAGCTTTGCTTTTCACAACATTGGCTTACTCTGCGGAAAAACCAAAGACAAAAATCGAATTCAACAAACGCGGAGTTGAACCGCAGGCCTATCTCTATGAAATGCCCAAAATGTGTTACCGCGGCGTCGCCAAAGACGTCCCTAGTTTGATTGAAGACATGATGAGTTCTGACGAATCCATCCTCCATCGTGATCAAGGTATCCAAGCCATTCGCTTCCAGCATTCGCTATTTATTTACAATGCGGCTTATTTTTATTTGACGACTAAAGAAGAAGAAGTTGCCTACGAAATTCGAACCAATCATAGCGATCTCATTGAGGAGTGGGAAGCGTATGAAGCTAGTCAAAAAAGCAAAGATGTCCTGATCCTTTCGGACCTCGGACCACAGGGTGATGGCACGGAACTGTATTTGACGGTTGTCAAACCTTGTCGGTAATTTGATTTGAAACATACCGCTCCTGACTGAACCCGATCTCAAGTCAATCGGATCCAGTCGGGGGTCTCTAGGATATTAAAGATTATCGCACTTTTCAGACTTATACATTTCCACGAGAAGTCTCTTAGTGGTTTCTTCGTCTAATCGGCTGTACTCGAGCTCTATAGATTCTTTGACTTCATTAAAAATAATGGAACCTTTTTCGCGCGATCCTTCCGCTTTGCCATTAAATAAGATTGATTTCATCCCTGTTGCGTGGTCGAAACCAAACTCAACGTGGTTTTCGTTTTTTTCATAACTTAATCGAGCTTGAGAATTGACTCTAGCGCACCAGGCGACGTTGTCAGTGTTCGTTCCGAATATCGCCACGCGAGTGGTCGGGAAGGCAGCTTCTTCGTTGGATCCTGATACGCAAATCGCTGGGTACATGGCCCCGACTACGTAGGTCACAAAGCATCCGTCCGCGTTGACGGATAAAGCCGCAGTGGAAGTCAGAAACATTAAGGATGCAAGAATGACCTTCATGATTAATTTCCTTTCGAGAAATATAGATATGAGAATGAATTTGGAGAGTTTGTAAACGATCGGAAATTGATAGTCAATTGAAATTCAGATTTATTTTCGAAAAATGTTTTGGGCAAAGAAATACGCTAACATTCTGGCCTGACTGCCATCAATGACTGGCGCACTTAACTTTTTACTTCAGCGATTTATTTTAGCAAAAACACGCCGCGATAGCCGTGGCTACTGCTCGCCTGATACCTCGGTAAACCACAAACGCCCGCCAACACTCGATCGCCGTGCAGAACACGTTGTTGCTGCAACATAGACCCAAGCTGAAGGTCACATTCGGATTTGGAATGATATTTTTCGGCAGAATAATTTACGCGCGTCACAACAACATTCGTTACGGTAACTAAGTCAAAATGTCGAGGACCCGAGTAAGGCGACGTGCAATAAGACGCCAAATGAAAGACATCCGAACGCGTCCCTAATTGCGAAGCAATGTCATCAGCCAAGGCCTGACAAACCTCTAACCCAGGAACCGTCAATAGAACTTCGGATCGGAGCTCCAACTCTTCTTGTGTAGGCTCTCGCCATACCTGGACCGAAACGGAATTATGAGCGACGCTTGGACGCCATGCCAGGTGACTCAGAGGATAACCAGCATTGGAGAGCTTTTGACTAATGGCTTGGTAAAACTCGGCGAACGTCATCCCATAAACTTGCGAACTATACCATCCGACAAACTGCGGTATTCGTTGTGCGGTGCCGAAGGCATCAATATGGACATACCAACCCAAAGAATCGTGCTGGGTTCTTTGAGCGCAGTAAGAAACAAAAGGCTCCAAACCAGTTTGCTCTTTAAAGATAGCCAAGTCTCGATCATAGGAAGCAAGGCATGCATCTTGGCTCTTATAAAAACTATTGGGAACCAAGTAGCGAGCCGGATTATAGGTCGATACCAGATTGAGCTCCACGTCGGCTCTATATCGCACTACCAAAGTTGTTTGATCAGTATAACTATCAAAGGCGCATGCGCCCCCTACAACTTCGACGCCTGTCTCAAGTGCCAACTTCTGAGCAAGGGCATCGGCTTCGCTTGCACAACCATTTTCGACTGTAGATTTGTAGTGATAAGCTCTGTATAAAAACTCTTCGGCAGCATTCGCTGTCCCGCCAGTCGACACCAACACGAACAAAAGAATAAGCTTAAGCATTAAGCAGCTCCTCTAGATTTTTTTGAAAAACGAATTTCTATATCGGTTTAATCAAGATTCGCGGGAAAAGTCTAGGGTAATCCTGTTTTTCCCGAACATCCGACTCCTAAAGAGGCCAGAACAGTAGCAACATTGGAATGGAGACTATGAAAACAAAAATGGTCAGCGGCAATCCCAAATATGCATATTCTTGAAACTTATACTCTCCCGGTTCCAGGACCAGAGTATTCGACTGATGGGCAATTGGCGTGATGAATGCCGTTGAAGAGGCAATAGCAACTGCCATCAACATGGTGTCAGGTGAGACCTGCAGTTGCTCTGCTAGCCGTAGTCCAACTGGTGCCATGACGATTGCCGCTGCGGCATTATTGACAATATTCGTCAAAAATATAGTCACCAGCATTAAAATGGCAAGTACGCTAACAGGACCTAAGGATTTTCCGAGCCCACCGATTAAGTTTGCAATAAGCTGCAAAGATCCTGATGTCTCCATTGCTACGCCGATCGGAATCAAACAGGCCAGTAAGACGATAACAGGCCATTCGACAGCGTCATAAACTTCATTTGGTCGCAGCAGTCCTAGCACCACATAAATTAAAGCGCAGCCGACGAATGCAATCGTGATATTCAAAAAACCAAGATAGCTCGCCAAAATCGCGCTGGCAAAAAGAACTATTGGCAAAATAACATTTTTCTTTCTTATTTCGACCTTCGGTTGCTCAGATATAAAAACCCAACCCATATCCTCAACGATTTGCGTTATTCTTTCGCCGCTTCCTTGTACTAGTACAATATCGCCAACAGTAAATATGACATCCGCCAGGTGTCGACTCATGCGATGGCCCGAACGTGCGACTCCCAAAACGTTAACGCCGTACTTCCATCTTATATCTAACTGTTTCGAGGAACGCCCCAAGGAAGCTGAGCTCGATGGTACGATGAGTTCAACAATCATCATCTCCTCAACATTGTTTTTTTCATTTGTACTGATATTGGCCTGAATGACGAACTTCTCATCGGAAACGAGTATTCCAATATTATCCGATGGAGCTTCGATGATAAGCACATCCTCAGCTTGTAGTTTTTCGTAGGGTGCGGGTACGAGATACGTTTTTTCTGAACGTCGCACCCCCAAAATAACCACTTCTGGATATTTTTCGATAAACTCGCGGATGGTCGTTCCAATCATGGGACTTTCCGGACTAACCAGAAGGTCCGTCAGATATTCGCGAAGGCCTGCCATAAGGCTGGTTGATTCTACTACTGCTTTCGCCGGGATGAGTCGGCGCGCCGCGAAGCAAATGATAACCAAACCAACCAGCGCCAAAGTGATTCCGACAGGCGTGAAGTCAAACATCGAGAAAGCGGGAGCTTTGCCGGCCTGTGCACGAAAAGTAGCGATGATGATATTCGGCGGCGTACCAATGAGCGTGATCATCCCACCCAAAATCGAAGAAAAAGCGATTGGCATCAGATATAGTCGGGCCGATGTTTTGGACTGATAAGCCAAAGAAATAACAAATGGGATCATAAGGGCGACAGCAGCAACATTGTTTATAAATGCCGACAAAAACATAGTCGCTGAACAAACAATAAGAAGCTGAGCCCAGAGTGGTTTGCCTTTCACCGGCAAAAAGCCAAGGACTGCGTGCAATGCACCAGACAGTTGCAGAGTTCGACTAATGATCAGTGCCGCCGCAACTAAAATAACCGCCGGGTGCGCGAATCCTTCGAATGCTTTGTTGGCCGGAACGATGCCGATGATGACCGCCACCACTAAGCCGAAAACAGCGACCACATCATAGCGCCATTTATTCCAAACAAACAACGCCAGTAAAACAGTGAGCAGTACAATAGGAACATAGGTCATAAACATAGGAAGCCCTGTTTCTTCAAAACACTAGGACAATACGAATATATCAGTGTCGTCAGAGGTTTTTGCATTCATTTAATTCTTGTCTGTTAATTTTCTACTTGAATCATGCAGGACGGTTGGCGAGACACCTCTAGCAAGACCGAAACTTTTTTGTCTTCCTTAGTCACTAACCATTGCAAAAACCGCATCCGCTACATGGAAGAAAATTACCAAACTAAGAAGGAGATAGTAACACAGCCATTAGAGGAGCGCTCCACTGGGTCCACATGAGCTGAATAAAAAACCAGCAAATTTTGCTACAAACGGAACAATATTTTACACGAGGGCATCATGGCCAAGAAAACCGAACGAATGAATTGGAATGATTTTTCGGAGGATCTCGCATACACTGATGCAGAATTTCTTACATATTTCTGCCTAGGAGATCGAGAGTATGCGCACATGGATTTTGTTCGTTAGTTTCATGATGGCCGGGAATGCCCTTGCATCAAATGATCAGATTACTTTTCTATTCGAAGATGGTTATGCCGCTGCTCTGCTCTATATTGAAGGTGGCGAAGACGGAGCGGCTGCCAAGCTTTATGAAAGAATGAAGCATGTGAATGCAGTAGATGAAGGTGTTGGCATGGCGAAGGGTTGGAGAGAACAACTGTTCCAGTGGAAGTGCATCGCCAAAACCACCGGTGAGTATAGCTGTAAGGCGAAGTTTTATAGTTCACATAGCGGCACACATTTTGACATCAATGGACGAGCTCTGTCCTTCCATGGCGGGCCGGATTTTGCTCAAGCTTTTGTTCGGGATCGCAGCGGTTTTGGATTGGGCGTAACAACTGTTTCTGGCACGAGACTCGAAATCAGAGTTTATCGTGAAAATTTTGAGCTAAATATCACGCAATAAAAGTTGAGTTTCGCCTTGCTGAGAGAAGCGAAGGATAACGGATGACGATATCCTTCGCTTCGCTCTGGTTGACGCATGTAAACTATTTCTTATCGTCGCCGTCACCTTCTTCGTCTGGTGTGTTGGCCTTGAGTTCGCCAATATTCAATGCCGCAAAATCCGTATTGATGATGGACATCGCATTTGTTGTTGTTGTTGCAGAAACATGTGAGGTCAAAGTCACTTCTGCTGGTGTGAACTCGGCAGGGAAGGTATTGATCGCCGAACAATCCGTGCCATTTTGAGTGATATCGCTGGCGCTTAAACAACCGCTATTGGCAAACGCGACAGCACTACCGCATGATACTCCGCCCGGTGTAGCAGCCATAAAAATATCGGTTCCATTACTGTGAGCGAAAATATCGCAAAACCGATTGCCATTTGAATCCGTCGCTGCAAAGTTGAATACAAAAGAATTCGAATCTTTATCGGCAATGACTCTAGTGACATTTGTATCAGTAGCGCTCGTATTCAGAACCCACACATCGGCAGACTTGCCGTTGGCTTTGGCTTTACCAAGAAGTACGATGCCGCTATTGCTAGTGAATTTAGTCACAAGCACAAGGTTAAAGTTACCTTGAGCATCGACGCCTACCGCCATTTTTTGAGCCTCAACTCCCGGAGGGGACGTTAAACTCTCCCAGCACTGCAACTTGAAGGTTTCACTTACTGCGGTATTAAGCGCGAAATCCGCTTGGAAGGTGACGGCTGTCGCCTTAAAGCATGGTGGAATTTCTGAAAATCTTTTTTCCATTTCAGCAATTCGCTCATCTAGTTGGCTTACCCATTTCAAATAAAAAGTATTGTCACTGCCAGTGGTAGGTTTATTGAAAACCTGGCTCTTTAGACATTCGACGGCGTCTTCCGGAGTTGCGATTGCACCGCAACCATTAAAGGTCTTTAATAGGACAAGCGAGCCTTCTTTGAATGTTGCAGGCAGCGTGCTTGCAATGATTGGTGTTATAGCGGGGATACCGCTGTCAAAAGAACCGCCGCTTTTTTTATCTTTGTCGTCCTTACCGCATGACCATATCGACACGGCCAAAATAATTAGCATTGAAACCAATTTCATAAATGTCCCTTTATTCATTTTGAAGTGATTATATTCTCAGTTTTTCGGCTGGTTTCAAAGTAAGAGAACGTTAAAATATAAAAAAGACCGCCAAAGCCTTTATCGAGAAGGTTTTCGCCTATTGTGATAATGATTAAGTTCTAATCATTTTTTTTTGGTTCGAATACCAAAGAACTACTGAAAATTACTATTTTTATATAGTTGAATGAACAGCCAACTCTGAAAGAGCCAGAAATAAATGCTGGCTGGGGGTTGCGACCTTTCAGCCATCATCACTACTTCAGATGTTATCGTCCACCAGTGATCGTCGAGGTTACTTTAGGCAACTGCACCGGTGCAGTTTAGACAAGTCATGTCATTAGATGTTTTCTTTCTAAATATGTATTTTTGTGTTGACAGGTTTTTTCGACTTCACAATCAAACTCTAAACGCCTTTTTCTTTTTTTTGAAAATGTTTCTTCAAAATTTTATTTTGCATTGTTACTGACAGCGTTTGCGCGCTGAGAACCGTTATCTCGAGCGATTAAACCTTAGTATAAAACTTGATTTTAAAAACCCATGCTATGGTCACTCCTGTCATAAAGGAGAAAACATGGAAAATCTCGAAGTTATTTCAAACGAAGCTTTGGTCTCATCAGCAAAAAATCTAGCGAACGATCTAAAGAAAAAAGAAGTGCTTTTACTTAGCCACTTGCGAGAAATCAAACAACGAAAACTCCATGTTCTAATGGGATTTCATAACTTGGCAAGTTTCTGCGCAGATTACCTGGAGATTTCTGAGGATCGGGCTTGGCGGTTATCGCAGGCAGCTAATGTTATAAGCCTTTTTCCAAAAGCGATGGAACTTCTGAAAAATAATGAAACGCATCTGACTCATCTAAGTCTTCTTTCGCCCCATATTACGCCAGCAAACGCCGAGGTGATATTGGACCGCTTACCTGATCTTTCCAAGCGTGATCTTGAAGGCTTTCTGTTGCAAGTTCAAGGCGATGGATCCATTCGTGACGCGGAACCAAAAGTCGAGATCACACTGCGCTTACCATTAGATGTCGTTGAGAAACTGGAACGAGCGCAAGGGCTTTTACAAAAAGGCAATGAGAAGGTCACCAGAGATACGGTCATCCTACAAGCTTTGGAAGCTCTCCTTGATAAGAAAGACCCTGCCCGCAAGGCTGAACGCGCCAGGTCTCGCCAGCAGAAAAAACAAACCCATTCCACCACCTGCACCGGTGCAGATGAAGTTCAAGTTCTCAACGACAATAAACCGACTAATCTTCGATCCCGGTATATTCCAGCTGAAGTTCGTCACCAAGTATATCAATCTCAACTGCACCGGTGCAGTTACTTAAGCCCGGAAAGACGACAATGTCGTGAGACGGCAAATCTTCAAATGGATCACAAGACGATGTGGTGTTTTGGAGGAGAGCACTCAGCAAATAACTTAAGGTTGCTGTGTCCAGCACATAATCGACTTGCAGCAGCTCAAGCTTTGGGAGGCGAGTTCATGCAAACCTGGACACAGTGATGTGTCCGCCTGTACCGGTGCAGGTGATTGAACCTCTGAGTACTGATAAAATCGGCTTTCTGTTCATTTAACTATTCTTTGGTGAACTTGCGTAAAGTCACTCCAAAACGAAAAGCCCAGAATCCGCTTCGCCGATTTCTTCTCCCGAAGCTTTGAACATGTAAGTGCAGATTCCGCTTGCTGCATCACTCCAGCCTAAGCTCATTGAGCCTGTGCCACCGTCTTGTGATGTTTGAGTCATTTGAAGTTTTGACCCAAACTGATCAACCGAGTAAACGAAGGATCCAGCAATGGGATCACCATTGGGTAAAGTGCCAGAATACGCACTCGCCGAGTCGACTTTCACTTCCATAGTCTTTTTCTCTTCGTCGAACGACATGACAATCGTTTTGCCGACAAGGTATGCGATTTTGGGCCCATCTTCTTCATCGGGATCAAATGATTGTCCCTTTTTGGCGTTGTCACTTCCGCAAGAAACCACAAAAAACGCTATCAATACCATTAGTTTTTTCAAGATAGACCTCCCGCTTTTAGAATCTTAGTCAAACCAAACCGCCTAACGGCAGAGGCAAGGAAAAGTTTTTTGCACTCATTGAGTTTACGCTTGGACAGACATTCTTGCATATATCGAATTCACTCTTGAGTAATTTGACACAGAAAAAGTTCGTTGTCACTCAAGATGCGTCTTTTCATATATGAATTAGCAGGTGCAGTTTTAAGGTGTTAGAATAAAGGCATAGCCGTTTATATTCGTAACTTTTTAATCAGAAGTTATAAACAAACTTTAGAAACGAGAGTCTCAATCATGACCAAAATTCACAATCTTTTTTTTCGTACTTTTTTCATAGTTCTCGGCATCCACTTGAGTGCTATTGCCATAGCCCAAGATGGTTCCACAATTGAAATGTGGCGAAGAGGTCCCGGAAACTATCAAGTTGGTCAGGGAAAAAAGTTAGATCTCAAAGTCGTTGATCTTGCAAAGCAGAAAAAAACACAAAAGAAGCTTCTCGATATGCAGTACGAACGCTCGGTAAATTATGAAGGATTTTACTTGAAGGATCTCTTGGCTCATTTCCCAAAAGGAAGAGAAGACCAAATCATTCTGCATTTTACCAATAAAACTCTCATCCCCCTCCCTTTGCGTGATGCCGAAAAGCAGTTTGGTCAAACCGTTTTTATTGCGACCAGAATTAAAGAAGACAAAATATGGGAAGATAGTTTTCCGAAGTCTCGAAAAATGCATCACATGTATTTGACGCCACTTCCCATTACTTTTGAGAAGAATAAAGTCGTTGTAGCGTCTGGCGCCCATCCCTACACGGACTGGGAAGCTAAAAAAGACTTTAGTCCATGGCAATCCATGTCAACATTAGTTGGCATTGAATACGTTGTCAGAGAAGCCTATGAGGACCAGTTTATTACCGGAAAAACGACTGAATCCATTGAAGGAGTAAAGGTCTTTTTGAAACGCTGCCAGTATTGCCACGGTGTCGATGGCTTAGGGGCGCAGTTTGGCTGGAACATCAATGGTCCTATTCCGCTTTACAAGAAACGCCAACCGGGTGATCTTTTTCTTCATGTCAAATACCCTAAATATAAGGGCAACTATTTTGACTCTGGTATGCCGGTCCAAAGAAATTTTACGGAACGTGAAGCTGAAAAACTATGGATGTGGTTTAAAGAAGCGACAAATACCAAGCTGAGAAACTATCCCTAGATTTTTAGGCATTCGGTCGCTTCGCGGCCGTCGTCATCCAGACGATTAATCGTCTGGATGCTTTGATTTTGAAGCAATGGACCGTTGCACGTGCAAATCCAACTGCGGGTAAGGAATCTCAATTTTTTCTGCCTTAAAGGCTTCCCATACGGCCATATTGATATCGTGCCTTAATGCGCCCGGCCGTTTCGCCAAATCTCTGGTCCAAACGCGCATCGTAAAATTAATTGAACTATCGCCAAAGCTGTCTAGGATGACATCCGATCTATCTTCTTTGTAAACTTTCGGTGAGTTGCTGATCACCTCTTCGAGAATTTTGACGACATGTTTAGGATCTGACTTGTAGGAAACACTGATCGGAATACGCAATCGAACGATGCCACCCGAATGGCTCCAGTTGATAACTTGATCAGAGACAAACTTCGAATTGGGAATGATCGTCGAAATATTATCGTTGGTCAGAACTGTTGTAGAACGCATCCCGATGCGTCGAACCTGGCCCGTAATCTCTCCAACGTCGACTCGATCGCCCACCTTGATGGGCCGCTCAAACATAATGATCAAACCACTAATAAAATTGTCGGCAATATTTTGAAGTCCAAACCCCAAACCTATACCAATAGCACCGGCTAACACTGCTAAAGCACTGAGATTGAGGCCAGCAGAATTCAAGATCACTGCGGCACCGAGGAATAAAATACAATAATGCGCCAACGACAGCACAGTCTCAACATTGGGATTGCTTGCCCGATAACCTGCTAATCGTCCCATCATAAATCGACGAAAGCGGCTAGAAACAAAATAGAGAAGAGCCAAAAGCCCTATGAGGTACACAATAGAGTGCAAACTTACGGAAAAAGTGCCGAGTTTAAACAGAGAATGATCCCAAATCTGGAGAACCTTCTGCCACAACTCTTCCGATTTGGTTTGAATATCCATTTTGCAATTGTAGACTAGGAACTTGACTTTGTCTTTTTTATTTCATGAAAACAGCGTAGTAGAATGCATTGGCATTCGTTGTGCCGCCGAAGTCTCAGTTGCGAACGGAACATTCGAGAACTTTGAAAGTCACTTCCCCGTCTATATAAACGTCCGCCAGAGGCAAATATGGTCCTGGCCGCAGACTGAGATGGAATGGCTCGACTTCATCTAACGATCCGAACTCCACATACAAACCATTTTGTTCTCTGCGTGACTCGAGAATCACCACGTCATAAGTCGCAACGATTTCGTAATTGTCTTCTTGATCTGGCTCCAAGTTCCTAATGACCACTTTATACGAATGACTCTGTCCACTTTGCTTTGCAAGCTGACGAGTTAAGACCACAGTCACTGGAGATCGCCCATTGGCACCCGGCTCCGACATCACCCCACACGCGACCTCTCTAAAATTCATATCCCCTGCCTGTACAACAAAAGACTGAACGCCTACCAAACTCACTATGATCCCTAAAATCCACAGCATAAGCACCTCCTTGTTATTTTTACACTGCCAGGTTTTGGTTAAGAGCTATATTTTATTCCTTTCACGAAGCGTTTCCATTTGGTAAACACTTATCCATGGATCTCCATAAATTAAAATATTTTTGTGCCGTAGCGGACGCCTCAAGCTTGCGTCAGGCCTCTGAGACTTTACGCCTCAGTCCAGGAGCAGTTTCCAAATCAATTAAACATTTGGAAAACGAATTTGGCGTCGAGCTTTTCGCGCATTCCGGCAATAAGCTCGCTATGACCGAAGCCGGCCGCATCCTCTATAAGCGCAGTCGCAAACTCCTACTAGACTATGAAGAGTTATCCCGAACACTGACTGCAAACTCAGTAAAAGATCGCAAGTTGCTGCGCCTAGGCACTTACTGCACCTTTACGACTTACTTACTCGATGCCGTACTTGGGGCTGGTTTTGACAACCTCGAACTTCGGCAAAGCCGCATAGCACCCAATGATTTGGAAGAGGCTGTTCTCAATCACTCGGTTGATATCGGACTGACTTACATACCCTTTGTTAAAAAAGGACTTGATTTCTTACCTATCACAGAATTTGAAATGCAAGCTTTCGTCTTACAGGGAAAATTTGCCGATCTTTCTTTCGAAAATATTCCGTTCGTAGCCTCAACAGCTGAAGTGAGTGGTTCAACCCAAGACGTTCAGACGATCGATGGCTGGGCACACAAACAGTTGCCACGCAAGGTGATCTACCGAGTTTCGGGAATGGATGCCGCTCTTGCAATCGCCAGGCAAGGACTTGCTGCAGTGTATTGCCCCAGTTTTACGGTGGCGCTGCATAACAAAAGTGTTAATCCCGACAGCCAATTGGTACCGTTGACGATACCAGGTTTAAATCTCAAAACGACGTACACAGTGTATATGGTAAAGCGAATTGCTGACCAAGAAGACGCCGTACTGAAAAAACTATCGACGTCGATCAGAAAGCTTTGCCGAAAAACTTCTGTGCCAGCAGAATCGTGAATCTGAAAATTTCCCCGTTTCTGACCATCCAACTTTGCGGAAACTCACTGCGATAAGACACCGATACTTCGAGTCTTTTAGCATTTAGTCACAATCACCATACTCATTACCGATATTAGTATAGGACCAATCTTATTTTTAGAGGATTAAACAGATGTTCATTCGCATCTTAAGTGCGTTTTTGATTTGTCTTTCATTTGCGTGCTCATCGACGCAAAAAGAAGTTATATTGCCACAACGCGGCGCATTGACCACCAATGCAAATTGTTTCAATATCGTCCATGGCCAAAGCACCTCAGCTTACCCAGAAGTCACATTGCTTATCTCCACAGACAAACAGGGAAAAATAATGGGAACTTGCACTGGAACTTTTATTGGTCCCAAGACAGTGATCACAGCAGCTCACTGTATCACGGCTAATGAAACGATTGGGATCAGTCGAGCCTCTAGAATCTATGCCAATGGATCGAACGACCAAGAAGTGATGGCGAGCTTTATTCCAGCGACAAAGGTTCTGAACAAAGATCCCTATATCAACAATCGAAACTGGACTAAACAAGATGCGCGCGCAGACGTGGCCATTCTTATTTTTTCTCAGACTGTTGCGCCTGCCGTGGCACCTATCATAGACCGGCAAGTGAATTCTGGAGAAGAAGTCACAGTGGTTGGTTTTGGTATGGACAAAGTCGATCCGTCGCAAGCGAGTCTAATCGATTCGAAGCAATTTGGTTTTAATACGCTCAACGTCGAATCTTTTGGACTAGCTATCCTCAGTCCGTATTCAGGCGGAAGTTTTTACTCAAAAAATACCGGGACTGCTTCGGGCGATTCGGGTGGTCCATTATTTGTCGATGGGAAAATCGCCGGTGTTTTGTCCGGTGGAGGACCATCCGAGACCAATCGAAATATAGATCAAAGCGCTTATGCAGACTTAAACAGCGCTAGCATTCAAAGTTTTATTCAAGACGCCATCTCTCAAGGTGCCGACATCACGACCACAGATGCATCTGAAAAACCAAGTGCTGCACTGACCAATGATGGTTGTTGATAACCAGGTCTGGCAAATCTAAACCAATAGAAACACTCCCCTGGTCTTTGGATAGGCTGACAAATAGGCTCCCCCCAGTCCGCTTAACCTGTCAACTTCATACGATTAATCAGAACAGCTACAAAAAATACAATATTGCGTACAACTCTGCCGATGGCATAGGATCGGTTTTCAAAGGAAGTCTGTCCATGTATGCACATTTTCAAATTTCTGGACTAATTGCATTATTGAGCTTTTTAGCAGCTTGCAGCGGTAGTTATTCAACTGAATCTAACTCCCGTACGCTAGCGCATCTCGGCGCCAACGACAACTTTACTACGAATCAGGTGAAAAATAATTCCGTACAAACGGAAAATGCCAATGATAAAAAAGTCTCTAGCTCGCAAAATAGGTCCAAAACGACTTCGAAAATTGAATCTATCGAGTCCTCATCGACTAGCGACGAAATTGATCGCGCTGTAAATCCAGGACGCGTTTCTGGTGGACATCTTACCGCTCAATCGGGCGTATTCCTGTGCGAAGACAAACAAACTGCCATCGGGCCAAGCTTCGCGCAATCTATACTGAACTGCAGAATCAAAACCAAGTCCGCAGCTGGTATTTTGGAAGATGTAAAATCCGTTACCCCAGGCCTTGAAATTGAGTGGATTCCTCCTAGCACAACCTTTAAGGGCACAGCCATTGGTTGCAATTTTTCAAATCAATCACTTCAAATGACTTGTGATGTCGTCACAAATTTTTCTTCCGAAGGTGAAGTAGAAGAAGAGGAAAAGAATGAAGTTTTTGAAGACACTATCAGCATAGGAATCGATGTTTCGGTAAATTTCCAAACCCCAGAAGTCAGACGAAATGTGCGAGAACTCATAAGAATACAGCAACAACAGCAACAGCAACAGTCTGAACAACAACAGCAAGGCATCCAAGATCAGCAAATCCAGAATCAGCAGCAGCAAAAGCAGCAGCCATAATAATATCAAATGTATAACTTTTAGATTTCGCCCTTTCCTCCCGCTCCTCATTTCAAAGTAACTTGGTGAATGTGTTCCCTATCTGCAAAAAAGGCAGAATTTAGCCCTCTTTTATGGTATGAATTCCTCAACAAGGAGATGCTTATGCAAATTCAGGTCAACACAGATAAGAATATTCAAGGCGGCGAGAGCCTAAACAATCAAGTGCAAGATCTTTTGAACAGCGCCCTTTCGCGTTTCAGCCATTGGATCACCAGAGTCGAAGTTCATTTGAGTGACGAAAATGGAAATACAAAAGCGAACTCCAACGACAAACGTTGCCTTATAGAAGTCCGTCCTGCAGGTCTTCGACCATTGAACGTCAGTCATGAAGCCAGCTCCGTAGCAGAGGCGCTGGATGCAGCGACCGACAAAATTGTCCGATTGCTGGATAAAACCTCCCAAACCTTGCGCGATGCCCCCGGTGAAACCTTATCGGATCCTATTGAAGCCAATATTGATGACGGGTCAGAAACAAAATAGTTTCTAGGAGTCTAAATTCCTAAGCTATAAAGTTCTCACCCGATCCTCAGATTTTTGAGTGCATTAAATTTAGATGCTTCCAGAGTTATTCGTTTGCCTGTAGGTACACCCCATGTATCATAGGCCTATGCTAAAAAAATTCTTTCGGATCAAACCCAAAAAAGTACCGGTTACGCAGTTCGCGGACACGCCAACGTCGAAGCAGAATAATCCTCAGGCAGATTCGCTAGGATATGGGACGTTCAAAGGGGTTTTTGTTCCGAGTCTTTTGACGATTTTTGGCGTTATCATGTTTTTGCGACTCGGATGGGTCGTCGGCAATGTCGGGATCTTTCAGACTTTTGTCATCGTCACATTGGCGTCTGGCCTCATCTTTATCACTGCCCTTTCGATTTCTGCCGCAGCCACCAACATGAAAGTGGGAGGTGGCGGGGCCTATTACATCGTGTCGCGATCGCTGGGATTGGAAGCTGGTGCTGCTGTTGGGATTCCTCTTTATTTGGCGCAAGCTTTAGGGATCTCTTTTTACTTGGCTGGTTTTGCAGAGTCCATCGCCAGCCTCATCCCCCAGCTGAACCCCGTTTTTATTGCTGCAGTTGCATTGGTTGCTTTGACGGTCGTCGCCTACATTTCGACTAATGCTGTTTTGAAGTTCCAGTTTTTCATTCTTCTTCTCATCATCGCCGCACTCGTTTCATTTTTCATGGGCAATAGCAATGTCCCCATCAACCCAGTGGAAGCAACCGAGCAACTCACGCGCCAAGCGGGATTTTGGGTCGTATTCGCCGTATTTTTTCCGGCTGTCACGGGAGTCGAAGCTGGCCTTTCGATGTCTGGAGATTTAAAGAATTCGGCAAAGTCATTGCCACTCGGCACCATTTCTGCTGTCGTGTTGGGATATGTCGTCTATATGGCCATTCCTTATGTTCTTTATCTACGCGTCGACTCGGAAACCTTGCAAACAAACTCGATGATCTTGCGCGACGTCGCAGCATACGGCTCTTTAATCATGGCCGGAATCTGGGGTGCCACGCTTTCTAGCGCACTGGGCGGCATATTGGGCGCGCCTCGAACCTTGCAAGCCTTGGGACGCGACCGCGTTGTTCCTTCTTTTTTAGCAACGGGATTTGGTCCGCAGGATGAGCCACGCATCGCCACGGTCATAACTTTTATCATTGCACTGGCTGGAGTTTTGCTCGGAAATCTAAATGCCATTGCACCCATACTTTCCATGTTCTTTTTGACTTCCTACGGCGCGCTCAATCTCGTCGCCGGAATGGAAGGACTTATATCGACCCCATCTTGGCGTCCCAAGTTTCGAACCCCTGCAACACTTTCACTCGCTGGTGCAGCGGGCTGTTGTGCGGCCATGTTTATGATCGATCCCGGTGCGACGATCATAGCTATTTTCCTGACGTTTTTGGTTTATTACCTGATGCAAAGACGCAAAATGCGCGCGCAATGGGGTGATATGCGACGAAGCATTCTCATGCTTTTGGCACGCTACTCCGTTTACAAGCTTGACGAGCTTGTGCCTGACGCCAAAACCTGGCGCCCCCATTTTTTGGTTCTCAGTGGAACGCCCACGACTCGTTGGTATCTTATTGAACTTGCGGATGCGATTTCGCACGGAAAAGGTTTTTTGACAGTTGCTGCCGTCGTCGCTAAAGACTCAGAACAAGACCGTCGAAGTGATAGCCTGAAAAGAAGCTTCAAAGATTTTATGCACAAAAATCATGTCCCTGCCCTGGTCAAAATTGTCAGTAGCGACTCGGTTCCTGATGGCTTGGAGTCCATGATCAACAATTATGGAATGGGTCCGCTCGTCCCCAACACCATCGTTGTTGGGGACGCCAAGAAAGAAGCGACGATTGCACAGTTTGCACATGTCTTGAAGGTGGTGGCCAAGAACAATCGCAACTTGGTAGTTTTTCGCAAAGGGGTGGATCATAAACCTCGCTCCAAGAAAAGACGCATTGATGTTTGGTGGGGGCGAGAGCGCCAAAACGCTGGGTTCATGTTGGCTCTTGGATATTTGCTGCAAAACAGTCCTGAATGGTACGGATCCATCTTAAGCTTAAACTCAGTCATTACCTCCGAGTCTGAAAAAGACTCGGCCGAATCCTATCTGCAAGAATATTTGGAAAAGAGTCGGATAGTGGCCGAACACCACGTCTTTGTACATAGCAATCCGTTTCAAGGGATTTTTGAAGCCTCGCGTAACAGTGACCTGGTGTTGATGGGTATGCGACTGATCGAGCCTGACGAAACCGAAGAGGCATATGCTAAGTATTACAAAACTCTACTAGAGAACACGAAAAACTTTCCGCCGACAATATTTGCGGTGGCAGGAGAGAAAGTAAAGTTTACCGATATTTTTCAGTAATCCTTGCGCATAGAGTCGAGTGGATTTCGACCTATCTCGCTGCAATTATTAAGTTAAACAATGTAGTTAAACATTCGGTCGGTTATGACCGACACCTCGGCATGAGCTATTTAAGTTTAAAACGGAATAGATGTGAAGGCTTTAGCTTGATTGAGTTAATGGTCGTAATCAGCATCATTGCGGTGTTAGTCGCCTTTGCTCACTCGAAGTTTGTCATCTTTTCTGCTAAGGCCAAGCAAGTCGAAGCCAAGCAGAATTTAAGTGTCATTTATACATTGACCACGGCTTTTTTGGACGAAAACCCAGATCACCTTTTTTCAACACCATTCGAACCTGTTTTTTATAATGGTGGCTTGAATGGCGATAAATGTGGCGAGAAGAATGAATTAGGTTTTGTGGTGACGAACTGCCCGCAGGCAAGATATTACTATGGCCTTGAATCATTCGGTAACGGCGAATTTGCCGGCTACGCACATTCTAGAGCAATCGCTTTCCGAGAAGCATCACCGTTTCTTCCCTTTCCCGAACAGCCGGCTCAATCAGGCATACTTCCCGCCTGGTGCAATAAAATGGATTCTTGGAGCATCGACCAGAACAAAGTCCTCAGCCACATAAAAGACGCCATTAAAGAATGTTTTTAATCAGGGGACACCCGACTGATTACGTATTATTTCCAAAGTATAAAATCAGTCATTTAACGCCGAATCAAATTTCACAGCTCTCAAGACATACTCTGTATTCTTGCCGACATATCTCGGAACAAACCGGGTCCGAACATAGCTCTAAACATTTTGTATACTCTCGGCGGCATGTTCGTTCACATTCGGTTTTAGATTTATCGTCCAAACTTTCAAGCACAGTGTGGGTGCCCAAGAGGGTCTGCCTACTGCGATCCTGATATTCTTGTGCGCTGATCTCAGCCGCCAAAAACCCAGTCATCGCTATGACTAAAGCCATCTTAAGAAATTGTAAATTTTTCATATAGATGCTTCCCCGTCTCTTTTTTTTCAGCTCATCTATTATTTCTTTTTCCATTTTATCAGAATGGCCAATGAACGAATAGATGTCACGAGCCAAACCCTTACCTATCCCCAATTGGAAGTGAATTGGCTTCATAATATGATTTAGATATGAAGCAATTATTTCTCATCAGTTTGGTCAGTCTGATTTCACCGCGCAGATGACAATGCCGGATCAACAGGAGTTGGAGGAGTACGTCTCGCCCCAATCTAAGCATTTGATTTGCAAGTCTTTTTTTAAATTACTACATTTTTTTGAAAAGTAAGCGATCCTTTACTTATAGGATAGAGATGGGCCTAAGAAAGGTCATATGGAGCTAACCTTGAAAAGTTTTTTTCACATAGGTGGTTTGCGGAAAGAGTCCGCCTTCTCACTAATCGAGTTGTCGGTTGCCATTTCGATTATTATGTTAGTTGTGTCAATGGCTTTACCCAATATCATCACACTCAAGATCAAGGCTGCTAGGGCCGAAATGCAATACAATGGCCGCATCATTGCCACAGCAGCACATGGATTCCATGCCGAAACTTCGTATTATCCAGGCGGCACTTGGGGTGTATTCACTGAACTATCTCCAGTACTTGATGATGGCGGAAAGACACTCAGCTTTTGCAATGGTGCATTTCCCCTTCTACCACAAGACGATATGGGTCTTCAGATGAATGATTGTGAGAATCTCAGATATTTTTATCAATTGAGCCCGGGAAGCTGCAAAAGCGGTGGTCCTACAAATCGCGCCACTTGTTTTACTCTTAGCATGTTGTCATCGCACACTTCTCTCACTTGGCAAGAAGGCGTTGATTCGAACTTTTTCGGAAGCCGACCTCCGACTCGTTATTGCAAAAAACCAAACAACTACTCACTCTACTTTCACGATCATTGGTACATGTACGAAGATTTTTCGGCGGTACCAGTCGTCGATCCACGTACTTCAGATGCGCTTGTAAACTGTTTCGCGGACTAAGTATATTGGTAGCCTCCGGTCCGAGTCTCATTTCTTAAGTTGGCGCTGTTGTTCGTATTTTCAGTTAAGACGGCTTCCCCAAATCGCTCTCATACCACATCAGTGTTAAACCTTAATAGCCCAAGTTCATGATGTATCTCACTGATATCAATACAAAAAAAAGACGTCTTAATATTGCCCTAAAGGGCCGCACTCCCTTCGTCCGATGGAAGTCTTAGCTCATGGGGTTTTTACAATATGACAATGGCTGCTTCAAAAAACAGTTCAATAAAATGGTTCCCATTTTACCTTGGGATACTTGGTTTTTTCATTTTTGGTTGTACGGATCTCTCCAGTTTGAATGAACGCAGTGACGGTGAAGATGTTGTACAGTTACCCGTTCCCGTAACAGGCGCACAACTCACCTATCACAATAGTCGAGTTCGTTGCGCATACAAGATCAAGGACCTGAGTCAAAAACAATATGAAGTGAATTGCTATACTGTTGCCATCAACGCCGCAGGGTCTGAAGAGTTTGCCGACAAAATCGAAAAAGGTCTCAGTATTGCATGGTTAGCGCCAGTGGTTCAACAAGGTACTTACGACTCGTTATCATGCAGTGAAGGCGCCGGACGATTTACATTACAGTGTTTAGTCACGGCAAATGTTGTTCGTCTAAAGTTTGAAGCGAAGTTTAGTCTGCAAAAGAAAACAAAGTCCGAGTCGGACGATGTCTTGTTGCCTTACTCCGTTGAAGTGGGTGTCGGGTTTACGCCAGCCTTCGGACTGGGCGTCTTTTCAACTCCTGAAGAACTCAAAGAACAAAACTCTATTGCTTTAGGACTTCAGCGTGAATCGTTTCGCCCGGAAGACTTCGGCCGAGGCAGTGCGCAAAGTTACTGCGCTCACAAATCCGGAATTTTCTACAGCAAAGGCACCAACATCTACTTTCTAGATTTGAACAGTAATCGTAGCTATCACTACGCGGGCCAACTCAAAGAACTGCAAGAAGATCCAACCCATCGTTTAAGAATAAAGTTCAAGGAACCCTATTTGGCTTGTTCCGAAGACAAGGTGTTCGCCCAAAGCGAGCAAAAACTAATTGAACTTGGTTTTGAGAGTCCACCTGTCATTATTGATCTAGCTCCACTTTTGCCAACTGATTTTCAGATTTCCAAGGCTGGCGTCGTATTAGGAAAATTTTACTACTTTTCGGCTGGCAACTATCAGAGAGCCGGAATATTCGCGCTGAACCTGGAAACGAAGTCGGTTGAACAACTTTTTGGCTCGCCTGCTGAAATAGCCCAAAAATGGCCAGGGATCGAATACATTTCATTCCATGTCATCGCTCATGACGACGAATCTATCTTCATACATTTGGATACTGATTTCACAGTTAATGGTACCACATTCAATGGTCAAACATACCTCTTTGATTTGAACAAGAAAACATGGAGCGAGAAGGTCGTCACTGGTGAAAAAACCTTTAACTTGCATAGTTTTAGTGACATCAAAAAAGCAGGACAGTATTACTACTTCACGCCAAACAGTACACAAAAACTTTTGGCTTTTGATACGATAACAGGCGTTGAAAGCGTGGTTAAGGTACCAAGTGAGATCGCCCCAGAGATAACGAAGTTGACCCCCCCTAATCACCCAACTTATCAGTTTTCCTATACCATGCCTCAAATTCCATTGATTAAGTTTCAAGACGAAATTTATATCGCAGAAGTGAAGTGGCACAATGCAAAATTCTACTACGTCTTTGGCAAAGTCAAAGCCAACGAACAACCTGTTGTTACGTATGTTAGCTCCGATGTGTTTAAGGAAATGCCTCCTTCGCATTTGATCGTATCACCTTCAAGTTTAAGCTTTTCAGCGAATGGCAATCTGCAGTTTTATGATCAGCGTTCGAGGCATATTCTGAGGGTTCACGATAAAGATTCCATGGTCAAAGCTCAGTTCAAACCTTCTTCCTTCCCAGATCTTGCGGATTCGTGGTCAGATCAGTATATGGGTATCGAAGAATGGGGTGTGTCTTCATTTGTCACTTTGGAAAATGACATTTTGTTTTTTATTCCACGCGATTCACTTAACAATAAGATTGTGCGAGTTCGACCTAATCAAAAACCGGAAGTTCTTGCGCATAAGAATACAGAAACTGGCGAATCAAATGGCCATATAGAAGGCGTTGCCGAAAATATTGGAGCTCTGAATGA
Organism: Oligoflexales bacterium; assembly: GCA_041740975.1. Taxonomy (GTDB): domain Bacteria; phylum Bdellovibrionota_B; class Oligoflexia; order Oligoflexales; family JALZUQ01; genus JBGSKV01. Next base: position 29,566 of record JBGSKV010000114.1, on the reverse strand, counting down.
CACGGATGTCATCTTCACGGATGTCTTGATGTCATACGAAGATTCTGTTTATTGCCAAACACCTACCAAGTTCAAAGTCATCAAAGCAAACGGTAGCATTGAAACGCTATTTAGCTTCCGCGAACCATATACAGTCCCTAGTACGGGTAAGCTCATGCACTTATGTGAGGTCGAGTCCATTTCAGTAGGTAAAGACGGCCAAATCGTCATCGTCGAAGGTAAGGCGGGCGATATTTTTATTGCAAAACCAAAATCAAAGGGCGGATACGAAGTAAAATTAGCAGTTCGCGCAAAACGTCTACCTTGTTTTCCGGCCCACTGTTCATTCAATATCAGTGGCACACCCCACGACTTGACTTCCGTTGAGGGCGAACATTTTACGAATGCGAGCTTACGTTCTGACAATGTCTTGGTGTTTATTGACACCTACCAAAACTCATTGCAGACACTAAATTTGAATCTTTCACGTGATTCCGATGAACGGCAGCTGGCAAATCGATTTGTTCTCTATGCATCCAATAAGAACGCCAAGGATTGTAGCGGTAATACTGCAAAGGGCGAAACAACCTATAACGACAGTTTGCAAAAACTGAAGAGCACTTTGGCAAGTACGTGTATGGGAACACTTCGTGACGTAGCGGTTATGGATACTTGCTCTAAAGAGAATGGGAGCCAGATTATGGCAATCGGACAAATGTTCTCGGATGGAACGTCAAATATTTTAAAGACTACGACTCCGTGTCACAAAAATTGAGTTGCCGTACCACTTTTTCTATCAAATCACTGAACCTTCCATCATATTCTATTCTACACTTCTGCGTCTTTTCACTCTAAACTGCGCTATAATCGCGAACTGATTTCTGTCTTGCTCAACAAGGTTGATCTCATCATGGCACTGACATTGCATTCTATAGTCTAAAGATAGAACAACGGAGGTCCCATGAGCGTGCAAAAAAATGAACATAACGCTTGTCAGTTCTGCGATCAAAACTTTGCTTGTGGTGTTTTGAAAACAGCTATGGAAATTTTGTCTAAGGATGAACACATGGGCACTAGCACGAAGGCGCTTGATGCCATTGAAAAGCTGAGGCAAAAAGTAGAAGCTTCCGGTTTTAACTTTCCTGACTCCAAAACCCTTTGTTCATTGCATGATAGGCCGGAAGAAATTGCAAAACTTATTGGCGAATCTATTGTATGCTGTCGCATACCTTATTTTGCTGACCAGGCTTAATTAGGTTTTAGGGAAGATAATGTTGAGTATGCGGTATAAACCACACTATTGCGTGATTCAGCTCAAGACGATTGGCAAATGTTGAGTTGAGTAGCGTATCATCCTGATATTACAGGAGTCTTATTGTGGCAAAGAGATTGCAAACTCAGAAGTAAAAGCAGGAATCGAAGACCAAAACCACGGAGTGAGTACGATGCTAAACAAATATTCGAACGCAAATCCAGTTCTGTTGCCCCTTGCGCTAGAAAAATCAAAAGACGAAACCAGAGCAACGGAATTTGCTTTTTGGCTTGCCAGCTCCTTGAAACGCCCATTGCGTGTCATTCATATTGTGCCTAATTGGGAATTTATTCCAATGATTCCTTCTTTGCGCTCAATCGTTCCCAATGTTACGAAAGAACTTGAAACCGCTAAAGCTCAGATTCAAAAAACGATCCAGTCTTTCACTAACAATTCGCTCTACAGTGATGTTGAAGTGAACACTCAGGCTTACTATGGCGAACCTGCAAAGTGGATTTCGGCCGAGTCGGCTTCGTCTTCTTTTACTGTGATGACTGCGCAGCAGTCCAAATATGGCTTCCTGAGAAAAGTCGCAACGGTTTATAAAGTTTTAGCCCAATGCCAGGGACCTGTCGCAGTCGTACCTAGCGAAACCCCTTTTTCTTATCCTGCAAAAAATTTGCGGGTGCTTTTCGCCGACGACCTAGAAGATCACACAATGGAAGCCGCAAGTTTTACGGCTTGGTTTGTCAGTCGGTTCAAACAAAGCGAACTAGCCCACGCCCATGTTACGCCCATTACGCCTCTTGTCCTTGAGCGTAGCGTCCAGCTTGCCATGGCTGGAACTCAAAACAGTGGTGAAAATTATCCGACAGTCCAATCTCTTCATGACAAATTATTAGAAGATTTGACAGAAACCATGGCGAAACGGTTTGATAGATGGGGTCACGAACTTGAACTGAGTGGCACTAAGTACAAACCCTACTTGCTACAAGGTCATCCTGGTGAGGAGATAGATACAGTCCGCAAAAAAACGAACCCGGACATTGAAATTTACGGGCAACATCAGTCCTATCACGGCAATGCATTCGGCAAAGTAGCATTCGAGTCTATGATGGCAGCTGACTGCCCGGTCTTTATCGTACCTTATAAGTGAGTGTAGGTTAGAAAATTCAATAGGTGTTTTATGAGGTTACTAAACTTTTAGAGGAGAAATTGAGATGATTTTAGCAAGGACTGCTTTGTTCGCGACGCTTATCACAGCCACATCGGCTCTCGGTCAACAAACTGATCCGGTTCTACCCGGACCACCTACGAAGGACAAGATCACGAGTTTTTCTAATGTGCCCATTGAAGAACTGTTTGTGCCTGGCGGTTTTGACGACAACGACCTCAGTGAAGTGGTAGTCAAAGGAAGCTTACCAAATTCTTGTTGGACAGTAAGTAGTGCAGAGTCCAAGTACGACGCCGAAAGCAAAACATATCATTTGTACGTCATCAGCTTCGTAAAAGAAAATGAGATTTGTTTGCCCGTAACTTCTACTTTTGTCGAGACCGTAAAACTCGGCAATCTAAAGGCCGGCGCTTATACTCTTCAGGTTAAGAAACCCAGTGATGAATTCCTTACCAAGACTCTTAATGTAAAACCCGCAGATGCGACAACAACTGACAACTTTCTTTACGCACAAGTAGATAGCATCCATCTTCTAAAGGATAAAAAGGCCTCTTTGAACTTTGAGATTCAAGGCCGTTTTCCACCTATGGAAGGCAAGTGCTTGGGACTAGATAGAGTGGAAACTCTGTTTGACAGCGATGACGTGTTGACTGTCCTTCCCATCATGAAAGAAGTCGATACGAACGAATGCAGCCCCGACGAACTTAACAATGGTCGGTACTTTGCTAAGCGTCTTTATCAAGACTTCAGCTCTGATAAAGACCTTCTTATTCATGCTCGCTCAATCAACGGCCACTCTGTAAACCGCTACGTCCCATTGCACTAGAACTCCAGGGCAGCGCTTCACGGCGCTGCCCCCTTTTTTGAGGTTAGTATGAAGAATTTTCAAAAAATTATTTTGTTAAGCTTAGCACCATTGGTTCTTCTAGGATCATCCATACAAAACAGTGACACTCGCAAAATCATGCATAGTGTTTTTGCGTCTGTGAACACACTGCTTCCGCTGAGTGTAAAGCTTGAAGATTTTAGCAATCCCAAAAATGTCGGGACTATAAAAAAGCAATTAACAATCTTAAATGAAAATGTCGGCATACTCTCAAAACACGTCGCATCGACTAGCAATGAAAGTAACAAAATTGCTGCCCTGAACCTCGCTTATGATATTGAGGAACTGAACGCCCTTTATAAATCTGCGGACTATGCACGGGCTCGCTACGTTTTGCACGGGCTTACCGAAAATTGCGTCAATTGTCATACTCGTCTGAAGAATGAGAGTGTGGGCCAAGGTTTGCAGGTTCATTTCTCAGAAAAAAACAAGCTGGGGCTAACAGGCTTTGATTTGGCGCATTTTATGGTGATGGGACGACGTTTTGACGATGCTCTCAATGCCTATGAAGCCGAATTCAGACGTGATCCAAGCACTCTGGACAGCCAAAGTTTCTTTGAATATATGCGTCTGGCTATTCGGGTAAAATTCGACCTCAAACGTGTTTCTAACTTTTTAGGATCACTATCTCGGGACCTTCAAAAGAACGTCGAACTATATGAAGTTTTGCGCAATTGGCAGATGGCCATTGCCGATATTGAAAAAATGAACGTGCCGCGCAATTTTAACCTCGCGACGGCCGAATCCCTGCTGAAAAAAGCGGGCGTCATAAACGATTATCCAAGTGACGAGTCGGGACTTCCTTACCTTCTCAGCGCTTCACATATCTTCCATACCCTTTTAGACTCCAACAAGAACTCGCCTGAGAATTTGTCAGAGATTTACTACCTTCTGGGTTGTACCGAAGGCTATTTGTCCATGACATCTTGGATACGCGATCAAGACTTGTACTTTGAGCAGTCCATACGCGCTAATCCCAAATCGAAATGGGCTCGGAAGTCACTCGTCGCAATCATGAATAATTTCCAGCTAGACTATACGGAGCCATCTGAACCGATAGATTCTGAGGTTCAAGCCAAACTCAAAGAACTTCGCGCGCTTATTGACAACGCAAATAAGAAATAATGATGTTATCGGATTTTCTGATATTCTGTTTTCTGGGGACACTCGACTGGACCCGAACTTAAGATGTTGGAGAAGACCTAGATGAATATTCTTTTGTGGATTTTGCAGGTTGTCATCGCTTTTTTTTGTATTTCCGGCGCAACTTGGCGGCTATTGAATTTTGAAGAAGCCGCCAAGGCCATCGGATCCATAGCAGCACTCCCCTACAGTGCTTGGATGGCCATTGCATTTTTCGAAATTGTTTGTGCTCTTTGCCTCATCATCCCTGGTCTTCTGAAAATGAAAATGAAATTGACGGCTATGGCAGCTGGAGCCCTCACCATTGAGATGCTTTTGATCACAGCGTTGCATGTGAATTATTTTGGACTCGCCGTCACTCCCACCAACCCGGCAATGTGGACGATGATGTTAAGCGGCATGTCTGCGTTTGTAGCTTATGGAAGGTTCGTGTTAAAACCACTCTAGGATGACGAGATCGGGCACATGCGAAATCATTCTGGCGCGCGTCCATCGCCTCAAGCCAGACCGATAATTGAATCCACGCTGACAAAGCTTTTTACACTACAAACCATCACAATTCATTGTTTTAACAGCTATAATTATTGGTCGAAGTCTTGCATTTTACTCGGGATGTTCGTTCAAAAACACCATTTCTTCAAAACCAAATTCGATGATGCCCGTGAAGAAACCTTCTGCGCGGATATCCTTTCGAAGCGCAGTCGCTATTTGATCACCTTTAACTATTTTTCCTCTTTGATTATGGCCGGCCTTGCCCCCCTTGCTTTTCATTTGGCGCAAGCCCCCTCAGATATCACCGAAATCATAAACGTCACCCATTTGGCAATGTTTGCGTCTTTACTGCTACTGGGCTTGGTGTACCGAAACAATGCTGCGAAACTTGCCATGGGCACTTTTCTCGTCAATATTTTTTGCTTTCTGTCTATAGCTGCGGCCGTGAACTTAAGTCATAGCTCCGACATAAGACTTTTCGCGACAGTTTTCCTCGCTTTTCAGTCGGCCGGATTTCTTTTAATGCTGCCTTTTCCTGGGATTCTATTAGATATGACGGCTGTGTATATCTTTTCTATTGGGGTCTTTGCGTTCTGGGACTTCACACATTCAACGATAATCATCGCAGGATTCACGGGCCTCGTAATCATAACCTCCAGCATCAATCGCCTTGCTTTTATGGAACAACGCCAGCAGCTTATCATGAAGTTTCGCCAGCTTAAGTCCTCTGAGAAAATGTTTATCCATGATATGAGAAGCGCACTTCAGCTATCGAAAGACGTCGTCGGCTTGGCTGCAAAAAATGATTATGAATCAATTGCCAAAGAGGCATCCGATATTTTAAACGATATTGATTTTATGGAAGCCGCTATACAGAACGAAATTCAAACTCACAACTCGGAAAGAACGGCCCCCTTGGTAGCTATTGATATTGGTGAGATCATCAACGGTTCTGTCAGCCGTTCAAAGCGTATTGTGCCCAGACTAGACCAACGCATAGAGATTAACCTCAATCATCGAGAGCAAGTTTTAGGTAATCGGATTATGCTTGCTCGAATGCTCATCAATCTCATCACCAACGCGCTGCAAATCAATGGCGAAAATGGATTGATTCGTATTTCGACCGCAGATGACACCGGTCCGGACGGCAACCATAATGTTACTGTTCGTATATTCAATGACAAAAGTTATATTGAACCAAACCATATCCAGACTCTATTTTCGCTCGGGTTCTCCAAGCGCGAAAACGGGTCCGGTGTTGGTCTAGCGTTAGTCAAAGATGTTATCGAATCCCACACCGGGCAAATCCAAGTAACGTCAAGCGTCAGCTCCGGCACCGAGTTCAAAGTCATGCTTCCCTCTGTAAAATCACTGCAGCTCGCGCCGAACGAACCGATAATCATTATTAATGAGCGTCGCCGATATCCCTGGAAACATATTTTTTTGGTTGAGGATAGCGCCTTCGCCCGTCAAAATTGGATCGATAAAAATCCGACTCTCTTTTTTAAGTCTTTCGCTTCACCCGAGGAACTTCTTGATACAGTAGTGGCTTCTGATTTAGAAAACAGTCTCATCATAACGGACTTTCACTTCAAGAATAGCCAAATGAACGGACTTGAACTCGCTGAAACGCTTAAAAAACAGCCTAATGTCACTATTGGGATGTCCAGTTGGTACGAAATGCTACCCGAAGAACTGATTGGACGCATTGATTTTGTTTTAGATAAAGATAAACACAGTATTCCGCGTCAACGCGTAAGCTAGGCGCTCTCGCTTTATTTTAGTCTATTAAGCAACTTTGCGGTCGATTTGATGGGCCGTAATCATTGCATCCCGTAGCTGATCTTTGATATCCGTGATATTTGCCGGAGAATGAGGGATCAAGATGACACTTGATTTGTTGTTGGCGCCAATGTCTTTTAAGGTATCAAAATACTGCGTGATCAACACGAGGTTCATGACATCTGCTGGCGTTGCCCCAGGAATATTTTTCGAGAATTCATCTATCGAATCTCGCAGACCGTTTATAATAGCTGTCCTTTGATTGGCGATACCTTGACCTTGCAAGGCTTTGCTTTCTGCTTCGGCCTGGGCAGATTTAACTTTTAAGATTCTTTCAGCCTCACCTTTTTCGGTAGCGGCAACGCGAAGCCTTTGAGCCGCGGTGATTTCATTCATCGACTCTTTGACGATACGCGCTGGCTCGATATCAGTCACAAGAGTTTTGACAATTCCATAGCCAAACTGTGACATCATGCCCGTAAGCTCACCCTCGACTGTTTTGGCAATTTCGTCTTTCTTTTCAAAAACGTGATTGAGTTCGATTTTGGGAACTTTGGCACGAACGACGTCAAACACAAATGAAGTGATCTGGCTTTTTGGGTTTTGAAGGCGGTAGAAGGCAAAGTACACGCGCGACGGAATGACATAATACTGGACGGAGACCGTCGTATGCAGAAAGACGTCATCAGATGTTTTGGTTTCCACTTTTACATCGAGCTGTTGAATGCGAAGATTCACTCTTTCTTTGATTTGATGGATGATCGGAATCTTGAAATGCAGACCTGGACTGGCAATCCTATGGAACTTACCGAACTGCTCGATCACCGCAGCTTCTTGTTCATGGACGATGTATATGGAGAAGACTAAGTATATGATTCCCAGCATAACAAAGACGGTCGTGACGCTACCAAAGATCATGTCCATACTCAAATCCTCATTTAGGCTGATTTTCTTGCTTTCTGACTATTAACTGTAAATGCAATTCTTTCTTCAAGGTTAAACGCACGCATGACTTCTACCAATATAGCCGCATCGTCACAGAACCCAAAAATGGATTCGAAGTCATTTTCTGCATCGTCCAGCAGGACCAAGTATTCGACGGCCGCCAAAACGTAGGGAACAAATTCCGCGTCGGGTTCTGATTCGCAAAGGTCTAACAAACTATTGGCTTCAGTTACTAAGTGCCTTATTTGCGACGCCACAAGATCATTTTCAGACTTTTTGATATGGTCTTCAGAAACCGCTACAAAGGCGCGCAGTTTCTGGCGCATGTCAGCCAGATTTGTTTCGCCAATGCTGCGAAACAAGGGCCAAAATCGATCGGCCGCTTCAGGTCTCAGATTTAATTTGAATAAAGATTCCATGAGAAGGCTTGTCGGCACACTTGGACCGTCCGAAAGCCCCAACATATGGGCAAAACTCAAAAGAACGAAATTCTGCCTGTGATTTGAGGGACCCCCAGCATGACTCCAAGATTGGAATGCGGTATAATGGAGGACGCACATGATTTTACATTTAGGGCGTTCTATGCAGCATTTTTATTTCATTGTCCTGTTGATCGGATTCAGTTGCAAAAGCCCCTCCCCTTACGAATCTTATATCAACGAAACTGAATACAACGACGAACTTGCTACACACAACGAAAAAGCTTATGTACTCTTTTATCAAAACGGTAAAGAAGTCGTAAACGTTCCGCGCGATGGCAAACTGAAGCCCGTGGTCTTGCGTTATATGGCCGGAATAAAAAAACCTGTGAATGGCCAGCATTTCGTCGACATCAAAGCCACCTCCAATCTTTTTGTAAATGACAGTAATATCTTCACTGTTAACATTAGATTCGGCACACCAACTCTGTTTATTGCAAAGGACAGCCTATATCTACGTACCAAGGTTCATAGTGATATCCGCATAGGCAGAATCGTCGATAACTTGGATAAAGTAGAATTTGTGGATGGAGTTGATATTCACCTCATCAATCGGCGCATCGACTATAATTTATTTGAAGAATGGAACGGCGACAAAGACTTGTCCAAGTTTGAGATTTGGATATTGGTTGATCCCAAAAAATCCTACGATGAATACCCCGATCCGCCCACCCCTTAGAGGTGGTCAGGTCATCGCACCGCAACCTTTGATTGCACTATGAAAGATCCACTAACCTCGGTCATTTGCCTTGTTAGCTGTCTTACTAAGGATGGGCGTGCATCCCGGAACATTCCCATGCACCTGGTTACCCGAGTTCATGGCATTGTTCGATGCATGCTCATTCTGGCTTGGTGTGTCTGAGGTTGCCGACGCATCGATTCGGTTTTCTTCCGAGGTTTCGTCGAGTTTCTTATATCCCGGGGGGCATTTGCTCGTCACAAAGCTCTTATCGCCTTGCTTTACAGCATTTTGACTAGCTGCTTTTTGGTTATCTGCATCAGGCGCAACTTGCACGTTCTCTCCCGCTTCTATTCCCGTCATGGTTTGTCCGTCTTCAACTGTTTCCATACTCTCAACTTCTGGGGGATCGACTACAGCGCCAGACATGGTGTCGGTACGAGGCTCCACTTGGTTTTCGCTATTCTGATCCGTCGCATTTCGCGTGCATGAAAATACAATGGTTCCTAACAAGAGTGTGAGGCCTAGGCGGCCCACCATTGTGCTTATGGCCGTGCTATTTATTCTTGTCTTCATTTTCTTTCTCTCCTTTATCTAAATGAATTCGGGTTCAAAACTTTTCCATCGTTCGGCTTGTCAATTTGTTAATTGCAAGTGTCATGCCGATCTGACAAAATGTTTTCTAAAGCTGACAGACTTCTGAAATGCTAAAAGTTTCCGATCATTGCGTTTAGTCTTAGCACTGGAACTCGGCCCAATCTCAAGGAAATTGAGAAATCGACCGATACGGCTATCAAATCAAACCGAAGGCTCTTTTTATGCGGATTATGTTTATAGCTCTCTTCGTCTCAGGTTGTGGTCTCGTGAATTTTGGCGGCGACACCAAAAACAAGTCTTCGGAAAATTCGGCCAATAAAGAGTCGGTGATTGTCGGAAGTCTTTCCGAAGATGATTGTGAAGATATCCGAAAAAGCATCACGACTATTTTTACTTCGGAAGTCAAAGCCTCCAAGCGAAACTGCACTCAAGACACCGACTGTTTTATCCCAGGCCACGTGCCTTTCCGCGTGAGCAAAGGCGAATCCAGCCGCTGCTCTAACGAGTGTACGGACCTCGGCATTTCTCAATCCGAAGGTTCGGGTTTTGCATATCGAATGAAAAATAATAATGAACTCCAAGCGCTTTGCGAGAAAAGTCACGCCGGCAATTGCCTAGCAACCTTTGACTGCCCTTCCGGCATAGCCGTCTGTCGCGCCGGAGTATGCGTCGATAAGACCGCACCCTAAGAGTACGTATCCAGTCGTGCAGTGCATCGGCCTCACTTCATGCGTTGGCTCCCCTTAAAATCTCCGGTTCTCCTTCCTCTGACACCTGTCAAAACAACCTACATCCGCTCAGTCATAATACTCCTTTCTTTACAGTTAGTTATGCAATATCACCATGGAACGTATCCTGCAGAAAGCCTGTCGCGGCTGAAACGGCCCAACTCAATGCTAACCATTTTGCAGGGTGAGATCTTATGAAAATGATTCTTGGCGCACTTTCCATACTCCTTCTTTCCGTTGGGTGTAAACCGACATCGGAAAGCTCCCTCCATACAGCCGGAAGTAGAAAACTCATCAGTCACGACGTACAGATATTTTTGTCGATAGATAGCGTCAAAGTCGGAACTATGAAGGATGCGTTTGACAGTTCTTTAGAACTGTTCGCAAAGATGCAAATCTGCGAAAATAAGGCATGTCAGGATATCGAATTTTCTGAAGGTTACTACTCGGATTTCAAAGGCGCTTACTCAGGCGAAGTGACAAATCGGTATTCTACAAAATATTTGATTACGAGCGCTGGTCAAGACATCACAGTACCATTTTTATTTCGGTCGACTGGCACTCTCATCAATCGCGCTGCCGAAAAACTAAAAATGAAAAACTCTAAAGACGCCAAAATCAAAATCCAATTCTTCGAAGCGGACACGGCGCGCTCAGAGTTGATTGCTGAAAAAGAAATGGATTTTGCGTCTTTCCTAGCGGGAACAACCGAGACTTTCACTAATGTCGATTACGACGTCTCCATGCAGCTCAATGTACGGACTGAGCTGGAAACTTTTGAATTTGAATACTCAAGCATATATAAAAAATAAATTGATTTGCCAAAACTCTTTTTGAATGTATCATTTCGTTTACCTTAATGGGGCGATATGATCATGACGACTGTTCCTCTCAAATGCACATGTGGAAAACTACGTGGTGAAGCCATCGATGTTTCGGCTTCGCGTGGCAACCATGGCCGCTGCACCTGCATTGATTGTCGAGCTTATATTCGCTACCTCGGACGTAAAGATATCTTGGATGAAGATGGTGGAATAGAACTTTTTCAGTTCACCCCATCGCAAGTTCGCATCACAACCGGGAGTGATCAAATGCGCTGCGTCAAACTTTCGGAAAAAGGCATGAACCGCTGGTACACCGAGTGCTGCAAAACTCCGATCGGCAATACGATGCCTTGGGCGAAACTACCTTTCGTGGGGATGCCTACGGTATTCATGGATTTTCAAGCATTGGGCAAAACCAAGAACGAAATCCTCGGTCCGCGCACCATGACCGGCAATGAGCATCAGGCCTTGCGCCCTCAGCCAAAAACCAGTGTGATGACTCAGTCCAAGGTCGCCATGAAGTTCTTAAAAATGTTTGCCGTTGGATTTTTGAAGGGCCAAGCTCAGCCTTCACCCTATTTTTCTCCTGGTGGAATCATACCTGTAAAGCCTAAGGTTTTGACCTCAGATGAACGCGCGAAATTCGCTGATTAGGCGAGCCGAAATTCTGACCGGATCAATAAACATGAACCCAAATCCCCGCACTCCCAGCACTCATTTCTACGGAATATCCGAAGGCCGGCGTGCGAATTTCGACATAGTCCCCTGCTGAGAGTTTGATTTCGTCAGATGCCAACATGATTTTGCACGATCCTTTGTGTAGCCAAAGATGTGACCGTTTGCGCGTTCGACACAATCCAACTTCGCGTGACGTTTTCTTATCGCTGGACCAGCGATATACTTCGATATCTCTTTGACTGCTTTGTTCGTTCAAAAACCATTCTTTATAACCAGACTTTGCATCCTTCAAACTCGGTTTTGAACTCTCCGGCACAAGCAGCGAGATCTCGTTTTGCACCCCCGGGTCGACAAGTTGTCCGAGGCTCATATCCATGGCGACAGCGAGTTTCTGGGCGACCGTTAAGGTGGGCGTCGTGCGCCCCATCTCTAACTGACAAAGCATCGAGCGGCTAACGCCGGATTTTTCTGCAAACGTTTCGAGCGAAAGGTCATAGCGACCGCGGTAGCGCTTAAGCTGCTGACCTATGTAGGAGAAATCCATGGTTTGCCTCGTATATGGGTACTGACGGTTTCCACTATATAGGATCTTTCCTTGATTTAAAACATAAAAGGGGTTAGGAAGTCCTAGATGGGGGAAATTTCTAATATAAAGGATATTGACGATGACCACGCAAACCAAGCCATACCTGGGTTACATTGGCGTACTGGGAGCTTTGACGATATGGACCAGCTGGATGCTCCTCACGCGGCACGCTGCTCAAAGTAGTCTGTCGGGACTGGATTTGTCGGCTTTGCGCTACCTCGTGGCGGGCATTTTACTCTTACCGTTTGTCATCATGAAGTTAGGAAGACGCCTACTCTCCAAAAAACTTGTCGGACTGTCACTATTCATGGGCGCTCCCTACATGCTTTTGGTAGCAACCGGCATCGCACATTCTTCCGCCGCCCACGCGGCGACATTCATTAATGGCTCGATGATTTTGGTTTCCGTTCTCACCGCAGCCCAAGTCTTCGGTACGAAAATCACCGCACCCACCATTGGTGGAGTGGGCACCGTCATCATCGGACTTTTCTTAATGGGTGGCGTTGCCAAACTCAATCTTGGCGACGTATTTTTTATAAGCGCAGGAGCGATGTGGGCCGTTTATAGTGTCTTACTGCAAAAATGGAAAATTCAGGTATTCGATGCCATCTTGGCTGTAAACACCTGGTCGTTTTTGTTGTTTGCACTGCCCTACACGATTCTTCACTCGGAGTTCTTAACTCAAACGCCTCTGCCAAATTTATTGATCCACGGTTTTTTTCAAGGCGTTCTCACTTCCATTGTCGCCCACGTTTTTTTTGCCATGGCGGTTAAAAATCTCGGCGCCGCGCGCGTCAGTTTTTTTGTTCCACTTGTCCCCGTGATTACGGGACTATTGGGAGCCTGGTTACTCGACGAGAATTTGGCGCGAGTGGAGTGGATTGGAATTGGACTAGTGACTTTAGGGATTGTCGCGACCAAAGTGAAGTGGAGTTCGAAAACCCAAAAGCATCCACATCGTACATTCATATTGAAAAAGAAATCTCGCGGCACATCCTGCCGCGAGACCATCCATTGCCAAATCAATTAATTGCTAATGACTGAGTAAACCGTATAAATCGATGGGACTGTCGATACGGTTCCGTCACTTGTCACCTCGAAAATATTCGACCCATAAAATAAACCGGGAAGGTCCGAGAACCATTGAACGGTGCCGTCAATATCACCTTTTACAAGGTAAAAGCATTTGGCGGTGATCCCGGACAATCGACTTCCGATATTAAAAACCGTGTCATTTGCAACTGTCCGGCCAATGCTTTGTAAAACGACTTGATCCAATGTGTTTTTGCATTCGAGTTCGTGACGGAAGTTGTACTTGACAGCATGGCCTTGGTTGATCGATGACATTGTATTTTTCAAGTTCATTTTTTGAAATGTTTCGTCAATAACCGGTGACTTCTCGTACTCCACCGCAAGGTCTTGCGACAAAGTGGCAAGTTGTCCTTTGATCGATGCATTCGCTCTAGCGACAACATCGTCTTGAAGATTCTTCAAAACCTGAAGTTCTTCTGTGAACCATTGGCGCGTCTTCTTGTAGGCCGCCAATGAAGCGCACCGAGACGACGTGTCACCCACGTCACAGACGTCCATCGTCAAAACCGGCAAGTCACAGCTGAAGGGCCCTTGATACGTTTCGCCAAAAGTCTGAGCGAAAAGGGTTTTGAGGTCGGTCGCAATGTCCACGTATAAAGGATCATTTTCGTAGCGAGTGATAAGGCATCCAAGAGACTGCTTGCCGCCGATTTGTGCGTAATAGTCCGCTTGGTACTGCAAAAGTTTGAGGGCAAAGTCCTTGTAGCTTGCCTTAACAGTGGCGATTTTGGCTTCAACTTCCGTTGTTGTGGCTCGCAAGGTACAGGCTTTGTACTTTTCAACCCCAAAGGATGCGTGAGCACAAGATTTGTAGCGTTCGATGCCATGCGCCGTTGCCCTGCAGGATTTGTATTTTTCCACGCCAAACTCCGCCATCCGGCACGAGTTCATGATTTCTGGGATTGTACATTTTTGAATCCCCTTCCAGCGCTTGCTTTTGTCGAAGGCGTTCTTCCAGCAGTCTTCTGTGTAAGCAGTGTAAGAGTGATGCAACTCCCCGGCTGGGCATTTCAAATGATCCCTTGGATTGGAACCCCCACAAGTTGAGGTTTTTCTTTTTTCATAAACAGAACTAGCCCGATAACCCGAACATTTGGACGACTTGACTTTTTTGTAAAGCTCAACGCCACATGCAGGGGATCGCGCTTCTTTATAGGATTGAATGCCGCATGACGAATGCTCGCCCGACTTATATGCCTCGACGCCGCACTCAGGAACTCGCCGTTCCTGCAGCTCGTAACCTTGAATGCTTGAAATATTCTGTGCAGAATCCTCCAGCGAACCGCATCCCGCAACCAAACTCGCTACTCCCCATACCTTCCAAAAGGTGAATTTCATTTGTTTACTCCTTAGTGCCAAAAAAATTCTTATAGAACCAACATTGCAATTGGGTTGCCAAAATCCTCCAAACGCTTAACTGCGCCAAAACGTACGGAGAGGTCGAAAAAGCCACATTTGATTGGATTGAGACGGTATAGATTTGATCAGGCGCGAGTCTGGTCGGTATTAAGAGTAGACCGAAGATCAGAACACTCGGAGGCGAGAGCAGTAAGCTTATCGTAGTCTTTGAGCTGGTTGGTGTCGGACTGACGAGTCGAATTTTCAAGGCCCATTACCGCATAAATACTAGCTGTGATCGCACGAGCGGGGGTGCTGCCTTTTGTCTGGTTAGGTTGAAGACATGGTCCTATGGACCGAATAGCCTCGTGTGTTTTGGATGGATCTGCGGCGAGTTTTGCGGCTCCTGCAAGGCATTCGACGATTTCTTTACAGCCCAGTTCTTTTTTGAAAATCGCCATTGCCTTATCATATGATTGGAAGAAATTTCCGCCTCGTAGCAGTCCCGAAATCAGTGCCGCCATAAATCCCGCCGACAAAATTGCTGACTTTTGCCCGCTCGTCAGTTGAGCGCTTTGCTTTCCGTACTCAAATGCTTCGACCGGAGCAAAAAACACGCCAATAGGAACAACTCGACACAAAGGAAGGCATTCCTCATCACGACCTCCTTGCAGTTCTTGCCAGCGCCGATACTCAGCTTCCAAGCACGATGAAAAATCAGCAACGCCCTTAAGTAAAGAGCGCTCAAAGAATCGAATGCACCCCATTGCCGTGGCCACGAACTCCAAAGGTTGCTTCGGGTCATCCTCGTTAGCTAGCGCGAGAAACAAGTCTTTCACTCGCCCTTCAAACTCGATGCTGGAAGATTGTGGACCGATCTCGGCAAGCTTTTCCAAAAATGACGCGCGAAGCGACGCAATCCGACGAAAACTCATTCCATCAAAATAGAATTCGCGGTCGAAAATATCCGGAAGTTGCGTCGCATTATGTTTCGTCACTAAAGAATCTCCTCCATTTGAATGACCCAAGATCCAGAAGTAGGTGAATAATTTTTTTGAATGACTTTGAACCGAGTGCCCGCTTGGAACAGTACCTCTTCTTCTTTAGCCCAGAAGGCCACACTACTGACATCACGTCCTTGATGAGACTTGATAGTATATAAGACGTTGTTGCCGGTCCAGGCCTTTGATTTAGAGGAACTTGTGAACGCTTTCATCGTAATCTCCTGGCCGACGACATGTTTTGCGATTTCCGTGTCGGGAATCGACACGCCTCTTAAGACATTACCTTTGTAAGGCGGCAACTTGTTCATGCCCGAGAGTATCGCCTTAATCTGCGGATCAAGTCTGGACAGTTCGCTCATGTCGCCATTTCGTAAAGCTTTGTTGATTTTGTCATGTCCCATTCCCGTGTAACGTCGCAAAGCATCGACCTCTTCGTTACTTAACTCAGCCAGATGCGGATGCTTGGCCTTCAACTCTAATGCATTTTGGTCGATGATATCAAAGTTGGAAAGTTCGCCATCTTCAAAATGGCTTGGATCATTTCTGTATTTGTTAAGGGTATCTTGATCTGCTTTATAGTATTTAGAATTCACACTGCCCGATGGCAAATCCACTTTAGCACCCGCATCAAACACATCGTCTGCACGTTTGTACATGTTTTGTGGTAGCGAGCCGTATTTTTCCACGTATAACCTGTTGAGCTTATCCATATAAAGCTCGCCGCCACCTGGAACTACATGAGTAAACGAGTCTGCGGCTGGATTATTGGCAATATCGTGCGCCTTTTTCACGTATTCTTTCGCCGAGGTTATTTCGGGGAATGTGTGTTTGTTTTTTTCGAAGGCTTCGGCTGCCGCGTGAAGTTCGGACTCGTGTTGTGAGCCTTTCTTCCAGAACTTTCCTAATCCTGCAAAAAGTGTGGAGCTACCCGGAAACTTTGAAGCCATTTTTTTGATGACATTGGCGGACTTCGAAAACACTTTGAACTTACTAGCAAGGCCGCCCGTGCAGGCTCCCAGTACGGCTAAGTTTCTGTCGAAGTTAGAGAGCGCGTCGCCAGTCACTAAGCTTTTTCCGGAAGCTGCTTCATAAACATCCTTCGCCCAACCCACACCTGGCGTAAAACTAAGTGCAAGATCGAGTGTCGTCTCGGCCATTTCTTTAGAAATTTCTCCAGCCTCACGATCCCCAGATGAATAAGCGTGATCCGCTGTATGGATCGCGGTGTCCGCTACATCTACGAGGCCTTGACGTGCTTGTTTGGTGGAGGGAGCGTCGTTGCTTTGATCAACGACGCCTTTTACGTAATCGCGGTAGTCCTGAATTTCTTTCAGTTTCTGCCCATCCACACTCGAAGCGGGTGTGGTGAACGGATAAGGATCTGAACCAGGTAAATCTTCTGGATTTGGTAGCTGATCTTCAACTTGCTTGACGTAATCGTTATGTGACTTGGCTATTTCAATGCGAGTTTGCGCTGAGTCTTTTCGTTTTTCGTCACTAGTTTGTTTTAAGTTTAAATTTTTGTATTTGTCTTCTAAGGCTTTTGCATCAGCTTTGAATCTTTCTTTGGCTGCTTCCGCTTCGGCGATCTTGGCTCGAACCCAAGGAACATCGGCATCATCAACCCACTCGCCATTGATAAGAGTTTTGTTGGGCGGGGGTTGATTGCCTCCGCCGCCATTTCCTGGATTAAAATGACCATCGTTATCTCCCGATCCACCTCCACTACCTCCACTACCTCCACTGCCTCCTGAACCATTTCCGTTGTCATCGTCGCCCGAATCATCATCGAAGTCATCATCGAAGTCGTCGTCTCCGCCGCCATCGCCTCCGTTGTTTCCTCCGCCATTATTTCCGCCGTTGCCTCCATTGCCACCATTGTTTCCGCCGCCACTATTTCCACCGCCCGGAGTGATGGGCCCCATACCGCCGCCAAATCCGCCGTGGCCATCGCCATGTTGAGGATTACCATTTTCATCAAAGTCCCAGTGAGTTGAATCACCTGGATCACCGTTTGCGTCTCTTGTGATAACTTGGCTAAATCCTAAAAAAAGTAAAACTAGAAACAAATATTGGTTTTTCATTGTTGCGCTCCTTTGCACGCAGCGACCACGGTTCGGTATTGGGCTTCGAGATATTTGTAGCCGTCTTCATCGATGGAGTCAGAGTCCAGCGCTTGGTAAGCTGCGATGGCAAATTTGCACTGAGGCACAAACTGATCGATCACGTTGAGGCGTTTTTCATTAAGAAAGCGCTGGCGCTTATGCATACCCTTCCAGCCTTGTTGGCGAACGGACATTTCCGCCGAAGAAATTTCTGTTTCAATGAGCTTCAAACGATCTTTAAGAAACGTTTGGGTCTGTGCGGAAGGAATGGAAAGCGCTTCCATGCGGCGTCGAAACTGATCGAGTTTGCCACGATACATTTTCAAGCGAGAAAGCGATGCTTCATACTGAAGAAACTGCGTATGAAGTCCTCCGGTGATGCCACCCGAGGCGATGTTGTTCCACCACTGGTTTAATTCATGTGACAGCAAGTCGAGTGCCATGACTTTTTTGAGTTCTTGGCGAAGAGTGGAAATATCTTCATTAGCCGAAGCTGCCCATAAGACTTGTAAGTACAGTCGAGTGGAAGAGTGAATCATATCAACGATGCGGCTCCGCATGGTTTGTTCGGCGTTGACGTGATGCTCCAACGTCTCGAACTCAGCTATCCATTCATCAACCGCCTCGCGTGCAGGCGTGACGTATTTCGTAAAAGGCTGATAAAGACAGTACGGCGATAAAACATAATCGTAGTAATTGTCGAAGTCGCCTTTCAGCATGCGAAGCTTTGATGACGTGAGTGATAGAAGTTGCAACGCACCGGAATCGACTACGGTCTGGCGATTGAGAACTTCGATGAGTTTTTCATTTTTTTGGTCGAGTTCTTTTATTTTGGCGATGAGCTCGTCTCGTGAAGTCGCGTCGAACTGAGCGCCTATCGCCTCGACAACCTTACCGAAGAATCGCTCTTGAATAGAAAACAACGCCCGAAAGTTGGTCAGTGGACGCATGTCGTAGTTTGCGCTGAGGTAGGAATCAAGTTGCGTATAGCCGGTCAATGCCGCTTGAAAGGCCAGCGTCTCAAACGCCTGAACATCAACCGCCCCCGCATCTAACTTGCTAAGCTGAGCTTCGAGAAAGACTGGCTTCGAGCTAGCTTCCGTGGAAAGATCGTTTTTGATGATGCTTTCGAGCTGTCCCAAGATATGCATGGCTTTGGAAGCGCAGATGCTCGACTCAACCGCGTAGTTATGCTCCCAGTTCGCTCGCTCAACAGTTTTGTAATGCGATTGTTTCCCATCCGGGCTGCGATTGATGGGGAAGGGCCTTTCGATATCGTCTGAATAACTGACTACCGGAACTAAGAATAAAAGAATCGCAACTGCCATCTTCATTGGCTGGTCCCCTCATGCCGTAATTTCTCCGTCAATAAGGGGTATTACAAGAAGCGCGCCAAGCTGAAATGGCGTTAGATTTGATGTGGTGTGAAAAGAGGTAACAGAAATTCAGGTCAGCTAAGTCAAAATGATACCGGTGCAGTCTGACCGGGTCATTTAAAAACCCCGACGGATCCAAGAAGCCGGATAGAAAAGACGTGCATCATGCAAAAGAAATAAAAGAAAAAAGAAATCCGAGTGAATACTATTTTTTTTTAACTAAAACTTTCAAGGAGCAAAAACTTGCGCACAAGAAGCCTTGATGCTTTGAACGCCGCGCTGAATCTTGCGAGCCAAAGTCTGCGCAATACTCTGCCTTGACAGTTCTTGTGGAATATCATCAGTCACGATATCCATGGACTGTTGGGTAATGACAAAGATATCCTTTTCACTTCCTTCACCTTTGGCGACTTCATCGTTGAGCTTGTACGCCTCCGTGCGTTTATTCAAAATCAAGATACTGTTTTGATCCGCAACGGGGATTTTGTCGGAGAAAAGCAGAACGTCTATGGTCTTATCGTCTCGCGGAAACTGCGTCAATATTTTAGAATTATATCGAGCTCTATTCGAGATAATCGGAGTAACCGCCGAGGCACTGATAGTCATCGCCCGGACACCCATTTCCATCCAAAATAAAAAGTTAAACACCATAGCGCCATATACGGGATACCTTTTTGGAATAGAGAAATTTCGCATTTGCGCCATGATATAGAAGTTCCAATTAAAATATCCATAGGCCGCGTAGGCAATGGATTTTGGCATACCTTTTTCTTCTAGAGTGGCAAGAGCGGTCTCGGTTTTGGAACCAAGTGCGAACAAGTATAAAGTCGGCTTCATTTCTCTCCACAACTCTACCCACCATTCGAATGAAACAGCAGGAACACCTTCTTTATTGAGCTTCTGCATATCCGCAAGTACTCTGAATATAATCGTAAAAGCAGAAGTAACCAACGTGCTGCCCGCAAAAGACTTGAACCAGTAGGCCGAATTAAACCGGTGCGCGCCGCGCTCTAGCGTGTTCGCAAGGCCTTTGGACACACGACCGATAGAGTTTAATGCAAGCTTTATCTTAGCCACTGGAATACGGAGATTTCGTTTAAACATGGCATAAGCATAAAAGTTTTCATGAAACCACATGTCTACATAGGCAGCCGAGGGAGCGCCAATAATCCCAGAAATAATCGCCCAAGTGGCATACGTCGCTGCGTATTCCGATCCGCCAGTAGCCGCTTGGTATGCAGCCCAAAGCGAAGACGTCACCCAAACAGTAGAGGTAATGACGGCTTTAATCTTACCGGAAAAAGCCGCGCGAGCCTTAGATTCTTGCTCAGTAATTTTCTGGTATTTTTGTAAGCGTGAATTTGTGGTTTTTCTAATTTTTCCGAGTTGATTTCGCCAGGTTGATCGCCAGTGTCGGTGAAACTCCTCACCCTCTTGCCGGTCGCTATCTAAGAGCTGCTCGCCTGGTTCGAGATGGGATTCGGAGGGAGGCTGAAACTCTATAAAACCGATTTGGTCTTCAGGTTGAAGTACCTCACCAATGCTATCGAGTAAAATTTCTTCCGGCTCGCCACTCGGGGTGATCATGACGACGCGAATTCTTTTACCGGGTGCGAGCTCTCGCGTGCGCGCGATAAACTGGGGAAGCTCGTCGAGCTTAGCGTTAAAAATAAAATGCCGATCAGAATTCTCTAGCAGCGCTCCTGGGTCGGGAACGGCTACAGATACTTGTTGAGTTATTTCGGAAGATCCTTCTGCAAAGGCGGGCATGCCGGCCGTTAAAACCAAGGCAAATAAACTGAAAGCGACAGTGTGAAGCCAGGGCCGTAACGATGAAAACATCATAGTAGTAGGTCTCTTTTATATTTTTACTATTTCATGAACTTTGTATTAGAATGTCGATTATTATATTAAAATCATAGAATAGGCAAGTATTTTAAAGAATGGTATTTTATATCATGATTACAGGTATATATAAAACTTTTCGAGCAATATTGCAACGTTGGTCAAGCCGGATAAGCCGCGTGCTCTTACCGAAAGTATCAGCCCAATTCGAATCGAGATGCCAAATGATTCGATTTCTATTTCTGGCCTTACTTTGCCTTCCCGCAAATTTGCCAGCTCAGACTCTGACTGCCAACTGGCATGAAGGTGGCTTCTCCAAATTTAAAGACAAAGTTTTGAAGGATTTGCTTCTCGTCAAAGCCACCGTGAAAAATACCACGTTATTTCAAAATCCAGTTTCTTAAGTCGAGCTTTGAACCGGAATACTTTTGCCTGCCGCCTTGGATAAGCAAAATATATCGAGTAAGATATGGATAAGATTAATCCATGAAACTTAGTTGAACTTTCCATAGGATGGATGAATATGCGAGTAGCGATTTCGGTTCTTGTGCTTTTAACGGCCCTGTCTTGCAAGTCCTCTTCCGATAAAAAAGACAAAAAAGATCAGCCAACTGACACGGCGGACACGACCGCGCCAACTGCCGGCGCCAGCGGAAGCCTTAATATCTCGGACGTCACCCACACGACCGTCAATATTTCATGGACTGCGGGAAGCGATAATAAAACTGCCGCCGCGAATCTACAATATAAAGTCGTGCGTTCGAACAGCGCTAACATTGATAGTGTCGCCAATGCCGAGAGTAATGGCGTGGTCGTAAAAGACTGGACGCCAAACTTGACCAATGAACTCGTCGCAAACTTAGATGTCGATCAGACATACTACTTCAATGTTTTAGTCAAAGACGCCGCGAATAATACCTCCTCGTACGTTCAAACTTCCGTAGACACTCCGGAAGGACTCAACGCCAAACATCTTGCCCTTGGAGAAGCCCATACATGCATTATTCGACGATCGGGAGGAGTTCGCTGCTGGGGCTCCGGAACTTCCGGACAACTAGGAACTGATGCCACTAACTCGATAGGTGCGGCCGCAAACCACATGCCTCCCCCCAACGGGGTTGGTGCTGATATCAACCTTGGCTCAAGCTCTGGTGCACCTGTCCAAATTTCTGCGGGACTGAATCACACCTGCGTCCTCTTTGACTCCGGCAAAATTCGCTGCTGGGGTGGTAATGCCAATGGTCGCTTGGGCATCGACTCTACGACTAGTGTAGGCAACGGTAGTGGCACAGCGATGGCTGACGCCGTCGATGTCATCGGCATTAGTGACGCCATTCAAGTGGCCGCGGGATACAGTAACACCTGCGCCTTGCTCGCAAACGGCGAAATAAAATGCTGGGGCCAAAGCACGTTAGGTCAGTTAGGCGTCAATATCGCTACGCCGCAAGGCGACGCCCCAGGAGAAATGGCAACGTTGACTTCTGTCATAGGAATTACCAATGCCACGCAAATAACTGCAGGCACGCATTTTTATTGCGCTCGCTTGAGCACCGGAAAGGTCAAATGCTGGGGTAACAACAATGCCGGTCAGCTCGGAATCGAAAGTACGGATGCAACTCGCGGCTCCCTTCCAGGTGAAATGGAAGCCTTGCCTGAGGTTATCGGCATAGATAATGCCGTCTCAGTTCACGCCGGAAGCTACCATGCCTGCGCGTTGTTAAATGATGGAAATGTAAAATGTTGGGGTGAAGGCAGTGATGGACAGCTTGGTAGCGACGACACGGCAAGTATTGGTCGGCAAGTTGGAGAGATGACGGGACTCGGGGTGATTTCTAACCTTGCAAATATCAAGCAAGTCACCGCTAGCGGCTACTTTACTTGCGTTTTGAATAATACTAATCAACTGAAGTGCTTTGGAAACAATCTTCACGGGCAACTGGGAGCGGACAATACAAATAACATGGGGGGAAGCCCGGGCGATATGGCCAGCTTACCCGCAGTTTTAGGTATCAGCGACGCCAAGCTAGTGGCGACTGGTAACGTGCATACTTGTGCGTTATTCAACGATGACAGACTCAAATGCTGGGGACGCGCTAACTCCGGTCGCCTTGGACACGAAAGTATTGAAAATCGCGGCGACGATGCAGGCGAAATGAGCGCGCTGATTTTTACCGAGTACGAATAAATAGAGATTTCATTTGGCGCGGGATTTTGGAGGATGTCCTCCGAAACCCGCTTTACTGATTTGAAATCCAGTTTTCCAAGGCTAGTTTATAGAACGCCTCTTGGCCCTGTAGTTTGCGCAGAGCTTCGCGCGCTTCGCCGGAGTCGAGCTTCTGTAACCGCGAGATTTCTATTTTTACCGCATCGCGTGCGGCGAGCATTTCGGTGTGTGCGTCACGACTACTAAGGATGCGCGGGTCCGGATTGAAACCCGTGAAAAAATCGTGGCGTCGCGTCATACACTCCATTGCCGTCGGACACGAGTCGTCTGGATTGGCGGCGCAAAACGCCGTGCCTCTGCCTTGCAAACCGTTTAATCCGGTGCACGTTGTATGACCCATACAAATGGAAGGGTTCCATTTTGCTTTAGGGTCTTTGACAACCTTGAGGAGCGCGGGCGTTTTTTGTTCGTACGTGCAAGCCGTGTAAACTTCGGTGCCTTTGTTGAATGAGGCTGGGATTTCTGTGGAAGGCGCATCGACATACCCTTCATAAGCTGCCGCTCGCGTCTGAATTTGCGGCGCGGTATTTACCATCGGTGCAACTTTTGAACCGCGCGAACCGCATTCCATCGCTGTCGGACAGGTAGAACCGAGGTTGGCATCGCATGACATCAGAAACTCGGCCCAAGATGTTTTACCTGTATCGATATTCTGGCGGGCACATTTTATCTGCCCAAAACAAATATCGGGTTTAAGTCCCGGTGCGAGGGCGCGAAACTCAGTATCGACTTCGTAGAGCGCGATGTTCACGGCGTCTTTCGAGTATTCGCAAGAGTAGTACTTGTAGCCGTCTTTTTCGAAGATCTTGGGAGCTTCGAGCGGGTCGGCAGCCAAAGCTGTAAAACTAAAAAGTGAACTCAAAAGTAGAATGATTGTTTTCATGGAGAACCTCCTTGAGGCATCTCCTATAGCATATTCTGATGGATTTTTCGCCGCCGATATAAAGCAAGGAAAGAAGCCTAGTGAAAATATCAGCTTAGGTGAAAGCTAGCAGAACGAGGCTTAACCTACGCAACACGCCGGTCCTTTGTCACGACCGGCTTAACGACAGCTCCAAGCTTTTCTATATAGTTGATGAGCTTCTCGATTGAGATTTTGTCTAGTTTACCAGTCATAAGCTCAGACACTCTGGACTGCGGGGCATCAAATATTTTTTCAAGTTGACGACGAGAGTATTTCTTCTTTTGGACGATTTTACAGATTTCTATGTATAGGTCTGCCTTGAACCGCAGTATCGCCGAATCCTCATCTGAGAATCCTAATTTTTCAAAAAGCTTTTCGCTGTCAATTTTTACAATGCTCATTTTATCTCTTTTCACAAATCCCGTATGAGTTGCCGATATCTTTGCTGACCTTTTGCTAGATCTAATCTCGACGTTTTCTGCGATTTTTTTACAAAGCTATGCAGAACATAAATTTCTGTTTTAAACTTTGCGACGTAAAAACAACGGCCGACATTTTTTCCCATCCTCGCTCTCTACTCGGATTTCAAGAACACCTACTCCAATCGTCGACATTGGCTTGTAATCGTCCGGCAGCAGCCCCTCTTGAACCTTGCGAAGCTGAAAACCTATACGGCTTTTCACCGTTTCATCCAGCTTCCTCAAGTCTGATAAAGAGGACCCAACGAAACAAATTTTTCTGCGACGAGTTTCGCCCTTGGTCATATCAACATATCCGATATACGTTTATTTGTATACAATAGATTGTATATATGTGTTTAGAATGCAGCTTAAGGCTTGGGATCACATAACCCACAAACCAACTTCTCCTGCGCCATCCCCTGGCACCCTCCTCATTGCACTCGTTTGTGTGGCGATAAATAGTGACTTCGCTACCGCTCCGTCGTCTCCCATGACTTTGATCTCGACAACGCCGTTGCCAAGCACTTGCATTGACTCCAACTCCAGCGGAAGAATCCCCGCCAGAATCTTAAGAAGCTGGACGCCTATCCTGGATCTGAGAGAGGCATCCAATGCGAGGATATTTTCGAGCGCAAGCCCCATGAATCCGATTTGCTTTTGAGATACTTCGGGCTGCATTCGACCTCCTACTTCCTACGCAGAAGATAAGCTGGTGAATGTGTGTCAGCTACTGACAAAATATTTTGTATAGATGGGTTCAGTTGGCTGCTCAACCTACGGAACGACGCTCATCTCGCTTGTTCGACTCGATTCGATCGTTGATCCAAGTCTTGATAACGGCTTGTCTTGGAATGCCCAGCCGCGTCGCCTCAAAATCCAAAATCTTGACCATCCACTGAGGAAAATCGACGTTTACTTTTTTGATCGCCGTGTCGAGATCGAACTCACTAATGATTTCGTCGCCAGAGTCGAAGCGCTTTTCAAACTCTTCCGCACTCTTATTTTTTTGCTTTTTCAACTTAGCCATATAACTCAACCTCATCTTTTCTGGAGCCAAAGTTCCTCGACATCTAGGAAATCAATGCCATGCTTTTCTTTGTTTTTAGAACTCTTTCTCGAATCCCATTCAAATTTCATAGGATACCTATGATATACCTTATCGGTATATAGCTGAGAATTATTAATTGGATAAAAGTATCGATTTCAGGGAGATAGCCCCCATCATCGTATAGGAAGTTTAATGGTTAGTAGCAGGTCGTCCACTGACACATTGGGCGAAATTAAGAGCGGGAATGAGGGTCATTAGACCTAATTTACACCTAACTTACTTTGAGATTGAGCCGCTCTTTTCTAATCTGATCCTGTAGAGCGAGTTTTGCGAGCCACTCTGGAGGCATTTTCAACTTTTTGGCGATATCCTTCGCGAGCTTTAAACTCACGGAAAAACGATCGTGCTCGATATCACAAAGACGTTGCTTGGAGATTCCGAGAATCTTTGCAAGCTCTACCTGAGACAAATCCTCGCCCATTCGATGTACTCGCAGAAACTCGCCCAACGATAAGTCCATTTTTTTAGTATTCATGTTTGTTTACCTCCAGCACTTCGATGATCTCGAATGCTCTCTCGCCAACTTCGCGGTAAATGACTCGGTAGCTTTTTGAGAGTCGAGCCGATCGTTGCCCCTGTCTATCACCTTGCAAGGGCTCATCCTGAAACCCACGGTGCTTTCTGGCCTCCCGCAGGCCTACCGTGTCGAGCATATCAACCCAGTAATCAAACTTGCGCGCGATATACTTGGGGCATAGGAGAAGCTGCTTCTTTGCAGTACGAGACAAAAGAATTTGCATCACGCCGCTCCTCGGATAGTACGTATTTTATACGTATTAGTCTATAGTTGCAGAAGAGTTGTGATGCTGGTCGATGATATCGCCCAATGACTTCGGGCGTAGCACGGCCTCTGTGCCTGAATATTTTCATTAATTATCAGATAGTTAGCATGAGATCTTGCATTTTTACTGGTCCCAGCTATATTCGATAGGCATTCCCACTAAAGAAAAGTGGGAAAATACCGATATGGGAGAATATCGGAGCTTGGAGTACAACAATGTCATCCTTAAAAAAATTAGCTGTTGGGGATAAAGGCCGCATCACCCTCGGTGCCCTCGCTAAAGGAGCCTCTAGTTTTGAAGTTGAAGAACTTACAAACGGCAATCTCCTTTTAAAGCCACTGATCGAAGTACCGGCTCAAGAAGTCTGGCTCTTTCGCAATAAAAAAGCTCTTGAAAGCGTCAAGAGAGGATTGGCAGATTCGGCTGCTGGGAAAACTAACGATGCTCCCGAAGATTTTTCTGAATACGTAGATCAAGACTAAATTTTGCGGTACTAAATGCAGTTCTGTTTGAAATTTACCGATGAGGCACAAGAGAATTACGATGAACTCGTCGCGAATTCTGCCAAAAAAAATATCCTAAAGCAGGTCCGAAAAGCTCTGGGGCTCATGCAAACGAATCTTAAGCACCCAAGCTTACAAACTCATAAATACTCTTCGCTCACTGGTAAAAACAATGAGGACGTTTTTGAGTCCTACGCTCAAAATAAAACTTCGGGTGCCTACAGAATATTCTGGCACTACGGCCCATATGAGCTTGAAAAGAATCCGAAGAAAGGCAAGAAGCCTAAAGTCCTAAAACATTGCCTTACGATCATCGCCATTACGCCACATCCCTGATTACTTCCCGATAGTGGCGCGCCAAACTTTGAACTGGACCGATATCGAAAGTATAGAGAATGTATTATCTAGCTTTTCGAGCTGGTTGCTTGAAATCTTCAAACACGATTCTTGGAACTTTACCTATATGAATCGCAACTTCCGCCAATGTAGCCAACGTTACATTGGCTTCACCCTTCATGATTCGGGAGGTTTGTCTGGTGCTTGTTTCTAAACGTTTAGTCAATTCGACAATGCCAATTCCTTCTTTGATCATAAAAGCTTTCATTTCTTCAATCAAAAGCTCTTGCATAGCTTTGAGAGCCCCAAGTTCTGCAGATGCTTCTAAGTCTATTCTATTTCGCTCTTTCGTACCAAGTCTGGCACGGCGAATATCTTCATAATCATCAAATCGATCCATCTTTTTCTTGGAAAATTTAGACATTAATTACCTCTCCTCGTTCATTCTCTTTCGTGCAGTTTCGATGTCTTTTGGCTGCGATTTTTTTTCGCCACCAATTAGCAAGATCATGCCCGCAGCAAAAGATTCTGTTTAATGATGTCAAAGTTTGGATCAAGTAGTTCCATCTCGGACTTGGGGTTAACAGATATCGACTTTAGCTGATTCCAAAGCTTAAATGAGGGAGTGGCGTTTAGATTATTGAGGCTTGCAATGTAGTTCGGACTATATCCCAAACGTTCGGCAATAATTTCAAACTTCAATCCAGACTTCGATTTTATAACTTGCAAGAACTGAGCGGCTTGATCGCGAACAGAAGCATCGATAGCTTCGTCAATTCTTATCGCATCAGCAGACGACACCGCATGGGATTTACAAGCCCGGCAAACCCACAGTTCGAGTTGCTTCGTTAGGAAAACAGACGGAAAGTCTTTCCAGGGCTTCTTCCAATGACCTCTGATTGCGCGACGTTCGTAGGCCTTTTCGCCACACTCTCCACATCGTTTTTTCGAAAGATCTGTCATTTTTTTACTTTTCTCCAAGGGGGCAAATCTTCTTTGGCAATCGAAACTGTTAATATTCGTCCGGATGGAAGTTGCATGTCTTTTTCACAAGGATGAAAAGAAATTTCATTTAATACATTGTCATCATCAATTCGAAGCTTCACATACCAATTGCGACCCAAATATGAACAAAGTCCATATTCATCAGCCACATCATCCCACACCATCACACTTGCTTGGAAATCTTCGAGCTTCAGCATTGAAATACCTTCAAGAATGATTTCTACCGCTTCGATCTCAGAGCATTGAAAAACATGGATGACGTAATCCGTAGAACATGATGGAGCGCTAAACCAACCTGACTTTTTTTCAATCTTCCACTCTGCTGCTAGTCGCTGGATTTCAGCCAATTCAAAGTGAGGGTTTTGCACCCGAACTCCTTTATACAATTTGCCTATCGGCAAATCCAGAAAAATCTTTAACTCACTTAAGTTTTAACGACTAAGTAATTGATATATTTGGTTACTTTTAATTCGAAAATCTACGAACAATTGAATGTTAAACGCAGGGGCATTTGTCGGCCACTGACCACTCAATTACGCCACCTACCGAGATTGGACCTATGAATGAGTACCGACGCGCGAAGCATTGAGCTGGATGGACACCGCCAAATTACTAGCCCGCTTTTTTATGATCACCGATGGGCGCAACAGTCAGCTTTAGTCCAAACGGCTTGAGGATCCGGTTGAGTGTATCTTGCGTGGGATTATGTTTGGGGTCGATGACGCGCAAAAGATTTGGACTAGCCATTTTAACTTTCTTTGCAAATTCCTTTACACCATATGTCCGAACAACTTTGCCGAGGACGCTTTGGAGATCTGTACCCTCGTCAAGACTCGCAAGGATAAATTCGCGCGTAAACTCTGGATCACGCAAGTCTAGGCTCAGACTTTCGTTCCAGTCTTGGCTTCGTTTTGGCATGGTCATACCCTCTTTTTCCAGTCAGCCCAATATTTGCGGGCCAGCGTGAAATCCGCCCCATTGGCACTAAATCCGGAGACTTCGACTATATAAGTCTCCCATTTTATAGTTATCTTATATGATAACTATTGTCAAAGTCTTGAAACGACATTCGACGTGGGATTATATAGCCCTAAATACATGTCATACACTAACATTAAATGAATTCAACCGAACTTACTCATCGGCGGTTCATCATCTTCTTCCGAGACTTTGAACTGGTCAAGCAAGCTTGGGTCATTTGCGAACTTACGTAGTAGAGACCAGTAGTGATAACTGGGAAAGGATCGGCAGTTTTTTAA
>JBGSKV010000113.1:0-3775 GCA_041740975.1 Oligoflexales bacterium | reverse complement strand
GGCTGGGACGGTTGAGCCGGCTTAAATTTGGCTGGGCATTGAGGCTGCATCAGCCGACACCGCCCAGACAAATTTAAGCCGGGATAACCGGACCAATCAACCAAAGAATTGAAAACTGTGAGTGCGAACGGCGGAGCAAATGTAGATACCCGGCCGCGGAGCGGCCGAATGTTCATTAAACTATAGTTTTTCAATGATGACTGCGCTGGCTTCACCACCACCAATACAAAGCGTCGCCAGACCGTAACGTCCACCCGACTCTTGCAAACCATTGATAAGGGAAACAAGCACGCGTGCCCCACTCGCTCCAATCGGATGGCCAAGCGCCACTGCACCGCCGTACGGATTCACTTTTTTGGTATCTAGTCCAAGATCACGAATCGCCGCCATCGGCACGACCGCAAACGCTTCGTTTATTTCAAACTGATCGATTTGATCTTTCGTGAGTTCGGCTTTTTTTAAGACTTTTTCAATGCAATTAATCGGCGCCGTCGTGAACCAAGCTGGTTCATGCGCAAAAGAAGCTTGTGCCAGAATGCGCGCGATCGGCTTCAAACCTTTTTGTTTGGCATAATCTTCATCGGCAACCACAACTAAAGCCGCGCCATCATTTACAGACGATGCGTTTCCTGCCGTAATGGTTCCTTGCTTGTCAAAAGCCGGACGCAAAGACTTCAATTTTTCTAGATCCACTGAAAAAGGTTGCTCATCAATCTCCACTTTCGTGGTGCTCTTTGGCGTGACAATCTCTACGGAAACAACTTCTTTGGCAAAGTGTCCGGACTCTATTGATTTTCGGGCACGTTCGTAAGATTGGCGCGAAAAGTCGTCTTGCTCTTCCCGTGTAAAACCATATTCTTTGGCACAAATTTCACCGCAATTACCCATTGAAACATTGTCATAGGGATCCCAGAGACCATCCCACTGCATGGAGTCTTTCATTTCGGTGGGGCCAAACTTGTAACCTTGGCGCGAGTTCATCAATAAATGCGGTGCTAAGGACATGCTTTCCTGTCCTCCCGCAAAAATAAGTTTCGCGTCGCCAGACCGAATCGCCTGGTCTGCCAACATGACCGACTTCAGTCCGCTACCACAAACGCGGTTTACAGTTGTCGCGCAAACAGACTTCGGTAAGCCGCCATAAATCGCGGCTTGGCGGGCCGGGGCCTGTCCGACTCCGGCGCTAAGAACTTCACCCATGATAATTTCATTAACATCGGCAGGCGCGACTTTGGTTTTTGCCAGTGCGTCTTTTACAAGCGCGGCACCGAGGCGCGGAGCTGGAACTGTTCCTAAGCTACCGGTAAGTTTACCGATTGGGGTACGTGCTGCATAAATGATGACGGAGTGTGCCATAAAATTATCTCTCTATATGTTGAACAGCGAAGCCTGCTTTTTTGCAGCAATTCGCGTATAAAATCAAGAAATCGTAGCTTATTTGATTCAACTAGGATAGTTTTATCTCCCAAGCACAGAGTCTTTGTGTAAGGAATCCCATGCGAACAAAATGCGCGCTTATACTCTCGACCGGTGACAGGTTTGAGGGCGTTCTTATAGGTTATCCAAAGGTCCGCAGTGGTGAAATGGTTTTCACGACTGGCATGGTTGGTTACTCGGAAGCCATCACCGATCCTTCTTACTTTGGCCAAATCCTGGTTTTTTCTTATCCACTTATTGGTAATTACGGCATCCCCTCTTTCGATATCAGCAAACAAGATATTGTTCCGGAAGGTTTTGAGAGCACAAATGCTCACCTCGGCGCAATTATTTTGACCACGGACAGCACCGAAGCGCATCATTGGAATAGCTACCAATCTTTGGACCGCTGGTTATACGATCAACACGTTCCGGGCTTAATCGGCATCGACACACGGCATCTCGTGCATATCATTCGGAGTAATCCACAACTGATGGGTCGCGTCGAACCGCTGAGCGATGAAGCCATTTCGAGTTCGTATGAATTTTATGATCCAAGCCTGAACAACGTCGTTTCCCGAGTTTCTACGACGCAGAGACGAGTGATTGGCAAGGGAAAGAAACGGGTTGGATTAGTCGACTGCGGCGTCAAATGGAATATCGTTCGTCAACTTGTCGAGTATGGATGTGAAGTGGACCTTCTGCCTTGGGACACGGATTTGAATACCGTCGATTGCAACGGCTGGCTTTTGAGCAATGGCCCGGGCAATCCAGAAAATACCGGAACGCTTATCACCCAAGTGCGTCAGCAATTAAAAAACATTCGCCCGATTCTGGGAATTTGCTTAGGCCATCAAATCCTCGCACTCGCATCCGGCGCTAAAACTTCGCGCATGCAGTATGGCCATCGCGGACATAACCAGCCAGTCTATCTTTGTGGAACTCGTCGCGGATTTATCACAAGCCAAAACCACGGCTATGTTGTGGATACCGAAACGTTGCAAGAGGGTTGGAAGCCTTGGTTTGCAAACGTCAATGATCAGACGAACGAAGGTATCTTCCACGAAAACCAACTTTTCAAAAGTGTACAGTTTCACCCGGAAGCCGCCGGCGGTCCACGCGATACAGCCTGGATTATCAAAGAATTTGTCGAGAGTTTAGGATGAAAAAATGCCTTTAAGACCAGAACTCGTTCATAGCGATCGTCGCGCCAAAGTTTTACTTTTGGGATCAGGCGGACTTTCCATCGGTCAAGCCGGTGAGTTTGATTACTCGGGAACGCAAGCGATCAAGGCTCTGGAAGAAGAAAACATTGAAGTTGTGATAGTCAATCCCAACATCGCAACCGTCCAAACCAATCCTCATCCTAAGCGTAAAGTTTATCTTTATCCAGTCGAACCAGCTTGGGTGGAAAAAGTCATTGCGCACGAACTTCCGGACGCAATCATCGCAGGTTTTGGCGGGCAAACAGCATTGAATTGTTTGTTGGCTTTAGACGCTCAAGGCATCCTCAAAAAATACAATGTCCTAAACTTGGGAACAACCGTTCAGACACTTCGCTTGACTGAAGATAGAGATTTGTTCGCCAAAAAAATGCAATCGATTGGCATTCCGATTCCGCCATCTTTTGCTTGCAACACCATTGAAGAAACAAAGGTTGCTGCCGAAAAAATTGGTTACCCCGTTATTGTTCGCGCTGCGTATGCGCTCGGCGGTTTAGGCAGCGGATTTGCCAATAATGACAGTGAGTTAGTCGCCTTAGCGCATCCCGCTTTGTCGGAGTCTGGCCAAGTCTTAGTAGAAAAATCACTCAAGGGTTGGAAAGAAGTCGAATACGAAGTCATGCGCGATGGCGAAGGAAACATTATTACGATTTGTAATATGGAAAACTTCGATCCACTTGGTATTCACACGGGTGACTCTATTGTGGTGTGCCCAAGCCAATCACTTTCCGATAGCGAATATCAACTACTAAGAAATGCCTCGATCAAAATGATTGAGTCTTTGCAGATTGTTGGTGAATGCAACGCACAGTTTGCACTGAGTCCGGACACCAAAGAATTCTTCGTCATTGAAGTGAATGCACGTTTGTCGCGTTCGAGCGCCCTAGCCAGTAAAGCTTCAGGCTACCCTATCGCTTATATTGCTGCGAAAGTGGTACTCGGTTATGACCTCATTGAACTTAAAAATCCCATGACCGGTGTGACGCATGCTTATTTTGAGCCGGCACTTGACTATATTACGATAAAAATTCCTCGTTGGGACTTAGCGAAATTTCGTGGAGCGTCTCGCCTCCTGGATTCCACCATGAAATCTGTCGGCGAAATCATGGCCATCGGGCGAACCTTTCCGGAAGCCA
>JBGSKV010000112.1:0-3752 GCA_041740975.1 Oligoflexales bacterium | reverse complement strand
ACTTTTGCGTTCCCACGGTTTCAAGCTTTTAAAATTAAGGCAGCGCGCGCCGAAGCCTTCGTTAATATCAAAGCCTTTGCAACAGCAGCGCACGCACATCACGCGGAACACGGACTGTACAATCCGAGCGGCGGCGTGGTCGGATTCGGAGTGTTAAAGTATTTCCCGAATCTCCGAGCAACATATTGCGTGGTCACGGGCGTTGGATTCAAGGCCACGAACTGTGAAAAACTGCGATATTTTTATGCTTTTACAACTAGTAATGCGAGTACAAATTTCTCTATTCAAGCAAAATCCTATTTGAGTATGTCTGGCAGCACTCTAAGTTTTCAATATGGCGGAGGCGGGCCTCCTATCAATATTTCAACTTGTCCAGGCGGTGGAGGTTTGCATGTATTCGATGACGAACTGCACCTTGATCACAATGGGGTTTTAGTCCAGTTTACTGACGCCTTGGATTTATGCACCTAGCTCAAAATTTTGAATTTATTTATTCCCATCTCATTATGCTTCGTCAAAATGCATAGCATCTACACAGGCCCAGAAATCTAAGATTTTGGGAGTTTCTTTGCTTTGCTAAATTGTATAACTGACGAACACGTCACTTTTCATCGATTTCTGGTCCATTGATAAGCTTCGAAACCGACCCAGTCGAAACACCTAACTCGCTAGCGATATCTCGAAACGAAGCGCCTTGAAGGATTTTCTCTTTGGCAGTGGTTTGCATCTGTCTTGTGAGGCGCGCCGGGGCTCCGAGTTTCACGCCTCGCTTCTTTGCGGCATCGAGGCCCGCTCGTACTCGCATGACAATAGTTTCGCGTTCGATCTCGGCGATTTCGGCAAATGCCGCCAGAAGTGTGCGCCGGAAAGGGTTTCCATGGCCTAAGTTTAAAACGGGCTGAGTGACCGAAACAAACCCCACGCCATATTGATCCAGCTCCAAAATCGTGCGAATCGCCATATTGGCGTCACGGCTAAATCGATCCAATCTATAGACGACAATGGTATCGAACTTCGCTTGTATTGCGAGGTTCATCATCCTTTTGAATTCGGGGCGATTATGGTCTTTGCCGGACATGCCTTTTTCTTCGAAAACCTGCATGCTCTGAGGCTTCTTCTCTAATTCCTCCAAGTACTTCTCCACAGCGTATTTCTGGCTGTCGAGGTCTTGTCGATCGGTAGAAACTCGGTAGTAAATCGCGATACTCTTCATTGCGTTTTCTCGCTCTCGCTCGTCATGTGTTTTTCTCTTCGTCTTTTTGTTTCTATCGCGTGCAAAATTTCATTCGCTGAATTTCTCGCGTGAAACCCTATATTTTGCGGGTTTTTCGCTTCTTCTCAGTCTTTTTTCCGGTTCGATTTCCGCTTCGCTAAAATGTATAATTATTAATCAAATCTTGAATCAGTGCGATATCGTGTTCACTAAACCCCTCTAAAACCTATAATACACTGAAATCATTACGAAAATCAAGTATTTCTCTGCGTTCAAAATACATCTGTTTTCTGAACACTCAGGTCGATTATGTGCGTTTTTGCCTAATTTTAGAGCAAAATAGCCTATTTTTAAAACCACAACAGACACAATAATGTTGTCGTTGAATAACATGTACACCACAGCAAACAAATTGCTGGTGTTGTGGTTTAAAAACTAATCTAAATCGATCTACTTTGATCGAAATTTATACAAAAAAGAGATCACTCGAGTTCGTGCTGGGCGGTAAGAAAATAAAACGCAATAATGTACGAACGGATGAGAAAAAGAGATTCGAACGAAAAAGAGTGACGCAGGCATGGACCAGAGATTCGTAGTCGCAAAAAAGATCCTTGAAACACTTGTGAACGAAGGGTTCCAAGCGATGTTCGCCGGTGGCTGCGTGCGCGACCGGATCATGGGCCGAGAACCCAAAGATTATGACATCGCCACGACCGCCCTCCCAGAAGAGGTCCTAAACGTAGCAAAAACCCGGGGTCTGAAGGCCGTCCCGACAGGGTTGGAGCACGGAACAGTGACGATTATCAAAAACTCGATCCCGATTGAGGTTACGACCCTCCGTGCGGACATAGATACAGATGGTCGGCACGCGACCGTGAAGTTTGGTGCGAGCTTTGAAGAAGACGCGGCCCGCAGAGACTTCACCATCAATGCGATGTACGAAGATAGCGATGGAAAGATCCACGATTTCTTTGGGGGGAAGGCCGATATCAAAGCGAAGGCGCTTCGGTTCGTTGGCGACCCCGAAAAACGCATCCAAGAAGACTACCTTAGGATCATGCGGCTGTTTCGATTTTGGGGAGAGCTTGGCTTTGCACCGTCCGAACAAACATTGCACATTTTAGCGAAGCAAGTGGAAGGACTCAAAAAGCTAAGCACGGAGAGAGTCTGGTCAGAACTCGAAAAAACCCTGCAATCCGCGCCGCAAAACGTTTTGAGAGCGATGGGGGAGTCGAACGTCCTACCTCTTGTTTTTGGTCGAACTGATCATTTTTCGGCAAAAACTCTGCAAAATCTGGACATACCCGAAGGAGTTTCTGATCGAGCCATATTTCGATTGGCTTTAATCAGTTGGCGCGAAAAATTAAACGCGAAGGCGGTACAAACTCAACTTCGACTTTCAAATAAACAAGCTTTAAAGCTGAGTTGGTTTTTGAACGCTCCGAGCGACATAGAGTCGGCCTCGAGTAGCGTGGCGGATTCTTTGGAACTGGCGAGGGGCTGGTGGGAGAATTTTCCCAAGGAAACGTTTACGGAGCCTTTGGCATTTGCAGAAGCGTGCCGGCCGGAACTTAAAGCGCAGATCACTCAGGTTGGAAAAAATGTCGCGAAGTACGGATCCCGCATAGACGCTATGCCGCTTGGGGCGAATGATCTAATGACGCAGCTTAGTTTAAAACCTGGCAAAGCATTGGGCGAACTTCTCGCAAAGCTGGATCGGGCGTTTTTAAATGGAGATTGGTTCACTTCAGCGGAAGGGCTAAAATTGGCTCGTGAACTTTTGAATGCAAATGTGATCGAGTCCGACAAAGGTTCAAAGGTTTAATCATAACCTTCTTGGGACCTTTGGTGCTAACCACGCTAGAATTGAGCTTCTGACATGGTCTTGTTAGCTTCCGGCGCTATGATAGGTGTTATATTTTTCATTGATAATAGATACTTATGTCAAAGCTGGTCGCTTTTCCGTTTCGGTAGAACGCGCTCATATTTTGAAAACCTATTGGTGTCTGCCTAAAAAATGTGCTATATAGGACGTTCTCAACGACTTTAAAGGACTTACGATGAAAACACTTCGGAAAGCTTTCTTACTTATCTCCGGACTTTTGATCGTTTCTAGCCAGGCATCAGCGGCCGTTGATGTTGAAAAAGCTAAATCCGTCCTCGCCACGGAATACATCGTCAGCGAAGGTGGTCGCGAGTTTAAGTTCAAAATTACGCCCAACTTGAAAATTGTTTGGGCTGAAGATAGCACTGAAAAATGGCCAGAATCACGCATAGAACTTCAAGCGTTGGAAGGTGGCGAACTTATGGGGACGTTACCCGTAGCTGTTTTGACCTTAGTACAAAGGTCGGACGAGCAAGCGGAAGCGATTGTGGTTCGGCTTTCGTTTCGTGAAAAGCAAGATAAGCTAGTCTATCTGCAGGTGATTGATGCTGTTCAAACCTTTAACGATGGCCCGAACGAAATAACTGCCGTAAATCACACGATTGTTCTCGTTAAGCGCCTGTCGAAATTTGGGAAGTATCTGCCTATACGCAG
>JBGSKV010000111.1:0-51749 GCA_041740975.1 Oligoflexales bacterium | reverse complement strand
GTCGAAGTGCGGTGGGGTTCCATTGTTAAGGATGAATTTATTCATGGGGTGATGATATCTTCTCTAACCGATCGTCAAAAAAATACATTCGAAAACATTCTCAAAGAGCGTCTGAGTAAAACCGATTATTTCGCTGATGCCAGTTAGACGGACGACTTAGATTCCCCTTCCCCCGCATTTAACTACCTAATAATACAATTATAAATCGCAAACGGAATTTATTCTAAAGCCTGTACTAGCCTCGTGCCGATCGTTTTTCTTGAGTGTCGCATTCAAGTTAAAGGGTCTTCTGGCGTGAAATCTGCCAAGTCAAGAAATTTCGTTTTCGTCGTAGTTGCATCGGCCAGCTTCTGGGGTTGCAGCAAAGGTGGTGAGGTAAGCTTTCGCCATGGTATTAACATCGAGGACGAAAAAGACTCTTGGAGTGGTTCAGTTCCTATCACCGGTGGATGGCTGAACTATGAAAACGCTCGGGTTCGTTGTAGCTTGCAATCTGTAGACGCTCGTCAATACAAAGTTAACTGTCAGGCCTTAGCTGAACAAGAAAATGGTAATGAAATTATTCCGCGTGGACTGGCAAAAGGATTACGCTTAAGTTGGTTCAATCCCGAAATCAGTAATAATAACCTTGTTGAAGATTTTGAATGTATTGCCTCGAAAGACCAGATTAGCAATCAATGTTTCTTTAATACCAAGTCCGATTCTGACATCAAAATTAAACTTCAAATGCGAATTACTTCCGAAAGTCAAAGCCGGCGTGAAAGCGCAACCGTGTTGATTCCCTATTCCGTTGAGCTAACGGCTGGCCTGGTGCCAAGCATGCGCCAGACTTCGGAGAATCAAGGATTTGGACTTGAGAATTCCATAATCCCTGCGACCTCAACTGAGATTTCGAGTGATTCTGTATGTGCGTCAAGTTACGGTATTTTTGTTTCACGCGCTAATCATGTATTCCGCATACCTTACGGAGCTAATGGAGAAGCCCTCGATAAGCTGCAGCACGTCATGGGATCGCATGCCGAAAGGGAAGTTTGTTCATTAAACTCAGCTGCCAGTCGTTGTCGCCCAGTCGATATCGTGCTCGGAAATAAAATTAACTTATCGTGCTCTGAAAAAGGCTTGTATGTAAGTGACGTTCAATATTCTCGTTTGCTTTTCATACCATTTGCTACCGACGATGACAATGGCAACAATTTTGTTAAGCTAGTCTCCAGCATTAGTGACAACAAATGTGTTATTGACCCTGTCGAAGCAACGCTTTCCGAAGAAGATGATAATTTTACACTAACCGAGCCAAGCTCGCCAGTCATTGAAGATATGGATGGAAGTATTATTCTTGCTGATACCTGCCGTCACGTCATTGTGCGAATAGACGCATCCGGAGCTCGTTCCACGATTGGAGGGACTGGCGTCGCAGTCAGATCTCAGTCGATTGAAATCGGTAGAGAAGCCATTCAGACTGATATTTATAAACCTCATGCTATCGGACTTCTATCGTCTGGTGACATTGTTTTTGGACACTGGGATGGAAGTATTTATAAGATTTCCGCCGTAACTAGGCAAATCAGCTTGGTTGCTAAGATTAATTTAAATTACACGCGCAGAGCTGACTTTGATTATCCTTTAGCTCTCACAGTTGATCGCAATTTGGACACCATCTACGTTTCTGACATACAGAATCATCGCATCTACAAAGTGTTAAGGACAGGCGAGGTTCTTCCTTTTGCAGGCAGTCCAATTGATAACCTACACGGAGCCTTTGTTCAGAATGTGACGTTCGCTAAAGACTTCAAATTTTTCAATCCAACCGGTCTTGCTTTAGATCCCAAAATGAACCTTTTGGTATCGGATTATTATAATCGACATATTTACAATTTGACTGGCGAAGGCCCAGCAATGAAAGTCAATATCATTGCAGGCAAGTTTCGCTTATCAGGTATAGACAAGGTTCCCGCTGGGCTCGCGAAACTAAGATCTGTTTTTGGTATGGCTTATAGCCCGTCAGGCGAACTTCATTTTTCAACTACCCACGAACACAGGGTGAAAAAGATTTCGGGAGAAGGTAAAGACGCCAAGGTTGAAATTGTGGCCGGCAATCCGGACTATTTTGCATCGTTTGTAGAAAAGGCCGCTACATATAACGAATCCCTGACATTGAATGCTCCTCTCGAGCACAAATTCAGTGATCCCCAAGGGATAACGTTCGACAATAGCGGAAATTTATATATTGCCGATCGAAAGAGTGGTGATTATTGGGGGGTGGATCCGGTAAGCAGAGGACGCATCAAAAGAATTGAAGATAATAAAGTGAAAGTTGTTCGGATGGCATCGCTAGGGGAGCCAACCCATATAGCAGTCTCTGCGAGTGATGTTTTCGCATTAAGCTCTTTACGCAAGTCAGTTTTCAAGGTTGGCTTAGTGTCTCCAGTGAGATCAATTCCTATCTCAGATCTCCAAGATCCACGCGGCATGATTCACGATAACGCTAAAAATATATTGTATGTTTCTGACGGCACGTCAGGACGTTTATTTTCGATTGATGAAAGTAATGTTGCGCTTGATATTCTAGAGCCGTCACGTTTAACGGAAGATTCAGTACGTATTTCTTTACCAGGCGAAGTATCGGTTACCAGTGATGGAACAATCTTCGTGGTCGATCACGAACCAGGAAACAACTCAATAAAGAAAATTAGAAAAACCAACGAGGGCTTGTATCAAGTTACGGACCTTTTCGGAGATAAAATGGCCAACGATTGCAGTGTTGGTTTGGCTGGTGGGGAAGCACGGCGCGTCGATATTGACGAAGGAATCAGAATGTCTTTAAGCGGCCTATGCAGGGGCAACATCATGTCGATCGCGTCTAAAGACAATTGTAGTGCAGATGGTGCAGACGGCGTCATCACTCTGTCTTTCGCTCAAAAATTTCATGTGAACTATGCGAGTGGATCGACAATGTCGGGTATCCACGAATACGGCAGCCATATCGTTACGATTAAGCGGCCTTGTCACCACAAATGACGTCTCGTCAAATTTATCTACCCATTTACTTCCAGCAACTTATTAGCATCATGTAAAGAATCTGCGATGACATTCATAAACTGAGTGCGTTGATCTTTATCTAAGTTTGTGAATTTTACTCCGTGATAATATCGCTTGTTAGCTGCCCGTCGTCCCCAACGGCATTGCAAGGTAACTTTAACTAAGTTCAGGTCCGCCAGGCGTTTTTGAACGTGCGCATTCGTACAAAGTAGTTCAGCACTGAACGAAAGGTTTCTACCATAGTACTGATCTAACTCGATCAGCATACCCGAATGCGAGATATCAATGACGCGTCCTGTTCCATCGGACGTGGTCAGTTTGATCTGACAGTTTTCACTAATTGGCCAACGCTCTTCGTGGCGTTGAAGCTTCATGATTTCGCGATGCTTATTGGTAACCACTTTTAATTCTTCAGAGTTGGAGGGAATGGGCTCAATCTCATACACGGAGATGGGCTCTTCTTGATGTTTCACAGGGATCAGGCGCTGTGTCGACACAAATTGATTGTTGTGCAGGCAGCTTGCCAACTCTCTCGTTGTATTGCTGACCAGAATGCGGAAGGCCTCACAAGCTGCTTCGAGGCGCTGTGCAAAGTTAACTCCGGCACCAATGATATTGATGTCAATACGGCGGGTATCACCTAAGTTTCCAAAATACACGGAGCCAGAATTTATACCGATACGAAGTGGAAAAATGGGGCGATTTTCAGTAACAGAAAGCGAGCTAAGCTCCAGAACCTCTCTTTGAATCTGCACCGCACAACGCACGGCGGCGTCCGCATGATCGGCGTAGGACTCGCGTCCATCGTAATAGTAACCGAAGAAAATGAGCATACCATCGCCAAGGGACTTATCAACAACACCTCCATGGTCGTGGACGGTTTGCGCGATTCGGCTAAAGACTCTTTGGAGATTGAGAAAGCATTCTTTCGGGCTCAATGTGTCAGAAATCCCAGAGAATCCTTCGATGTCGATGAACATAACTGTGACAACTTTCATACACGGTTCCAGTACTAGATCATTTGGATTCCCAAGAAAGCTTTTCAGTTTCATATGCGGGAGTGAGGCGCCGAGGCTTATTTTCAAGCTCATTGCTCGTTTTTCGAAAGAGCGCATTTTAGCCAAAAAAGAGGCGATACTCGTAAAGTTAACAGCAGCACACACTGTAAACCAATCAAAGTTGATGCTGTAGAAAGCAAAGAGAGTTAGACCGGAAAATACCAAAAGTGCATTCAGACCTATAAAGCAAATTGAAAAGAATAGAGGACCCAAAACAATCGCTGCGATGGAAGATGCAAGGCTAAAGACGAGGGCTACGAGCCATTTATATTCCCATGCTCTGATCCACTGACCAGTAAGGGCGCTATTAATGGTGGAAACAATAACTTGACCACCCGGAATTTTGCCAAGTGGAGTTTCGACCCAGTCGGTTCCACCCGAGTACATGTACGGAAGTACGACAAGGACATCATTCTCTTTGAGCCAGTTCATAGGAGTTTTTTTGTCATGAAGTATCACATCTTCAAAATTGAATGTACGATTAGTGGGGCGCAATTTACCTACCGACACGATATTGATGATAGTCTCGTTGTTTTTGTCTAGAGGTGCAGGTTCTCGGCCCGGAATGATGGCGCGAGTTTTGGTGAACTTTGTATCGTCGACCGCAAACATGCTGATGTGCGGTAAAATATGGTCTTTCGAAAAGAAAAAATACGGTGAAATGCGGCCGTTTTGCTTGTAAAAGACGTGACCATTGTTTGCGAAAGAATGGATAATACTATTGTCAGGTCCGTAGTAATGCCAAGGTTTGCCATCTAATTCTATTTTGGTATCGCTTGAAGCGCTCCACAAATTTTTGTGAAGTTTTTTAATGTAATCCGTTTGCAGTGATGTGTCGTCTGCCACTTTTTTCGGAAAAGGAGATGCGATCGCAGAAACTATCACTGGCGACTTCATTTGCGACAGTTGAAGTTTTAGTTTCGCGAACTCTTCATCTTGTGTCAGGAGGCCAAACACTTTATCAATCATAATCTTGATATTGGGTGTTCGATTGGCTTTTTCAAAAAACTCGGTCCATAGGGCGAAGGTAGGCTCTTTGGTTTTGAGTTTTTGAATTGAAGTGTCGTTAAAAATTACGAACTTAAGGCGCGGATCCAGCTCGGGACCAGTGCCCAACAGTTCGCGAAATTTGAAATTCAGTTTTAGATTGATTTGGTCATCGAAGTTTTTTATAAAGTGCGCGAACAAAACGTAGACAAAAAAGAACATGCAAAAGAAAATCGCTAAGAATTTCTTCAAGGTGATAAAATCGTTAAATTTGGACCAGAAAGTTTTGAGCATTCTTTTTAATTTTAAGTAGTTATATTCATTTATCGGATGCTTGGGGGATTTCTGAAAGACATCTTTACGTTCACGGTGGCCAGTGGGCGGGTAAGTTGCCGCTAATAAAACAGAAGAAACCAGATTTTGTGATTTTGATAACCTGGAGAACTAGGTCGGGGAGGATAGGTTGTCTAAGCCGGTTGAACCAAGGCCGCCGAGGCGTTTGCCCGCCGCTTCCAATTGATGGAGGCGGTGGACCTTGCTGAGGACAATTTGTCCTATGCGCATTCCAGTCGAGATTTCAAAGTTTTCGCTGCCCAAATTGATCAGCAGTACTTTAACTTCGTCAGGATAGTCGGCATCGATTGTTCCGACGCCATTGGCAAGAGTGACACTATTTTTATACGCCAGACCCGAGCGAGCTCGGAT
The DNA here is from genome assembly GCA_041740975.1 of Oligoflexales bacterium. Taxonomy (GTDB): domain Bacteria; phylum Bdellovibrionota_B; class Oligoflexia; order Oligoflexales; family JALZUQ01; genus JBGSKV01. Next base: position 45,960 of record JBGSKV010000111.1, on the reverse strand, counting down.
CTGCAGTTCAAAAAGTTCATCAGTTTGTTTGGTATTTTCCTGATCAATCCAGACACCAGTCGGCACTGCCGCAACTTTACCTGGTGCAATGGTGCAAGGTTCGCGGGCGACGAGGTCGGCGCCCGCACTATGCGAAGTCATGTACTTTGGCTGACAGCCGTCAGCAAAACGAAGAACAATCACATTAAAACTCGGTTGGTTTTTGTCCCATCGCATCTTTGCGGCTTAGTTTTAAGCGGCCGTAGCGATCGACTTCCAAGAGTTTAACCATGATTTCGTCGCCTTCTTTGACGACGTCTTCAACTTTTTCGACGCGGCCTTCTTCAAGCTGCGATATATGACAAAGTCCTTCAACACCTGGTTTGATTTCAACGAAAGCACCGAAATCAACGGTCTTCTTAACTTTACCAAGATAAATTTCACCAACTTCAGGATCAGTCGTGATGGCTTTGATGGCTTTGAGAGCTTTTTCACCCTGAATCGCATCGGAAGACACAACACTAACCGTTCCATCATCAGCAATGTCGATCTTTACGCCGTATTCAGCGACGAGGCCCTTAATGACCTTACCGCCTGGCCCGATGACATCCTTAATCTTATCTGACTTAACTTTGACTTTGTAAATACGCGGCGCGTAAACACTCATCTCTTGTGGAGTCGAAATCGTCGCATTCATTTTTTCCAAAATGTGGATACGGCCGCGTTTCGCCTGCTCAAGTGCAGTCAATAGAACTTCCGAAGGAAGTCCGTCAATTTTGATATCCATCTGCAATGCTGTGATGCCATCTTTTCCACCGCAAACTTTAAAGTCCATATCTCCTAGATGATCTTCATCACCCAAAATATCGGAAAGTACGCGATACTGGTTTTTCTCATGAACAAGACCCATCGCAATACCCGCGATTGGTTCAGTCAAAGGAACACCCGCGTCTAACATAGCCATCGTGCCACCACAAACGGTTGCCATAGATGAACTACCATTCGATTCAAGAACTTCAGAAACCAAACGGATCGTATACTCGTAATCTTTCGGTACGACGCGCTCAAGAGCACGTTCCGCCAAAGCACCATGACCAATTTCACGACGACCAGGATGACGCATAGGACGCGCTTCACCAACTGAATAAGGAGGGAAGTTATAGTTCAACATGAACTTCTTCTTCTCGTTCGGAGTGGTGATGGTATCCATACGTTGTCCGTCGTCTTCTGAGCCGAGCGTCACGACAGCCAAAGCTTGCGTTTCGCCGCGAGTAAAGAGAGCGGATCCATGACAGCGTTTAAGATTGCTGATTTCGCAAGTGATTTTACGAATGTCTTCCAGGCCACGACCATCGATACGTTTGTTGGTTTCAATAACCATCGAACGAACTTGGTTGTAATGAAGATCTTCATATGCGGCACGGATTGCCATTTTTAGTTTTGGATCAGATTCGACATTTAGTTTTTCTTGAAGATCCTTGCTGATTTGCTTAACAGCAACCGCGCGTTCCAATTTATCTTTGATTTCGAGGGCGGTCTTGAGTGGGCCAGCAGCCATCGCAGCCACTTTACCAACGAGATCAGTGTCTACGTTCTTGGTTACGAGTTCACGCTTAGGAACGCCAATTTCTTTTTGAATTTCTAACTGCATCTTGAATAGTGGTTCCATCTTCTTGTGCGCAAAGTTAATGGCATCTACCATTTCTTTTTCACTCAAAAAGTCCGCACCAGCTTCAACCATAACGACCGCATCTGGCTTCGCCGCAACCCAGAGGTTAAGTGCTTGGCAATCTTCGGCGTTTGGTTCTGTCACAAATTGCTTATCGGCATTGCGACCAACACGCATCATCGCAAGTGGACCATTGAAAGGAACATCGCTGATCATTAATGCCGTACTGGCACCAGTCATCGCCAATGTCGATGGGTGGTTCACACCATCATAAGAAAGGACGGTTGCGACAACATGTGTCTCGCAGCGGTAACCTTCTGGGAACAATGGACGCAATGGACGGTCAATCGTCCGAGCCGTCAATGTTTCAAGCTCACTTGGTTTGGTTTCTCTTTTTACGAAGCCGCCCGGGATACGCCCTGCAGCATAGAATTTTTCGATGTAGTCAATTGTGAGCGGCATAAAGTCGATGTCTTCTTTGGCATCGGCATTAGCGCAAACAGTTACGAGAACTTGGGTGTCACCACATGACACCATAACGGTTCCATTGGCTTGTTTTGCGTACTTTTGAAATTCAAATTTGTACTTACGACCGTCGATTTCTACTTCTTTGATTAGTGACATAGCTTTTTTCTTCCTTCTTCTTTTTTCTTCTTTATTTTAATTCTTATACTAACTGATGGATAGACAAAATCACACAACGCAGAAGTCACTAAGACTTACGCAGCGGGACGTCTGACAATGGATTGGGATCAAAGTTTTAGTTGCTGGTCTTGCTAACACGAATTCCTAAATCTGTTACAAGCTTGTTGTAAGCAGCCTTGTCTCTCTTTTGCAAATAATTCAACAAACGCTTACGTTGACCAACCATTTTCATGAGGCCGCGTCGCGAAGAGTGATCTTTGACATGCGTAAGAAAGTGGTCGTTAAGCAGTTTTAACTTTTCTGAGAGAAGTGCAATCTGCACTTGAGGTGAAGCCGTATCACTCTCGTGAACGCGGTACTGGCTAAGAATACTTTTTTTATCTAGGCTTGCTGTTGCCATAACTCTTTATCTACTCCTAAAACCTTGAGGCATAAAACCGTATAAGGGGGCACCTTACCCGAAAAGTCACGGGGATGACAAGCCATTCATCGCCCTAACTATAGAAAAAGCCTTAGGTTTTTAAACTATTAAAATAATCTAAATAAAAATTTAAAAACTTGACAATTTCCTATAAAAATGTATAGTCATATCATATAGTTTGCCCTTCTCCGATTTCAAGATATGTCTCGCAATAAATTGCAGCTTGATGCATAATTACTCACTCTAATGGAAAGACTCCCATGACAACCGAAATCAAAAAAGCCATTTCTTTCAAAACCGGTGACAAGGCTTACTTTGCTGCGCAAGGGGTGGGTGTCATTCGTAAGGTTGAAACCCGAGAAATCGGCGGTACCTCCCAAGACTTCTATATAGTCCAAGTCATCTCTTCAGGTGCAAAGCTCATGATCCCAACCTCTGGTGCTGTTAAGGCCGGGATGCGCGATCTGATCGACGATAAAGAGATAAGAAAAGTATATCGCATCCTCAAAACGCCTCGTAAGGTCAACCAGACAACCTGGAACCGTCGCTTTCGTGAATATAATGAAAAACTTCGTACGGGTTCCCCTGCTGAGATCGCCGAAGTCCTACGTGACCTCTATACACTTCAATACAATAAAGATCTCTCTTTCGGCGAAAAGGAAATGCTTGAAAAAGCACGCTCCCTCATCGTTGAAGAGATCAGCTACGCAAAAAAGTCAAAATCCGGCGAAATCGAAAAAGAACTCGATAAAATTTTGCTAAACTAACGTCGCAGACGTTATCCTGGTATTCTGCGTAGCCTTGGCGAAGCAGAAAGCGAAGGATCTCGGCAGGCACGTCATCCTGAGGTGAAGCCGAAAGGATCTCTTTCAACAAAGAGTTTAGTATGAAGATTATCAATGTCATTGCGTCTAGTTTAGATGGCTGCATCGCAGCTGGCCCTTTAGAAACGGACGAGCAACGCCTTTCGTACCACCTGACATCCAAAGCAGATCAAGAATTTGTCCGAGAGAGAATACTCGACGCTGATGCGATCATAACGGGAGCCGAGTCCGTTCGTGCCAGTGGTTCACTACGAAGCGAACGTAATCGCCAAGGGGATTTTCCGCTATGGGCGATCCTTACAACAAGCGGATTGGATAAAAATTTAGAGTTTTGGAACCAAGTCCAGTTTGAACGTTGGATGGTTAGCCCCAATCCTATAGCCATGCATGATAAAAAAGTCGTGAATCAAACTTATGGACTAGCTAACGCGGCTGAGTTCCTCGCGTCCAAATTGAAAGATCGGGGTGTAGAAACCGCGTTGTTATTTGGCGGCGGAAAAATGAATGCATTATTTTATGCGGCTGGATTGGTGGACGAACTTTACTTAACCTTAAGTCCGGTCATCATTGGCTCCAGCGAAGCGGTTGATTTTTTTGATACTGAAAATTTGAAGTCGAATTTACCGAGTCCGCAAATCATGCAACTGAAAAACGTTAAACAAGTTCACAATCAGCTGTTTCTTCATTATTCCATAAAAAGATGACTTTACTTTTTTCGAACAGACGGTTCACTTGGAAAATTTGGCAGCGGGTCACTTGTAGTCCCAGGGGTTGTCGGTGAAAATTCCATAATAGGATCTGAATTGGTCCTATCCTCAAAAGCTGTGATTTCTTGGATCGCATCGGCAAGTCCATTCATATTAAGCATGACTTTGTTGTTTGGGAAATTCGCATAGTCATTTTTATGTAACATCAGTTCCTTTTGATGGTCAAAGATTCTCCAACAGGATTCAGGATGACTCGCCGCACCTCTTTCTGGTTCAGAATTTCTATTACTCAGTAAAATGGCCTTGAAGCTCATCTGCATACAAGATGCGATATCTCGTGCGGACAAACCCGAAACGGCGGCAAGCTGAAAAAGCATGTCAAAAAAATGAGAATCCCGAAATCCGGCTCGCCGATACAATTCAAGGCCAACTTCATCTGCCTCTTGCTCTTCCCAATTCATACCCTCTGATAGGCCAACCTGTGTAGACTTGAGGAGTTGCATGCGCATGTCATCGCGAAGTTTATTCAACCGAACTCCAAGTGGCTGCGCATCGAGGAAAATTTTGGCGATCTGATCGATTTTGGAGGCGAGCGAATCTCGTTTACTTTCGTCAATCTTTTTCAGGAAATTATTTCTTGCGTTTGCAAATTCGTTAACGTTTACGTTGCCGTAACGATCTGAGAAATTTCTGAATACATCGTCAAAAAGTCCGATAAATTCTACTTGAAGTTTTAGAGATTCATCACGATCGTCCGAGTTTTCGAGTGCAACTAACGCTGCATTTCTCAACTGTTCTGCTTTTGTAAATTCACCGTTAAATTGCTTGAAAATCTTAATATTTTCTTCAATGTCTTTCTTTGTATTGTCGTTAGGGATGAATTTCGGGTGACTAGAGTAGAGGTGAAGCATAGTGATGTGCGCGAGTTCATGAGCCATCACAGCTGCGACACTTGCGTCAGATCCTAGTTCTTTTACCATTCCTGTGTGGAAGGTCACGTGACGGTTTGTTGATTTCGCGTATGCGTTGAATGTAGGATCATTTTTGACGTCGATGCAAAAATGTTTCGGATCGAGTTTGCTGCCTTGTTTAAAGGTTTGCGGGTTGTTTCGCATGATTTCCATGGCGATGTTTTGGAGATATTCCTGAGTTTTAGGGAAAAAACTTTTTGACTCATACGATGCTTCGCACGGTTCGAAGTTAAAATTTTCTACTCCGCGCGTCGTTTGACCGAAGTCGTGTTTGACGTCTGAGATATTTCGCATTTTACAGGACATGAGAATGCAAGCTGAAGAGACAAATAGAATGACTTTCATACTAGTTCCTATGAAATATGCGCGTAAATTGGGGATTTCACGATGATATCATGAATTCTGATACATGAATAGGTGACTCGAACTCAATTGGGTCAAGGTTTTGAGAGGTGTGTTCCTAAGAGAACTATTTCGTTTGTTTCACTAGATTGGCCGACCAAGTTTTTTCGACTCCCATCGCATAGGTGCCCATACCACTAAAGACATAGTTGCCATCTTTTTCGTAGATGCCCTCCGTAACTTTTGAACCGTTGGTATAACTCAGGTGATGCATACAAAAGTTTGGGCTAGAACAAAAGCCATGATCGGCATCGTAGTTATTAATAGACACGCGGTAGACATTGTCGCCAATATTCTTGACGACAAAATGAGTCTCGGATTGATAATCGCAATGGATGGGGTCATGGTAGTCGAGCCGGCGAATAACGTAGAGTTCATTGTTAGGCGCATCGCCAACCGTTAACTTCATATCGTAGGAACACACTTTCCCAGTGAAAGTATCTCTAATGGAGCCTATGCCGTTATATATGCCTGAGGTCAAGATCCAGCCATTTGCTTGGGCACTTGCCGTGACAAAAAATAAGGAAGTGAGGACGGTGTAGGTCAATATTTTAAAAGGCATGAAAAACCCCAGAAGTTAGTGTGAAATACTGCTTGAATTATACGGTGAGACGTCAGATGTTATCAATTCTTTTTAAGCGAGGGTGACGAAATAAATTTGGCAAAACTCAGGAGTTTCTTATGGCTGATATGACCGAAATCGAACCAGGACAGACCGCACCTGCAATCGTCTTAATGAATGACAAGGGTGAGAAGGTAAATATTAAGGACTATCGCGGTAAGAAAAATGTCCTTTTATACTTTTATCCGAAAGACGACACTCCCGGTTGCACGGTCGAAGCCAAAACCTTCGGTAAAGACATCAAAAAGTATCAGAAGCTCGATACTGTCGTGATTGGAGTTAGCCCTGACACTGTGGAGTCGCATCAAAAGTTTAAGAAGAAGTACTCTTTGCCATTTGATCTACTTGCCGATAGTGACAAGAAACTTTGTGAGAAATATGGCGTTTGGGTCTTAAAAAGTATGTACGGCCGAAAGTATATGGGTGTTCAGCGAGCGACGTTTCTGATCGATAAAAAAGGCAAGGTGGCAGCGGTATGGCCTAAAGTCAAAGTCCCAGGCCATAGCGCCGACGTTCTCAAAGCTATTGCAGAACTCGATTAAAGTAGTTCTGCTGCCAAAGTTGCCATTTCACTTCGCTCGCCTTGTTGCAAGCGTACATGAGCCGAGATCTTGGTGCCTTTGAGACGTTCGATAACATACGTCAAGCCGTTACGCTCGGAGTCCAGATAAGGATGGTCGATCTGATACGGGTCGCCAGTTAGGACCACTTTTGTACCGTGGCCTGCACGGGTCAAAATGGTTTTGATTTCGTGCGGTGTCAAGTTTTGCGCTTCATCCACAATAAAGAACTGATTCGGCAAAGAGCGGCCACGAATATAGGTAAGTGGTTCGATCGCCAAAATGCCTTGGTGAATGAGTTCTTCATAGGTTTTGCTGAGGCGTTTCTTGCGAGTATGAATGCCACCACTCAAGAGAAGTTCTAAGTTATCGTAAATGGGCTGCATCCAAGGCGTGAGTTTTTCATCCAAATCCCCCGGCAAATAACCGACATCTTTACCGAGTGGAAAGATAGGGCGAGAGACCAAGAGTTTTTGGTACTTGTCTTCGTCTGTTGTTTTGGAAAGACCTGCTGCTAATGCCAAAAGAGTTTTACCCGTACCAGCGCCGCCACTTAGAGTAACGATTTGAACTTCGTCATTTAAAAGTGCATCTAAAGCAAAGGTCTGCTCGATGTTGCGAGGATACACGCCCCAAACACCGTTGTTGCTAAGGTCCAGCATACGAACCATTTCGGTGTCGGAGTCATATACGCCATAAACCACTTGCGAGGCGTCGTTTTCATCTTCCAAAAAAGCATATTGGTTCGGATGAAACTGGACATTTTCGAGGCGCACTTCACGCTTAGCGTAAAAGTCATTAATCACCGCACTACTTACTGTGACTTTGGTAAAGCCTGTGTAGAGATGCGAAATATCGACTTTATCGGCCTCGTAGTTTTCCGCTGGCAAATTGAGAGCGTCAGCTTTGATACGCAAGTTGGCATCTTTGGTAACAACGATGACTTTGTTGTTAGGAGATTGTTTTTGTAAAGTCAGTGCAATCGACAAAACATGATTATCGACATTTCGCGCCATGGCATCGGGTAAGGCCTCTGTGCCACGACCAAGGTGAACGGAAAGCATTCCCAAATTTTGTTCGTTGTCGGAAAGGCGGATGCCCGTCGAGAGATTGCCTTTTTCGCGCAAACGATCGAGAAGGCGAGAGCACTCACGCGCGTTACGACCAGTCTCACTTTGCTGTGATTTAAAATTATCGATTTCTTCTATGACAGAGATGGGGATGACAATATCGTTTTCTTCAAACTGGAAAATACTGTTGGGGTTCGACAGGAGAATATTGGTATCCAGGACAAAAACTTTCTTCATCAAGGGCCCCCAGAGATGTCAAAAAATTGTAAATGCGTGAAATACATCCCCATGTTATCATTCGGTAATTTACATGTATACGTTTTATTTGCCAATTCACGTATCCTAGAAGAAGCGAAACGATTTTGTTTTAATGACGGAGATTTAAGCAATGACCGGTTTTTACGACAAATTGCACGAGCTCAGTAACGACTACCAACAGTTGTTCAAACGTCGCCAGATCATCATGAGTTTTGAAAGCTATTTGGAGCTGTTAAGGCAGCGGCCACAGGCTTTGACACGGACAGCGTCGGTATATCTCAAAGATTGTATGAGTCATTTTGGCGGTTACGAAGTCCGGGATGGCGGCATGCCGTTCACTCGCCACAAGATTTTTGACACAGGTACGTTTAAGTATGGAAGCATCATCGGTGGTGAGCGCTACCAGAATCGCATTTATAAAATCATCGAAAATTTTGCTCGCCAGGGTTACTCGAACAAACTCATTCTCCTTCACGGACCAAACGGTTCGGCCAAAACGTCGACTGTAGAAACGATAGCGCGCGCCATGCAGCAATACAGTGAGCTAGAACAAGGTGCGGTATACCGATTTAACTGGGTATTCCCAGCAGAACAGTCGCCGGAAATGCGCTCCAAAGGTGAGTCGGGCCCCATTGGTTTCTCTCCGCGTAAGGCATTAGACCAAAGCATGGTTAGCGATACAAGTTATGCGCTTTTGGACGATCAAAACATTGCCTCGCGCATTCACTCTGAGTTTAAAGAGAATCCTTTTTATTTGATACCGATGCCTTACCGCGAAAAGTGGATGAAAGAATGGATCGCAATCGAAAAAGGAATTGATCCTTCTGAAGTCGTTCTTCCTCCCCATGTTTACCTGTCGGGACTATCAAAGCGTAATCAACTTATTTTTGAAACACTTCTGAATGCTTATGACGGGGATATCAATAAAGTGTTTCGTCATATTCAGGTCGAGCGATTTTTTTATTCGTATCAATACCGTGTAGGCATCGCGAGCGTCGAGCCACAGATGGTGGTGGATGCGAACGAAAAGCAACTCACTATGGATCAAAACATTGCGAACCTACCATCAGTGCTACACAACATTAGTTTCCATGAAGTTTCCGGTCAGTTGGTCGATGCTAATCGAGGAATACTCGAGTTTTCGGACATGTTGAAGCGCCCCTTGGAAGCCTTGAAATATCTCCTGAGTACTATTGAAAAATCCACCGTTAGTTTGCACACGGGCACTGCGCACCTAGATCTTGTCTTTTTTGCCACCACTAATGAAAAACATTTGGATGCCTTCAAAGCTTCACCAGACTTCACGGCTTTTAGTGGGCGGTTTGCCCTGGTCACAGTGCCATATCTATTGAACGTCGAAGACGAACAAAAGATTTACAAACGAGAAGTCGAAATCTTAAGCCAAACCACCAAAATCGCGCCGCATTCCGTGGAGCTTCTCAGCCTATGGGCTGTGATGACTCGCATGAAGCAGCCCGATGTTGAGAAGTATGATATCAAAGAAAGGACTTTGATTTCTCGTGTGGATCCACTGGTCAAAGCAAAAATGTACGCTGGAAGATCTCTGCAAAGTCATATGGCGAATCGAGATGAAAAATCTCTCTACAAACTTCGCGATAAAATCGTTTCTGAGTCATTGGACTTGGTCGTATATGAGGGACGATTTGGCGCCTCGCCGCGCGAATTGAAAGTTATTTTGAGCAATGCCGCTCAAAACCCGAATCATTCCTCGTTAACTCCTATGGCTATCTTTGAAGAGCTTGAATCTCTCGTTAAGAACCGAACGATCCATGAATTTCTGCAGTTCGAGCCGCGTGGTAAGTATCATGACGCCGCTCTTTTTATTGATTACATTAAAGCTGAGTTTGCAGAGATTTTTGCCAACGAAAGCTTGAAGGCGATGAATCTTGTAGACGATCAAGAGTATGAAACTCTTTTGAAGCGTTATATAGACCACGTCGTCGGTAGTCTTAAGAATGAAAAAGTTTACGATCAAAAACGAGGAACTTCGGAAGAGGCATCGACAAAAGTCATGTCTGAGATAGAAAAAATTCTCGATGCGCCGCAGCCTGTTGAGAAATTTCGCCGAGGACTGCTCTCGCGGATTGCGGCTTCGAAGATTGATAACCCGAACGACGAGATCGTTGTGAGTAAGATTTTTGAAGATTTCTTGCAAAAGATTCGGGACCATTATCATGGTGAGAAGACGCAAGTGGTCGGTAAGATTTACAATGCCATGCTAGCTTTGGGCACAAATCATGAAAGTGACTTTAGTCGCGACGATATTGCAGCGGCGAAAATGACTTATGATAACTTAGAAAAAAAGTTCGGATACACGAACGAGCAAGCGAAAGCCTGCTTACAGTTTTATGTGACTTTTCAAGCGGAACCCGAAGCTAAAGCGTAATATTGGGTTAGTTGAAACAGTTTTTGGCAGCATTATTAAATGGCGTTAAGACGCCATTCGAAGTCATATACCAACGATCACTGTAATAAACATCAAAGCCATCTGGCTGCTTGCACCACTTAGTCGGAACGCCAGCGCCAGGAGAATAAGTATAAGGCGTAGCGCCTCCCATGGTATATCCAGTGCCGTCTGCGTCGATTATGAAACAAGCGGTGTCTGCGGGGTTGGGGCAGAATCCGTGTGAGCCAGGTGGGAAAAAGCTATAAACATATCGAAGTTTGTCGCAGCTATTCATGCGGAGTCCACCCGGTGAGGGGTAAGATCCTTCGCAATAAGAGTTTTCAACAAAATAGTTTATACTTGGAGCGGAAATTATAGATTTTCCCCATCCACCGCCCGCAGGATAAGCCTCATGTTCTGCGTAATAAGAATTGATATGCGTGAAAATAATCCGCGTATTTTGCAACATCTCAGACTGCGCAGCCCTAATTTGAAATATCGCAATCTGCGGTAGAATCATCATGCTTAATACGGACATTATGGAAATGACGACCATCAGCTCAACCAAAGAAAATCCACTCTGATCGGACGCAAATCGCCTGGCTATGTGTGAAACTATGACCATAGTTAGCTGATCGGATGGGCTGCGGCACACTTAATGAAAACTTAAGAACGAGCGTATACTCCTGAAAGGTTTGGGAGTTTTAGGCTGAGTGGTCGATCTTATCTTTCGGCTCCGAGAGCCAAAAACGTCATGATGTAAACCCTATTTTTTTAACTGGAGTGTCGAGAAGATCTTGTCCTTGATCGTTGCCAGATCCAGTGACTTTGTTGGGTTGCAGTAGATGCGACGAATAAAATATTTTTCGTTGTTAGAAATAACATTTGAATGATCTTCCACTGGTGTGACAGTGGGTATTTGGTTGTGATCTTTTTTGATCAAACGTAGATAATTTTGACTTGACTCACCAGCTTCGCGACTTTTGAATCTGGTCAGGTAAGACTTCGACGAGGCAACTTGATAATCTACTCCCAAATTTTTCAAAACCGTCTCGGCAGTGGCAAGGGCATCATCTTGCAAAGGTTTAGCGCCTGTAACTTCATAAGCGCGCTTCCAAAGTACGCGGCGACTCAAGAGATTAAGAATATCTTCTTGGATATTTAAGTCCTTCGGACGTCTATCCTTGGCTGCGCTCAACAATTCTATTTGAATATTATACTCATCAAGTTCAAAATATTTGTCGGCATTGCCAGGCAGCGTGTAATCGCCAAGTTGATCAGCGATATTTTGCAACATCGCCTCACAGGCTACAGAGGTTTTGTGAAAATAAAGTTGCAAATACATAGAATGTCTTGCGCGCAAGTAATCTTCGAAGGCTGCGAGGCCGGAAAGTAAAATGGCCGGATGCAAACTATTGTCGCCCGGATTGTAATAAACCGCCAACGAATCTAAAAGTCTGGATGAGTCAAAAATTCCGTAAACAACCCCACACTCGCGAGAATCTCTTAGTAAATAATCCATTCGATCAATGTCAAGTTCGCTAGAAATAAGTTCATGGCAAAAATGATGGGCGTTGAGCTGCATCAAAGGTGAATCAGGTTCGGGCTTCACTTCCGGATTGATGATGGAAATGACGTCACGAGCGGATACTTCGTTTCCTAGCTCGCAATCTTCTATGATGCGGTGAATAGCAATTAAAGAATACTCTTCATGGCCGACTTGTTGGTTGCGACCTTTCCTTTCATTTTCTTTCTTTTGACTACGTAAGTATTCCAAAAGATAAGGAGCAGTATGAGGATTGTTTTCAATCAAGTCATCATAGGTCGTTAGGAAACGTTCGCCACTATGAGAAAAAGGTGGGTGACCCAAATCGTGTAAAAGCCCCGCTAGTCTTAGGACTTGCAGCACGTAATCCGATTGGAAAATACTTTCAGCCTTGCCAAACGCCGGCGCGAGAAGTCCGTGAACAATTTCTTTTTGAGAGTTCTTTTCGATTTCGGCGAAGTTCTTTATGCGATTAATCGAGTTTCCTAATCGTTTTTGATTGCTAATAATATGGTGCCAAGCTCGGTCGGCCATATGCATGACGCCTAGAGAGTGTTCAAACCTTGTATGAGAGGCGCCGGGAAAGACATATGATAAAAAAGCGGTTTGATGAATGCGGCGTAGTCTTTGAAAAATAGGATGAGAAACTATTTTGTCTTCAATATGGCTGAGGTCTATCGTTCCATGAAGGTTATCTCGAACTCGACGAACAATTTCTAATGCCACGTAATCATCCTATTCGTAATGGGAGCCTATTGCTTCTTCGACTGTGCGAAAACCCCTTAGTTGGAGTTCGTGCCGCAATTCTAATAACATACCCGTCACAACCCATGGGCCACGATACACAAAAGCCGTGTATATCTGCACCATTGAAGCACCTCGAATCAGTCGTTCGTAGACGTCTGATCCAGAAAAAACGCCACCCACGGATATCATGGGGAGCTGGCCGTTATGGACCTCGTGACACCATTCTAAAAGCTGGCATGCCCTGGTTGCTAGCGGCGCGCCGCTAAATCCACCAGTTTCAGGCCAAGTGACGGCGTGCGTATTGGCGAGAATCAAACCAGCGAATCCAACCTCAGCGGCAGTTTGGGTCAATTTTTGTAATTGTGGTTTAGTCATATCCGGATCCAGCTTAAGCCAAACATTCTCCAATCTTGTTGGCCCAATCATATGTCCAAGTGATTTGATAAAACCTGGTTCAGCAAGCTCACGCAAACCAGGAGTATTGGGGGAGGAAATATTCACAACAAAATACTGAGCAAGGCCGGCCAAGAGATCGAGCGATTTCATGTAGTCGTCAACGGCGGCTTCGTTTGCGGTGACTTTGTTCTTTCCAATATTTATTCCGATTGGGACTTTGGTTTGAGGAGGATTATTTTTCCAATTTTGCGAGACGGCTTGCGCGCCGATATTATTAAATCCCATGCGATTGATCAGGGATCGTTGCGCGGGCAGTCGAAACAACCTCGGCTTCTTGTTTCCTATTTGGCCAATGGGAGTGATCGTTCCCACCTCTAGCGACGAAAAATTTAAATCGGCAAGCGCATCGATGCAATGAGCGTTCTTATCGAATCCCGCGGCTAGTCCTATAGGATGCAAAATAGGCCCTATGGTGCGAACGTGGGATTTCATCATGTGCGTCAGGTGTAGGACTTCAGGTCGCGGCAAAACACGATGCCAGCCTTTCTTGAGCGCGTGTAACGCAAGGTCGTGAGCAGTTTCAGCAGGAAGCATCCGCAAACAGGCTGCTGATAGCTCTCCGAGTGCAATCGCTTTCTGGACACGTTTAATCGCTTGAGAATGAAGTTCTATGCCGGTGTTCATGTCAAACTTATATCGGTTCGATTGCATTTATGCCAGCGAAATGAATAGCGAATTAAAGTCTCTTTATGGATTGCAGAACGCTGGCTGCTGCAAGTGGAAACATCCGGGCCCGTAGCGCCATGTTACAATATAGAAGTAGGCAAAAAGTTCCCCCTGAACAATTAGTTGGCAAGTCTAGTCATTCAAAGCTTTCGTCCTTTCGGCGTTAAAAAGCGAAGAATTTCGGGATTCGTCGCCTCAACGAGCTTAGCTCTCCAGTGTTCAGAATGACGAAGTAATGGAAAGGCCGCGCGATGATTCTCTCTATGCTAAGGCTTCAACTCAATACCGAAACAGATTTTCGCACGTGGCATTTTCAAGGCGTAGGAATGCAAGGTAGTCACTATGCATTGCGATCGGTAGTTCTCTATTCTGAGCCGAAGCAGGACCTTGCTTATTTCTCGGAAGCTTGCGATTTTATTTTCAACCATGCAGAGCCGAAACTTGCCAACTTCACTTTTGTTGAAGCGCATTTACGTGCAGAGCAAGGCGAGATGTGGAGGCTCAGTCGTTCGGCAGCCGGCTACACCATCTTGAAAAATAATGTTTCAACTTCACTGCAGGATTTTCAAGATGCCATATTAGCATCCGTCACTCATCCAAGCGCCAACAAAAAAAATCACAAAATTGTCGGGGCTTGGCAGGTTTCCAAGGGTTTTTTAGTGGAAGACGAAACGTTCGAAGACGACTTTCAGGAAGGCTCCTTGGCAGAAACTTTCCGCAAAAAAGAACATGACCTTATCATGCAGCTGCAGACGCTTATTGGTCGGTCTTTCGTAGTCAATCGCGGGAATTTGCTCGATCTCTATGATCAGATTGATCAGTACTTGGCTCGTAAGCAAATACTCAGTAAACAAATCGGTGAAATCGATGACAAAGTAAAAGAAGTAGGTCGCTACGGGGTTCGACGACTCGAACTCATAAAGAATGAATGTGTTTTGTTACAGCGGATTCAAGAGCAGCTTGAACTCATAGACGCTGAACCAGAAAATAATATGTCGATCCAAGTTTTAGAAAAGATTATATTCTTCTGGAATCGTCAGCATGGAACAACGAACTTTGTTCGAACCGCTCCTGCTCTCATATCCTTCGCTCGGAAACTGTTAAGCGAAAATAGTGCCAAAATAGATACTCTTGAACGTATCAATCAGTACCGCGCCGACTTCAAACAAACTGTGCGTGATCGAGAGGCCTTCTTTGAGGGCATTCGGGCGCTGGACTTTCAGCTGAAAAAATACTTCTCACATCAGCGCATAGACCTTTCATTCTTCAATCAAGCGTCATGGCAGCAGTTTTACCAGCTTATGGATTCGTGGTTACTTATGGACGGGTTGGCGGACTCAACTTGCACCTCAAGTGGCCGACGCCAAGATTTATTTATGCATCAGCAAATGGAAAGCCCAGTGGCAATTTATCTATTGCCATCGGATAAAACGTTGGTTGATACGGAGAAATTTGTCAGCAAGTTGCGTACGGCTAACCAAACTATTTTCCGTATCTTCTTGACCGACGATGTTCAGTTTCACAATGCACTAGTCAAGGCTGGTATGGGGTGGGCTCAAACTATTTAGTAACGTGAGTTCATATGGTCATCGAAGGCCACTCGGCATACCCCCTACTGTAAAATCATGCTCTGCACAATTTCTAAGCTAGCTTTCCTGAAATCTCGCCACATTTCTTTTGTTTCTTACACCATTTGCTTCTAAAGTCGATTTGCCTTGCCCGCTGCCTGCTGGCTTGGCATAACGAAAGGCTCCTTTTTACTAACAAAACTCATTGCATGGGAGGTTTCGTTGTGGCGTTGTTGATTTTTGCATGTGCGGCACTAGGATTGATTGCATCGGCGGTTTACGCCAAGAAAGTTGTTGCGATCCAGGTCGTCTCAGACAACAAAGTTCAAGAAGCTCGCTTTAAAGAGATTTCGGGTGCGATTGCTGAAGGCGCTATGGCCTTTCTAAGTAGAGAGTACAAATACGTCGGAATTTTTGCGGTTTGTTTTTCTGTGCTTATTTTCTTTTTGTTGGATGAAGCGAATACTCCTCTTCACGAAGGACTTTTTAGCGCGATTTCGTTTTTAGCTGGTGCGGCAACATCGAGCTTTTGTGCATTTTTGGGCATGAAAATTGCTACGTTAGGGAACGTCCGGACGACTCTTCAAGCTCGTTTGGGACTTTCTCAAGCCTTTCAAACGGCTTTCCGATCTGGTGCCGTCATGGGCTTTTCGTTAGTTAGTTTAGCGCTGATTGGTCTTACGACAATTTATTTGGCATACAAATTCTTTATTCCTAATAATCCGCTGGTACTCATGGAAATGATCGCGGGTTTTGGATTAGGTGGTTCGGCAGTTGCGCTTTTTGGACGCGTAGGCGGCGGTATCTACACAAAAGCCGCTGACGTTGGCGCTGACTTGGTCGGTAAAGTTGAAGCGGGTATTCCTGAAGATGATCCACGTAACCCTGCCGTTATCGCTGATAACGTTGGTGACAATGTTGGTGATATCGCAGGTATGGGGGCGGACTTATTTGGTTCTTGTGCGGAAGCCACTTGCGCAGCTTTAGTGATTGGCGCATCTGCAGCAGCATTGGCAGAAAATGAATCGGCTTTACTTTACCCTCTCGTAATTTCAGCCGTGGGTATTCCCGTCTGCTTGATCACGGCTATGTTTGCGCGCTTGAAGCCAGACGCGAAGTCAGTTGAGCCGACTTTAAAATTTCAACTACTTCTTTCTACGATCCTGATGACTGTGGCCATCGTTGGCATTACGCATTGGTTGATGGTGGATTCGTTTATGTTGGGTAGCCTCCTTGTAACTAAAAATGCGGTTCTGACTTCGGTGCTTTGTGGACTTTGGACAGGCCTTATCATTGGCTATATAACAGAATATTACACATCGCACGCCTACGCTCCCGTTCGTGAAGTGGCAAATGCCTCCAATACTGGTGCGGCAACCAACATTATTTATGGCTTAGCGCTCGGGTACAAATCTTCTGTCATTCCCGTGTTCGCCTTAGCGATTGCGATTTATGTGTCTTTTACGATTGCAGGAATGTACGGCATTGCTGTCGCCGCAATCGGCATGATTTCAACGATTGCCATTGGTTTGACAATCGATGCCTATGGGCCAGTTTCTGATAACGCGGGTGGTATTGCTGAGATGTGTGAACTCGGCCCCGAAATTCGTAAACGAACGGACTTGTTAGATGCAGCCGGAAATACAACGGCGGCCATCGGAAAAGGCTTTGCAATTGGTTCGGCAATTTTAACGGCTCTCGCTTTGTTTGCCGCGTTCTTAACGCGAGCGCAAGTTCCTGCGCTTGATATGCTTCAACCCATCGTGTTTGCGGGTTTAATGATTGGTGGCGTTTTGCCTTTCTTATTCACGGCTCAAACGATGAAAGCAGTCGGCATAGCTGCCAACTCCATGATTGAAGAAGTACGCCGTCAGTTCCGTGAACTTGGCATTTTGGAAGGCCGAGGCAAGCCGGACTATAAACGATGCGTGTCGATCTCAACCGACGCAGCCTTGAAACAAATGATCGCTCCTGGCGCACTCGTTATGGGAACTCCGATTATCGTAGGATTTTTGTTTGGTGTCGAGGCTTTAGCGGGAGTTCTTGGTGGATCGATGGTTTGCGGTGTCGTCTTGGCATTAGCTTCTTCAAATGCTGGTGGCGCCTGGGACAACGCGAAAAAGTATATAGAGACTGGAGCGCATGGCGGCAAAGGAAGTCCTGCCCATCACGCAGCAGTCGTTGGTGATACGGTCGGCGATCCTTTCAAGGATACGTCGGGCCCATCTCTCAATATCCTTATGAAGCTCATGGCTATCATCAGCTTGGTTTTCGCGCCATTCTTTATGCACCACGGTGGAATACTTCTGAAATTTTTTAACTAAATAACTGATTGTATTCATCGAGAATCGAATTCTGAAAATGAAAAACCCGGCAATTGGCCGGGTTTTTCATTTTTATTTTTATGACTCAAATTAGAAAGTGATATCGAAGTTTTGAGATTCATTTAGTAGAGTAGACTGAACTTGTATCCGGTCTTTCACAAGAACTGCGGCGCCTGGAATGCGAATTTTGAAGGTCGCTTTTTGACTCTCGCCTACGAAGGATGGTGCGAACAAGTCTACGAAAGCGGTATCGGGAACACTATTGAGGTCAGTACAGCTATTGACGACTTGCGGAAGTCCGTTTGCACTCGTATTGAAGTAACCACCAAGTAAGCCACCGGCCCCGATGCTTGATTTGGACAAGCCATAGGTATAAGTTCCGCGGTTCATAACGTAAACATATTTATCCGTTCCAATGACGCATCCAGATAGGTCCGATGCCGAATAGTTAGTAGCAGAAGCTGGCAACTTCACTTCGATAACGACATCGTAATCTTGTTTAGGTTGTGGGTCAGCGGGAATCGTATAAACTGTAAAGCTACCTTTTGTTACGGCGCCATTAACAGTATTTGGTTTGTCAGTGAGAGGCTGAGCTTTTACGGGTGCTTTGCCGGCGTCAAATTGACTTTCGCCGCAGCTCATGACGAGTGCGAAGATGAACAGAGTAAAAATGCTAAAAAGCTTTTTCATGACTTATGCCTCTAAAGTGAAAACTATTTTGAGCTATGCTTAAGAACCTTATCGGCCCAAGGGACGTTGGAGTTCACAAATCCAGGATTATACAGTAATATCAGTAAGATATGCGGCGTCTTTTAGGTGGGTTTCAGTTATCATTCCGTTCAAATTTAAAAAAAAATGTGGGGAAGATGGCCTTCATTTTACGGCATTGGTTCCGATGGTGAGCGGGAAGCAACCATCAATGAGGTGCCAGAATAAAGTCAAATCGAAACAACTTTGGATTCTCTCTTATTGAATTAATGGTCGTTGTGGCTATCGTTGCTACATTGGCATCTCTAACAATTCCTATTGCCCGTGGCTTGGTCGAAAAAGCAAGAGATGCAGAAGCACCTTTGAATGTTAAGTCACTAGCAAGTTTGGCGACTGCATATTATCACGGAGAAAATGACAAAGTCCTCTTACTTGCGAGTGGATCGAATGGACTGCAAACTTTCAACACTTTCACTTCCGAGACTTCATGCCGAAATACGTTGGTCCCCAATATTGGATTTAAAATGACAGACTGTCGAAAAATCTACTTTGTTTATGGAATATTGGTGGCGGAAGGCAAGCAGCCTCGTGCATATGCCATAGAAGGTGGAACCTTAGGAAATAAGAGAGTTTTCTCGCGTTGCTGCGCCAGCTCTTTTTGGTTGGCAACAGGAGAAAGCGCAACTCAAGTCATGCGGCCTTCAAAAGGAGGTGCAGAATGTGGATCGACACTAAGTTCGTTTTTAATTTCCAAAATCGGCACGAGCGACTCGATTCTTGACCTAGATGAAAATGGAACCGTCACTGGCGGGGAGTACGGATTGATAACGGGACCGCTTAATACCGTCGCTGCCGGAACACCTATGTCTCATATTATTGGATGTCCGTAGATTCTGTGACTTTGGAAATATTGTGTTGCTTCTTACCCGCACCATCGATGGCAATAGCAACGGTCATGTCCCCCAAAACATTCGTCGCAGAACGAACCCGCGCAATCAGCCAATCCACGCTCAACAAAAGCGGAATGATATGCAGAGGTAACTTTGCGGCCGTCATCAATATCGTTAGGGCAATAACGCCAGCTTCAGGGATACCGGCAACACCTAGCGCTGCCAAAATACTTAATGCGCAAAAGCTGAGTTGATGACCTAGACTCATGTCCATACCCGTGGCTTGAGCGATCATGAGAATAGCGACCACTTGATAAAGTATGATTCCATCATTGTTAAAGTTAGTACCAAGGCATGCGCTTAGCCGAGAAGCTGAGCGCGAGACTTTGAGTTCTTCCAGCGCTTTGAGCGTCAAGGGCAAAGTGGCTAGGCTGCTGTTAATTCCAAAGGAATAAAAGGCAGGAGTCTTGGCCTTCGACCAGAACTCTCGCAATGATCGCTTGGCGTAAATTTTGACCCAGGCCTGGTAAACAACAAGCATGTGCAATAGCATGCCACCACAACAAACTAAGACAAATACAAAAAGTCCTTTAAAAACTTCAAGTCCCTGCATGCCGACAGACCGGGCGACAGCAGCGAAAATGGCTACCGGAATCAGGATCAGAATATACTTGAAAATCTGTAGAACAATTCCCAGTGCGATATGGGCGACAACGCGTGATTTTTCTAAAACGTCTGCGGATGATACTCGAAGAATTCTCTCGCCGAACTCCATTTCAAAAACTTTATCATCCTTCGCTAAACCCCGAATCGCCATGCCTAAAAGAATTGCCAAGACGATAACAGCGGGCATTTGATTGTGAACAAAGGGGCCCAAAATACTTTCTGGTAAAAGTGCCTGAAGTGATTCTGACCATCCAATAGACGCTCTCGGTGCAATGGGAGTTTCACCTTCTGAAGCAGTGGCTATGATGTCCTTTAGCAAGAGTCCAGGCTTAAAGACGTCGACAATAATCAAAACAATCGTGATAGCAAGAATGCAGTTCAAGGCGGAAATGCCGAGCATTTTCCGAATACCGGGTCCCTGAAACTGCGAATCTAATATGGACTCTAGGATTGTTAAAAATAACAATGGAACAGCGAAAGCCTTAACCAAACCAATGATGACCTGGGCAAAGATTCCCAGGAAGGCGGCATCTCTGCCAAAAATCAGACCGACAAAACATCCCAGGATCATGGCGATGATTGTGTATAAATAAAATGGTATGCGTTTTAACAAAAATTACATCCCAAGCTCACTGAGGAGTTGATCGTGAATTTTTTTGTTGAGGTGCAAATTATTGAGAATCCGCAGTCGGCTCGAAGGTGGCATCGTTCGCAAAAGTGCCAAGGAAGCCCCGAGTGACTGCCGACGGAAGTTTTCTTTCAAAGAAATTTCAGAAGCATCCCATAACGCCGACACATGCGTCGTACCTTGCCAGTTTTTGTATTCTATTCCTGGACGATAAGAATAATAACGCTCAGTCGGGTAAATGGGTTTATGGACTACGGTTGGTGACTCACCAAAATTTAAATTCACCTGATAGACAAATCGTTGTTTTCGATTTCGCAACCAAAAGACATAACCCCAAGTTCCCATCAACACACACAAACTGAAAAATCCCACGGCCAATGCGAGGGTGGATAGAACCAATCTGGGATCGTTTGTTATATCAGCAAACATTCTAACTCATCCGAAAAATGCGAATCTTATAAATAATAATAGCACTAGTGCGACTCCGAGTCCGCCGAAAATCAACGCTAAGTTGGCTTGAGGGCTACGTCGGGACTTTAAATCTCGCATCAACTGGCTAAGGGCCTGGGTATGATGGGTTACACTTTCTGGTTTGGGATGAAGGGGTATGGCGGCGATTTGGTCCCGGATATCAGCACCTGATTCTTGAAGTTGAATGGAAGCAAGGGATTTGGAAAGTACGGGATCCACGTCTTCCGTTAATTTGGTAAGGTCTTTAATTTCTTGAGAATCGAAGCCATACTTCACTTTCAGTAAAATGATTTCGCGTTCGAAACCATCCATTTGATTCATAAGCTTTTCGAGCGCTAGAAACTGAAGTCGTAAGGCATTTGCATTGGCATTTTGATCGTCGGAATAAGCCTTGTTTTCCAAATTTTCGACATCGCCCTGCCAAATATCGGCATTAAAGCTACGAGCCGTCATGTAGAACTTCTTTCGAATCAGTTTGTAGGAAACGGCCGGTTCTTGCTCAACCCATTTCGTAATGACTCGGACGACTTCTTCACAAGTTTCGGCGGAACGTTCCATTTGCCCAGTCATTCGCATGAGATAATCGTAGAGGTTGTGGCTTTCTTCTTCCAAAAGCCCGCGAACTTGCTCCGAGGTCAAATGCCCCCTCGTCTTTGGCTCTTGAACTCGTTCCACTACTTTTTCCCTCGGCGCTTTTGGACAGAGTCTCTCAAGTTTAGGCGAAACTGGCGACGTTCAACGGCGTCTTCGTGGCGCTTTTTCTCATCATCCGTCTCAAGTAAAATCGGGGTTACAGTAGCTGGCTTATTATGATCGTCCAATGCGACCATTGTCACGTATGCCGATGCCGTGTGGTATTTGTCTCCAGTTAAAGGATTTTCTGCATCGACGCGAACCCCTATCTCTAAGCTAGTTCGGCCTGTAAAATTGACGGACGCTTTTATATGAAGAATCCACCCAAGTTTAACGGGAGCCAGAAAATGCATGGCATCGATGCTGGCCGTTACGCAGGGCTTTTGGCAGTGGCGCATAGCGCAAACGGATGCTGCAATATCAACCCACGATACGACCGTTCCACCAAAGGCAGTGCCACGGGCATTGGTATGTTGAGGGAGAACGAGTTCGGTCATTTCGACCCAACTCTCACGAGGTGCTTTCGGTTTGGGAGTTTTGCTCATAGCAATCGATCTCATGGCTGAAAACGGTGACCTGATTTTTGCCGGACTCCTTACTATAGTACATGCTTTTGTCTGCGAACTTAAGTAGGCTCAAGTGATCCTGAGCATGTTCGGGCAGCGAAGCAATGCCGATAGAAGCCGTCAGTGTTCTGGTTTTGCCAACTCCGACATTAAATTCATGCTGTGCAATTTTTTCACAAAGCCGATCGGCAATCTTTCGAGCTTCGCAAGCGACTGCCCCCAATAGAATGACGACAAATTCATCACCGCCATAACGAAACACCAGATCGATATTTCTTACGTGGGATTTTATAAATTGGCCAAGTTGTCGCAAAACCTTACTTCCCGAAAGATGACCGAACTCGTCATTGATACGTTTAAAATTATCAAGATCGATAAACAGCAAACTGAATGGCTGTTTGTATCGGTGATATCGATCCGTCTCCTGCTTGAGTGCCAGTTTTAAGAAGCGGCTATTAAAAAGCATTGTTACGTCATCGGAATAAACTAACCGTTTGGCTTGCTCCAATTTGTCAAACCATTCCACCTGTTGGTCGATGTAGGATTGGAGTTCCTGGAGATGGTTTTCAAAGGCCGGTCTTTCTTTAGGTCCCAATGGACGAGACGCGTGAATGATAATGTCGTGTTCGCTCTTCTTATTTTCAGTGCCCCCATTGGGCTCTACGATTCGAATATGAAAAGTTTCGCACTGCCTACAGTTCCCAGCGTCATGTGCGGCTAATTTCTTACATAGAGCAATGAACTCAGGAAGCGAGCGGCTGCGTCGACTGGCTTCCATCAAATCAGAAAACGAAAAAGATTGAAAATGTGGTGACATATTCCCAGCTTTAATTTGGCAGAAATAACCACTCTTGAAAAATATGCCCAAAGAGCAAATGTACAGTAGCACCTGCCGCTAAAAAAGGTCCAAATGGCAACTGAGCCTGAAATGTACGACCCTTCACGACTATCAAAACTAACCCCAAAATAGCCCCTGTCGTTGACGAATACAAGATGGTTGGCAAAATGGCTTGGTAGCCAAGCCAACCGCCGATCGCTGCAAGGAGCTTAACATCGCCAAATCCCATGCCTTCTTGCTTGCGAAGCAAATAATACATCCAGGCAACTAAGTAAAGACTTCCGCCACCCAAAATGACACCTGCAACAGAAGAAAAGATATCTAACCCTGGATGTAGTACCGCAATTAAAGGCGATACGACGATCATAGGAATGGATATGGAATCCGGAATAATCATGTGATGAATGTCAATGACACTACAGGCAATCATCAACGTGACAAAAAGCGCGGCATGACTAAACAGTAAGAGTTCGGTTGGGTCGAATTGCCAATTGCCGGGGCTGCCGGAAAGAAATGGAAAATGCCAGTAGATAACGACTGCCATGATCGCGGTAAATGCTTCTACAAGGGGATACTGAATCGATAGCTTCTGTCCGCAGCAACGAGTTTTGCCACGCAGAATAAGATAGCCAACAATCGGAATATTCAAATAAATTGGGATCAAAGTGTTACAGTGCGTGCAGTAAGAACGTTGGCTCTCCGTATAGGATTTGCCAGGTAACTTAAAGAAAGTACCATTCGGAACGCGGCAAATCACGACATTCAAAAAGCTACCGACGGCCGCGCCAAATATAAAAACTATCCAGGTGATGGGGGCAAGCAACTTAGACATCAACAAGTAGTAGCTCAAATTCATGTAAGTCCCATATTGTGCGGATTAATAACTGAAAGCTTTCTATTCTTGTCACACTTTACTATATATAGGCCATGAAAGAAATCCTAACAAAACTCGAATGGCCTCTTCTTCTTAACCTAGTTGCCACTCGGGCAAAGACTCAAGCGGGCGCTATTCGTTGCTTGGAAATTATTCCGGACTTAGATCGCCAGGCTATTGAGCAGAGTTGGCGGGATCAAGAATCACTGCGCAACTTAATGGAGTCAGGCTATCAGCCGCCATTGACCGAACTTCCTCCGCTTGAACCGGTTTTCCCTTACCTGCGTCGCTCTGGAATTCTGGATTCGCCACAGATTCGCGATGTGGGCGTTTTATTGGAAGTTACCCAGAATATGGGATCGTTTGCGCGTGATTTCTCGTCACGCTCGTCGGCGCTTCGCGCTTTACGAACATTTTTAGACCCCATGCCCCATCTTCGCAAAGCCATCGAAGATATTGTTCATCCAAACGGAGAACTTCGTGATGACGCTTCGGCAGAGTTAACAAAGATTCGCAGTGGGCTGTTGAATGTTCGAAAAAACATCGAAAGTCAAATTACCCAATTATTTACCAAAGAAATTTATATCCAGTACCTGCAAGACTTCTTTTTTACGATACGAGCGGATCGCTATGTTCTGCCTGTGCGATTAGATGGGCATGGTCGGGTGCGAGGAAAGATTTATGACACATCCCATAGCGAGCAAACGCTTTTCATGGAGCCAATTGAGATAGCGGACATGAATGAGAGGTTGGTAAATTTGGAGCTTGAGCACAAGCTCGAGATCATGCGCATTCTGCGTGATATCAGTACAAAAATTGGGGCCGAAATCGATGGCGTGGAAAACAATCACCAAGCTTTGGTGAACTTCGATGTCATGCTCGCGCAGTCTGAAGTCGCAAAAGACATAAAATTAAATGCGCCGAAAATATGTGAACGCCCAACATTGAATCTCGTAAAAGCTCGGCATCCGCTTTTGGCCGTTCGATCCGAATCTAAAGTCATCGCCAACGATGTTTCTCTCAAAGACGACCAACGTCTACTTATCGTGTCGGGCCCCAATGCTGGCGGTAAAACTGTTATTCTCAAGACCGTAGGACTTATCCACGCCATGACCCGGGCCGGGATGCTTTTGCCCGTCGATGGATCGTCGGAAGTTTTTCCATTCGAAAATATTTTCCTTGAATTGGGCGACAGTCAAAACTTAGCGGAAAATCTTTCGACATTCGCGGGGCATTTGCAAGGCGTGAACAATATCATGCAGAAGTGTGGGCCCAAAGACTTGGTCCTTCTGGATGAGCTTGCGGTGGGTACTGACAATGCTACGGGAGCGGCTCTCGGACAGGCGATTCTGGAGGATATTTGCGCAAAAGAAAGCTTGGGTGTGGTCACAACACACTATGCCAACCTAAAAGCCTTGGGCCTGCATGATCCAAGGTTTCGAAGTGCGGCGATGCAGTACAACAAAGACACCTTGCAGTTTGATTACCGATTGCAAATGGATATTCCTGGTGAAAGCCTCGGACTGGAACTCGCACATAAAATTGGCTTGCCGCAGAATGTTATTAAACGTGCCATGGAGCTTCGCGGTCAAGATGATGAGTTTGAGCAAGCGATTGCCAAAATCAATACGCAGAATCACGAACTTCAATCTCGAGTCTTACAGGCCGAAGAACGGCTTGCCGAAGCTCAACAAATGCGCGGACGCTGGCAACAAGAATACGAGTTACTTACCCAAGAACGAACTGAGTTTAAGTCTAAGCTTGCAGCTCGTTACACAAAGCAATTCGAAAACTGGCGTGAAGATTATCTCGAACTCATAGAACACATTCAAAAGCATGTGTCTGATTTGCAAGAGCGTTTGCAGTTAAATGCGCAAGCAAAAAATATTGAAGTACATCTCGATAAAGCCAAAGAATCAATTTCGGAGCTGGATCAAGATGGTGTTGGTAAAATGCGACATTTAGAAGTTCCCAATGTTGGCGACAAGGTTTTTATCGTCACCTTGCGAAAAGACGGTACGATCATCAAAGTAGCTCGCAATCATAAGCAATGCGAAGTGAAAGTGGGCGATCTGCAGATATTAGTTGCCGTTAGCGATTTGCGGCTTCGTGTTTAAAGTCGTAGCCAGAAAGCTAAAGCGCCAAGTCAAATCGAAAATATCGAGAGAGTCTACCTTCGAAGATTCAGTATTGATGACAGCCAAAGAACTATATTCGCCTTTATCAAAGGTTTTGACAGTAAGCCATGCCATGGTTAGGGCGGCAGATCCAAAATCTCGGTGCATCAACTTGCGAAAAGTTACCGTGTCCACATTCTCTGGATCTATCACGAATTCAATTACAGAAAATCGATAAATTCCATTAGGCATTTTTATGAGTAATGCCATTTTATTGTAGAGCTCGTCGTCGCTGACTGCAGTTTCAAGTGGTTCGGCGAAGGCTAATTCTCCAGGAAGTTCAAACTCATTTAAGACTTCGAGATTTTTTATCAGTTGATTAAATCGAAAAACTTGAAAAAAAGCTCTTCCTTCTCGAGACTGTGGAATAACAAAAGTAGGCGGGTTGTCCGCGTCCAATAACGTAAGTTCGATTCCCTGATAAAATTTATGTGTACCAGTTAATGCGATTGAATCCAATTTTCTTTTCCTGGCTGGTAGTGTGCCATCTATTTTTCTTCGAAGATAAGAAATAGTGATAGCTTTTTGAGTGTAGGTCACTTCAAATATGTCTCCATCCTCAAAATTTCCAACTTTGTGTTCGACGTTCACAGCGACCAACTTGCCACTTCGCCTGGAGGTGATGGGCTTTACTTCTGTTTCTGCAAAAATAGTTCCTAAGAAAATTTCTTTACATGAGATGGGCGAAGCGAAGGTCTCACTGGAAGTCAAAAAAACCTCGCTGGAAGTCAAAAAAAATAAGGCAAGAAAAATACGGAGGCACATAGGTAACTCCAAACAAAGGGACTCACCTTATACGCTTACCCAAGTTTCAGAACAAGTTGTGCCTCTAACGCGCGAAAATAGTTCCCTATTTTGATCGGGGAAAGTTATGGGTTGGAGTCCTTGCGCTGCAAAGGACTCCTGCCTTTAGGGTGGCAAGACAACGAACCTATCTGGTTGCTTTCACTGAATTTTCATCTCATTCTTGCCATAATCCGGGGGAGCCGACTCTTAGAACCCACTGTGTTTATCCGAAAGCTATAATGTACCGATTTCGACAGTCGTCCAGATGCATTTAGAGTGAAACTCGCCGATGCCGAAGGATTTTTTCAGGAAATTGTAGATGAAAAATTTTCTAATAATTGTCTTTAGTCTTTTTGCGACGATGGGCTTTGGGCAAAACTCAAAAACTCCCGCTGGTGCGCTTGGGACAACGGAAGAGATTCAATTTAATATGGAAGGACCGGAAGACGATCCGTTCAAAATTCCAGAATCAGTCAAACAATATCAAAATGAAAAGAAAGTAGCCGAGTCTCGTGTCAAATATTGCCGAATGTATAACAAAATGCATATTTCTTATTATGACGATATTTATTACGTCGAAGCCTGCAAACGTCGTCGCGTCGATGCTGCGGATGCTCAGTACAAGTTGACGAGTAGGCGAACCAAGATCCAGATTGTCGATTCAGATGTCATTGCCGTCATTCCTGAGGGCGACGCCATGAGCCATGTCAAAAAGAAAAACCTGCGTAGCTGTAAAGCTCTGAATGGCAAATACGTCACTTTTTCTGATGTGGATGTCTATTATGTCGAAAAATGTAAACTGAAAATTTTTCCGGACTGGGATAGCTATATCAAACATCGGAATCAAGGTGGACTAACCGGCGAGATCCTTGGGTTAGAATGGGAGGAGTTTAGCTCCTTTCTTGAATATGACAAAGAAGGCCGCCTTATAGAGTACGATGTAAAAGGTAAAGTGCGCGAGTACGACGCTCAGGGCTTATTTAAAGATCAAGATGATGAAAAGTTCAAGCCATTTAGGAGAATGAACTCCGTCGTCGGTGAAGAGTACGCTAAGGCAAAAGAAGTCGGTCCAGAAGTGGATATTATTCCTGTAGATGAAGCTTGCCGTGGTCTCAATGGCCGATGGGTTTCGTTCTATTCCCGCATGTACAAAGTCGAAGCTTGTCGTAAGCGTGAGCTTGACCCCGAGTTGTTCTGGAAGAAAAACAAAGGTAAGGGTGCACAACTCAAAGTTCTTGAGCTGACCGATGAGCAGTGGATATCTCTTCCTGAAGGCAAGCCCTGGGACGTCAAATAATTATTCGAAATAGTCGGCATATTCCAACGGTAATTTTTCACCGCTATCAATAATAATGCCCATCATTTGTTCCATGATTTGAATGAAGGTCCATTCAGCATAAATCGAGCGAACTTCTTGATTTATATCGGCGTAGGCATACATTTTGCGTTCTTTACTGTCACAAACTTTTGACAAGGCGAGAGTCAGTTGAGTGGGAGTTAGTTTGTTTCCCGGTTCACTCTCTTGAAGCTTAACTTCAAGAACTTTTCGTTTAATCTTGCCCAGCCAACCTTGACTGGTCGTTAATGCGCTAAATTGTTGGTGTTGACTATCCACAGCATAACCAAAAATGTAATCCTTGGTGTCTTCCTGGCGATCTGTAGTTTTTAAACGTCCACAGCGAAGTTTTATACTCCCTGTCTTGACACCGCTTAACAGAATAAACTCTTTAGATTGCTTCATTTCATCATAATCAAGAGCTGCGCTTTCGGAAGCATCCGAATCGCGAACTTTACATGCAGAAAATGAGGCCCATATCATTAGCAAAATAAGAACAGCAGGCTTCAGCACAGGCAATGCACTCCACGTGGATCTACGATTGAGCGAGGATTTCTCTAAGTCTCGCGTTCATAAACTTCTTGGATACCCAAAAAGTTTCAGCAAGCTGCGTCACAATGTCTTTGCTGATGTCGATATTGCCCAGTTCTTTGCGGACGAGTTTCGCAGGAACTAGCAACTTTGCGGCAAAGATATTGAATTGAACATCAAGCCCGCGTTCGACGTACTGCACAATCTCTGCAGGTACTTTCGCTATATCATAAAGTTCTGGGTTATTTTTAATCATGAAATGCTTCGCCACTTCTTTGGCAATGCGAAAACGCATGTATGGACGCATTTCATTGCCAGCATACCGAACCTTCGTTTTGCCGGCGGTACGAACCGAATCAACGGGACTGTCGCCCAGTTCTTTTTCGTCACCTGCAGCGAGTTCTAGATCCTTGTAGGCATTAAAAACTTCAGGGAGGTAAAGCGGAGCTTCTTCAAAATTGATTTCTTTTTGAACCGACGCAACCATTTCATCGATCAAATCCATATTCGGCTGGAAGTATGCCTTGAGGGCGTCTTCTTTTTCTTTGTTCCATTTTGATGCATTCTTGCGGTAATAATCCTTCTTGGCAGACTCTAACAGCTTGGTATCCAAGCCATAATTGCCATATCCAAGGTACTCGTAGAAAGCTTCCGTATCATTCATATCACCAGCGGCAACTTCAACGACCAAACGTTCATCGACCCCAAGGTGTTCCGCGATTGATTTCATCGCGTAAATGGATCGGATGTTCTTTTTGCCTTTTTTCCAGTGGCTACAATCGGCTGGGTCAAACCCCAAAATCTGGCCAACGTCCTGATCAATAACTCGGATCCCTCCCAGTTTGTGATCAAGAATGCGACGACATAATTGGAAGAGCGCCGCCGAGTGTGGAAATTTCACCTCAGAAACTTTAGACGTCTTACCGGCCATAAACATTACCCCCTAAGCCCTGCTAATGTTTGCATCCTGCGCGCATCCAGCTTCACACGAGAGTTTGACCGAGGCCAAAGGCATCTCACTGCAAGCTGTTTAACGACAAAAAAACTTATGATTTTCTAAATCCGAGCTATCACGCTTTTATGGAATGAGTCAAGGATGGTTTTGGCAAATAAAAAAAATCACTATGTATTTCGGTGACTAGCACTTGGCTGAAAATTTATAACCCCCTAATATGAGCAAGACATTGTAAGATGGTCTCGGATCCAGTATGCAGTGATGGAGGAGCGAGAATGACAGAAAACCCTAAATTTCCCATGCGGCTGAATCAAAACCAGGATGATGGCCCAAGCACGCCATCGCGGGATCAGCTTGTAGTTATAGAGAAAAAGACCAAACCGAAGGCTAAGCAGCCTAGTCTATATAAAGTTAGCCTAGTGAATGACGATTATACTCCTATGGACTTTGTTACAATGATCTTAGAGGTCGTTTTTCGAAGAACACACGAAGAAGCGACGCATGTGATGTTAGAAGTCCACAATAAGGGAAAAGGTGTCGCCGGAATTTATCCATACGAGATTGCCGAATCGAAAGTGGCGCAAGTCACTGAAAAAGCCCGCTCCAACGAATATCCATTGCAGTGCGTAATGGAAAAGGAATGACCGCTGATGATTCATAAAGATACCGAAATCAGTTTAAATTTAGCCTATAGCGAAGCCGCGCGGCGTGAGCATGAATATGTTTCGGTTGAGCATATGCTTTATGCTTTGACGTTTGAGCGAAAAGTGCAAGAGGCTTTGTTTGCCAGTGGTGTTGATATTGAAGAAGTTAGAAAAGACATCGAGGAGCATTTCGGTGAGTTTTTTAAGGACGCCAAAATAAAAGAAGATAAACCTCCGCACCCAACCGTTGCCTTTCAAAGAGTTGTCCAACGTGCGGTTCAACATACAATTTCGTCTGGCAAAGACTTAGTGGACGGAGTCAGTTTATTAATTGCATTGTTCGGCGAACAAGAGTCGTTTGCAGTTTACTTTTTAGAGAAGCAAGACTTGTCGCGATTTGACTTGGTTCAGTTTGCAGCGCATGGCGTTGCGAAGCCTGGATTTGAAGACTATTTGGATCGTTTAGAAGATAGTCATATGGAAACTTTGGGTGGAAATAGTCGATCACCAGCCATACGGCGCTCTGAGCATGATGATGATGATGATCAAGATCAGGAGCAAACTGGTGGTAATAAACGCGCGCGCAATCCACTTGGCCTTTACGCTATCAATCTTTGCGAGATGGCCAGGAAAGGCAAAATCGATCCATTGATCGGTCGCGAAGCGGAAATCGAACGAGCCATTCAGATTTTGTGTCGTCGACGTAAAAACAATCCATTATTTGTCGGTGATTCTGGCGTGGGTAAAACAGCCTTGGCCGAAGGCCTTGCACTCAGAATTGTTCAGGACCAGGTTCCTGCGCCCCTTAAGAATGCCGAAATTTATGCGCTGGATATGGGGGCGCTACTGGCGGGCTCCAAATTCCGCGGTGATTTCGAAGAGCGCCTAAAGGGTATTTTGAAAGAAATGGAAAAGTCGCGTAAGCGCATTTTATTCATTGATGAGATTCATACGGTTATTGGTGCCGGTGCTGTCAGCGGTGGATCGATGGATGCTTCGAACTTATTGAAACCTTTTTTATCTAAAGGCACAGTTCGGGTCATGGGATCGACAACATACAAGGAATTTCGCGGTCAATTTGAGCAGGACCACGCCTTAGCGAGGCGCTTCCAAAAAATTGAAATTGTTGAGCCGTCCGTCGCAGAGACCATTAAAATTCTGAAAGGCCTTCAAGATAATTACGAAAAATATCATAACGTCAAATACTCAAAAGAAGCGATTCGTTCGGCTGTAGAGTTATCAGCCCGCCATTTAACGGACCGCAAACTTCCTGACAAAGCCATTGACGTGATTGATGAAGTGGGCGCCGCAACGGCACTAAAGTTCCCGGTTGGTGACAATGCCAATTTGAAACAAAGAACAATATCGGCACACGATGTCCAAGTGGTTGTCGCGAAAATGGCACGAATCCCCGCCCAAAAAGTTTCGACAAGTGACGTCGAAGCATTGCGCGATCTCGATAAAAAACTCAGAGGCGTGGTCTTTGGCCAAAATGCGGCCATCGAATCAATTGTGGGTGCGACGCGCATGGCACGGTCCGGTCTTGGCAATGATAACCGTCCTATCGGCAGTTTTCTTTTTGCGGGCCCAACGGGTGTTGGTAAAACGGAATTAGCTAAACAGCTTGCCATGGTTTTACGCGTTGAGTTTATACGCTTTGATATGAGTGAATACATGGAACGCCATAGTGTTTCTCGCTTGATTGGCGCACCTCCGGGGTATGTGGGATACAATGAAGGTGGTTTGTTGACCGATGCCGTACACAAGAATCCTTACGCCATATTACTTTTGGATGAGATCGAAAAAGCTCATCCCGACGTGCACAATATCCTTTTGCAAATCATGGATAACGGAACTTTGACCGACAGCAATGGCCGCGTCACGGATTTTCGGAATGTCATGATTATTATGACCACAAATGCAGGTGCGCGAGAACTTGTGCATGGCAACATCGGCTTTGGCCGTGGCGAACAGTCCGATGAAGTTGGAAACTCCCGCGAACAAAGCACAGCCATACGCGAGCAGTTCTCGCCAGAGTTCCGTAACCGAATTGATCACATCATTAACTTTGCGCCGCTCACGCAGGATGTCATGCTTCACATCGTTGATAAGTTCTTGGCGGAATTGGTCGAGAAGTTGCGTGCAAAAAAAATGACTTTTACCTGGACGGATGCGGCGAAGAAGTGGCTCGCCGAAAAGGGTTATGACCGCTCTTACGGTGCGCGCCCTCTTGCAAGGGTCATCGCTGAACACGTCAAAAAACCGCTCAGCGAAATGTTGCTATTTGGCAATGTGACAAAGGGTCAAAAAGTTCTTTTGACCGTATCAGACGATAAAAAATCATTACTTTGTGTGGCGGAAGCTACTACCGGCATGGAATAACTTTCTTTATTGTTTTCCAGCTCGAGCTGGCTGTGGAATAGGAAACAGCGGAAAATCGACGCTTTTTAGGAACATTTCTTTTTGTACTTGCCCGGCGTTATTTAGATAAGGCTCACCTGCAGAGTTCAAAAGCGGGCGTGCCTTGACGACTTCCGTAACCCATTTCCGCGCTTCTACCCCATGCAATTTCAATAAAGCAATCGTAAGTGGGATAATACCGTTTTCCATCTGGTAAGTTCCGCTTTGATTATTAATGTAAATACTTTCGAAAACAATAACAGGACCGTCCGGACGCTCTTCTATATCTACTGGTCCTGTGAACGAAAGGTCGCCGGCCGCATAGGCATCTTCATCGGCGCACACCATATGATGGCCCTCCGCGAGTCCTCGGTTGATGCGGACAAATGTTTCGCCGCGCAATATGACGAACTGAAGTCTTTTGCCAAAGAACATAGGATGATCAAGTAGGGATTTGACGCCTAAAAAGCTGACGGGTGTCATCATGGAGTTGCGAATGGGTCTAAACTTGGAATATTTGGTTTGAAAGTTCTTTCGAACAATCTCATAGAACTCACTAATTTTGTCCAAAGTTAAACGTTTGATACGTACAGGTTGTAAATATTTGTGACGATGAAATTCAAGTGTCAAGCCATCCTCTAATGACGTTGATTGATCGAGAACATATCCAAGAGCGGAGGCTTCCAGTAGTCGATTCTCTATGGCATCAAGACCATCTCGGGACAGCGGACCATAACGACCTCCTAACGCAAGGTCTGGATCGATCTCAAATTGCAAGGGCACGCGAATGATAGGATCTTCGCGCTTCATTTCTGCAACGACATTTTTGTCCCAGCTAAGTGGCTCCGGATCTTTAGGATTGGAGTTGAAGACGAGGCCACACTTTGTCAACTCCGCAAAAGACGGAGTCGACAAAAGCAAAGACGCTGCCGCAATTAGAATGAAAATTTTTTTTTGCAAAGGTTGCATGAAATCAATCAACTCAAAATGTGAATTAAAGATCGGATCAAAAATGGGAAATAAGAGAGAATGGATCCGTCTATCATACTGCAAGTAAATGCAGGTGGTTATACCAGAAAAGAGTCTGAAAGGGTAGAGATCTAGCTTATCTCCTTAAATGTTAACATGATTTATTTTGGATTTTTAGGGTCAGAATTTTGATTTCAAACCTTACGAGGCATGCGGACCTTGACCAAATAGCCAAAGTTAAGGTCTTTAATACAATAACGTTTCTGAACAAATTTTATTTCCTTGAGTTTGATGCCGATAAATCCAATAGAGCTAAATCGGAAGTTTAAATTAGAGATAGGAAACCAGTGATGCGTATATCCGCCCACTTTCGCCTTTTAGCATTCATTTGTGTGAAGGTTACTCTACTTGTCGCATGCGGTCGGCCAGTAGCTGTTGAGTTTCCTGAAACGTCACAAGCGACCGAAATTCCAAAAACATCAGACGTACGCCTTAGCGATAACGAAACCAATCAATACATGGCTGAGCAACATATTCAATCACCTATTCCCAATGAGTATATTGCCGCGCAGAAACAACCGATAGCAACACCAAATTATGAGATAGCCAATGTCAGTCCACCGAAAGTTCCAGTCGTCGTAAGAGATACGACACCCATTTACAGCAACGTTCCAGCCTATGGCTGTGAACGGTTTTTAGGGGTTTTGACTCCGACCGCGACTACTTGTGCGGGTACCTCTAGTTCGTCTGGATCCTGCAGTCTTCCTGCGGGTGGCATCGCAAGTCACTCAATGGTATTCAGGGGCCGGGCTTCAAGATTTGATATGAGGATTTTGATTGGTCAAAAGAATTCGAGCAATATTCGGTTGGTTCAAAGAGAAGTGAATGTTTCACAGTATAGCGATAGTCAGGACTCGTACAAATATCGTGTGCCATTCAGCCGCGTGATTTCAGAAGATGAGTTACCGTACGTAAAACAAATCCGTATTGTGGGGTTGCATGCTACAGGCAATCCTTACTCTGCAGAATGCGATATGAAATTTCCCGGCTACGCACCAGGTATGAAGCCGCAGTACAATAGTCCGATCGTTTTGGACTTTAGTGGCAGCGAACAACTGCAAACCCAGTCTGTGCTTTCTTCGCATACGTTCTTTGATATTGATGCTGATGGTCAGAAGGATCATACCGGTTGGATCTTTGCGCAAGATGGATTTTTAGCAATGGATCGCAACCACAATGGCTTAATTGATGATTCGTCAGAACTATTTGGTGAGCGCACCGCCTATAAAAATTACGCAAATGGCTACTTGCCGCTTGCCGAACTCGACTCAGCTAACAAAGGTTATGTGGATGCATCCGACGAAGACTTTGATAAATTGCTTGTATGGTTTGATGTCAACTCCGATGGAATTTCGCAAAGCTGGGAACTTCACACACTCGAGCAACTTCATATCACGCGTATCGATACGTCTTATCAGGCTTTAGAAGATAAAACGGAAGATTGGGAAAACAAAGTGCTGTTTCGTTCACGTTTTTTTGGACCCGATCAATGTGGTGCGGCCGGATGCTCGTCTTTTGATGTGTTCTTCGGTTACCTAGATCTCGAATAGAAAAATCAAAAGAGATTATTATTAGTGAACTTCGGATGAAAGTCCTCGGCAGGGGCTTGCTTACCAAAAGCCTAAGCCATTCCCAATCCTGTTTATGATAGTCCTGCACCGACCGAGAGTGCGCCTGTTGCGTAGGCTCGACTGTTGGTTTTTTGCGCAAGATTGATTTTTCTCTTGCCGGAACCCTAAATATTTATTTATTACAGTTGGTTAGCTAAGGTGTAGATGTGCGTTGCTGATGCGAAGTCATCTTGGCAAACTCACAACCCTTGATACAGTTTTTCAAAATGAAAGAGTAGCTATGAAATCATGGAATTGGCGTCTTATCGTAATTGCCGGTCTAACTCTTTGGGCGCTATACGCGGCTAGCCCAACTTTTATTTATTTTGCTCAACCGAGCGAAGTAAAATCGAATCAGGAACTTCTTCAATCGAAGATCCCCGATTGGTTGCCTAGCAAACACATCAATCTTGGTCTCGACTTACAAGGCGGTATCCAGCTTGTACTCGGAGTAAATACTGAAGAAGCTGTTGAAAACAAATTAGGATCTATCGGAACTGAGATCACGCGCTGGGCGCAAGACAATAAAAAGTCTGTCGAGTCCGCTTACGTTGTTAAGAACCAAGGTGTACTTCGCGTTATATTAAAACCTGGGACGGATATTGACAAACTACGTGAAGAAATCCAAAAGGAATTTCCGGGACTTGAGCAAGCCAACCGCGAAGATAATTCTTTTGACTTAAGATTTGAATCTCAGCAGATTGCTGATATTAAAGCTTCGGCTTTAGAACAAGCGGAACGCGTTATCCGCAGCCGTGTGGACAAGTGGGGCGTAGCAGAGCCTCTTATTGCTCGTCGTGCCGATAAAACGGTGCTCGTTCAATTACCGGGTTTTAGCGATCCTGAGAAAGCAAAAAGCCTACTCGGTAAAACTGCGCAATTAAAATTCAAAATTGTAGATTCTGGATTTCAAGGTTTCAAAAACCTTATGGCCAAAGACATACCTGAAGTGACAGTCCGCGAAACGACGCTGACAGAGGGTGGGGGGACCACTTTCGTTCTTGAGTCTGAAAACCGAGAAGCACTGATTGCGGCGACGGCCGGGTATGTTCCGGAAGACCGCGAACTTTTATTGGAAAGAACGGAAATTGCAGGCGGCAAAAAAGCGAAGTATGTTTCTTACGTCGTATTTGCAACAACCGAGTTAACTGGGGAAGATATTTTAGATGCAACAGTGGGATTCTCGTCTAGCTCTTTAGACAACGCTCCTTCAGTAAGTTTGAGATTTACCGGTCCAGGTGGCAAACGATTTGGTGATGTGACAGGTGCCAACGTTGGCAAACTCATGGCCATTGTTTTGGATGACGAAGTTGTTTCCGCACCGCGCATTAATCAAAAAATAGCTGGCGGCCAAGCGGAAATCACTATGGGTGGTGACCGCGGTGCGCAAGAAATTTTGGACGAGTCAAACGAACTTGCTTTGATCTTAAAATCAGGTGCTTTGCCTGCCCGCATTGAAGTTCTCGAAGAACGCCAAGTGGGTGCGAGTTTGGGTCCGGAGCTTGCGTCACAAGGTGTGCGCTCAGCCGTCATGGGACTTTTCTTCGTCCTCGTATTTATGGTCGTTTATTATCGCCGTCCGGGTGTTATTGCTTGCGTCGCGCTGACTCTTAATGGCTTGTTCCTCATTGCAACGATGGCAGCGTTTGGCTTCGCTTTAACTTTGCCGGGAATCGCGGGCTTCATCCTCACCATTGGTATGGCGGTCGACGCGAACGTTTTGATTAACGAACGTATTCGCCAGGAACTCCGAGAGGGTAAGAACGCGAAGAAAGCGGTCGAACTGGGTTTCGACAAAGTTTTCTGGACGATCATGGACTCGAACATTACGACATTGATCGCGACATTAGTTCTTTTGGAGACAAACTCCTCAGGCCCTATCAGGGGCTTTGCCATCACATTGATGTTGGGTCTTATCATTTCATTGTTCACTTCTCTTTATTGTACAAAAGCTTTCTTTAACTTGGCACTTCGCAATCAAACAACCGATCGTCAA
This sequence comes from Oligoflexales bacterium, assembly GCA_041740975.1. Taxonomy (GTDB): domain Bacteria; phylum Bdellovibrionota_B; class Oligoflexia; order Oligoflexales; family JALZUQ01; genus JBGSKV01. Next base: position 8,380 of record JBGSKV010000111.1, on the reverse strand, counting down.
GTCCGCACTTGGTTGGGAAGCGGTGGACTGTCGGAAGGTGCGAAACCTTGGAACTTCAATTTTTTGCGCTGGGGTTTTCCAGTAACCGTGGCTGGGGTTTTATTGGCGGTCGCGACTCTTTCATTCATAGGATTTAAAGGTGGCTTGAACTGGTCGGTTGACTTCGCCGGTGGAACCGAGATGGAAGTCTTTTTTGATAAAGACGTCAACACACAACAGATTCGTGATGTGATGCCGTCTGCCAACATTGATATTCAGAAATTGGATGGCTCAACCAAAAAGTACGTCATGCGATTCGATAAAGATGACAAGTCGCAGGAAGCGGGTGCACTCGCATCGGTCGATTCAAATGCAAAAAGTTTCCAAACAGCATTGGAGACCAAACTAGCTGATGCCGGACCAAAAGTTCAGCGTATCGACTATGTCGGTCCTAAGGTCGGTAAAGAGCTGCGTACGCAAGGTATCATGTCTGCGTTCTTGGCCATCATCGGCATCATGGCTTATATCTTCTTAAGATTTGATATGCGCTTTGGTCCAGGTGCAGCTCTCAAGATGATTCAAGATGCCTTTGTCGTATTGGCGTTCTATGCCTTCGGTTGGGTGACCTTCGATCTAACCTCTGTCGCGGCAATTCTGACAGTTATTGGTTACTCTGTGAATGACGTAATCGTAATCTTTGACCGTATTCGTGAGAACTTCGCAATGTTTCCGAAACGCAAAGTTTGGGACAATATCAATATTTCACTAAACGAAACTTTTACTCGCTCCATTAACACTTCCGTTTCTACGCTGATATCACTGATCGGTATCCTGGTCTTCGGTACTTCGCAGATTTGGAACTTTGCGGCGGCGATGAGTATCGGAATTGTGGCTGCGACAATCTCGTCGACTTTCGTAGCGTCCGTACTTTTGTTGTGGTTTGAGAATATGAAGTCCAGACCTGGGCCTGCGGCTGTTGCGACTGCGAAAAGGTAGCTGTCCCCAGACAATGAAAAAGCCCCGGCATCCTTACGGTTGCCGGGGCTTTTCACAAGCTGAATTAAGCTTTGCTTTTATTCACCAGTTGTTTCAACTCCAAGCCTGGACGGAACACAGGAACCTGACGAGCAGGTATCGTGATGTTTTCACCAGTTTGTGGGTTGCGCGCTACGCGCTCTTTGCGGCTTGCAACTTTGAACGCACCAAATCCAACAAGTTTTACACCAGAATCGATGTTTTGTTTGATGAGGTCCGTGAAAGCTGTTAGCCACTGTTCGTTGGCCGCTTTGCTCGTGCCAGTAGATTGGCTCATTGCTTCGATTAGTTCTGCTCTGTTCATAACTCACCCTTCCTTGCTAAGTTTCCTTACAAAGCTCATCCCTGAAAATGGAGGCATGTTGAAATTCTGACTTTAAGAGCTTGCAACAGCAAGGTTTTTTTGGTTCTTTAAGGATTCTACCGAATTTATTTTATAACTATCTGTAAATATTGCAAAAATACCGCTAAAGTTTTGGGCATAACTTGCCGATAAGGGGGGTAATCCGGTTGCATCTGCAATCTCAGTTGATGTTCCAAGTTGTACCCTAGAGGAGAGACCACTGTGAAAGCTCAAACGTTTACAAAATTGATGATGATCCTAGCGCTCGTAAGTTTTTCTCAAGCTTGCAAAGAAGAGCCCAAGAAGAAGGCGGGAACCGCCAATATTGTTGATCCATCTTATGACCCATATCCGGTGACAACTGCTGGTAACGGGGTTCCTTACATAAGCGTAACCAGCGCTGCTGGTTCCATCATTTCCGTTCCATTGAATACACCTGCAACGGTGAGTTTCTCCATTACAAACGCATCAAATGTTCAGTCGATCTTGACGGCAAGTCCGGTTGGCAGTCAATTTTCAGGCAATACAACTTTGAATCCTTCTATGTATTGGTCGACTCCTACGCAAGGCACACATACAGTGACGATCTTTGCTCGTAACATGACGTTATGCGAATCAACTTCTCCTGGAAACTGCCAGTTATCCGCGATGCCGATCGCTAATCCGGCATACGACTCTCAACAAAGTTTCTCAATTAATGTCGGTGCAAGCAATACAGGAATCGACCCAACTACAGGATTACCTTATCCATCTGGTATTGATCCAAACACTGGCTTGCCTTATCCGAACAACAACAATAATTCGGGTTTGACTTCCGATTTACTTTCTCAACTCGCGTCGTTGATTGGAATCGATCCAAATAATATTTCTCTTCTTTCTCAACTAGCTGGTTTTTTCGGCAAGTAAAATATTGGAATTCCTAAATAAAAAGCCCCGGGAGACCGGGGCTTTTTTTATTCTATCGTCATGCTTTGACTTGGTAGCAAGCGTCGAAACGAAGCTTAAAGCAATTCCATTTCCGTAATACTATTGCCGCCGAGTTGATCTGAATATTCGATGTCTTCACGTGGTACCACACTGTTTAAATCCATGCTGGATTTGAAGGTTTTGTAGTAAACATCACACGTCCGATAGTTAAATCGCTCTCCAAAAGGATGATGCAAACAGTCTTTGCTCTCACTCATCTTTAGACCACATTTTTCTGAGAATTCAATCGACTTACCATCTTTGCCGACTTTTCCGTGGCGTACATGGTGTGGACAGCGTTTGCATAGCATGAACGTAACCTCTCTTCCGTGAAATGTTTCTCGGTTTCGCTCGATGCGAAATCCGAAAGTCCCGAGTCCTACCTGACCTGGGGTTGCTTGCTAAAAAAAATGTCTGCTAAATTAGTTTGATCTTAAAAAATCATTCCGAATCTTGCAACGTAGAATTTACTAATAGTTCAGGGAGGTTAGTTTTAGTGAATTGACCAATATAGCTGTTTTTGTTAGTTTTTTCAGAATGTTACGATTTTTAAGAAGGACACCTCGCATGGCATGGCTTAAGAGAGAAAAGGCTCCCGTTGCAAAAGGTCAGAAGAGAAATACTCCTGACGGTTTGTGGTTGCGATGCGAACAATGCAATGAAGTCATATTTAAAAATGATTTAAAACAGAATCAAAATGTCTGTCCAAGTTGTCACTTTCACTATTATCTACCTGCGGATGCGCGGATAGCACGATTCTTAGATCCTGGTTCATTCGAGGAATATAACGCCAATCTCTCCAGTCCTGATCCTTTGAACTTCAAGGACACCAAGCTCTACTCGCAGCGCCTGAAAGAAAGCCAAGCCAAAGCCGGGCGACTTGATGCCATTGTCACCGGACGTGGGAAGTTGATGGATCGCTTCGTACACGTTGGTGTGTTTGACTTTCAGTTTATGGGCGGCAGTATGGGGGCCGTCGTTGGTGAGAAAATCACACTTCTTTACGAAGCGGCGCTCGAAAAGCGTGAACCGGCGATTATTTTTTCTGCTTCGGGTGGGGCTCGCATGCAAGAAGGCATCTTTAGTTTGATGCAAATGAGTAAAACTTGTGCGGTGCTCTCGCAGCTTCGGGTTGATGGTGTTCCCTTTATCTCAATTTTAACCAATCCGACAACGGGTGGTGTTGCGGCGAGTTTTGCAATGTTAGGCGATATCAACATCGCGGAACCTGGTGCATTAATTGGTTTTGCTGGTCCGCGTGTCATTCAACAAACCATTAAAGAAAAACTGCCAGAAGGCTTTCAGCGTTCTGAATACTTGCTAGAGCACGGTATGGTGGATATGATTTGTCACCGAGACACATTGCGTGGACGAGTTGCCCAGATGCTCAGTATTTTGTGTCAAAATATTTAACCGTGCTGAGTTTGCCTTGTGCCACATATTGAAGATCCCATCATAAACGAACTGTTTCAGAAGCGTCGCAACGTCATCAAGACGGGGCTTGAACGGATGCAGGCCGCATATGCCAGACTCGGCAAACCTGCAAATGACATTCCGAATATTCTTATCGGTGGAACGAATGGCAAAGGTACGACCTCTGGATTCATTTATAATGTGTTAGCGCAGGCGGGGCTAAAAGTAGGGATATACACGTCCCCGCATATTTTGAATTTTTCCGAGCGCATTCAGATGTCAGGACTACAAATCTCCAACATCGAATTGATTTCTTACTTAGACCATATCAAAACTCAGCTGCCCGCTGATGAATACGATGCTTTGTCATTTTTTGAAGTCACAACTTTAATGGCTTATTGTTGTTTCGCTCGTCACAGACCCGATATTATGTTGGTGGAAGTGGGGATGGGGGGGCGATGGGACGCGACGAACGTCCTAAGTCCAATGGCATCTGTCATCGTTTCCATTGGTTTAGATCATCAAGAATTTCTGGGTCAAACTATCGAAGACATTGCCTTTGAAAAATCTGGGATTATGCGCTCAAATCATCCGTGTTTTTCGGGTGTGTCGTTGGAAACTTCGGCGGGACGAGTATTACAAGCTGAGGCGGAGAAACGCTTGACGAAAGTATGGGCGGCGCCACAGCAGATGTCAGAAAAAGATGGATACCTGACATTTGCGCTACCCGATACAGCGGAACGCTTTTCAGTAAAGTTACCCGAAAAATATAATGAAATGCCAAGTTATTTGCGGGCGAATTTTCAGCTTGCGGTGGTCGTTGCATGTTGGTCCCTTCGCACATTGAAACGTCCTCTTGCAGACTTGGCGAAATTCTTGTTCAATCACGATCCCCTACCCGAGCGACGTTGGCCGCCCAATATGTGGGGTCGTTACCATCATCTTTTTGCACCAAGCTTTTCTCGACCTTTTCTATTGGATGCTTGCCACAACGTTGATGGAGCTCAGGTTTTTATCCAAACGGTACAACATCAATACGGTAAACTTGCGAAACTACCGGCACTCGTGTCGATTTTGGGTGATAAAAATATAAATGAGATTTTGGACGTATTATCGGAAAACCTCGCGCCCATTTATATTTATAAACAGTCAAATGCGCGCACGTTGCAAGCCGAGCAACTTTCGGAAAAATTCAAACAACTTCCTGTATTTGAAAGTTTTTCTGATGCGTTGGAAGCAGCAAGAGACATCATGACGAGCGATCAACATTTGCCAGTTGTTATTTGCGGATCCATTCATGGATTAGGCGAAGCGTTCCAGCATCTCAACATAAAGATCGAAAACACATGGCATTAGGACTGCGCTACATTTTGGGTGTGTTTCTCTGCCTGCAAAGCGTGGGAGTGTGGTCGCAATCCGGCGAACGCAAATTCTTCTTCGATGCTGAAAATTCTGGATTTAATTTTAAAACGACTGCGCAGAAATATGAAGGCAATGTGGTGATGATCGGTCAAGGCATTATTATGGCCGCCGATAAAATCGAGATCAATGCTAAAACAAAAACAATAGTTGCGAAGGGTCATGTGGTCTTTTTGACCAAAGACCAAATTATGGTCGGCGAGAAAGTCACATTTTTTCAAGAAAAACAAAATCTGGTCATTGAAAACGGCAGTCTTACGATCAATGGTGAGGAAGCCATCAAAAGAGCCGTGGATAAAATTCTTGGTTTTACGCTCGAGGAAGTGCAGTTTGAAGAAGCGCGGGCAAGGCGTCTCATAGAGTTAAATCGACAAATTCAGAGGTTGGCCGAAGAGTATTCAGAAGTTAACCCTCAACAAAAAGTTGCACTGCGTGAGGACTACATTGGGAGAATGCGAGTTCTACTTGAGAAACGTGAGCTGGTCATCCATCAACCTAATCAAGTTCTCAGTTTACGCACGGACAGAGTTCAAGAGTCCATTTTGCGGCGGCGTGCCTACTGGCAAGAAAACAATATTGACAAATTACTTGCCGACAGAAATTTGGACCATTTGGGCTACTTTCACATCAATGGTCAGATGCTCGAAAAAATTGATGAAGATGATTTTTTCGCGCAGAATTCGTTCTTCACGTCTTGTTATTGTGAAGAAGACGAGTATCCGGCGTGGGGCTTCTGGTCGAGTGAGCTGAAGGTGCATATCGATGGTTACGCTGACTTCAAACATCCGATCTTGAAAATCAAAGGTATCCCGGTTCTTTATCTCCCTTTTCTGCGTGTACCCGTTAAACATCGCCGTCAGTCGGGGTTGTTGTTTCCGAATTTTTCTTGGAACGATCACACGGGAACGACATTTACACAGCCCTTGTTTTTGGATCTTGGCCCGAATAAAGACGTTACGATTACGGAAAAGCTCTTGTTAGATCGAGGCCTTCTGCATGATGTGGAGTTTCGATACAAACAGAGACAGTTTTCTGGGTGGACGCTCGGTGCCGGACTTATTAATGATCGCGAGTGGCGCCGCGAAATCAATAGTCGTGATTTTTTTCGTGACGCATACATAGATGGTTTGGCGTCAGCCCGTGCGAACACTGGCCAGGCATCGGCGGGCACCATTGGTGTTGGCAAAGCGGGGGCGCGTAAGAGAATTGCCGAGCCTGACTTCTGGCGAGACAATGGCAAATCGGACTGTTTAGATGGCACGGTCGAAAAGTTTGGCAAGTGTGTCGAAGACATTTATTTTAATACGAATACGCCGCAGAATGCTTGGCGTGGATTCGTGAACTGGCAAGGTCTAAGTATTTTCGCACCCAGACTATCTCTGGTTACCAAAGGCGATATGAGTTCGGACCACCGTTTTCGGCTTGATTTTGATTCGGGATATGACCTCTTACAGGGCGATATATTAAAAGCTCACTCGAGTGCTTTTGCCCGATCGGGCGCGCGAGTCCATTATGACCAATCAAATTACTATTTGGGATTGGGTGCCAGCTTTGGCGATTACATGAAGTTGGATGCACCCTTTATGGGGCGCCAGATGCCTCTGGAAGCGATTGCCCGTTCGCGCTACTTCAGTTTGTTTCCAAATGATAGCTGGATGCCGATACCCTTTTATGCGGCAGCAACTTTCGACTATCGTAGATTATCGGAGTTTGACTCCGCAAAATACGCCCTTATTAATCCCATTTCTTTAACGCTTGGCCACGGTCACTGGCAGCGAACAGGGGTCGAAGTCATCTCGCCTCTTTTGACTGGCGGAATTTTTCAGCTCGATTTTTTTGCCGATGCCGAGGCACGCCTGATTCGCAGTGAGCATATTGGCGAGGGTGAAAGCGGAAAAGTAAGTATGAGGACGGGTTTGGACCTGAGACTGCCGATGGATGGCCGTTTTCGTTTTCCCAATTTTGTATTGCCTCCCAAATTTATTGCAGAAGAAAAGCAGCGGTATGTTCACCATCTTATGACTTGGGGACTCGGTTATTCCATTCGTCCTTTTGTTGATTCGTGGGGACCCTACGCAACGTCCGTAGATGTATTGAATCCTGAGGGAAAAGGTCTGTCTTATTTTCCAACGGATCGTCCAGTTATCATTGACCGTGCCGAAACTGGGGTCATTGATGAAGATGTCTTGATTGAGCATCGTCGCCTATCTTTCGGAACCAATCATGTCTTTCGGGTGTACGACAATGTAAAACAAGAACCAGTGCATGGATTTTCCCACATACTGGACAATGAAAAACTAGACTATTTAAAACAAGCCGAACAAATTTTGGACTATCCCGATAATCCCGCGTCGGCAAAAGGCGCAAATCGAATAAATTTGCCATACAGCATCCCTTTGACTTTAGGAGCCAGCATTGACTACGACTTTTTGGATGCAAAAAAGCGAAGAATGCAAAAAGCAGGAGATATGAATATTCCGGGTACCCTAGCGGAACCTTGGAAAGAATTGGAATCGGAAGCTTCGCTACGCACGCAAGGTTTTGTCTTCGATTTTCGAAATAGCTACAATTTTTACAGAGACTTTTCACTGCGTAATTTGTTTGGCATGCAAATCCCAACTTTTTTTAAGACAAAGCTGGCATTCAGCTATTTAGTGGAGAAAGACAAGACGATAAAAAAATCGGCTTTAAAAGACTCTGACACGCAAACCATAGTTGACTTCGTGCGCACTCGATCGGTGAAAGTGGAAACCAATATCATTCCCTATGTTAAAGGAAATGTATATTTTGCAAATCGAAATATAGATCAGACGGGAATCGAAACGCGATCTGAATATCAAACGAGCTATGGTCTAACCTACATATCTCCTTCGCGATGCTGGGGTCTGAATTTTGCGAGAGTAAAAGATTTTCACTTAGAAGAAAAAGAGGCAAGTTACTTGCTGCGCTTTGAGATTAGTTTTGCTGGCCAAACTCGGCAGCTGCCGAATATGGGCAAAACTCTTCTCCCTAGCCTTTTCGCCGACTAAATAAATATAGATTAATGAACATTCGGCCGCTTCGCGGCCGGATAACAATACTGGCTCCGCCTTTCACAGGCGGAGCTTTTGTTTTTTGCGAAGTATTGGCGTGAATTTCTCAAAGGTGAATTCAGAGGGTACGCTTGCCCGCATGATCACGGGGATTTTTATTTGTAACAGAGCTCCTGCCCTCACAACCCCCTCT